>JAOAPI010000178.1 GCA_025462865.1 Candidatus Sulfotelmatobacter sp. | reverse complement strand
ACTGACTTGATCAGTCTCCATTCTTCGCGCCGTTGCCATCAACCCTCCCAGGCTCAATCCTGCTGCCTCCTCAAGGATGATGTCTCTGAACTATGTACGGGAAGACGGTACTTACCGGCCGCTTACGAAACTCCAGAGTTCGGGCTGGCGGCGGATCTCGGCGAGGCTTTACTCGCCCAGTCTTTGTCGCGCCGAGCTGCGAAGGGGGTGTTCTGTGCTGGAGGCACGGCGACGACGCAAGCGCCATGAACTAGAACGCCGGAAACTTGGCGTACCGGGGTTTGACACGGCCAGCGCTCGGACCGCGATTATTGGGATTGAGTCGCGTCGGCTGCAGACCGAAAAGTGCTAACAAATTGCTAACAAGAGATCCAGAAACAATCGATATTATCCAACACATGGAGACCGTATGTGATTGATTCTTCGCAATAACGCTATCCATCCAGAACCAACTATTGAACTCATAACCCAAAGGTCGAAGGTTCAAATCTTTCCCCCGCAACCAATTAAATCAATCAGTTACGGCTATCTGAACAGGCTTTTCCCGATTTGCTAACAAACTGAGGAAACCCAAAGACCGCCTCGAGCATAACTTTCGCGGACCCTTCTCCACCTTCGTGATTCCGAAACCCGGAACGTTGTGCCGACAACAGGCTTCTGCAGAGTGCGGCGGCAGGAATCTGCGGGCTAGTTAGACGAACGTCGTCCCTTCGTCGGCAAGGAGAGCTTTCGATGCCTCTGGCAGGATTGTGAGGTTGCGAGGTGGTTAAGCCATACCACGACGTTGGTCGCGCCAGCAAAGCGCGCCATTAATTCAGTGGAAGAATGCCAGCTTCCCAAGCTGGACACGCGGGTTCGAGTCCCGTCTCCCGCTCCATCTTTTCAATGGTTTACAAGACTTGCTCAATTTAGACAACCCACTTTTCGAGGTAACGAGGTATCGGGCAATACGGAAATAGTTGATATCCCAACGCTTGGCCGACTGACATGCAGTGCGCCACGCTGGCCGTCACAACCGCGTAGTCCCCAATGTGCTGAGCCCTCGCTCGACTCATGAAACCCCTCGTTGACTAGATTTGCGCTCGGCCGCCATCAACGAACAGTTCAACTCCCGTGACAAAACTTGAATCATCGATGGCGCAACTGGTAGACGCGTGCGGTCGAGGGCCGCAATGTTGCGAGTTCGAATCTCGCCCCGAACACCACAGGATAGTACAACTCGGCAGAGGCAACACGCTCAGGCCGTGTCCAGTGTCGTTTCGAATCCGACCGAGCCTAGCACGCGCCACGCCCACGCCGCTGGCAAGACCCACCCCCGGGCGATAAGAAAGCGGGTACTTATCGGGTTTTTTAAAACCGGGACCAGATGGAAACAACTGCCCGCATCTTCAATCGCGATTAGTCCGGCCAACTATGAATTTCGTTTTGCGGGCGAGATGAAGATTGGAGGAAACTCAGCCTATTTGTATGCGATTGCTCCGAGGAAGAGCCGGGCGGATGCTATTAGAGAACAGCTCTGGATGGACTCCGATAGTGACGCCGAGATCCTGTTAACCGGGCAGCTGCGGAAAGTGAGCTTAATCGAGCCCCACTCGGATGTGGTATGCGACACAAAGGTCCTTAAGGGAACTGCTTACGCGCGCTTCACTCATCTTAACTCCGCCGTTCGCAGCTGGGCCGCGGTGAGCTAGCTATAAAAAAATATCTCCTGTTTCAAGGGAATGATCCACGTTGACCTAAGCGGCAAGCTATTGAATTACTCAAGAGTTTACCTGCGTTCATCAATAGCCGTGCGCGACACATGAATACCCAGTTTCTGCATGCGAACGTGCAGTGTGGTGCGTTTGATCCCAAGGCGAGCAGCGGCACCGTTTGGTCCCCCAACCATCCCATTCGCCTCTTCGAGGGCTTGCAGAATCTGGACTCGTTCCGTCTCGTCCAGCGCTTCCTGAAGACTTTCGTGATGGCCCGAACTGGCCTTCGTAATCGCCGGATTGGTTTTTGTACTGACATCCAGCTTGAGTTCGGCAAGGCCAACCTGCAGTACAGGACCTTTAGAAATGATGACTGCCCGCTCGATCACATTTTGCAGTTCTCGAATATTTCCCGGCCAGTGATAGCGGAGCAAAGCCTCCATAGTTTCAGACGGGATGGTGTCGATCACGCGGTTATTGCGCCGGCTGAATTCCTGAACGAAGTGACGGACCAGCAAGGGAATGTCTTCCTTTCGCTCGCGCAGCGCCGGCACTCTGATGGGAAAGACATTTAGCCGGTAATACAAATCGGACCGAAATTTTTGGTCTTCGACCATTGCTTTCAGATCGCGATTCGTTGCGGCAATGAGGCGGGCATCTGTGCGAAGAGTGCGTGTGCTGCCCAGGCGTTCGAACTCGCGTTCCTGCAGAACGCGCAGAAGCTTCGGTTGCAGCTCAAGAGGAATTTCCCCAATCTCGTCGAGGAAGATGGTTCCGCGGTGCGCCAACTCGAAGCGCCCCACACGCTGCGTGACCGCGCCGGTGAACGCGCCTTTTTCGTGGCCGAAGAGCTCGCTTTCCAATAAGCCTGTCGGAATCGCCGCGCAATTCAGTTTTACAAACGCGTTCGATTTGCGAGAGCTGAGATTGTGCACAGCTCGCGCAATCAGTTCCTTCCCGGTGCCGGTTTCGCCGCAGATCAACACCGTGGAATCGGCTGGCGCGACCGTCTCAATTTCCCGCAGGACACGGTGTAGCGGTTCACTGTTACCGACGATATCCTCGAAATAAAGTTCGCTCCGGATCTCGCTTTCCAGATACACGTTTTCCCGCGCGAGTCTGTCTTTCAATTGCGAAATCTCGCCGTATGCGGAGGCATTTTCCACGGCAAGCGCAATTTGATTGGCAACCTGACCAAGGAATCCAAGATCATCTTCCGTAAACACATTCTCCCTTAAGCTGCCAAGAGATAGTACGCCCAGCACGCGCTCACGGCTGATCAGGGGTAGGAGGCAAATGCAAGTGAACCCCATCGCGATGGCTCTGGGCTCGGCAGCGAGTTCCTCTTTGCTGAGAACAACGCTCCGGCCCGTGCGGAAGACCTGTTGAGCGAACTCTCGGATAACTTCCGACTCTCCGATCTTTGGGCGGTTTGGATCTACGTCACTATGAGGTACAGCTTCGGAAAAATCCATGACGTACCGATGCATTTCGCCCGTTTCCCGATCGGGGAGACCCACTGCGGCGGTGTCGCAGTGCATAACCTGGCGAATGCTCGCGGAAATTTCCTGAAGCAAATCGCGTAACTCCAGCTTGCTCATGACCCGATTCGTTAAATCGAGAAGAAGACTCAACCGTTGTTGCGCCCGACGGTCGTCCATTGCTAAAGCGATCTGATTGGCAACCAGCGATAAAAACCGTTGTTCCTCCGCCGGATAAGCTTCCTCGAGATGGCTTACGAAGGAGAGACTTCCCAACTGCCGATGTGCGGTGCTCAGCGGTAGCGTACACGACGACTTGAGGTCAAGTTTTGTGAGCCAATCGCGCATCCGCGGAAAACGATTGTCCGGACTGCTGAGGCTGACTACGATTGGCTGTTGATTCTGGTACACCCACCACGAACCCGTTTCCTCTTTGGGAACAGGCTCTAGACGCCGGGCCTCCAGCTTGCTCTTATAAGGTCCACCAAAATGCCACTGGACCCAATTAGCCGCACCGTCGAACTGACAGAAAGCGTCGAATTCAACCACATCGTGCAATTCGCTTGCTAAGGTCTGGAACAAAGCCCCTTCCTCGGGATGGGATCGGATTACTTCTGCCAGACGGATCAGCGCTTCGTATCGAGCGGCAAGTCGCTCATGTGCAGGGGCTACTTCCACGTCGCTGCACCCCACGAATATTATCTCTCGCAATTACGCTACCGGATTGATCCCAAACCCGAGCCAAGAGATTCAGCGGGTTGCGCATGAGCGCGCGCGGCCGCCGAGATGTGCGCCCTGGGCGTTGTCCGTTTTGTTGACAGCCGTCACTCGGATGGAACCTGTCACTCCGATAGGATGCCCTTCAGGCGTGCTGTTCATGGGTAAGTCATTGTAATCGGGCCGGTTCCCAGAATCCTCAGATTTGGCGCAACCCGAGCATCTCTGGCAGTGGAACACGATGTTACGAGTCACGGTTCATGAAGATGGCACGCTCTACCGCCTGGAGCTTGCAGGCAAACTCGGAGGCCCATGGGTCGCGGAAACAGAACATGTGTGGCGCTCTTCATCGTGCGCCAACAAACAAATCGAAGTCGACATGAGGCAGGTTACAGGCGTCGACGAAGCTGGGTGCAAGCTTTTATCGGCCATGCATCAGGCGGGAGCACGTTTGATCGCAGAGGGCGTCGCCATGACCGCACTGGTCGAAGAAATCACCGGCACGCAGCCTTTCAACGGCGCGGAGCAGCCACGGCGAACGAAATTCGCCCCGAGACCAAAGTCCCCAGATCAGGAGAACAGTGAATGAAACCCAATTCGGTAATAAGACTGAAACCCGTCGCATGGGCATCAGCCGCCCTCTTAGCGGCGGCCCTGCTGCTCATTGTCGCCACTCATCTGAGAGCCAAGCCCAAAGCGCAGGCAGCACCGCTGCCAGTAGCGGAGGTCGCGCCCGTCGAACAGAGAGACGTTCCCGTTTGCGGAGAATGGATCGGAACTCTGACCGGGCAAGTAAATGCCGACATCAAAGCTCAGGTCACCGGCTACCTTCTCACGCAGAACTACAAGGAAGGATCGTACGTCACAAAGGGACAACTTCTCTTTGAAATCGATCCTCGCACATTTCAGGCTGCGCTCGACCAGGCAAAAGGCCAGCTAGCGCAGGCGGAAGCGCAACTGGTTCAGGGTGAAGCGCAGCTCGCGACGGCAGAGGCTAACGAACTCAAGAGCCAGCTCGACGTGCAGAAATATGGTCCGCTTGCAAAAGCGGATGCAGTCAGCAAGCAAGATTTCGACCATGCGGTTCAGACGAATCTTGCCAACAAGGCGCAAGTGCAGGCCGCGAAGGCGGCGATCAGCGCTGCGAAGGCACAAATTCAGGCCAATCAAGCGGCAGTTGAAACCGCCACGATCAATCTTAATTTCACGCGCATAGTGTCGCCCATCAACGGCGTCGCCGGCATTGCACAAGCGCAGGTGGGCGACTTAGTCGGGACCAACAGCGGAACACTGACCACCATTTCGACACTCGATCCCATCAGAGATTATTTCAGCGTCAGCGAGCAGGAATATCTCGCGCTACGGAAACAGTTCTCGGGTTCCAACGCGGAGCACTGGAAATTGCAGTTGATTCTGGCTGATGGAACCAAGTATTCACACGCGGGTGAGTTTTATTTTGCGGATCGCCAGGTGAATCAAAATACGGGCGCGATCCAGCTAGCAGCGCTGTTCGCGAATCCCGGAAATGTGCTTCGGCCGGGGCAGTACGGCAAAGTGCGCGCCACCATGCGCGTGCAGAAGAACGCTCTACTGATTCCGCAAGCCGCGGTGAATGAGCAGCAGGGCAGCTATGTCGTTTACGTTGTCGGGGACGACGGCAAGGTCGCCGTTCGAACGGTTCACGTCGGCGATCGCACAGGCACGATGTGGGTGATCCAAGCCGGCTTGAATCCCGGCGAGCGCGTGATCGCCGAAGGCCAGCAAAACCTCCGGCCGGGGATGGCGGTGCGAACCAAGCCATTCAACGGCAACACCAAGTAAGGAGTCAAGAACATGTCCAAGTTTTTCATCAAGCGTCCCATCGTGGCGATGGTCATCGCGATTCTTACGGTGATTGTCGGCGCGGTGACCATTGTGGCCTTGCCTATCGCGCAGTTTCCGAACATCGCCCCACCCGAGATCAGGCTACAGGCCACCTATCCCGGCGCAGACGCCAGGACGCTGGAAGACGCGGTCGCCGTGCCCATCGAGCAGCAAGTCAACGGCGTGGACAACATGACCTACATGTACTCCCTGAACGCCACTTCCAATCAGACAACCACTCTGATCGTCGATTTCGATCTCAAAACGGATCCCAATGCGGACCTGTTGCTCACACAGTCGCGTGAACAACTGGCTACTGGTCAGTTGCCGCCCGAAGTGAACAGCTATGGAATTAGCCTCAAGAAGTCGACCACCGCTCCGCTGATGCTGATCGCCGTATACTCGCCGCACGGCACTCATGATGCAACGTACGTATCTAACTACGCCTACATCAGTCTCAACGATCCGATCGCACGTTCGTACGGCGTAGGACAAACGCAGATCTTCGGCCCGGGGCAATATGCCATGAGGCTCTGGGTGAATCCTGACCAATTGGCGAAGCTAGGCATCACGGTCACCGACATTGCTAACGCGATCAAGGCCCAGAACACCGTCAATCCGGCTGGCCAGGTTGGAGGCGAGCCGGCTCCGCCGAACCAGCAATTTACATACGCAGTGCGCGCTCAGGGGCGTCTCGCCTCACCAGCGGAATTCGGCAATGTCATCGTGCGCGAAACACCCAATGGCGGGATCGTTCGCGTGAAAGACGTCGCCCGAGTCGAGCTTGGCACGCAGGACTACAGCGTGCTCTGTCGGCTAAATGGCAAGCCTGCTGCCGGAATTGCCGTTTATCAATTGCCGGGAACCAACGCTGTTCAAACCGTTGCCGAAGTCCGAAAGCTCATGGCCCAAATGAAGCAGCGCTTCCCCGATGATATGGATTACGCCATTTCGCTCGATCAAACACTCCCCGTTACGGAGGGCATGAAGGAGATCGCGGAAACCCTGGTGATCGCAATCGTATTGGTGATCTTCGTGGTCTATCTGTTCCTGCAAGACTGGCGCGCCACCATGATCCCCATGCTGGCCGTACCCGTTTCGCTGATTGGCACGTTTGTTTTGTTCCCGCTGTTCGGCTTCTCGGTCAATACGCTTTCGATGTTGGGCCTGGTGTTGGCGATCGGCCTGGTGGTCGACGACGCCATTGTGGTCGTCGAAGGCGTCCAGCGCTACATCGAGGAGGGGCTGGCCCCTAAGGACGCGGCTCAAAAAGCTATGGACGAGCTTTCCGGACCGGTCATCGGTATCGCGCTGGTTCTGGCGTCGGTTTTCGTGCCAACAGCTTTCATCCCCGGCATCACGGGAAGGCTATATCAACAATTCGCGCTGATTATCGCCATATCGGTAATGCTTTCGGCCTTCAATGCGCTGACGCTCAGCCCGGCGCTCGCAGGCTTATTATTGCGCCCAACGCACGAAGCGCGGAAACGCGGCGGGGTCCTGGGGAGGTTTTTTGGCGCATTCAATGACTATTTCGAGCGCTCCGCCAACGGGTTCGTCCGCTGGTCCGGCGCCGTAATCCGGAAGGGCGCGCTCGTACTCGGGCTGCTTGCTATCTGCGTCGTCAGTGGAGTCCTCTTTGCCGTCCGGCTTCCCTCCAGCTTCTTGCCAGATGAAGACCAGGGTTATCTCTACGTCAACATGCAGCTTCCCAATGCGGCTTCGCAGGAACGCACCAGCGCAGCAGCGGCACAGGTGGAGAAGATTCTTGCAAACACACCGGGTGTCGAGTACACCACGAGCGTGATTGGTTTTAGTTTACTCGCCTACGAACGGATCAGTTACGACGCGTTCTTTTGGGTTAGTTTGAAGTCCTGGGGTGAGCGTAAGAGCCGGGACGAACAGTTTCAAGCGATCAAGGCGCGCTTGAACCAGGAACTCAGGAATCTGCCGGTAGGAACTGTTTTCAGTTTCTCACCGCCGGCGATACCGGGCGTCGGCACTGCCGGCGGCTTTACCTTTGTGCTGGAAGATCGCGCGGGCAAGGACGTCGAGTTTCTGGCGCATAATTTGAACAAATTTTTGGAGGCCGCCCGGAAGCGTCCGGAAATCGGTTCCATCTTCACCACCTTTCTGCCGAGTGTGCCCCAGCAGTTCATACGGGTGGATCGCGAGAAAGTGCTGAAGCAAGGCGTGGCATTGACCGATGTCTACAACACCATTCAGGCGTACATGGGCGGTCTGTTCGTTAACTATTACAACGAATTTGGCCGCACC
Source organism: Candidatus Sulfotelmatobacter sp. (assembly GCA_025462865.1). Taxonomy (GTDB): domain Bacteria; phylum Acidobacteriota; class Terriglobia; order Terriglobales; family Acidobacteriaceae; genus Sulfotelmatobacter. Next base: position 5,524 of record JAOAPI010000178.1, on the reverse strand, counting down.
TGGCAGGTGTACGTAGAGTCCGAGGCGCCCTACCGAGCGAATACGGGGAACCTGGGGCAGTTTTACGTGCGCAACAACCAGGGCGAGGCGCTGCCGCTTTCCGCATTGGCTAGATTCGAGACCACCTCGGGCCCTGAGTTCACGATGCGCTACAACGAGTACCGGTCCGCGCAGATCAACGGCAGCGCCGCCCTGGGCTACAGCTCGGATCAGGCAACGGCAGCCCTGGAAGAAGTTTTCAAGCAAACGATGCCCCGCGAAATGGGCTTTGACTATCTGGGCATTTCATATCAGGAGCAGCAGGCGCGGCAAGGTGTGCCTTCCTGGGTAATCTTCGGCTTCTCTCTGCTCTTCGTCTTTCTAGTTCTTGCAGCACTGTACGAGAGCTGGTCGCTGCCCTGGAGTGTGCTGCTGAGCACGCCGGTGGCGGTCTTCGGCGCAGTGGCCACGCTGTGGCTGCGCCGCGTACTGCTGGCCGCGTTCCTACCAGCCTACATGGTGCAGCTCGAAAACGACGTCTACATGCAGATCGGTCTGGTGATGCTAATCGGCCTGGGCGCGAAAAATTCGATTCTGATTGTCGCTTTTTCCAAGGAACTCTACGAAAAAGGTGAACCGCTGGTCGAGGCCGCGCTCGAAGGGGCGAGGGTTCGCTTCCGACCGCTTATGATGACCGCGCTCGCATTCATCGTTGGGTGCATACCGCTGTGGATCGCATCCGGCGCAGGATCGATCGCGCGCCAGATAATCGGTACCACCGTCATTGGGGGCATGGTGGCGGAGACGTTCATCGGCCGGTTCTTCGTTCCCGCCATTTTCGTCGTAGTGGAGAAACTGTCGGGTGCGAAACCGCGGGCCATCGACACGCAAACTTTGCCTTCACCGGCTCAAGGAGACTGATATGAGAGTTTTCCACTATATTGCGATTTCCATTCCGGCGGCGTTGCTCTCCGCCTGCACAGTCGGACCGAACTATCATCGTCCGGTGATACAGACGCCTACAGCGTTCCATGGTCCTGATGAATCTCAGCAGACCGCGCAAACCGAATCGTTCGCCGATCTGCCCTGGTGGAAAGTATTCCACGATCCTCAATTGCAGGAACTGATCCGCACGGCGCTGAAGCAGAACTATGATCTGCAACTGGCTGTCGAGCGCGTCAACGCCGCAAGAGCGCAGGTTGGTATCGTGCGATCCAACCAGTTCCCGCAGGTTTCGGTCGATCCCACCTTCAGCGGCGGCAAGACTGAGCAGAACATCAAGTCCAACATTTTTTCGCTCGCCGCGGATGTCGTCTTTCAGGTGGACCTATTCGGTCGCTATCGACGCGCGACCGAAGCGGCCCGTGCCCAACTGCTCGCGACGGAAGACGCCCAGCAGACCGTAATTCTGACTCTGGTCAGCGATTTGGCGAGCGATTACTTTCTGCTTCGCGACCTCGATTTGCAGCTTCAGATTTCAAAGGAGACGGTACAGACCCAGGAGAACTCTGTCCAGCTCACCGAGCTGCGGCTCACCCATGGAGTAGGCACGAGACTGGACGTGCTTCAGTCGCGACAAGTGCTCGATACGGCGAACGCACAGATCCCAGACTTGGAGCGACAAATCGGACAGACTGAGGACGCGATCAACATTCTGCTGGGAAATTATCCGCAGGGCGTACCTCGCGGAACAGCGCTCGGAACAACGACCCCGAATGGACTGCAATGGAGCGAGACTCTTCCGCCGCAATTGCCGGCCGGCCTGACTTCGGATCTGCTCGAGCGCAGGCCGGACATCCGCGCCGCGGAACAGAACCTGGTTGCTGCGAACGCGAACATCGGAGTGGCTAAGGCGATGTTCTTTCCACAAATATCCCTTCAAGGCGCTTTAGGTGGGGCATGGGGACATAGCTCTTTTTTGGGATCGAATATCCCGGCTCCGCCCGGAATCGGAAGCTACGCGGCAAGTGCTGCGCAGCCGGTTTTTACGGGCGGCGCCCTGCCGAACAATCTGCGGTATGCGAAATCGCAAGAGCGGCAAGCTCTGATCAGTTACCAGCAGACCATCCAGCGCGCGTTCGGCGATGTATCTGACGCCCTGATTGGCTACGAAAAATATCATGGCGTCCGCGAGCGCCAAGAACAAACCGTCAAGGATCTTCAAGAGTCAGTCGACGTGTCTCTGATGCGCTATCGCGGCGGGACCGCGACTTATCTCGACGTACTCGATAGCCAGCGATCGTTGTTTCAAGCGGAACTCACGTTTGCGCAGGCGCGAAACAACGAATACCAGAGCTTAGTTCAACTCTATAAAGCGCTCGGCGGCGGGTGGAAGTAAAGGAACAGTGTTCGGGCAATGCTTCTTATTCATCAGCTTGGCGCGGCGTTCGTTCTCGTGATGCTTACCCTGTGGTTGCAGAGTGGGGGGATGGCCACGCTAATAACCTGGGCACGACGGGCTGTGGCAGGCGACATTCACAAGCTCGGGCCTTTGCACATTGCCGTGCTGGTCGTGCGACTCACAATGGCGCTAATCGCCCTACAGGGTTTACAAGTTCTATTGTGGGCGTGCTGTTATCGTTGGCTTTGCTTCCCGTCATGGGCATCCGCTTTGTATTTTTCAGCGAGCAGTTACGCAACGGTTGGCTATGGCGACATCATCCTCCCGTCAAAGTGGCGCTTGCTGGGTCCGATCGAGAGCATTCTCGGAGTATTGATTTGTGGTGTATCGGTAAGCCTTCTCGTTGCGATCGTCACCCGGCTCGTAGGCCGCGAGGGGTGACGTAACTCGGTTTGCAAGTCAACTTACGACCAACACCCTAACAAGCCGTCCGACACATGAATTCGCGACAGAGCGCTTTGACCCCAGTGTCTGGCGGGTTGTTGCTGTCGTATTTCTCGGGCCTCTGATGACGCAGATAGACTCCACCGTCGTTAAATGTTGGCGCTCTCGACCATTACGACTGCAGAATCCGAGGCCGAGTCGTTACCTCGTTTACCTCAATAACCAGGAAAATCAGAACGCGCCATTGAGAAATATAGATTTATTTGACCAGAAAACAGCGCCATAAACGCCTAAGTCATTTATTTACAATCGACGCTCATATTCCCGAGCTGGTCACGCGAGTTCGAGTCCCGTCTCCCGCTCCATGAAATCAATAACTTGCCCTAGAGATTGCCTTCCCGTTCAGCGAGGTGCTCAGCAGCGAGCCAGTCATCGGTTCAGCTCTTCTTCAAGAGCGGCAATCGAAACTATCACATCGTTAAATGCCGGCGGATCGCCGATGATCATCCCGGCCATGCGGCTGTAGTCGCGGCGAAGGTCTTCGATCATTTCGTCGGCCGGCATCAACGAGAAGGTTCCTGGAACTGCGCGATCGAGGCCGAGGTCCGGGCTATTGAAGAACATCCGCGCGTGGGCCACGCAGTCCACACTCAGTGCACGATCTGCGACGGCTCGCGCTCCGAGTTCCGATTGAAAAATCCGATGGAGGTCGTAGTAGTGGCGTGAAACGCGTTGCCCCTCGCCGCGAAGCACACCGCGTTTTTCGAACCACCTCCTCACCCCGTGGATGATGATGACCTTATCCCAGAAAGTTCGCTCCGCGACGACCGTCGTGATGTGTTCGGCGCGAAGTGCAAGTTGCGGCACCTCCTCCGAAACGTAGGGAACGATGCCCAGGTCTTCGTGCGGATCGAGAGCTGATTTGGCTCCCGACTCGATCTTCACGGCGGGGCGAATGTACTCGTCGCGTCCCGCGGTAACTGTGGGATACCAGAACAACAGGCTCTGTCCATCCAGATCATCAGGGTCAACGACGACGCTGGGAACGTTCGCTTCGACCTTCGATTCGGCGAGAGTTCCTTGCACAGCCTCTTCAAATTGCTGGGCGAGCGTGTTTTGGATGTAATGGCGGCAGGTCTCCTTAATCGCATCCAGTCTCGCCTGGCGCTTCTTTCGGCTCAGCGCTTCGAGCTCCGGTAAGGACGCCTCCTGCCCGAGGTCCTCACGAAAGACCGTGATATCGATGTCTTCGGAAAATCGCGAGATCAGCCCGTAGGCCTTCGACAACGAAGTTCCACCTTTGAAGAGAAAACGAGGATGGCCAGCGGGGAGTCCATTGAAAAGTACATCGAGCGTCCAAGTGACCCAAAAATCCTTTTCGACGTTCTGTTCCGGCGTGCCGAGTCGAGTTGCCGCGCCGAGGAACACGTCACGGCGGTCTCGTGGTGCTGCTCTGAGAAACTCCGAAAAACCGGGATTCATCACGATCGCCTCGTTGAGCCATCGCGCGCTGCTGGTTTCGTCGTATTGGTGGATGCGGAGAAATTTTTGCGGGCGGTGAGATCCGACTGATCCGCATTCCGAAGAAGTCTGGTCACCAAGTCGCGCATCCACCCGTGTAGTGCATCGAGACCGTTCCGAAGATCGTCACGAATCGCCGTTCCTTGTTTTGGGTCGTCCAGAATTCTCCTGATCCGCTGGAGAATTGAATCACCGTCCGCTGGAAGCATATCGTGGAGCCAGTGAAGCGCCTGGACGATTCGCATCGCCGGACGGCCCGCCCAATACAGCCGGCTCGGAGCAGTCGGTTTGAAGTTGATGACGAGTCTATCGAGGTGAATCGGGCGCAGCCGGGCGTCTGTGTGAACTGTGACTTTTGCCGGTACTGCGTCGGTAAGGCCCAGTTGGTTGGCCGCCGTGATTCCATCCGGAAGAAATCGAGCTTTTTCGCGCCGCGCGACAGCATCGATGATTGCGGTGTAATCGGGGGTGCTCGGTTTGCCTGTCAGCGAGTTAGCGCGGGGCACATCGTACAGCCCGCGATCGATGCGCCGGATACCGCCGGCAAGCACGAGCCGCTGAAGCGCTTTGTCCACGGCAGATCTTGCGCCGAGATCGAGGAAGTCGTTCGGCGTCCACACGCGGATGGATTTGTCGTCCTTCATGCGGTCGAGAATGCTCCGCCTGAGGTCGAGGCTCGGGCCTCGGTACGGCAGCGTTGTTTGTCCGATATTTGTACTCATATTTCGGACAGATCCTTCAAGTCTTGGCGTCCGAAAAATGTATACATGTTTCGGACAAACCTAGAATAGCACAAGCGCTCAAAAAAGGAGGGGCTGTCGAAAACTGTCGTAAATTGTCGAAACTGTCTAAGGCTGTTGAAAGGTGTCGAGAACTGTCGTAGAATCACAAGCGCGATGAACTGGAAGGCCAGAAACTTGATGTGCCAGGGTTTTGAAACGGCCGGGCGCTCGGACCGCGATTATGGGATTGAGTCGTGTCGGCTGAGACCGAAGGAGTGCTAACAGATTGCTAACAGGAGATCCGGAATCAGTCGATATTATCAAGTACATGGAGACTGTATGTGATTGATTTTTCGCAATAACGCTATCCATCCAGAACCAACTATTGAACTCATAACCCAAAGGTCGAAGGTTCAAATCCTTCCCCCGCAACCAACCTTTTCAGTCAGTTGCGCGGTTTAGAGGCTGTCCGGCAAACCCCCAAAAACCCCTGTTAGCAGAAAACATCCTGAATCAG
>JAOAPI010000159.1 GCA_025462865.1 Candidatus Sulfotelmatobacter sp. | reverse complement strand
AGCTCGGAGTATGAAAGCCAGCACCTTGAAAGGACCTTCCATGCGTCTCCAGGCATTCGCCGCGCTCTCACTTTCGTTTTCACTTGGCATTCTTCTCACCGGCTGTTCCCTCAGCCCCACCACTCCTCCTCCTGTAGGGGGCATGTCCATACGGGCAACCTCCACGGGGGACAGCAGCCGATCGCAGGCGCCCATGTTTATCTCTTCGCCGCGGGCACCACAGGTTATGGTCAACCTTCTCTCTCTCTCTCTCTCTGCTCGATCCCGCCTCCACGGGCAACTCGGATACTATCGGCGCCTATGTCCTCACTGACTCCAGCGGCGGCTTCACCATCACTGGCGCATACAGCTGCAATCCCGGCAGCCATGTTTATTTATATGCTCTGGGCGGTGATCCTGGCGCCAGCGTAAACTCTGCCGCGGGCCTTCTCGCCGTGCTCGGCAATTGCCCAGCGGAAGGCAAATTTCTCGCCACACCATTCGTCTCAGTCAACGAGGTCTCCACCATTGCCGCCGCATACGCCAGGCTGGCTACGCCACCGACGCCACCCATGTTTCCAGCTCCGGAACGGATGCGTTGGCAAAAGCGTTGGCAATGCCGGTGCTTGCGAGCGACGGTCCTTTCAAGGTGCTGGCTTTCATACTCCGAGCTCCTTCGGACAGCCGAACCGAGTTGAACGAGCCAAGCAGAAGTTCCAAAACGGGACGACAGCCCTTGAAGAAACCGCAAAGCTCTTGTCGGCAATTCAGAATTGAACATGAGAAGTCGTGTGTAGATGGCCGGCGAAAAGCTCCAAGGTCAGGTCATCAGCATCGCACCGCTTCGCCGATACCTCGTCACCAAAATGAGAGGGCGGGCACGCGATGGGCTGTGCCAATCCAAGCAAGGACAGACCGTGTCCGCTGATAAGATTTGGGATGGCCAACGATCCAAACGTGGAAAGACTTTTGCTTCGGATAATTACTGTGCTTGTGGATAAGTCGAACCAAGTAAATGTCACATCGGCAAACGCGAACGGCGGGACAACTTTTCAGGCAACCGTTGCCGCAAGCGACGCGGGCAAGGTTATCGGGAAGGGCGGCCGGACGGCTCGAGCGCTTAGGATATTGCTATCGGCGATGGGAGTTGCCGCTAAGACGCGATATGGATTGAATATTGTTACGACGGCGGACTCACCTTCGGGACTTTCCTAAAAGGATCACCAAGACCTTGTCAGTCAACTGTTCCGAGCTGAGATGATACCGGTTGACTTTCGTACCCTCACCGTCACGGGTTCACTTGACTCGTTCGATCAAAGCTCAGTTTCGCTGATCTTTCCATCAATGTCGACGGCTCCAGAGATGCCTAACCGGCGCGCGACGCTCCTCTCTCAACGTTGATTTCTCCTGCGAGTATCCCGGAGAATTAACATGAACGAAAGGACAGAAAAGAGACGGGGTCGAAAACACATTTATTGAGAGTGGCGAGTCCGCTCCGATGGAAGTACTTAAGACGAAGGCCGGTTCAGAATGCAACTCCAATTCATTACTAAAGGTGCGACACTTTTTGGACGATGAGGTTACTTATTGACAGGGAAAGAAACGAAAGTTACCGTAATTAGGTTCTGTCAATTGTCTGATTTGTTTCCCCTAATGTCGCACCTTATCTGCCGAGGTCTAATGTCGTCTTCCGTTGTTCGTGAATCAGCACGCCAGAATATCCCATCAATCACCGGCGTCGTCCATGCGGTTCAGTTCGTTAGAAGAATGCGTGGCGGCTCTCAACCTGCCTTAATCCGCTGTAATGATGGAAAGTTATATGTTGTTAAATTTTTCAACAACCCACAAGGCCCGAACGTTCTCGCAAACGAAGTTTTGGGAAGCGAGCTTCTGAACGCGCTCAAACTTCCAAGTCCGCGATGGAAGACCGTATTCATCTCACACAATTTCATTACAAAAAATACCGGGATTTCTTTTGAAACTCATTCGGGATATCGCGCAATCGAGAGTGGATTACATTTTGGATCTGAATTTCTGGGAGACGAAAAAACGGGACAAGTCTATGAATGGCTGCCAAATGCCTTTTGTAGTCGAGTCGCTAACTCGAAGGACTACCTGGGAATCAGCATCTTTGACGTGTGGACAAACCATTGCGATCATCGTCAAGCTCTCTACACTACCGAAGACGGGAATGCGTCATTTCTTACGGTCTTCGTTGACAATGGTCACCTGTTCGGAGGGCCAGAATGGAATCGAAAAAGCAGGCAAGGCGAATCGCTCAGCTTGGACAAGCGCTTTCACTCAAATGAATGCTCGGCGGAGGTTGCGGAAAGGTGGATCGCCCGTTTTGAAACAGAGTGTTCGTCTTCGCTATTCAAGATCATTCAGCTTGTTCCGAGGTTTTGGTACAGTGGTGATATCAACGAAGTCGCTGAGTCTTTAGTCCGGCGATTAAGTATGTTGAGGGCCCTCTTCTCTGAAGAGCTTACGCGAAAACGGACGGTTTTTAACCTGTCGCATGTGGATCTTGCTGATGCCAGACTGTCGCTACATCGTTTTGAGTCGTCATTCTACGGAAACCTCAAAAAGAGGCCAGCTTTGCGTGTTGCTTCTTGAGTACGAGGAGGAGGACGGGTGTAGACAGCGCAAAAGCTACTTGCTCACGGATCTGACTCAATCGTATGGTGATATGCTTCCTTCCACTCTGGAGTGGATAGTTTCGGTGCTTACTGACATAAGCGGCGCGCAGTTCAATCCCCATTTGAGTACTGACGAAATGTTCAGTTGGTACTCTTTTTTGGATGTGGGACCTCTGCGAACAACCTGCTCTGGCTCTTTCGCTTGTATGAGCCTAAGTGAAGCGTTTGCGTCCATTAAAGAGAGGGTTATGTCCGACGCTTGGAATCAAAATGGGACTGGGTGTTTTCCTGATCTTCTCTTACCGCTCGACCACATGACGCTTCGCTCAATTCGGACACGGCAGAAATGCTACTCTCAATTGCGAAAAACCTCCTGACACCAGGGACATTCGATAAAGGAGCTTGGCGAGTCACGTTCTCGCGTCCATCCCAACCACATTGGGACACGTTGGGTCTCAAGTAGTACCTGACGAATGGAGGTTCGCAAGGCGCTCCTTACGAGGTACTTCGTCAAGCCAGAGCGCAATCTTCTCGGAGCGCAAAGACTCCCTAAACGTTAGGCTCATGCAACTCAGGCTGAGGCAAACGGGTAATCTGCCGTTCCGCCAGTGCATTTTTCTTAAGCCATATCCTCGCCCTCCACCGTCCGAAGAACGGCGCAATAACCACCATCCCAAGAGCAATACTCAATGCCATCGGCATAAGAAAAATTCCTTTCTCTTAGACTATTATCGTCACCGAAAAGAGACTCATTAGTTAGATTTATCGCGGCCCGGACTCACCTCCGGACTAGTTCTCGCAGTGTGGTGTCTCAAGAGGCTCTGAGGCCCCAGGTTTAATTTAAGACGGGCGCTTCACCTAGCAGGGAAACTGGCTATCACCCATTTGTGGGATGTTGGGTAGGGGAGCAACAACACATTATCGATAGTGTTGCCTGCAATAATTAGTTTGCGTCGATCTCTCTCAAAGGCGTTGCATTTTCAGCAGCAAAATCCCTAACGAAAAATTCGAGCACAAATGAGCGCACCGTCGAGTCATACAGCCTCTATGAACGTCGAATCCGGCAAGAGAGCTACAACATTTTCACCGCAGTCATCAGATCCCAATCTTGATTTAGATAATCATGATTGCTCCGCGCGCCAACGCAATAGCTGGGCAGAGTCGGACGGAAATCAACCGAACGCCTTCGCAACGAATCTTCCCGCAAATCTTCAACCCATCCGTCTGCTCATCGTGGATCAGAGCGATCAACTGCGGCAAATGTGCTGCGAAGCAGCGAAACACTTCGGATTTGTAACAGTGGAGGCAGAGACGATGTTCGCTGCCCGGCGAATTCTTGAGCGGGAAGAGTTTGCCATTCTGATGTTGGATTTGACGCGGCCGGAAGGTGAAGGTCAATCTCTCGTCGCTGAGATGAAGTCCCTGCGTCCCAACGCTCTCTTGATTGCGATGAGCGCCTCAGCCACGATAGCCTCCGTTGTAGAGACAATGCGGACCGGAGCCTGCGACTATCTCTCAAAGCCGTTTCCCTTGCATGTCCTGATGGGGGCTTTTGAGCGAGCAGCCACGCGGCTGTGTTTTGACGTAGAACGTCGTAAACTACAGCAGCGCCTCAATTGCCCGCCAGGAATGGGCGATGCGCTTGGAAAATCTCGAGAGATGGAAGATCTCTATCGGACCTTAACCAATGTCGCCCGTTCAAGACACCCTGTAATGATTATTGGCGAGCCTGGGACAGGCAAAGATCTCGTGGCGAGATCTATTCACTCGAACGGTCCGGATGGTTCTAAGCCATTCGTTACTGTCGATAGTAGTCTAATGAGCTCTAGCTTACTGGAAAGTAGGCTTTTTGGTGGGTTGAAGGGCGCTTCAGTCGGTCATGGCACACGTGGGCTACTGGCCGCTTCTGAGGGCGGGACTGTTTTTTTCGACGAGATCAGTGGCCTCACTCTCGATCTGCAAGAGCGGTTGGTTAGGGCTCTCAAGGAAAGGAAAATTTGTCCGGCGGGGGGAACTCGAGCGCACAATCTCTCCGTCCGGATCCTGGCTGCGACCGGTCGGGATTTGATGCAGATGGTTAGAGAGGGGCGCTTCCGCATTGATCTTTACAGACTTCTATCAGTCGTAAATTTGAGGATTCCACCACTCCGACGTCGTCCAGGGGATATTGTTTTTCTAGCAGAGCGGTTTCTCGAAAAGATTGGGCACAATAGCGGAATCTTTCGATCCATATCGCACCAAACTCTTCGTGTGCTTGAGACTTATGATTGGCCAGAAAACACGCGGGAGCTTGAGAGGGCGATTGGTCAGGCATGCATCTCATCCTCGGGGACGGAGCTCGCAATCGATCATTTCCCGCAAAATATTCTAGCCTTTTGCCGAGCGAAAGACGCAGAGCGGAAATCCGCTGTCGATGCGTCAAGAAAGCCAAAGAACCATCGCTTGGTAGATAACGTCGTCCCCATTGCCACCGTGGAGAAGCGAGCAATTCTTCTCGCCCTGCGACAGACAAACGGTGATAAGAGAATGGCGGCAGAGCTACTTGGTATCGGGAAAACGACCCTCTACAGAAAGCTGAAGGAGTACAGCGCCGATTTGCTCGCCGAATCTAGCGTGTCTCTTGCTTCCCCATCAATTCGACTCCTGCCACTAATCCTTTTGATGGGGAGTCTGCCGCATTTGGGTAGAATTAGGGAACCGCGGGTTAGTCTTCGTCTCCTCACAACAAAGAGCAGGTTAGCCGTCAGCCGGACAACTCGAAACAAGTCGTTGCAGAACTTGACTGCTTAGGTCTCTGAATCTGCTTTCGTCTCTCTTGGTTGCACTCTCGAGACAATCGCCCAGGCTGATGGCCGTGCTGAGCATCATCGTTCGTTGAGGAAAAGCGTTTGACATGCCTTCCGACCCTTCCTCTGCCAGTGAGATGACGCTAAACGCAAGAGAAGTTCAACGTCTTGTGACGATTTCCAACCAATACAGCGTCTTTGTGTCGACCCGCATCGCGCCGACATTAATGTCCTACTGGATTTGGCTGTCTGTATTGTTTCCGATCATCTTCCCCACATCAGTCGGCGCGACGTTTACCTGAAATGCGATAGTCGATACCCTGGTCACAGATGTGACCCACACTTCTTCCGTGTCATCCACCAACGCGGTTGTGATCACCAAATAGTATCTTCAACGGATAGATCGTGGGTTGTTCCAGAATTTGAGCAAGGAAAGCGGCTCCTCTTTGATTGCAACTTCCACGGGAGTTCCGCGAGTCCTTAGTTGTTGGGTATCAGCTACCAAAAGCGGTAACCGAAGCCCAAAGAGAAGATCGGAAAGAAACTGGCGTAGCTTAGGTTGTGATCATTACGCACTCTGAACGCGGCGAGGTTCTGCTGGAAACTGGGATCCGAATCGACGGACTGGCAGCCTACCGAAGGTGAATAGTGGGGATCGCAGGCACTCCCTGTGAAGGCAACCTGGAGGCTGGGCTGGCCAGCATAGTAGAAGCCGATCTCGACCGGGACGCTGAAGCGGCTGTGAGTTCGCGGGATAAGATTTCCGAAGCCGAGACTCAGGCCCGGGGAGACTTTGCGGAAGTCGACGCGTCCAGAGCCGTGGAGAGGATCGGTGTAACTGCTGATGTAGTCCTGGCCGTTGAGGGTAACAGTGCTGCCGGACGGAATAACGGCGGTCGCGAGGACGCGGTTATTGTTACCGAAGACGAGCTGCGGACTGAGGCGGAGGTGTCCGCCGAAGGGGAACCAATCAAGAGCGACGTGGCCGGTTCGAAGGTGGAGGTTGATGCCAACATTGGCACCTCCTTCCTGGAAGGTGGTCGCGTAGTTGAAGAAGTCTGTGCCGGCGCGCAGGTTGAATCTCGTTGCAAGCGGCGTTGCGGCATCGAACCCGGTCCCTGCAAGGCCGACTCGCGTAGCGAATCCCAGGCCGGAAAACGGGCGATAGGTTCGGGTAGCGTCAACTGGACGTGGAGGAATGGTAACGAAGGCGCCTGAACTGACGAAACTGTCAGCGTGGAGCGGTCCAGGGGCAGCATTGAGCGCAGTGTTCTCGATAGCTGCGGTTTGCGCGAGGGCGTCGGAGGCCACGTGGCATAGGGCGAAGGTGAATATGCTGAGTGCGAGAATGTATGACTTCATGGGTGTGTTCCGTTCGTAGGTGCGATTGCTGCTGGATTCTTTATCGGCGGAGCACAGTGACGGTTCAGCGGAAGCAAGGAATTTTTCAAGTGACCGCTGCCATATCCGAACTCGGCACAAGTCGTGCGGCCTGGAATTCTAAATGCTAAGGAGAAGACACGATCGG
>JAOAPI010000158.1 GCA_025462865.1 Candidatus Sulfotelmatobacter sp. | reverse complement strand
CAGGGGATTTTGTTCGTCTGGGAAATGGGGGTAGGAAAATTGGTGACTTTTCTCAAAAACTGGCAGTTCAATCGGCTCTAACGCTTCCGATCCTCCATATTTGTTACCTCTTGACTGCAACTCCATTAATTGGCCCCCAAAAATCCCGCCGGTGGTGTTTTGTGCCGGCGAACCTCATTGTTCTACGAAAGATAGGGCGAATTTTAACATCTTCCACTCGTGGTCAGACAAGTTTTCGATTTATGAAGAAATCACGAATGTTCTAAACAGTCCCAGAATGTTCTGCGCACTCATATGTGCTTGCAGGTCTCAGACAAGAAAGCCGAAGTGAAGACTGCTCCCGATTCCTGTGTGGCATTCTCACAAAGGATCGAATGTTTCCACAAAGCTCGAAGACTGGCGAGATTACTCGACGCGCGCTTTACGCTCCGTTACCTGTCTGGTAGCTAGTTACGCGTTTAACAGCTTCTTTGTAGGTGACCGCTTAGGGCATCAAAAGCCATATTTTATTGTGAAAAAGTATTCGATCAACCCAGGAGGGCTTCTCATCCCCGTGCTCAAGACCCCTTATCGCTTGTCTGGTGCCCTATCGACTGTTCCAACTTTGCAATTCGCTCCTCGAGATCCGTCTTTTCAATCGCGCGCAGCTGTAAGCTCAAAAGAGGGGCAAGACCACCCGCAATACTGGGACGAAGTTTGCCCGAATATACATCACTGATCAAGCGAGCCACTGTATTGCGCACGCCAATCGCTGTGTCCAGACTGGGCAGCGGCTCGGCACTCTCCTCGACAGTATAGCGCTTGCTCCGGCCCCCGAGCCGTCCTAATTCAGAAGCCTTCATCCAGGAACTCCTGGCGCAGATCGCGCCAGCACTTAACTGGACGTGGGTGCCTCGGAGCGCCGCGACCGGGCACTGACGCTGCCCCATTTGGCGTATTCGACTGTTATATGCCCCTATTTTAGGACATGGGATCAGTTGCTGCGGGACAAAATGACAAGGGCGCATTACTTGCTCTTGTCTTTTGGACGCTCCATAAATCGGTGGAGATATCTGGATCCTTCCCTCTCGTACTCATGAATCCCGCCTTTAAGGAGCAGTTCGCAAATTTGGGCCAAACTTCGAGCCTCTTTCTTCGCGATCTGCAATAGGGACACTTTGATCTCACTGGAGACTCTGAACCCAATCCGTTCGTCTTTAGCCGTCATACGCTGGAGGGGATTTTAGAACTTTAATCTACACCTCGCAATGATTTTTGTACTTGACGGGTTGCTAAAAATGGTCCACAATGTTCAACATTGGTATACACCAAGAGGTTGTTCTATGAAGCTCAGATGCTCTAAGAATCAGCAAAGCTTGATCGTCGAGAACGTGCGTTTCGCAAAGCGATTCATATCCAACAACTTGCCTCCGGTTTTGCTCGAACAATTGCGAGAGTTAACCCGCAACTTTTCCCTTTCCTTGAAGTGCGGCGACCTATTGCTTCTTAGTGGCGGTTGGTACGTGACTCACGCCGGTCTGATCCGGCTTGCAAAGCGTTGTCGCTGCTCTGGAATGGAGGTCCAGCCAGCTCGCCAGTTGTCTGATCACGCAACTAATCGGTACGCTTTCCGGGCTACCGTTTACAAGTCTGCTCGTTGTCGGGGATTCGTTGGGTATGGCGATGCCGATCCTTCGAATGTTTCGCCTCTAGTACACGGCGCCGAGATGCGCGTCGCCGAAACGCGCGCCGTCAATCGCGCTCTGCGGAAGGCCTACGGCATCGGCATCTGCTCAGTTGAGGAAATCGGATCCTTCGCCGAACCTCCGCAAACCAACAGAGAGCCGAAGAAGGTCCCGCCGCAACCTGCCGACGGAAACCACGGTGGCCCAAAGGTTCGCGACCGACTCTGCCAGATCATTCGGCAACATCAACTCGATCCCGGTTTGGTCAAGGCCTACGCCACCGACCTATGCGGCGTCAAGACGCTTCGCGATGCCACGCGCGGACAGATCGAGAACTTCGTAAAGCTTCTGGCGAACAGGGCCGAGGAGGACCGGGAGGCCCTCCTGTGCCAGCTCAATAGCTATCCCCTTCAGAAAGAAGGTGCCGCGTGAAACGCCAAATTACCGGCCTGCGCGCCGCAGATCGCTGTGCCTCGGACCAGATCCCCGACGGGGTCTTCCTCGTCAGAGTGCGACGAACCAGGTTTCAGCGGCACGTACAGAAGCCTTACTACACTGTCATCTTGGCAATTCTTGAGCCTCGCCGGTTTTCGGTCCACCTTCTCTCGGGTCGGCTCTACTGCACCGCAAAAGCTCTGTGGAAGTTGAATTGGTTCCTGCGCGACTTTGGCTACGACATCGAACTCCTGGGTCGCGACGAAGTCGACGAAGCCCAGATTGTGGGATTGCGCGGCGTAGTTAAAATCAGCCACATCGTCTGCAACGGCAGCTGCCTGCTCCGATTCGACGGTTTTGCTCCCGCGGACCGTTGGGAAGAACTCTCTCCGGCAAATGTGGACAACCCGCAGGTGGCCTGAATGACCTATAGCTATACGCAAATCAGCCAATACCTCACCTGCCCACGGCGTTACCGGCACCGCTATTTGGATGGCTGGAAAGAGAAGGACACCCGGGCGGCGATGCTCTTCGGTCGCGCGTTCGAACGGGCTCTGGGAGCCTTATTTCGTCGCGAAGATCCCGGAGCGATCCTGTTTTCCGAGTGGTCGGCGTGTCAGGGCGAAGACTTGCAGTACTCCAAAGGAGATTCTTGGGATTCCATGCTGCGGCAGGGAATCATGCTGTTGGATCGCTTCTGCCAGGACGATCGTATTGATGTCGCCCGGCCTCGACAGAATCTGCAGATTAAGTTCAACCGGCCGATTGCCGTACGGAATGACTTCGTGGCTTACGTAGATGGCATCGGCACACTCGACGGGACGCACTGCTTATTGGAATGGAAAACTAGTTCGAACCGATACCCAGAAGAACCTGACGGGCTATTGGCACTGGATCCGCAGCTGGTTTGTTACTCGTGGATAACGGGCATCGCGGAAGTCGCTCAGATCGTGTTCGTCCGCAAGCGCTTGGTTGAGGTTCAGTACCTGCGAACCACTATTACCGACAGGCAGCGTGAAGAATTTGGGAGCTTGGTGGAAGACACGATCCAAAGAATTGAGTCCGCACAGTTTCTGCCGCACAGTGGCATCCGGTTTCCCCAGAATCCTTGCAGCAGCTGTCCCTATGTGGGCCTTTGTCTCGGGAATCCAGGAATAGCGGAGGGCCGTTTGGTACGGCGTCCAGGAGCAGACAGTCTTGATTGGATTGACGAGCTTAATTACTGAGAATCCGCCCATGCCGCCGAAGTTCAATCGCCGCCGAGCTTTGTTCGTGCTGGGCAAGATTGACGAGATTCTGGCGTGGGAGCAGCGGAAGGAGACGGAGAGGGACACCAAGTTCGTGGAACTTGGACGCTACCTATGCGAAGTGCGGGCGGGCCAGTACTGGCGGATGGATGAACTGCGGTCTTTCGACGAGTTTTTAGTGAGGAAGTTTCCTGGATCGCGGCGGAAGGCGTATTACTTGATGTCGATTCACGAACATCTGCCGCCACAGGCAAGAAAGCAGCTGAAGGAAATAGGCTGGACGAAAGGGATCGAACTCGCCAAGCTAGCCAGGAGGGACAGACAGCGCTTCGATTGTGCAACCTGGTTGCACAAAGCAAGTCAGATGCCCAAAGAAGAATTCAAACTGGAGGTTGAGAAGGAGCTGAGCGGGCGGGAAACCGAACCGTGGGAGATTATCTACTTCAAGCTGTACCAGGCCAGATGCCGGTCATTGAACAGGCGATTGAAACGGCAGCTCTGATGCTGGGAAGCGATCGATCACGAGGCTACTGCCTGGAAATGATCTGTGCGGACTTCCTAGCGGGGGCCAACTTGGACCACGGGGACCCGGAAATCCTACTATTCGCGGTGACTAGGTTCTTCAAGTTCCTGCCTGAAGAGCAAAGGCGCGCATTCTATGAAGGCCTAAGCGAGAGCCATCTTGAAGCCAATTGACCAAAAACAATCACGCTCACGGCTTGATCCTGAAGCGTACGAAAGTCTGCGGCAGCAAGTGCTACGCCGCGATCTCTGGCGCTGTCAATTTTGCGGCGCGATGTCAAACTTGGAGATTCATCACCAGCAGTTTCGCAGCCAATCCGGCGATGATATCGAGGAAAACCTCATCACGCTCTGCACTGCCTGCCACAAGGAAACACATCACAAAGTGATTCAGCGATGACAACTCACAAGATTCAAGTTCATCTGATCGTCATCACGGCCGCGACAAAGGCTATATTTTGTGCGATGGGCGCTTCGAGGATTCAAGAAAGGTAAGAAATCTCACGGTTAGACATCAACTTCGAAACGTCCGACCGGCACGCTGTTTTTAATCGCCGCCCCGACGTATATGAAATCCCACCAAATTTCAAGTTCACGATCTCTAGTTTCGCAGTAACGCCCGCCGCGATTCAAAGGAACCTGATCACAGTCTATTTCGCCCGCCATCGAAAGATCCAGCTCTCCTGTGGAGGGCCGGTTCTGTGTACACAATCTCCTGAGTTCCACTCGGTTTACCAGAAATCTTCGACGATGCTTTGACACTCTGGACCACAACTACTTATATTCTTCTATTCTTCTAACCTGCACCTTGGGTTCTGAGCTGCCCATGAGATTTGAGTTGTTGTACAACCCCAGATTGCTTTGCGAGCGCCTAGCTATCGAATCAGCCAGACGTAGAAGGCTAGGTTCGCTCAGAGGTACCCCAGGCGGCGGCCTTGCGCTGGGACACATCGATACGTTGGAGCTTGTGGAACTGGCTCGTGAAGCGGGAATTAGCGTAATCTACGACATCGGTGCGAATGTTGGAACCTGGAGCCTCATGGCGACGTCACTTATTCCTAGCGCATGCATCCACGCCTTTGAGCCGCTGCCGAAGCACAA
>JAOAPI010000156.1 GCA_025462865.1 Candidatus Sulfotelmatobacter sp. | reverse complement strand
GCCAAGGATATGCGGCAGCTTCACTCCTGGTAGTCCTTTGCGAGCCCACACATCCAGATGATTCAGGGAGCAGGCTCGCACGCGCACCAATACCTGATCCTTGCGCGGATGCGGATCGGGAATGTCTTCGTAGTTCAAAACTTCCGGCCCACCAAATTGATGAATGCGTACGGCTTTCATAGAGCTCTTCTCCAAAACGCTGAAACTAACATAAAAATCCCGGTTTGACTCGCTCCGGTTGCCGCCTGATAATCAAGAGCGAACTGCTTGCAGTGCATGGACATCTACGAGCAAATCGTCGAGCTTCGCCGCCAGGGACGCCGCGGCGCCATCGCCACCATCGTTAACGTGCGCGGATCGATCCCTTCGTTTAAGACCGCTAAGATGCTGGTGAGGGATGATGGCTCAATCGTTGGTACGATCGGCGGCGGTTGCGTCGAGGCCGATGTATGGCAGGCCGCCCGCGAGATAATGGAATCTGAGAAGCCGCGCACGCTCACCTTCGACCTAAATCAGGATCCGAAATACGATACAGGGCTTGTTTGTGGGGGGACACTGGAAGTTTTTGTAGAACCCATATTACCTCCAGCGTTACTTTATGTATTCGGCGCAGGTCATGTCTCGATAAATCTTTGCAAGGTCGCCGCAAACGCGGGCTTTGATGTCGTAATCGCCGATGACCGCACATCCTACGCTACTCCAGAACGTTTTCCCGCAGCTCGAGAAGTGCACGCGATTGACTTCGACGAGGCTATGCGGAAGCTCGAACCCAACGAGGCTTCCTATATCGTTATCGTCACGCGAGGTCACCGCGATGATATGCGGCTCTTGCGTTGGGCGGTGCAGACTCGCGCCCGTTACGTTGGCATGATCGGCTCCAAGCGAAAAGTGATCGAGATTTTCAAGACGCTGCGCGAGGAAGGTCTACCCGCGCATCTTTTTGAGCGTGTCCACGCGCCCATTGGACTCGACATCGGAGCGATCACGCCAGAAGAAATAGCGGTGGCAATTACGGCGGAACTGATTGCAGTTCGACGCCATGCGGAAAAGAGCTTGCCCCACATGAGCTGGTTTCGAAAGGAAAATGTTGGAACCGACGCGAGCCCGGTGCCGGATGTGACGGTCAAAGAACGCCAATGAAATCTTGATTACATTTGAATCGGAATCATGACCCGCGCTCCCAGCTTCGCCGGCGTGATCCTTGCTGCCGGGGATTCCTCGCGGATGGGCAGAGATAAAGCGCTATTGCCGTGGCCGCCGGCAATGGAATCAGTACCCTCCGGTGAAACATTTCTTTCCTCGGCCATCCATTCACTTTCGCGAGTTACTGAGTTCGTGGTGGTTGTAGTCGGAAAGAATGGAGTCGCGCTCGCCCCTATTGTCTATACTCACGGGGCATCGCTGGTTGTGAATCCCGACCCGATCCGGGGACAGTTCAGTTCGCTGCAGGTGGGTCTGCGCGAAGTGCTCAATCATGGGCGAGACGCTGCCATGGTTACACTGGTCGATCGTCCCCCAGTTGACGGCGCGACGATTCAAACTCTGCGCGAAGCATTCAGAGATGCGGGTCCGGACGTCTGGGCAGTTGTTCCGGAATTTTCCGGCAAGCACGGCCACCCCTACCTGGCAGGCCGTGAAATGATGGAGGCGTTTCTCCGCGTCCCAGCCACATCCATCGCCCGTGACATCGAACATGAGCATCAGAAAAAAATTAAATACGTTCCGGTCGATGATCCGCTGGTAGTACTGAATATCAATACCCCAGAGGAATATGCGCAGCTGAGTGCGCGGCGCGCGTAGTGCGTCAATCGAAATGAACGGTCGACGGCCGGGCTGCGGATTGTTGAGTTTGCGTGCGTCCCCGAAGCACGCTATCGTCGATAGATGGATGCTGCTGAGGCAAAGGCTTTTCTTCCGGTCACCAGCGAATTTCTGGATTCAGTTCTTCGGCTCGCGCCGCGGGTCGCCGCATTCGATTGCGATGGCACGTTGTGGTCGGGTGATGCGGGAGAACGGTTTTTTGATTGGGAGCTGAGAGAGAGCGACCTTTTTTCTGCCAGCCTCGTTCGTTCTCTCCGCAACCGCCATGCCGCATATAAGCGCGGCGAGGTCGACGAAACTACGATGTGCGGTGAGATGGTCACCCTGCATCACGGCATTTCGGAGTTAAAGATAATGGAAGCATCGGTACGCTTCTTCGAAAATTTTTTCGTCCCACAAATTTTTCCGGAAATGCGCGAACTTATTGGCCGCCTTCAGGAACACGGCTGCCAGGTTTGGGCGGTCTCGTCTACCAATGAATGGGTAATCCGCGCTGCAATGAAGCATTTCGGAATAAGCGAGAACCACGTTCTCGCAGCCAAGGTAGCAGTCGATAGGGACATCGCTACCGATCGTTTGATTCGGGTGCCATCCGGTGCGGGCAAGCCGGAGGCGCTACGCGAAGTCGTCGGTAAAGAAATTGACGTAGCCTTCGGCAATTCACGTTGGGATGCGGAAATGCTCGCAATGGCCAAGCACAGTGTTGCGGTCAATCCGAATCCTGACTTAGAAGCCATTGCTAGGGAACGCGGATGGCAGATTTATTTTCCCGAGGGCACTCGTTCGCGCAGTTGACTGATACCGCGCCCCTTCCGTTTACAATTGAAGTGCCAATGTATTCCGCGCAGTTACTTGATCATTTTCAGAATCCGCGCAATGCCGGTGAAATTGCGAATGCTGATGCCACGGTAGAAATTGAAAACCCCGCGTGTGGGGACGTGCTGCGGCTAACGTTGAAGGCTTGTGCCGGCCGGATTATTCATGCGCAGTTCAAAGCCAAGGGCTGCGTGGCGGCGATTGCTTGCGGCTCGGCACTGACGGAATTAATGTTGGAGAAGACGCTGGAGGAAGCCAGGAATCTGCGAAGAGAAGATATTATTGCGGCCGTTGGCGGGCTGCCCCAAGCCTCAACTCATGCCGCGCACCTGGCGCTCGATGCCCTAATGGCGGGGTTGCGCCAAATCAAAACCTAGCGGAATTCATGCCTTCCAAGCACAC
>JAOAPI010000132.1 GCA_025462865.1 Candidatus Sulfotelmatobacter sp. | reverse complement strand
GTATTCCTCCTTCTTCGCCCACGCTCACTTGCCTGCTGCAGTGGCGCCCATCTCCGGATTTCGTCCAGAGTCATATCCATCGCGCGGGCCTCATCATCGACAAACTGTTGAAAAAAATCGCCCATTCGTTCCTGATATTCGGGATGGATGTCGTTGTACCACTGCTTGAGCCAGGGTAGAAGCTCAACAATTCCTGTCAAAAGCGGGACGCGGCGGTGAGGCACCCAGCCTTCATAGTTTCTTACTTGCTCGTAGTATGCAGCGATCGCTTGTGCCTGCTGAAGATGGTCCCATCCAGCCCAACCGATGACCGGCGTCGGATCAGCGTCGCGCCCGCAAAATGGGAAGGTGATGAACCGCTCTTTGGGAAGATCGAGTTTTCCCCGAAGTTGCCAGTACGTGGGGCGTTGGTAGTCCCCGGTGTCATAGTGAGGCGGAGGCGGAACTGGTCCCACTTCCGTTCGCTTTCTCTCCGCTAATTCGTCGGCTTTTGCGGATTCTGGAATGTCGTCATCGGATCGAACGGCGATCTGAATGCGATCCTCAGCTCGCTGCAAATCCCATACACGCTCCCAGACTTGGCGCTTCTGCAGCCCACTCGCAGTAAGACGCAAGCTCGTCAGAAGCGGTGCGGCATCCGGTTCCACCAACTCAACTATCAGCGATGACCATTCAAAATCGGGCCGTCCTCTAAACCTTCCAGCAACTTCGGCGAACAGCACGTCCTCTTGGAGACGATCTGCCAAATAGGCACAACTGATCAGCCGTCCTTCCTGCCAGACCGCCGACTGCTCAATCCGATCAAGAAGCCATTCGCGCAACGAATCTGCGTGCTGCTTACTCCATGGTTTGGCAACCCATCGCCGCTTGTATTCTGGCTGTTCAAGAAGTTGAACCTTCTCGTCATTTTCAATAAGCGAAATTCGCTTCTCTACAACTTGGCGGTACTCAGTTGACCAGTGCGCCGGCAACTCCAACCGTGGTGTTACGCCGTGGCGATCAAACCAATTCCCCTCAATGTCACCAACGTCCATTCTGCGCGCCATCACGAATTCGAATGCCCGTTCTCCAAAACGAATTCCCGGAATGACCCCTTCCGTGCATGTAAATCCCTGTTCGGTGATGCCGAAGATCTGATATGACTGCCAGTCGAGTTCCTCTTGAAGTGAGACCATCGCGCCGTGATGTTCTTCTGCCTTGAGTCGCGATTCTTCTAATAACTTGGAATCAGGTAAGCCGTCCGCATAAAGCTTTTGGGGCGATATCGCGGCTAGCGCCGAGGCGCGCTCGTGGATCTGTTGCGCTAGGTCTGTTGGACATGCAGACGGAACGGGAAACTCTTTCAACTTGCTTCCGTCAAATTCGAAGCGAGCCTCCCAGAACTCGGTCCAGCCACTCTTCGGCTCTGACACTTGCTTCAGCCAAAAACAAGCAGTCGAGCTATTAAGCAGCCCAAGGAGAGCGACATGTTCCCGGACGGTAGCGTTCTGCGGAAGTTTTATGACCGTGCCGTGACGGTCGAATAGCTTGCCTCCCACATCCAGAACAAAATGGTTGTGAGTCGCAATGTACCCGAACGCAATGGACATAGGGCTACGAAGCTTCGCCGGGTAGTACTCAAGCAGCTCAAACCAACCGCGGCCGTTTTCTTCGAGCGTCTTTTTGAAGATTCTCCTTCGTCGTAGGAGCTCCCGATTCGGCCACATCCTCCGCATTAGCGGAGAAGTCAATTCCTTGAGCGCGCCGCCCCCCAGCGATTCGTAAGGAAAAACGATTGCGGATGGTTGATCAATCACCCAATCTCGAATCTGCTCTCCGACAACAAAGGCCATGTTGTACCGTTCGGTTGATGCGGTGTGCGCTCTGTTCCGGCCCGTGTACCATGCGTCCTCTTCCCCGAGAACAGCGATCCGACCCACGGCCGTTATCCGCTCCTTGAGTACTGCGACTTTATTGCTTTCGATCAGCGCTTTCAGCTCGGCAGCACCACCCCCGTCTAGGGACCAAGGCCATCGTGCGAAAGTGGAACGCGCAATGTCGGCAACGGCAACTGACGTTCCGGCATAGCCCGGATTGTCAATCTCGGACACAACTCCAGCCCAGACTGGCGCTCTTGTGGCAATACCGGTGGAACCTGTCTCGCTTCGAATACTTCTCACCACGCGGACCTGACTTGACGATGGCTCGCGATCACGAGCAAAGAGAATCACGGTAGGTGTTTTGTGGCCGGGGATATCAACACCCGAGGTGTCTATGATGTGAGTCAGGTCTCGATTAGGCAGATACTTTTCGACAAGCGGCTTGCCAAACAGTTTTTTCATGAAAGCCCGCGAAACGATCATGCCTATGTATGCCGCTGGCTGCACGGGCTGTGTGGATTCCAGATCGGGACGGACGCCTAGATCGAAAAAACGCTCAATGAACGGTGCGCTCAATTGATAGTTTCGATAGCAGGTAACGTACCTACGTCTGTAAGCAGCGCTGAGACTCGAATCTTGAACAGCGATATATGGCGGATTGCCGACAACGACGTGGTAGCGTTGACTCATAAACCGACGAACCTGTTCAGCATCTTCAATTTCGTAATAGTGCTGCAATGGGTCGTCCGTGAATGACCGCTGTACTCCTACAATGCCTCTTGGACTCGGTCCGTGTAAGAGCGAGTCGCCCACCGCAATATTGATCTGAAATGCTGGCGCACTGGATAGCCTTTGAGTGCCGCACCCTTTCAAGGCAGCAATCAGTAAGCGGAACCGCGCGATCGCTGCGGCAAAGGGGTTGACATCGACGCCGAATACTTGGGCGAGAGTGTCCTCCACCTGTGCACGCAAAGCGATCGCGGGCTCGTGTCGCAATCGAAGGTCGAGCAAACGCCGAAACCCACCGAGCAGGAAGTGCCCCGATCCGCATGCCGGATCGATAATCTTGACGGTCGAGTAGCCGAACTCTTCGATGGCGGGTGACAGCGTTCGGTCTAGAATGAATTCCTCAACGAACTCAGGCGTCTGGAGTAAAGCGAAGCGTTCACGCGCGGCCTCTGAGAGATCTTGATAGAGGTCACCCAAAAAACGAGTGTCCCATTCTAGGTCAGTGAAGTCGTGGACGATAGCACCCGATGAAGGGTCAACCTTCTGCCAAAAAGCGAGTAACTCGTGCGCGCCGTCGCCGGTTGGGCCTAGCTTCAAAATTGGATTGTGGGAACCCGCCAGCAGATCGTGCATCGAAGGGAGTTTGGCGATTTCGTGAAACACATGTTCCAGATACTCACGGTCGCTATGCGTAGGATTTGTCTGGAAGTATAGAGTGTGTTGGTCACGAGCCAACTGGAGTCGGTCTTTCGGGCCAGCCAGCCATGCGGTGTCGATCAGATGATTGTCTTCCAGGAATCGGGCGAACACGCAGCCCAAGATCCACGCCACCGCGACTTGAGTGATGTAGTCGTCCCGCCAGACTTCAAACGCCTGCGCGGTCCGATCAGCCGCTTTCGCCCTGCCGTGTTCGCCGCGCAGTTGCACGTCGATATCCCGATTCGACTCGCAGCGGCTTTGAATGTCCGGTTCGAGGCGCTTCAGCAGCTTCTGCAAGTCGGACAGCAGTTGTTTCGGGTCGATCAATGCCGTGCTCCTGTCTTTTCAGGGGTTCTCGCTAGGGCTACGGAGCGGTGGAGATTCGTGAGCCATGCATCGGGAATCCGGGCCCACTGGTTCGAACTGATCACCGGAACCTCTTTTCGGTCAAGCGT
>JAOAPI010000045.1 GCA_025462865.1 Candidatus Sulfotelmatobacter sp. | reverse complement strand
CCTAAATAAGTCTTGAAAATCAAAGGTTGAGCGCGAGGGATCTACTTGTCTGGTATACGACGCTTTCAATTATCTCGCGCGCTGAATTCCGATCCAGCCGGAGGGAAATTGGCCGCAGCCCGTGGCGAAGTAGATACAGAACAACACTTGCAAACCGATGCTCGGGTCGGCACTGGGTGCGAGGGCCTGGACAACATTCTGCACGGCGGTTTCCCGCGTGGCCGCCTCTATCTTGTCGAGGGCGATCCAGGAGCAGGAAAGACAACGCTTGCGCTGCAATTCATGCTGGAAGGCGCGAAAAAGGGCGAGCGAACGCTCTATGTCACCCTGTCGGAGTCGCGCCTCGATCTAGTGCACTCCGCTGGATCTCATGGCCTTTTCTTGGATCCGATCGAGATTGTGGAGTTGCTGCCCACCGAAAACGATCTGATTCCAGAGCAGCAGTACACGGTCTTCCATCCCGCGGAAGTTGAACTCAACGATCGCATGCAGCGTATCGTCAAAGAAGTGCAGCGCGTGCGCCCGGAGCGGCTGGTGATAGATGCGCTCAGCGAACTACGCATGCTGGCGAAGGATCCACTGCGCTACCGGCGCCAGATCTTGTCGTTGAAAGACTTCATGGCCAGTCAGGAATGCACCGTGCTGCTACTTGATGATCGCAGTTCCCGCGAACCGGACCTGCAACTGCACAGCGTTGTGCACGGCGTAGTAAGCATGGATAGGGTGCCGCGCGAATATGGCAAGACACGGCGCCAAATCGAGATCCTGAAACTGCGTGGCACTCCTTATCGCGAAGGTCTTCACGATTACACAATTGCAACCGGCGGCGTGGTAGTTTTCCCGCGCCTGATCGCCGCCGACTCTCGCTCCGGGCAATCCCCGGAACCAGTCTCCAGTGGAATTTCCGAGCTCGATACCCTGACTGGTGGCGGGCTTGACCGCGGCACCAGCACTCTATTAATTGGTCCCGCAGGTTGCGGCAAGACCAGCATCGCTATGCAGTGGGCGGCAACGGCGGCTCGACGTGGAGAGTCTTCCGTCATCTTCTCCTTCGAAGAAGGTCCGCACACCATGATGACCCGCGCCGCAGGTCTGGGGATTGATCTCAGACCACATATTGCGAGCGGCAAGATTGTCATCCAGCGCGTGGATCCTGCGGAAATGTCGCCGGGGCAACTAGTGGCCAGCGTTCAACAGCAGGTCGAGCAAGAGAATGTCCGTGTGATTATCATCGACAGCTTGAATGGCTATCTGCAATCGATGCCGGGCGAGAAGTTTCTCGCGGTTCACCTGCATGAACTGCTGGCCTATCTAAACAATCGTGGCGTTCTAACACTTATGATCCTCGCGCAGGCCGGAACGATCGGCTCTCCGCTACAGAGTGCGGTCGACGTCAGCTATCTCGCCGACAATATTCTTCTGCTCCGCTACTTCGAGAGTCATGGAGAAGTCTGCCAGGCTATCTCCACCATCAAGCGGCGCAGTGGAGCCCACGAGCACACAATCAGGGAGTTGAGGCTCGGGCCGGATCGCATTTGTATCGGACGGCCTCTGCGCGATTTTCAGGGCGTCCTCACCGGCACCCCAACCTTCCTTGGAGGATCGAAAGAAAATTAAGTTGATGCCAACCTCGCTCCAAAGCGATTACCGGGTGCTGGTGCTGGCGCCCTTTGGCAAAGACGCCATTCTGGTTCGCGAAGTGCTTGAGCGGTCCGGAATTCCGGTGGGTGTGGTAGCGAACGCCGGCGCAATTTGCAGATGTGTGTCTGGCGGCGCTGGCGCCGCAATCGTCGCCGAGGAAGCGCTTGACGAGGAAGGTATCGAACTGCTCGGTCAAAGCGTCGCCGCCCAGCCTGCCTGGTCGGACTTTCCTATTATTGTTCTTACCGGAGGCGGCGCTACTACCCCCTATACGGAGCAAATGGTGCGCTCGCGTACGCCCATGGGCAATATCGCTCTGATTGAGCGGCCATTGCGTCCCGCTACGCTTATCAGCAGCGTTCGCACCGCGATCCGCTCGCGACTCCGGCAGTACGAAATACGAAACCATCTGGAAGAGCGCGAACAAGTGGAAGATGAATTACGCCGCGCTCACGATGAGTTGGAGTCTCTGGTCGAAAAGCGAACCTTGGCTTTGCGTAAGCTCTCCGCCCGGCTGATGCGTGTGCAGGACGAAGAACGCCGTCGCATAGCTCGCGAACTTCACGATGGCCTTGGGCAATGGCTGGCGGCGGCTCAGATCAACCTTGACATGGCTTTGATTCATAGCGGCCCAAGGCCGTCCCCCATGCTGCAGGAAACCCGCAACCTTATCGACCACGCTGTTTCAAGCATTCGTACGATGTCTTACCTTCTCCATCCGCCATTGCTGGATGAGGCTGGTTTCGAAGCAGCCGCCCACTGGTTTATCGATGGCTTCAGCAAGCGCAGCGCGCTAGCGGTCAAAACGAATTTTCGGCATCCCGATTATCATCCCGTGGAAAAATCGAAAGCTGCCCGCATGCCCGAGGTTGTAGAACTGGCGCTGTTCCGTGCGCTGCAGGAGGGTCTGACCAACGCGCACCGGCACTCTGCCAGTCCGAACGTCGAAGTGAAATTCGAGCGGCTTCCCGATTCCGCACTGCTGGAAATTCAGGATTTTGGGCGTGGATTGCCTCAAGCTGTTATGGACCGTTTCCAGCGCACCGGAACTGGTTCCGGCGTCGGCTTGGCCGGCATCCGCGAACGGATCAAGGAGTTGGGCGGCGATTTCACAATCTGCACCAGCAGTAGCGGCACAACTCTCCGATCACGCGTGCCGCTTTCCCGCGACAAGATGCGAGCTCAACCTGTCGCTATCCGGGAAACTCCTGCTTCCAAAGCGCCTGCAAATAATCTAGTGACCAAGACGGCATTGCGATCACAGTAGCGTCTGAACCTCGACCGAAAGCACCGCGGGAAGATCCCGCACAATGGGAGCCCAGCTATCGCCCGCATCGGCCGACGCGTAAACCTGCCCGCCAGTAGTTCCGAAATACACGCCGCACTTATCGAGGGAATCGATCGCCATGGCGTCGCGCAACACATTCACGTAGCAGTCTTTTTGCGGCAGTCCCTTCGTTAGGGCCTCCCACTCGTTCCCGCCGGTGCGGCTACGGTAGACTCGCAGTTTGCCTTCGTGCACATAATGCTCCGAGTCGCTCTTGATCGGAACCACATAGATGGTCTCCGGCTCGTGGGCGTGGACGTCAATCACGAACCCGAAATCGGTCGGCAGGTTCCCACTGATCTCTGTCCACGAGTCGCCCGCATTGTCGCTGCGCATTACGTCCCAGTGTTTCTGCATGAACAGGACACCCGGGCGCGAGGGATTCATCGCGACGTGGTGCACGCAGTGGCCGATCTCAGCGTTGGGGTCGGGAATGTATTGCGAGCGGAGCCCGCGATTGATCGGCTTCCAACTCTTGCCGCCGTCATCTGTGCGGAATGCTCCCGCGGCGGAAATTGCGATGTACATCCGTTGCGGATCGCTCGGGTCGAGAATGATGGTGTGCAAGCACATTCCGCCGGCGCCGGGCTGCCATTTCGGGCCCGTGCCATGGCCGCGTAATCCGGGAAGTTCCTTCCAGTTCTCTGCGCCATCGGTCGATTTGAAAATAGCAGCGTCTTCGACTCCGGCATAAACCGTATCGGGATCCTTTAGCGATGGTTCGAGATGCCAGACGCGCTTAAACTCCCAGGGATGCTGCGTGCCGTCATACCACTGGTGCGTGGTGAGAGGCTTCCCGTGTTCGTCCGAAGTGTCGTAAGCGAACTTGTTACTCTCGGCCTTGGGCACGCCGCCCGCTGTTGGAGCTTCGCCCGCGGGCGTTCCCGGCTGGTGCCAGGTCTTGCCGCCATCATCGGAGCGCTGAATGATTTGCCCAAACCAACCGCTGGTCTGTGATGCATACAGGCGATTCGGGTCCGCAGGAGACCCTTTGATGTGATACATCTCCCAGCCCGCAAAGTGCGGGCCGCTCACGTCCCATTTTTCGCGCTTGCCGTCCGATGTAAGAATGAATGCGCCCTTGCGAGTGCCAACCAGAACACGTACCTTGCTCATTTCCCACTCCTTAATCTGTAATCTGTTCGATTATTTCTGATCACTTGCGACTTAGACGATGAACTTACCCAATGGACAACAGCCGTGCTCAATAGGTTCGTTAGCCAACCATGCGGATTGGACTTACAGGTCAGGCTTAGCCGACTTCCCGCAATTAATAATCCACGGAATCCCGAACCGATCGACGAGCACACCAAATCCGGTGGCCCAAAATGTATCCTGGAGCTGAAGTTGTACAGTACCGTTCAGGCTCTTCATAGAACTTGAATGCTGCCTCGCATTCGCCTTTGAAATGAAGGTGGGGATTCAGTTGCACAACGTTGTCTCGAACTGGAGCGTTAATGCGTACGCCTGAAAGGCTACAATATATCACTTGTTAATTGCAAGTGATATTGTGCTATCGTTGAGATCGTGCCGGGCACACGCAAAATCAAACGCCGGTCGGAGTGTCCACTGAATGCTTCGGTGGAAATGCTCGGCGATCGCTGGTCGCTGCTGATTATTCGCGACATGATGCTGCGCGGATTTCATACCTACAAAGAATTCATGGAATGTTACGAAGGCATTGCGACGAATATTCTCGCCGATCGTCTGCATAAGCTGGTGGCGTACGGAATCATCGCCTCCAAACCCGATTTGTCGGACCGGCGCAAGCTCATTTATTCGCTAACTGCGAAGGGGATCGATCTGGTGCCCGTGCTCACCGAAATGGTCCTTTGGGCAGCGGCGCACGAAAAGACCGGCAATCAGGCACTCGTCCGGCAGATGAAATCAGACAAGCGAAAGTTTCTGGATGGGGTGCGGCAACAGTGTGCCCTCCGCGACCGCGGATGATTGCTTCGGGTAACATGATTAAGTGCCGAATCGAGTTCGAAAACAAAATTCCAGCGCCACTGAAAACAATGTTCTTTCAAGGCCCCGTCCGAAAGCCGATTCTAAACTCAACATTCTACGCGGCCGACATCTGAGCGAATATCCGTGGCTCGTCCACGGATTTTCCACTCGCTCCAACGGGTTTTCGCGGGCCTATGGCGGCAACGCTCTCAATCTCGGATTTACCAAAGAGGATTCGAAGGCCGCGGTCGAGCGCAATCGCGCTGTATTTTTGGCCGAACTGGAAAGTGCCAGCGATCACGGTAGAACTGCGCGGAGTTCCGCGTCGACAAAGAGTCCCGGGTTATCCCCATTGATCACTCTGCGCCAGATCCATTCAGACATCATTCACTTCGTCGACTCGCCGCCGGAATCACAACTCGCTGGCGACGGCCTGATTACAGCGACCCCAGGCTTGCTGCTGGGTATCCAGGCGGCGGATTGCTTACCCATCATGCTCGTCGACGCGAAACAACGCGCCATCGGTGTGTTTCACGCCGGCTGGCGAGGCACGCTCAAGCGAATCGTCGAGAAAGGAGTGGGCGAGATGCATCGCCGGTTCCGCAGCCGTCCTCGCGATCTGAAGGCCGCAATCGGTCCAGCAGTTCACGGGTGCTGCTATGAGGTGGGCCGGGAGGTTCGCGAGAAGTTCGAGTCGCAATTTTCATACGCGGCAAAGCTGTTCCGCGAGGTGGAAGATCGTGATCCCGTGCGCGACAAGTATCCCATGCTATTCCTTACGGCGCGTCCTCCCGGCCATGGTGTCTTGCCGAAGAAGATCTTTCTCGATCTGGTAGAGGCGAACCGCCAACAGTTGTTGAGTGTGGGTGTGCTGGCGAAGAACATAGAAGCGTCGCCGTTATGCACTCAGTGCCGCCCGGACTTGCTGTTTTCTTACCGCGCCGAGAAAGGCAAAACCGGGCGGATGATGGGGGTGGTAGGAATTCGCGCCTGACTTGGGCCCAATTGGCACTACAAAGATTGGCGCGGTGTCTGAATCAAACGAGACTCTTGGAGAACTATGCTCCGACGAAGGATTGCATTCACCATCTTTCTGCTCTGTGTTATTTTCACCGCCCTGTCCTACAGCCAAGTTTCATCCAGCCAGATCGATGCTGTGTTCGGAAATCTGAGCGCCAATAACGCTCCGGGCGCGGCGGCCCTCGTCGTTTACAAAGATCGCATCGTGTTTCATCGCGGGTATGGAGTCGCCGACCTGCGCACCTTCCGGAAGATCGATCAGCGCACTAATTTTCGCCTCGCATCTTTCACCAAACAGTTCACGGCGGCGTGCGTGATGCTGCTGGTACGAGACGGCAAACTGCATTACGACGACCACCTCATTGACTTCTTCCCCGAGTTCCCCGCTTATGGCAAGTCGATTACGATCCGTAATTTGCTCAACCACACCTCTGGTCTTCAGGACTATGGCGAATTGTTAATGAAAAAATACCCCGACACTCCGCCCGATAAGGTGCCACAAATTCTCGATGCCGGCGTCCTGAAGCTGCTCGAGCAGCAAACCAGCGCCAAATTTCCCGCGGGCACAAAATGGGAATACAGCAACTCGGGCTATGCTGTTCTGGCGATGATCGTGGAGAAGGCTTCAGGAAAGCCGTTTGGCCAGTTCCTGCGGGAACGAATCTTCCGGCCTTTGAAGATGAAAAACACGCTGGCCTTCGAGAAGGGAAAGAATGAAGTGCCGCATCGTGCGTACGGTAACAGCAAGATGGACGATGGCTGGCGTGAGACCGACCAGAGCCCAACCTCGGCGGTGCTCGGCGATGGAGGCATTTACTCGTCGCTAGACGATCTGGCCAAGTGGGACCGCGCCATTCGCGAGCACACGCTATTCAGCGAAGCTGAGATGCAGCCTGCGCTCACCCCAGTGCAGCCGACTGATGGGCCCGCGAAGGCCGAGGATGGTTCCACCGTCGACTATGGGTTCGGTTGGTTCCTTGATCCTTATAACAGCCACAAGCGCATGTCTCACGATGGCGGCACGATGGGGTTTCGCACCACCATCCAGCGATTCCCGGACGACAAGTTGACTGTCGTCGTGCTGGCCAACCGCACTGACATCAATCCCGAAGAGCTTGCGTTGAAAGTTGCGGACTTGTACCTCTCGTCCAAACCGAGGTAGGTGGGTTACACAGTCGGCGCCGCCGGAGGCTGCGAAGCCGCCGCCGTGTCGGCGATTCCCTCATTCACCAGATCCTTTAATTCCTTGCTGGGCTTGAAGAAAGGAATCTTCTTGGCAGGCACTTCGACCTTTTCCCCAGTCTTAGGATTGCGTCCGGTTCGAGGCTTGCGCTGCCGGGTGCGGAAGCTGCCGAAGCCGCGTATCTCAATCTTGTCTCCAGCGCGTAGCGAGCGCACCACGCTGTCAAAGATCGTTTCCACGATCACTTCGCTGTCTTTGCGCGTAAGTTCCGCTAAACGCGAGACTTCATCGATTAGATCCGCTTTCGTCATAGTCCCTCTTCGTTCCGCCGGGCTTTAACGGCGTAAAAATCGCATACTTTAGGCAGTCACCAGACTTTACCAAGGCAATCCCCCATAACCTTCTCAAATTTCAGGGGTTGTGCGCAAGTCTTCGTTTTGGGACGAAGAACTCGGGGAGTCCGGCGTTCGAGTCCGTCTGGAATTGGCGGGCTGTTGAACATCGTCGGGACTTGGCGGCTATTTCCACAAATAATAAAA
This sequence comes from Candidatus Sulfotelmatobacter sp., assembly GCA_025462865.1. Classification (GTDB taxonomy): domain Bacteria; phylum Acidobacteriota; class Terriglobia; order Terriglobales; family Acidobacteriaceae; genus Sulfotelmatobacter. The sequence continues at coordinate 118,781 of JAOAPI010000045.1, read as the reverse complement.
ACCTACCTGCTGCTCAAGCATCTTCTCTCGGTCAGGAAGATACTTCGAGACGTCCCCCAGCATCAGATCCAGCAGCGTCCGCCGATCTTTTTCCGGATGCACCAGCGTAGGTTCGCCGGAGATGCCGACCGACTTGGCCGTGTCTTTCACGGCCGCTTCAAAGTCGCCCACATTGTCTATCAGTTTCATTGACAGTGCCTGTTGGCCGGTCCAGACTTTACCGTTTGCGATTGATTTCACGTCGTCGAACTTCAGGCCACGCCCGTCAGCTACGGCGTGAACAAATTGCCCAAACATGTTATCGATCAGCGACTGCATGTAGGCCTGCTCGGCCGGAGTGAGATCGCGGGTGGGATTGCCGGTGTCTTTAAACTCTCCTGTCTTCAGTACGATACTTTTCAGCTTTGCCCACCGGAGCAAGTCGCCATAGTTCACCCACTCGGCAATCACACCGATGGAGCCAACGATGCTGCCCTGGTCGGCATAAATCTTGTTCGACGCCGCCGCAATGTAGTACGCACCGCTTGCTCCCACAGTTTCAATCGATACCACGACCTGCTTCTTTTTTTCCTCCCGAACCCGCTTCACCTCGCGGTAAATCTCCTCCGACGCGGCCACGCCACCGCCGGGGGAGTTCACGTGCAAGATGATGGCCTTGATGGACGAGTCGTCGGCAAATTTTTTCAGCTGGCCCACCACCGGCTGAGGCGAGAGAATCACGCCGTCGAGGTCGACCACCCCGATGCGATCGCCAAACCCACCAAATGTGGCTTCGTTACTGCCGGCATGCAGCGTCAGATAAACCAGCGAAAACACGGCCAGTACAAAGAGGAAAAAAGCTCCTCCACCAATCAGAATCCAGAGCAGGGTGCGGGAACGTCGTTCGGGCATGGAGAAAGTTTAGCACCGCGCGGCTAAGGTGTGACTACCCGCAGCGCCGCACGTTGAACGCTGACCTCAACCGGAGTCCGGCAGACAAATTCGCCATCGGCATAGACGTCAACCGGGGTTTCGGTTTCCACGCGCAGGCGCGTTGCCTGGAAACCCTCAACGCCACGAACGTGCTGGTGGCGGCCAAAGTAGACGGTAGGAAACATGCATACCAACTTGAACGGATTAATGCCGCCGATCACGCAGACGTCGAGTCGCCCATCGTCCATTTGCGCGCGGGGAGCGATTTTCATACCGCCGCCATAGGTCGGGGAGTTGGCAAATGCCGCGAGCAGCGTGTGCTGATCGCTGCGCGTTTCCCATTCGCCACTTTGGTCTGGCGCGGAAATCTTCACCGGGAATGGAGCAAAGTGAAAAATCGCAGGCGCCAGACTGAGCGCATAGCCGCCGTGTCCCCGCAGCCAGCGCGGCAGTGCGTTGGCTCGGCGGCTAACCTCGCCATCGAGTCCTATGCAGGCCACGGTGCAGAAGTAGTGGGAGCATCCCTGCGGCGCGTGCGCATTGTCCGCAACTTCCAGCGAGGTCAGAACACCCAAATCGATTGTGAAAAGATTGCTTTCTCCTGCGCAAAGTCGTCGCCACGCGGTAAGTGAATCACGCACAGAGTGCAGCCCAACGCCGCGCGCAAAGTCGTTTCCGCTGCCTGCCGGCACTACCAACAGCGGCAGTCCGAGACTCACGATTTCGCTCAGGTAGCGGTGAAGAGTGCCATCGCCGCCAAAAAGCAGGATTACCTCCGCCCCATCCTCAGCGACTGGCATGCCGATGCTCCATTCGATACCCTCATCGATTTGGAAAGGCCTGAGATTTTTCATAGAAGCTCCCAGACCGAAGATGGCGGACGCGCGCATACGCAGCGGTCGAGAGTAGCAGAAACAATTCTTCGCGGACAGCCGCCTCCGCTATAAGAAAATAGGAATTTTCGCAGCGCCCGGGCATTCGTTAGACAGGGGGAACCTCCGGCGGCACTTTCGCCAGCGGATTTGTAATCTCATCCTTCTGCTAGGGATGGAAGGGAAGCATGAATTCGCGCCAGAAAGGCGGCGGTGCGTGCGGCAGAGTATGCATGCGCCTGCGTTTGCCAGCTTCGACGGCGTGAGCGGCGGCATGATTCTCGATTTGAGCGAGGAAGGATTATCGATGCAGACCGGTAGCCGGCTCCACGGGCAATGGCTCGAGAGAGAACGGCGAGTGCGGCTGGAGATGGACCTAACAGAACCGGCTGCGCATCTGGAGACCACGGGCTACATCGCTTGGGCGGATGCGCTGGGCCGGGCGGGGGTACGATTCTCAGACCTGCCGGAAGAGGCTCGGCGGCGGCTGAACGAATGGTTGGCGATCAATTCCGGAGCGCCGAGCACCATGGCTCCTAAAGTGACGCTGGGTGGCGCGATGGGTTGGCCGGGAGGAACCAGACTGGATGCGAGTAGAGAGCGTAGTCCCATGGCCGTCAGTCTGGAAGCGGAGACCGATGCGGAGGAAATTGACGGAGGCAATGGGAACCGGCACGCGTCCTCAACGGTGCAATATGAATTCAGCTCGCTGGGCACCGATTTCGGAGCAACGTTGCGGCTGATTGGAGAGCGTGCTCGGTCGCTTACGCGAGGAAGCAGCGCGGCGATTGCGCTGGTTCATAAATCCGCGGTCGTGTGCCGCGCGAGCGTGGGGGACAGCGCACCGGCGCTAGGTACGCGGCTGGATGTGAACTCCGGGCTGTCGGGTGAGTGCTTCCGCGAAGGAAAAGCTTTACGCTGCGATGATGCTGAAATCGATCCGCGCGTGGACTTGGAGAGTTGCCGGAAACTGGGCGTGCGCTCGATTCTGGCAGCGCCGGTTCGGTTTGAGCGAGATACGATTGGCTTACTGATGGTGTTCGCGCCCGAGCCGTTTAACTTTGATGAGGGCGATGTCGCAGTGGTGGAAAGCCTGGCTCACACGGTAGTGCGAAGCATGCGGCAGGCGGAACCCGTTCAGCGCGTCCCTTAGGTCGCCGGCGACTCGCAGGTTTATTTCTTATTTTTCTCTTGTAGTGTTTTCCAGGCAGCTTCTTGTTCCGCAGCTTCTTTTTCGGCGGCTTCCTTCTGAATTTCGTCCAGAAAGGTGCGCAACTCTTCGAGATCTTCCGGCAGCATCTTAACGAACTGGATCCCGTTGCCAACTTGAGGATCGCAGGTAACAATTTTGCCGAGAATCAGCAGTGTGGCATTTGCTTGCAGTTTGAGTTCGACAGGCGTGTCGACCGGAAAAGGAAACAGGCTCTCGATGTAACAGCCGAAGAGGCTGAGGTCTGAGGTCGCACAGCGGTAGGGAGTGTCGTTATCCTCGAAATGGAGTTCGACCGGCACCTTTACCTTGATGCGCGGTTGATCTCGTCGCTCCGGGGGAGGGGGCATGACTAGGGTCTCCGGCTGTGACAGTTAACGTCGGACGGAAGTATAGCAGGGCGCAGGCCGCGGCCTCATTTAGTCGCTTGATTCTCGATAAGATTGGAAGGTTTGCTGCGCCTGGATTCGCCCGTGGCTTCCCTGGTGTTGTCCAAGAGATGTGGTGCCACAAGGCGAAATAAAGCCCTGTTCAGAGGATATGAACGGGGCCTTTACTTTGTTCGCAGAAAGTCAAAGCGCTCTGCAAGGTCCTAGGCAGCGGCTTGCTGCTGATAGGCTGGGACGAAAAATCCGGCTACGAAGTTCTCAAATGTCGTCGTCGTGGTGTTGCGCGAGTTCCGAGGTTCGAGTGGCCGCATGAATCCCGAATTAAGTGCGGCCGACATTTCGAGCAGCAACTCGACCATCTTCTCGGACATTCCCATGCGAACCATTGCTGCTCGGACCTGATCGTCGGGAGGCTGAATGTATTTCAGGTCGGGTTTGCCAATTGCCTTTCCGATGATGGTTGTCACTTCGATGTAGTTCAGATCGCGCTGACCGTGCAATTCCTGGATCTGTTTGCCGCGAAAGTCCAAACGCAACAGAGCTTCGGAGGCTGCTTTTCCGATATCGCAAGAGGCAATCATAGGAAGTTTCAGGTCTGGACGGATCGGGCCGGCGGTGGAGCCCATCATGCGGATGATGGCTGCTTGCCCGAGAGTATTCTCCATAAAATAGCCGGCTCGCAAGTAGAGAACATTCGCGACCGAGAGTTGATTTAATTTTTGTTCGAGATTGTGAAGTCCGATCACCGGCCCGGTTCCATTGGGTTTCTCGGCTCCAATACTGCTGAGCGCAACAACGTTCTTAACCCCGCTATTTTTCAGGGAGGCCGCGATCGCATCGCTGACTCGTTCGGCGAAGGCGAGAGGATCGTTGCTGGTAGGGTTGGGCGGAATCAGCACATAAGCAGACTCGGCCTGGTGAAATGCTTTGGTCAGGGATTGCGCGTCGGTGGCATCCCCGACAAATATTTCTGCGCCCTTGGCTGCGAGAAATTGCAAGTGGTCGGCATTTCTGCCAACAACGCGGACTTTCTTACCACTGCCAAGAAGGTGCTCTGTCACTACGTGGCCGGTGTTGCCGCTGGCTCCTAGAACAACGTACATGGGGACCTCCAATATTAGAAATTTGATGCAAGCGGGTGGGGCAAAGGTCCACTCAGAAGGGCAGTAAGAATGGGAGGATTTCCTCAGTTGTGTGCCTTATTCTTGGTGCATGTCAGGTGAAGCCATGGAAAGATGCAGGCCTGAAGTCCTGCTCCGCCCAAGATCTGAGCTCCACCCAAAATGCGATTCCGGCAGTCTCACTGATTCCTCACAGCATCAGTTGCCGCTTATGCAACCGGAGACAAGAGTGTCCGCCCCACACAAGCATATTCCACACTACTTTTTTCGCGGTTTGAGGGATTCCCAATCTTCGTTGCTGAGAACGCGGCCCAGATTACTGAATTCTCCCGCGCCTTGCAGAAATTCGCCGCCGTCCATGCGAATGACTTCTCCATTGATATAGCTCGCGCCGTCGCTGACGAGAAATGCGGCGAGGTTTGCCAATTCTTCCGTCGTGCCGAAACGGTGCATCGGAATGCGGTTTAGGGCAAGGGCTTCGAGTTCGGGACGCGGGAGGACTCGCGAAAAAGCGCCTTGGGTGGGAATCGGGCCGGGAGCGATGGCGTTCATGCGGATTCCGCGATTGCCCCATTCGACGGCGAGGCTGCGGGTGAGGGCCTCGACTCCGGCTTTCGAAACGGCGGAGGGCACCACATAAGCCGAGCCGACTGGCGCGTAGGTGGCGGAGATGCTGAGCACGGTTCCGGAGCGAGATGCTTTGAGCCAGCGGCGTCCGCAGGCCATGGTGGCGTGCAGCGTGCCGAGAAGCACGATGCCTATGACGGATTCAAAGGCGCGGGGGGAAAGCTCTTCGGTGCGGGCGATGAAATTTCCTGCGGCATTGTTCACAAGAATGTCGAGCGGTCCGGATTTCCAGATGGTGTCGATCATGGCCTCGACGGCATCGAGATTTCGAACGTCGCAGACATGGGCATGGATGTTGCCCTGAGCAGATAATTCGCTACTGGTTTTTTGAAGAACATCTTCGCGGCGGCCGCAGATGTGGATGATGGCTCCAAGGCTGAGAAAGCGGCTGGCCATGGCTTTGCCGAGTCCGGTACCGCCACCGGTTATGAGTATTCTCTTGTCGCGCAGAAGGTCTGGTTGAAACATTCGGCTGGTTCCCCGTTCAGGCTGGACCGGTGCACAACCGATTGTAAATCCCGTCAGGAAATTGTATAGAACGAGAGAAGCAAAATGCGTGGTTTGCAAAATGAAAGGCCGAGATATCTCCAAACATGGGTCGCACTCGTAAGCATCCGGCTTCGTCGGGAAATGACGGTAGGGACGATTTGCATGGCAACGCTCCGGACCGATCGTCGGTTGCGCTGCTGCTCGTAGATGTCGTCAATGATTTGAGATTTCCAAAAAACGAAAAGCTCGTGCGGGAGTGCGGCAAGCTGGGGAAACGTATTGCTGCGTTGAAACGGCGCTGTAAAAAAGCAGGTATCCCGACAATCTACGTGAATGACAATCGTGGGAAGTGGCGATCGGATTTCTCCGAAGTGTTGAGGCACTGCCTGCTCCCTCGGGCTCCGGGACGCGCCATGGTGAAACAGTTGGTGCCCGGAACCTCAGACTACGTTGTGCTGAAACCGAAACACTCCGCTTTCTATGCGACGCCACTGGATGTGTTGCTCAAATACATTGGCGTAGATACCGTGATAGTCGCGGGGATTACGACCAATGCATGCGTAATGATCACCGCCAGCGATGTATACGTCCGGGATTTCAGATTGTTTGTTCCATCCGATTGCGTAGCCGCGCTCACTGACGAAGAGCAGCGCAACGCCTTAAGGTTGATGGAGGCAAATTTTGCAGCAGACACCACACCGTCAGAGAAGCTTGACTTGGAAGGTTTGCGGAAGCGCCATTCTTGAAACGATCTCAACCAAGGCTCTTCAATACTAATACTCGTCAGATCCCAGGACCCAAATGAAAGACTGGATGTCGATCATGTCGCGTGGACGAAGATCACGAAGATCGCGTCGGACGGTCCCTGCAAACTGGAGGAGGCTGGAATAGGTTTTCCAGGAAGGCCGGGATTGGTACTCGAAATTGAAGCCGTATCCTCGAGCGGCGATACGGGTGACGTTTGGTTTGAGAAAGATATGCGTTTCCGGTTGCGCAATAAAACTAAATACGGTCAACACCGGCCAGGTGAGGACGCGGGTTTGTTTGCGTGGAAGCGCAGCGACAACGTCGCGCCAGGCCTCAAACTTGCCATCGAGAGTTCCGCTCCTGTAAAGGAAGTTGAAGAGACCGGTCGAGAAAGCGCGAGCCCCAGCCGAAGACTTTAGGGCATCGCGAATGGCCATCTTCTCAAATGAAAAGAGGAGGTTGGTACGTGACTCGATCCTTACGGCATGGGCAGCGATTTCCGAGAATTTGCGCCTTTCGAGCAGCCCGCGGTATGCGGTGAAATTCAAAACTTCATTCCACTGCAGATGGGCATTCCATTTGTAGTTGCGTTCCCATTCCAAATAAGTCGGATCGTGAAACCCTCCCGGAAAAAAACGAAGAAATTTGCGGCGCGATCGCAGCGCCCCCGGCGAATCGACAGCGCGTAACCCTCGAACTTGCTGGCCAAGCGAGGCAGCGCGGGTTTCGGCGCTGAAATTCCTCGCAGATGAATCCTTAGCAGACATAGGCACCCGTAAAGTTGCGGGCTTGCCAGTTGGATTCGGAAATCGCGATTAGGTTTGTCGGGAAAAGCCGCAGGACCCGCTTATGGTTGCGCCAAAAGAAAAAGCTGAGGTTGGGACCGATGCTTCTCATACTTCTTATTCTTCTTATTGCCTACTGAACACGCAGAGCTTGAAAGAGGTACTACTGCCGATGCATTTCACTACTGCCTTCAATTCGTAGAATCAGTACTGATTCCTGGCCGTTCATTTTTCGAATGCGGTCAGCGAGGGCCTTAATTGTAGGCGCCTTGGCTCCCACGAGTTCGATAACGATTGATTTCTCTGGCTGGCCGCGATAGTACCCAACAGTCGGCTGAAGGGTGAAACTCTCGAATTGTTCTCCCACGAGATCGACGATAGTTTTCTTGTTCTTTTCCTCCGTATAGATTCTGTATATGACTTGTCGCTTCATGGGCCGTCCCCTTTTGCTCGGCTTAAGACATCGCCAGCCTATACTCCGCACGCCACGCGGAATCCGTAGTCTGCATAGTGGAACTCGGGAGGGATACTGGAGCGGGCGGAGCAGCGGGCGATTTTGACGTGATGACGCCACGATCCGCCGCGAGAGGATTTGCGCCGGCCCTGTTCAGGACCGCGTGGATTGCGCTCGGGTGACGTGGCGTAGTAGTTGACGTCGTACCAGTCGCTGCACCACTCGTGAACGTTCTCACAAATGTTGTACAAACCGAGAGAGTTGGGCGCATAACGAGCGACGGGTTCGGGGCCGGTTTGCCAGCGGGTGGCATAGTCCGGAAGAGATTGCGGAGGATCGTTGCCCCAGGGAAAATCTTTTTGTTCGAAATCGCCGCGCGCGGCCCGCTCCCATTCGGCCTCGGTGGGCAGGCGAAAGGCGCGACTGGTCTGCGAGGCGAGCCATTGGCAGTAGCGATCGGCATCGAACCAAGAAACGCCGGTGACGGGCTGGTGAGGATGGTTGAGGTTGGCATCATTCAAAAAAGGTGGAGGCTCAGACGAGCTCGCACTTACGAACCGTTCGTATTCGGCATTGGTGACTTGCGTGGCGCCGAGGAGAAAAGCGTCAATCCACACACGATGAACGGGGCGTTCGCAGTCTTGCCCGGTAGGCGAGCCCATCAGGAACCATCCTGACGGGATAGAGACGAGTAGAGGTTCGAGCGACTCCGGCGGAAATTGTGAATGGGCGGTCGCCATAATTCTCAAAAAAGTTCTTGTTAGATGCGGCCCCCGGCGGAAGGGTGAACCAGCCACTTCAGCAGCATGTTCACGAGACTGAGCAAAATCGCGCCCAGGAATGCCGCCCCGAACCCGTGGACTACAAATCCCGGGACCAGTGCCGACGCAAACTTCAGCATGAGCGCGTTAATGATGAACCAGAACAGTCCTAGCGTGATCAGTGTCAACGGGAAGGTAAGAATTTTTAGCAACAGTCCGAGCGTGGCGTTGACGAAACCGATTGCCAGGGCCGCGATGAGCGCGGCCAAGGGACCGCTCACGTAGATGCCCGGGATGACATGAGCCACAATCCAAACGGCCAAGGCACTGAGAACCCAATTCAGCAATAGGCGCATTTTAGCTCCTTGCGAAGGCGGATCAGGTGACAACCCTTCCCGGGAACTATATCAAGAACGGTGGTTCCGACCATACGGAAGCAGCCATATGTGCCAGATTGACCATTCCGAACCAGATCATTTTGGCTGCCGGCGAACAATGGGTATAGCTTGTTCTTTCGCCGCGCGGGGCTGCTAGAATTTCGTGACGAATTTACTTACATGGGGACAGGCGTGGATTTTCTGAGTGATGTCGAAGTCCGGGTATTGGGGTCACTGATTGAGAAGGACATTACTACGCCGGATTACTATCCGCTGTCGCTGAATGCGCTGGTGAATGCCTGCAACCAGAAAAATAATCGCGATCCGGTGATGGCGCTCGGTGAGGATGCAGTACGAGCGGCGCTGGAGTCGCTGCAAGGCCAACGGCTGGCCGGGCCTTCGAGCGGCGCTGACAGCCGGGTTACAAAGTATGAGCATCGGCTGCAGGAAGTTTTCAATTTCGACCGGAGGGAGGTTGCGATCCTGTGCGTGCTGCTACTGCGTGGGGCGCAGACTCCGGGAGAGCTTCGCGGGCGGACGGAACGCATGTATCGATTCGAAGAGCTTGCGGACGTGCATGCCACACTGGAACGCCTCAGCCAGCGGGAGCCATCACTGGTGGCGATGTTGCCGCGGCAACCGGGGACGAAAGAATCGCGGTTTATGCATTTGCTGTCGGGGTCCGCGGGATTGGAGGCCCCGGTACCTTATACCCGAGCGGCGGAGTCTCCTTCAGGGGAGCCCGACCGGATTGGCCGGCTTGAAGATGAGGTGCTGGCGCTGCGCAAGGAATTGACGGAAGTGCAAAGACAGTTAGGGGAATTTCGTAAGCAGTTTGAGTGAAGCTCTCCTTACTCTTTCCTCGCGCCCTAGGTTCAAGCTATGACTGCGTTCGGGCTTGATCTGTCTAGGGGGATACACATTGTGTTCAGGCGGCGTCAAGCGCTCTAGCAGAATCGAGCCGTAACCCCAACGAAATCAGCCTTCTCGACCATGGTGCGTGCCGTGCTCTTTCCTGTGTGCTGCCTGGCAGCAGGAGGTGACCAACCATGACACGCATCAATTTCAGCTCAGCAAGTGGTACAAGCAGTTTCGAGAGAACCGTTAGCACGCTGGTATTCGCCGGGATCCTAATCGTTTGTTCGGTAGCCGTCGGATGTTCCAGCGAGAAACCTGCAACCCAAAGCTCTATCAACCGGCCTGCGATGGCGCAGCCAACCCCGCCGCCAACAAGCGTCGTGGCCAGCGCACCTACGCCCGTTGCGCAGGCTGCGGCCAAGCCCATACATAAGAAAGTTGTCCGCAAAGCACCAACGACCGTGACGTATGCAGATGAGACTTCTGGCGTTTCGTTCCAATATCCACGCAGGTTTGCGCTCAAGACCGGCGAAGATGCGGATAAGCTTGTCTCATCCGAACCGGTCCCGATGAACTTCGTGCAGTCCGGCGGAGTTGCCCTTGCAGCGGTGGAGGTACCTGAGTCAGCCTACCCTAAAAGCGATTTAGCCTCGGCTTTCTTCAACGTTAGCGTGAACAAGGCGCTAACGGCGGAACAGTGCCGCGAATTCTCCGGTTCGCAAGCGAAGGCTGCGACTGTGGAGGCGGCGGCGACCACAGCCACGCCAGCGTCCACCCCACTGCCCATGTCAAAGGTGATGATCGGTGACATGGAATTGCAATCCACCGAAATGCTTGCGAGCAAAGGAGGGCGGGAGGAAGCATCGAAGTATTATCACGTGTTCGAAAATGGGGCTTGCTACGAGTTCGCACTAAAGGTTGCGACAGAACTCGAGACCGACGAAGGTGGCAAGCATGTGGATCGTGAGGACGTCTTCAAGCGGCTGGAGAAGATTCTAGCTACGGTAAAGATCAATCCCGTATCTGTTCCGGAAGTGACAGCCAGTGCACCGGCGGTTGCTCCGGTGAGTCCAGCTCAGTAAATCGAGTTTGCCGAGGCCACGCCCTTTTGGGCGTGGCCTTTTCGTTTGGTGGCGCCGATTAAGAATTATCTGCGCAATGCTTGCACAACGGTGGCGATATCGTTCTCCTGAAAAAGCCGGATGGCGGCGATGCCCGCCGCGCCAGCTTGTAGACAGGAAGCAGCATTCTCTATCGTCAGTCCTCCGAGTGCGAGCACTGGAATTTCGGCGCCGCAGGCTTGGCGAAGGGCTTCGAGACCACTGGGAGCATTGTTAGGTGCAGTTTTTTTTTCAAAGACAGGGGCGAAAACTGCGAAGGTGGCTTGCGTGGCGGCAGCTTGGGCCACCTCTCCTGCGGAGTGACAGGAGACAGCAATAATCGGATCTGGGTTTTCGCGGGCGAAATCGCCTTCGTGACTTGATCCCAGCTTCCACGCAGTTCTAACATCCTCCGGCGAGATATCGTCGGACCGAAGATGAACATCGGCGCCAGTGACGAGAGCGACGTCGGCTCGCGAGTTGATCAGAAGTGCGGTCCTCAGTGCTCGGTTCTGTGACTTCATTTCGCGGATGATATGCACTGCTTCCCTGGCTAGACCTTCGAGTTCGTGCGAGGAGAGGTCTTTCTCGCGGAGTTGGATATAGTCCACGCTATGACTTACGGCTTCGGTAATTTTGTCTAGCAGGTGAAAGCGGCGAGTGCGGTCGTCGCCGGGGAAGGCGAGGCGGTCCGTAATGTAGTAGAAGAGCGGCCCTTCGCGCATCAGCTTAAGTTAACAGTTTGGGACAGCCGAAGTGGTACCATCCCGTACTGACATGACCAAATTTCGTTGGCTTTGCCATACGCTTTTGTTGGTTCCGGCCCTGTGCGGCGTCTCAGCGCCGCAGACGCAATCACGACCCCTGCCTCCACGTACGACCGTGCTGCACGCGGCTCATCTCCTGGATATAAGGAGCGGACGCTTGCTGACACCTGGCGAGCTTCTTGTGCTAGGGGAAAGAATCGTCGAAGCGGGAACGTTGGTCAAGCATCCTGCGGGGGTAGAGGTTATTGATCTCGGAGACCGGACGTTATTGCCCGGACTGATTGACGCGCACGTGCATCTGTTTCTGCATCCCGGAGCTGAGGACTTACAGACGGTGCAGGAATCTGTGCCGCAGCGCACGATCATCGCGCTGGCCGCGGCTCACGACGACTTGATGGCAGGCTTTACGGCCGAGCGTGACATGGGGACTGAGGGCGCAGGATCCGCCGATACCGCGGTTCGCAACGCGATTGACGAAGGACTGTTCCCGGGCCCACGATTGCGGATCAGCGGCAATGCAATCGATATATTGGGCGGACATGAAGATGCGATCAAATACAACCCCGCTCAGCATGTGCTATCGAACGCGACTTACGCGAACAACAAAGATGAATTAGTAGCAGCGATTCGCCAGGAACTGAAAGAGGGCGCGGACTTCATCAAGATTTATGAGACTGGGCCGGACACCGTGCGCAATGGGCAGCTTTCTACTATCTATCAATATACGGAGGCTGAACTCAGGGTTGCGGTCGAGGAGGCCGCGCGAACCGGGAAGCGGGTCGCGGTGCACGCCACCGGCGAACCTGGCACACTGTTTGCCGCGCGGGCTGGGGTTGCGTCCATCGATCACGCGAATCAGCTCGGCGATGAGACCATGCGATTGATGCGCGAAAAGCAAATCTTTGCGGTACCGACCTTTACCATTTTCGACTACTTTGCGGATCATGCCGCTAGTCCGGAGCAGTCCGAGCGGGAACGCACCATGTTGGATCTGCACGAGAAGGAATTTCGCAAGCAGATCGCAGCGGGAGTGCCGATGGCGGTTGGTTCCGACGTCGGGCCATTTCCCCACGGGACGCAGGCGCGGGAGTTCGTGCTGATGGTGAAATACGGCATGTCGCCGCTGGCAGTCATGCAGGCGGACTTACTCAATGGCGCGAAGCTGTTGGGTTGGGATGGCCAGATTGGAGCGTTGGAGAAGGGTTATCTGGCCGATGTCATCGCGGTTGCGGGGGATCCGCTGCAGGATATCAGTGTGCTGCAGAACGTGTCATTCGTGATGAAGGGCGGAGTAGTTTATAAGAAGTGAGCGTGGGAAGGATCGAACCGCAGCGCCTGAAGAGGCGACCTAATACGAAGCCCCGTAAAAATCAATCTTGAAGGTCGCGAGGGAAGTCGTCGTTCTTCCACTCGCGGTCGGATTCATCGACACCGTCACGAGTTTTGTTGCGCCGGCGGTAGCAAACGACAATTACTCCCAGGCTCATGAAGGTCGGCGGAGCGATCAGGATGATAATCCCACTCTTCAGAGCCTGAATCATGCGAGCGCCTGAGGATGCGGCCTGCGTGTAGCAGAGCGCGCAACTCTGAGCAAATGCCGGGACCGGCGCCAGCAGGAGGATAATTCCGACCACGGCAATTGCCAAAGTCCAGATTGCTCGCGAATGCTTCATAAATTTCTGATCCGCTTTGCTGCCTAAAACTACTTTGCCCAAGTCACGCCGTTGGCAATCCGGAAGCTGTCAGTCCATCCGTACTGCATCCCCAGAATAACAGCGACGGTGAAAATAATGACGAACCATCGCAGGCCCCGATTGTCTGCCAGATGCATGAAAAACAGCAGTGCCAGCCCAGCCTCGAGGATGGCCACAATCAGCATGCGCTCCAACATCTGCTGCGCGCTGATATTTTGGAAGGCGATTACGAACTGTATCCCCGCCAGCACCAGCATACAAAGGTAGATCGCAAGATCCTTCCCCATCCCACTGCTCTTGTGTGTTTCAGCGGTAGTCATAATTTGGCTCCTGCTTTTTTAGTGAGACAGATTCAACAGATAGACCAGGGGCACTACGAACATCCACACTAGATCCACGAAGTGCCAGTACAGTCCGGTGATTTCAATATCATCGGCTTTGTATCGTCCGCCCTGATAGCGAACTCCTACCACGATCAATGCGACCACGCCGCCGGTCACGTGCAGCAGGTGCAAGCCCGTAATACTGAAGAACAGCGAACTGAACAGGGGCGTGCCCCAGGGATTGTGAAACAGCGTTGCGCCCTCCGCGATCATCCCCATCCATTCCCGCAGGTGAAGAGCGGCGAACAGGACTCCGGCCACAGCTGTAATCATGATCCAACGGAAGGCCTTAGGCTTGTCGCCCGCCTGCGCGGCTTTAACCCCCACAAGCATGGTTAAACTGCTGGTCAGCAGAATAAGGGTCATGACCGCGACGTTGGTGATGCTGTGAAACGGTCTGGGCCAATTTTGGGAGGCGTTACGAATAAAACCATACGCGAAGAGACACCCGGCAAAGGTGGCTGTGTCTGCGATGATGAACAGCCACATCGCCATCTTCTTTGCGGGGACCGAGAACGTGGGTTCTGCCATCGCCCCCGCGGTTGAGTGTCCGTGTAACGTCAAATCGGCTTGGCTCACGTTGCCTCCTACCCTTGACTATTAGAGCTTCATCCACAGCAGAAAAAGCAGGTACACCCAGAGGACACCCATGAAATGCCAATAGCGCGAAGTGGCGTCCAGAGTGCTTCGTCTCAGCACAGATTTATTCAACTTTCCAACGACGCGCACTAGACCACCAATCCCTCCAACCAGATGCACGGCGTGGGCTACGGTCAGAACATAGAAGAAGGAATAACTTACGTTGGTTGCCAGCCCGAATCCCTGAGCTTTGAGTTGCAGCCAGGCATAGGTCTGGCCAGCAACGAAGGAGAGACCGAGGAACAGCGTGACAAAGAGCCAGCGGGCCGGGTTCGCGGCAGGATCCTTCAGGCCGCCCATGAAAGCCGCCACACGGCGGCGCGCGATTTCAAGGGTGACGCTGCTGGCAACAATCAACAGGGTATTCAGGTAAAGCACGGGAGGCAAAGTGATGTGGCGCCAATCTGGCGCGCCACCCTGACGGACGACCAATGCGCTGGTAAAGGCGGCAAAGGTCATCGTAATGGCCGCGAGGCCTACCCAAATGCCAGTACTCGCCGGCGGAGGAGAATAGTCCTTGACCTGCCTAGGATCCGCACTAGCCGGAACGAGATTCCGCCAGCCCCCATTTCCGGAGCCCTGACTCGGTAAACGGTCACGCTCGATTTTTGGCGGTTCAGGCAGCGTTGTTGCCATACTGCTAATTCCCCTTACTAAAAACTTAGTACCCGATAGAAGGATTACTTTTCTTCGTTCGGATTGTTAATTTTTTCCGGCGAGGTCTGCATTACGAAGTCGCTGCTTGCTCCCTCGACGCTGTACTGATAGGGATCGTGGTAGACCACGGGCATAGTGGCTCCAAAATTATTGTGGGGCGGGGGCGTGGCCGTGCTCCATTCCAGCGACGTGCCCTGCCACGGGTTGTCTGTTTCCACTGGCCCTTTGAACCGGCTGTAAATCAGATTGTAGACAAAGATCAACTGGGCGAAACCCGTGATGAGCGCCGCGATCGTGATGAACTTGTGCACGGGAATCAGCGGGATCAGGTAATCGTCCGTGAAGGCCTGGTAGCGCCGCACGTTTCCGGCAATGCCAAGGTAGTGGAATGGCATAAAGATACAGTAGGCGCCCACGAAGCTTAGCCAGAAATGCGCTTTGCCCAAGGGTTCGCTCATCATGCGGCCCGTCATCTTGGGGAACCAGAAGTAAGTTCCCGCGAAGATCCCAAACATGGCCGCGACGCCCATCACCAGGTGGAAGTGGCCGACCACAAAATAGGTGGCGTGCAACATGATGTCGATCGAGGGTTGTGCCAGGAAGAAGCCACTGACGCCGCCGCTGATAAACATCGAAATGAAACCCAGCGAGAACAACGATGCCGAATTGATTTGCAGCTTCGAGCCATACAGACTTCCCAGCCACATCAAGACTACGATGGTTGAAGGAATTGTGATTACGAGCGTAGGAAACGAGAAGGCCAGCGAGGAAACAGGATTCATCCCGCTGACGAACATATGGTGGCCGTAAACCATGTAACTGAGAACGGCGAGCGCGGCCATCGAGTAAATAAGCACGCGGTGACTGAGCATCGGCTTGCGCATATTCGTGATCAGCACGTGAGAAACGATCCCCATGCCCGGCACGATTGCGATGTAAACCTCGGGATGTCCGAAGAACCAGAATAAGTGCTGCCAGAGCAGGGTTGATCCGCCGGAGTGCGGCAAGACCTGATCGTTGATCACAAGGTTGGAAGCCACGAAAAAACTGGTTCCCGCCACGTGATCGAGAATTAGAAGGATGCAGGCGGGCATGAGGACCGCGAATGCGGTCAATCCCATCACCGAGGTGATGAACCATGCCCAGGCAGTGAGCGGAAGCCGCATCAGCGACATTCCTTTACAGCGCATGTCGAGCGTTGTGGTGATGAAGTTCAAGGAACCGAGCAATTGACCAATGCAGAAAATGGCAATCGAAGTGGCCCAAAGGACTACGCCAAGGCCTTGGCCCGGGCCGCCAACTGAACCGATGGCACTCAGCGGAGCGTATTGCGTCCAGCCTCCGAGAGTCGGCCCGTCACCCACAAAAAATGATGCGATCAGCACCCAAAAGCCCACAAATGTCACCCAGAACGACATCATGTTGAAATGCGGAAACGGCATGTCTTCCGCGCCGGTCTGGATAGGCAAGAAGAAATTGCCGAACGCGGCAAATGGGGCAGTCGTAAGCACGAAAAAGACCATGATCGTCCCGTGCATGGTCATCAATTGCAGATAGTACTCAGGGGTCAGCACGTTACCCGGTGCGCCCGTACTGGAGAGCAAATGCAGACCAGGAATGGCGAAGTTGCCCCATCCAAGGTGGATGCGCATGATCCAGGAAAGCGCCATACCGATCAAAGCCGCCAACAATGCCAGCGCGTAATACTGCTTCCCAATGACTTTATGATCAAGGCTGAAGACGTGCTTTCGAATAAAGCTGGTTGGTGCTCCGTGATGCGCCGCAGGTGCGGACATGTCGTGCATTGTGGTCACCTCACCTCAAAAGAGATGTTGGGTCTGAATCTCAGGACTAAAGCCTGCATTGTTTTTTGATCGCACCGAACAGCTCGGCCAAAACCGTGCCCTTCCGCAACGACTTACACCAAATTCCAGCGTTTATTGCAATGCTGATTGCTGTTTGATCCATGCGTCGTAATCTTCCTGGGACTTCACCTCGAGATACGCCTTCATGTTGTAATGTCCGAGGCCACAAAGCTGAGTACATACAATTTCGTATCTGCCAACTTTTGTTGCGGTGAAATGGACCGAAACATCCAGCCCCGGGACAAAATCCTGTTGAATGCGTAGTTCCGGGACGAAGAAAGAGTGCCCAACGTCCTTGGAATGCATCAGCAGGTGAATCTCGCGGTTCACGGGAATCGCCATCTCGGCGGCTACGATATCGTCTTTCGAATCCTGATCATGGGTTGTATCCAAACCGAAGAAGTTCGCATTGGCTTCACTGATTTGTTCGGGATGTATCGGCCCGAATGTTCCGTCGGGACCAGGGTAGCGAAAGTAAAAAGCGAACTGTCCGGCCTGTACCTGTACCGGAACCGCATTGGCAGCCGGAGGAGTGAGATATACGCTCGCCCAAGCCTTCGTGCCGAACACGCCTAGAGCCAGGACTTCTGTACCGACCAACAAGAAGGCGGCAGCTACTAATCCAGTGGCCCCACCAGGAAAATTCTTAACTCTCTCCCCCGGACGTGGAGCAGAAAACTTCCAAATGAAGAATGCCAGAAGAAATTGAGAGGCGAGAAAAGAAATACCGGCTTCCAGCATCGTGTCCGCGTACTGCTCGTCAATCAAGGCGCCATGGGTGGAGATATCCTGTGGCATTGGCCACATGTGCATCACGATGGGAACCGCCGAAGCAATCGCAATCAGGATGATCGTTACCGCGAATATCTTCGCCATATCGTCCCGCCTTTGGCCAACATCAAGGCCGTTCTTTCTTGTCGTATTGTGCTGGAATCGCCGCAGCTCTTAACCGCGGCGATTCGGAGATTCAATTGTGTTGCAGTATCCCTTGCAGCTATTTCGGCTTGAAGGTGAAGTTGGCAGAGCCAGCGCCGCCGGCCGCAACCGTGACTTTTTGAGTCTGGGTTCCGGCTGCCTCCTGCCAGGCTGTGACCGTGTAATTTCCCGCAGGCACGTTGCTAATCGTGTAAGTACCTTTGGTGTCACTGGTCGCGTGAGGCCCTTTAACCACGGCAAACCAGCCGTGCATCCAAGGATGGATGTTGCACTGCACCGGAATCATTTCTGGAGCTTTCCAGCTCTTTTCGACCGGCGCCGCTCCCGGGGGTTGAGACTGGTTCCACGGGATATTGCCAGTCATCGGATTCGGCAGTGGGTGAATGTTGTGAGTGGTCTGATCGCTGGTGGTCACCTTAAATTTTTGCTCGACCGTCAGCCCCAAGACGTGCGGAGTGTACATGCAGTTCTTCTGATCGAAAACTGGTTCTGTCGCGGAACTCTCGGCCGCCGCACTCCCGCTCAACCCTTCCGAGATGTACACAACTACATTCGCCAATCCCCCGTCTGCGCCGACCACATAGGTTTCCAGGTGTGCGGGGTCATTGGCATGGGCCTTTGCGCAATAAGGATCCTTACCCATGTCAATGCCCTTCATATGTGGAGCAGGGCCATCGAGTTTGACCGTTCCGGTAATTTTGCCTTCTCCCGCAGCGTTGACGTTTTGATTCAGAATCAGTGCACCGCAGCAGATTAGAACTACCGCTGATAGTACAGCCGCAAAATTGTATCTCTTGCTCATAAACTCTCCTTACCTTACCGTTAAGAACTACGTAGGTGAATGTTTGATGCCATTCTGAGCCTACTGTTGTCCCGCCGGGGCATTCGGGTCAACTGGCTTCAAGCCAAGTTGTTTAGCCATGGCTTTTTCCTTGCTATTTTGGGACATAAGCGTTCGCAAATAGAAGACCAGATCCCAGGCCTCGTCGGGCTTAATGTTGTCGGCGAATGAAGGCATTGGAGTGCCGTCCAAGCCGGTCATGAAGATTCTGTAAATGTCGCGATCGGTATCACCGCACTTAGGACGAGCGCCCTCGGTAAAGTTGTAGGCCGCGATCGGACGGCCGAGGTCGTCGGTAAGCGTTGCGGCAGAAGGACCGTTGGCTTGACCGAGTACGCCGTGACACTTCCAGCACTGCACCCGGGCAAATACATCGCGGCCGGCCTTGATGCGCTCCGGGGTGACTTCCGGTTCCGGAGGAATGGTGATCGGCGTTCCCGGCTTTTCGTTTGTCCAACGTGGCGAGAAATGCTTAACCCATGCCACCAGGTCGGCGCGCTGCTGCTTGGTGAAGGTGCTCCATTGCGGCATGTTGGATCGGTCGAGGCCGCGGGCCAGGGTATCGAACAGATCCTGGTCGGTAGGCAACGTTCCGGTCGGCGTGGAACGACACTTAAACACACCTAACTGGAAGTCGCGGGGCTTGGGGTCAATCCAAGGGAAGCTTTCGCCATTTCCATCCCCCAACTCACCATGGCAGACGACGCAGTATCGCCTGTAGTCCGCCTTGGCGGCCTTGGCGTGGCCGGTGATGTTTCCAACGTGGCTTTCCACGCCCATGCGCGATTCCAGATCGTATTTCGTGAGCTGCGCCCAGGAAGGCATTGGGAGCGCAACAATCGCAACTGCACCCAGTAGAAGCGACCACTTCCGCAAGTTATTCCGTTGCATGCTGTCCCTCTCCGAAAACCGAAGCTTAGAAATCAAAGTCGAATCCTGTCATCACTTCGCTGGTGTTTACGTTGGTGCTCGTCAGGCCTAGACTCGGCCCCGTGCCATCCTGGTGCAGCCAGTTGTATTCGTTGTGCCAGGCAAAACCTGCCCGGCTGGTCATAAACGGGTTGTAACGGAAGGCAAGGGTATAGCTCGAGATATTGCCCAAGTTCGAGGGTGTACCCGGAGTCGACTGCTGCGACATGCGGATCGTCTCATAGCGCCCAATGAATATGAGCTGAGGGCTGTAGATGTAGTGAGGCTCAAACAGAACGCCGTTCCAACTGGGAGACCGTGACCCCGCGGGCAACACAGTTCCGGTAGTGTTGTTCAGGGTGGCAACTCCGTCAATCAAGTCGCCGTAACCTTGTCCAAACCACGCGCTATCCTGCCCATGCTGCGTGACGACCTGAAGATCCACATGCTGACCGAAGTAAAACTGTCCAACGAAGCCCTCGCGGCTAAAGGACTTGTTGCCAATTGCGGCGCCGGGCAGAAAGCCGGTTGCTCCGCCGCTGGTGCGCCAAGTGGTTGGCGCCTGGCCGATCATGGCATAGAACCCAATGCGCTGCACGCCAGCTTTTCCGGTATCGAAAGCCTGGCTGGCGGTAAAGAATCCGCTGTAAGCATTGCCGTACGGAAGCTGGGTGGTGCCATCATTCGAGCTGAGGAGAGCTGCGGAATAACGGGTGCGGTCATTCCAGGAGTGGCCCATTAGTTCGGCGCCCAGCTGGTTGTCACCGATCTGGCCGAAAATGTTTCCATCGCCAACCGGAATGAAGTGGTAGAGCTGGTAAATACCGCCGTTGCCGGTAAGGGTGAGCGGACGCTTCTCCGAAAGAAGGTTGTCGAGTTCAAATTTTCCGAGCTTAATGTTCAGCCAAGGGCTGCCAAACAGATTGTCGAGGCGCGCCATGACTGTTTCAAAGTGAAAGGAACCAGCCGGATCGGAAGAGGGAAGCAGGAAGAACGAAATATTCTTGTCCAGGGTGCCGCCAGTGTGAAGATCGAGGCCGCTCAAATCAAAGCCAGAAGTCGTGATCCGCTGAATCGCTACCCCGGTTGGATCGGTGAGTCCCGGTGAATAAGTATCTACCAAGACTTTACCGGTGCTGACCCGGTGCCACATGGAAACCATGCGGAAGGTGACCGGCCAGTAGCCCGGACTCTGCCAGATCGGGGCATCGCGGTCGTTCATGAGTTGGTAGCCGTTATCTTTGAATTTTTGGCCGAAGTAATTCAGCATTGGCCAAGACTCGTGGCAGGCCGAACAGCGCAACCCGTATTTTCTGGCGAAGGCCGGCAAGGCATTCGCGCGCGGGCTGCAGGCAAGCATCACGAATACGGCGATCAGTACCAACGAACCAAAGTAGGAAACATCGCGAAGACGCGAATGACTCGAAAGGCGCATGGCCGGACTCCTCGGCAAAGATCAAATCACGATCTGTTTTTGAAAAATGAGTTAACACATAAGCAGATACTTGCGGAGAAAGGCTCGAAATGCGAACCCCTCGCATTTCTTGCCCATAAAGAAAAGTCACAAAGGTTCTACCACCCTACCGCGCGAAATCGTACTACGGGCGAAAGACGAAGTGCAAGTAGTTTTGACATTTTTTTTACATCTGGGTGACATAAATCTTTACATGTCGAGGTTTGCAGGTGGAGTTGTGTAGCGGAGTTGACAGCTTCCTGCCCGTAGTACGAGACTCGTGAAGCAGAGCAGCGGAGCTTTACAGTGGATTCGTGGATCGGTTTTTGGGGTCGCAACATGGATTTCCCGAGCAAGGCTAATAACGCGACCGGCGGACTTGGTCAACCTCGGCCATCCGCTATGGTGATCGAACCGGATTTCACCCTTTGGCACCTTCTCCTAGTGATTGTTATCGTTTGGGTGATCGCCCTGCCGGTTGCAAGCCTTGCAAAAGATAAATTGAGCTACGGCGAAGGCCTGATCGTCAACGTGCCTATGCCGGAGACTGAAGTAGCTACGGTTGTTGAGGACATCGCGCAGAACGGCGTGATCCGTGGAACCAAAGAATACAACAAGGACGAGTTTGTCGCTGGCGCGAAAGCCGCAAGTTCCTCGCGGCTTTTTCCCGCGTGGAACGAGGGTGGCAAGGTGTTCTACAAGGTTCGCGAGCAAGCGATCGATCCCCGCAACTTCAAGGACAGCGGTGATGTCGGAACGCTGGTAGTGCGATACGTGGTGCAGCCTCAAGGCGAGAAGAATACGATCTTGCGCATCAATGCGCTGTTTGCGGAAGACTTCCGGCGGGTTGTGCATCAATCCAATGGATCGGTTGAAAGCGCGGAGTACAAGGACATTCATGACCATCTCGAAGCCATCGAGGTAATGAAGACGCAGAACGCGGAAGCTCAGAAGGAGCGGCAGGAACAGCTGGAGAAGAAACAGAACCTCGCGATGCAAACTGACAGCTCCTCGTTGACGGAGGCGTCCCCTGCGGCGCCCGTCGACTCGAAGGTCGCCGAAGGTGCTTCAATGTCTGGGGCGCCAGCTGCAGCTACGCAACCTGCTGAAACGCGTTCAGGCCAACCCCTGGAAGAGCGCGTGAAAGATTTAAGAAAACAGGTGGAGCGCTTAGTGAAGGCGCCGGGCGCGCCGCTCAAATCCGCTCCCTTCCACACTGCGAGCACGCTGCAAACGTTGACCGCAGGGACGGAAGTGCTGATTTTGATTTCAACGCCCTATTGGTATGGCGTTGAGACCCACGACGGGCAACACGGATGGATGCAACGCGACGAGTTGGAGCAACCATGAATCGTCGGCTGGACGTATGCGGGAAAGCTCTCTGTCATGCCTTGGCGCTGACCGTTGTAGTCTTTGGTTGCGATAGGGCCAGAGGACAAGCGGGTGGGTTAGAGCGAAGTTTTCCTCAATCCAAGACCACGGTAGAGAGGGCGCTTAATTCGATGCAGACCGCGACAGCGGGAAGGCTCCCCGTGGTCGATGGATTCGCGATCTCGACCAATCATCCCCTGGATCATTATCAGCGCGGTTATTACCAGTCCAAATTTAACGTCAGCGCAAGTCCTAAGGGCGGGTCTGTGGTGCGGGTGAGTGTGCAAGTCACCGCCTGGTACGCCGATCCGGTTGCAGGCCGTTCGGGATACCAAGTGCTTACATCGAACGGACGGTTGGAAGCGGACCTTCTGGATCAGTTGGCAGAACAATTGACCAGCAAGGCGCAGCAATCTGGTTCGGGCTCGTCGGCAATTTCTCAGGCCGCTCCAACTACAAAGGCCTCGGCTGCCGCAGAGCCGAGCGTCTCGGCGCCAGTACCGAGGCTTCCGCAAACCGGCGGCGGCTTTTCATCGTCGCTGTCACAGGGATTGGCTGAGCAGGAGTTGGCAGGGCGCGAGAAGAGCACCCCGAATGCCGGCGAGAAACGCCGGGCGGATAACGATCCCAACGGTCTGCAGGCTGAGGCAGAAAGTCTCGAAGAGATTCTTAAAAACCAGGCTCATCCCAAGAATCTAGTCGCTGTGAAGAAGTCGGGAACACCAGTGGTCGGAACAGCCAGCCTGACGGCGAAGGCGATGTTCTTGGCCAGCGCGCACGACGAGTTCGAAATGCTGGATTTCAATCGGGACTGGGTTCACGTGCGAATTTCTGGCTTATCCCGGGGATGGATCTGGCGGAACAATCTCGAAATGCCCGATAGCGTTCCCGAGGGCGATTTGCCCACCCCTGCAGCGTCCGTTCCCGTTGCGGCCGACCTTTTCCATGTGACCAGGGAAGAAAAAGCTCCATTCCCTGGAAATTGGGCGCCCTTGCGCGGCAGGACCGTTAAAATTGTCTCGGTGGAAAAAATCAACGAAGCGAAAGATTCCGGCCCTCAACTCAGACTGGAATTTGCCAAGTCCGTGCTGGATAGGAATTATGCGGAACTATCGCAGAAGCCGGAGGAACTGGCAGGAATCGTGCTGATCTTCGATTCGGTTGACGGGGGAATGATCGCCGCCACCCTGCCAACGCTCCAGCAATGGAAGGTGGGCAAATTATCGGATGCGGCTTTATGGCACCAATGTTTTTTTGATCCGCCGGAAACCTTCGATACCGCAGGATCATCGGCAAGCCAGTAGCGCAATTTTCGCGCAGAGTGGCGAAGGCACTACTGGTTGGGGTTGCGTTTTGACTTGACTTTCGAAAGCAGGGAGAGTAGTCATGCAATTCTTGAGTGAATTGGGCGGCATTGTCGCCTTGCCCCGTTTACTCGGGTCGACTGGCTGTCCTGATGCATCCAAAGCGGTAACACTACCACACCACTGATTTCCTATGAGCACGATGACCCAGCCGCTGGTTCCCACTCGCAGACATGCATTTTCCCTATTGCGCGATTATGCAGAACTGGTGAAGCTGCGTGTCACCACCTTGATCGTCATGACTGCGTGGTGCGGCTACTACTTCGGTGCGCAGAAGGCTGGTGTCTCCTCGTTATCGTGGGGCCTTTTCCACGCGCTTTTGGGAATCGGGCTGGTCTCCAGCGGAACGGCAGCGCTCAACGAAGTCATGGAGCATAAAGTGGACGCAAACATGCGCCGCACGGCGCAACGGCCACTGCCTGCAGGACGGATGAGCCTGTTTCACGCGACCACCGCCGGGTTGCTGGCCACCCTTGGCGGCTCCTTATACTTAGCAATCTTCACCAATCCGCTGACCGGATTATTGACCCTTCTGACTTCGGTGGTATATCTGGCCGCTTACACACCTTTGAAGCGGATTTCTCCGATCTGCACTTTTGTTGGCGCGTTCCCTGGAGCGATGCCGGGAGTTTTGGGTTGGACCGCCGCCCGTGGCCATTTGGAATGGGGAGCGCTGATATTGTTTGCCATCCTTTTCGTGTGGCAGTTCCCGCATTTTTTCTCCATCGCATGGCTGTACCGCGAAGATTACGCAAGCGGTGGAATTCGCATGCTGCCAGTCGTTGAAGAAGATGGGCGGTCGACGGCGCGCCGCATCGTGGCTTATTCGCTGATCCTGATTCCTCTTAGCGTCTTGCCCAGCGTTTTCGGAATGGCGGGCAAGATTTATATGGTGGGAGCGATAGTACTGGGTCTTGCCCTTTTCTATTTCGGCGCCCGACTCGCTTTCCTCAAGCTGCCCATCAACAGCCCGCGATCCAAAATGTTGGCTCGTCATGTGTTGCAAGCCACGGTCATCTATCTTCCTCTGCTGTTTGCGTTCATGATGGGCAATTCAGTAAATCCGTAATTATCCCTGAAATGTCTGGGCCTAGTAATTGCTGATGTGCGACTTAGCGCACAGTGCGGGCAATGTCGTTCACTTATCCGCCTTGCAAATGGGGGATTCTGCGGGTGAAGAATTCACCCTGAAGAAAGTTGGGACGATGAAGTGGGGAGTTAACTTGGACTACTGAATTGCGCTGCCGACCTGAGAGAACACGTGGCCGGCATTCGATCCAATCAGCCTGATCGTGCTCACCACAATGATAAGAATGACCGCGAGCATCACCGAATACTCAGCGACGTCCTGTCCATCTTCATCAGACCAAAGGGTGCGTAGAAAGTATCCCATAGTTTTTTCTCGCGTCAGGCTGTTGCCGACGACGTTGCTGCTCTTTCCTGCGGCTGTGCGCTCGAATTGAAAAGGCTCAGCCCCCACGCTTCCTTCTCCTGAGAAAAGGCCTTGAGGCCAACCTGATATTCTTTTGTTCCCTCCAGCAGCTTTGTCCATACCACTTTGAAATCCATTCGGCGCTGGTGATAAAAAATTGTTAATGTCTCAAGCGCTTTTACTTGATGGCGCATCGCGCCCAGGCGCACGCCAGTTGGCGTTAGGTCCAGAGTATGCGCCAGTTCCTCAAATGTGGTGCCAGCAGTATCTACTCCGCGAACTCGCACTGGGAGCACAGCCTGGATGCGATCTTGCCGACGCCTGTCTGTTTGGACGCTAATATCCAGCATAGTGAGCTGCATCTAGTGTGCGAGAAATTGGGAAGAATCGGAATGGCTCCAATGAGTGAGGCACGAAGGTAACCACCCTTAATTTCCAGTGGGTTGGCAGGAGAAACCGCGCTGCACGGCCCGGAACGTTCTGGATCGGAATCCCACGACGGGAAACGAAATCTGAATTCAGCATTCCGCGGTTCGTAATCCCCCTTTCTCCGATAGACTGCATCCAAGAGAAATAGAGGACATGGGGCGCTTCGGAATAAATAGTCGGGATGTCGGAAGTTTGTTACTGCTGTGTTACAGTTTCGCGGCCTTCGGCCAGACGCCACAGCAGCGATTCGATGCAGGACGTTCCACGTATGCGCCTCCGAATGGTCTGCTGCCGGCTGAGCAGGTAGCCCGGAAGCTTCAGGAACGCAATGCGCAGCGAGCCGCGGCGTTGGATCAGTTCACCAGCACACGCGTGTACCACATGCAGTATCGCGGGTTTCCGAATGACCGCGATGCCGAAATGGTGGTCAATGTGGCCTATCGCGCCCCCAATGCCAAGCAGTTTCACGTTGTGTCGCAGACAGGGTCCAAATTTGTAATCGACCATGTATTCCGGAAACTGCTGGAGGGCGAACAAGAAGCCGCGAATGAAGAGAACCGTGCACACACGGCGCTGAATACGGAAAACTACGATTTCACTTCCGCCGGGTATGAAATCACGGCGGACGGGCCGCAATATGTCCTTAACCTGATTCCGAAGACCAAGAATAAATTTCTCTACCGGGGAAAAATCTGGGTGGACGCGAAGGACTTCGCCGTCGTCCGCATAGAAGGCGAACCCGCCAGGAATCCTTCATTCTGGATCAAAAAGACTGAAGTGAGGCACACGTACGTCAAAGTAAATGATTTCTGGCTGCCAGCGGAGAATCATACTGAAAGCGCGATACGCCTTGGGGGCCGCGCCATTCTTTCGATTCAGTACAGAGATTATAAAATTACGAAAGCGACTTCCCTCTACGGGTTGGGCAACCCGCGCGAAAATGTAAAGCGGCCTTAGCCGTCCTGTCTTACTCCCGGCTTGTCCGAAAATGTATATTGTGACTGGCTGTTTGTGCCGGGTATCGTGCGGATTGTAAGAGTGGACGATTTTCTAAATTCCCTAAGCCGAAGCCGGTCGGATGACACACAGTGATTGGACTGATTCTCTATTTCGTTTTGGCTGTGGCGGTGGTCGGCATGTTGTCTTCAACTGTGTTTCTTGGGCTGGTGGTGGTGGGGATGATTCGGTTTCGCTCGGAACTCCGGAAGCAAATCGCGGCCGTAACCAGCGATGCGCATTTTCCTCCGGTCTCCATACTCAAACCGGTGCATGGTCTGGAAGCGCAGCTCAAAGAAAATATCGAAAGTTTCTACGTCCAGGATTATCCCGACTATGAAATTTTATTTGCCGCGGACCATGCAGATGATCCCGCTCTCGAAGTAGCGCGGGAAGTATCCGCCCGCTACCCGGGCATAAAAACCAAAATCTTGATAACCAATGCAAATTGGCCGAATCCCGTCGTCCAATCATTTCACATCATGGCAGAGGCCGCGTCTCACGAAATTCTGGTGACGACGGACAGCGACGTCGAAGTCTCTAGGAACTATTTGCGGGAAGTAACCGCACCGTTGCACGATCCGCAGGTCGGGATGGTGACGTGCGTGTATCGCGGCAAGAATGTAGCCGGCTTCTTTTCCGGACTTACGGCAATCGGCATGTCGGTAGAAATGACGGCAGGAGTGGTCGTGGCGAATCTGCTGGAGGGAATGAAGTTTGGGTTGGGGCCAACGACTGTCGTCCGCAAGGATTCTCTCGCGAGCATCGGCGGCTACTCTGCGCTGAAAGATTACATGGCTTACGATTTCACCATCGGAAATCTGATTGCAAAAGCGGGTTATCGCGTCGTGCTATCCGGCCACGTGATCAATCATGTTGTGAATCACAAATCGTTACGGCACATGTGGCAGAATCAGCTGCGCTGGGCTCAAACTACGCGCTATTCGCGGCCCAAGGGACACTTTGGCAGCGGTCTTATTTTCGCGATGCCGTACGGCATCCTGGGTTTTCTCGCAGCCGCAGGATTGGGACACTGGGAAATAGGATTGGTTCTACTCGGTACTGCCGTGCTCAACCGACTGCTTGAGGCGTGGCTGGTTGGGTGGATGGTGGTGCGGGACCCGCAAGTGCGGCGCGCTCCATGGCTTTATCCCTTGCGCGATCTGCTCGGCTTTGCAGTCTGGGTAGGTAGCTATATGAATCTGCGTTACGTCTGGCGCGACGGTCGCTTTGAGTTGAAGGGAGCCCGAATCGTATTGCGGCAGAGTTCTTCGGAACAGAGACAGTGAGCAAGAAGAGACTTTATTCTTTTGGCCAGTTGCAAGGGCGGCTCGGCATACGGCTGAGAACCAGCTATACTCCTTCCTCCATGAACGCACGATTGAATTCAGGCTTCGCATTTTCGGCGTTGGTTTACGTATCCGCCTCTGTTCTCCCATTACTGCTTATCTGTACTCCACTGTTCGCGCAAGACCAGACCGCCGCACCATCCCGCGCTGCGACCGTGCTTGACTCCATGCCGCACGCTAAGAGAATCAGCCAGGTAGAGCTGTCACCCGATGCAACTCAGGTGGCATACGTCGTGAAAGAGGAATTGGCAGTGGCGACCGTCGCGGGCGGCTCTCCCCGCGCAATTGCGGTAGAAGGCAAACTGGAACTGCGCGATGTGGCGTGGTCAGCGGACAGTAAACGCATCGCCTTCATTGCCGACCTTCCGGGTGACGCTCCGGCCGCCCAGATCTGGATTGCGGCAATCGACGGCAGCGCTCCTGTGAAGCATGCCGAAGTGAAAGGCTATGTTCAATCGCCGCGCTTCTCTCCTGATGGAACAAGGCTTGCCATCCTATCGATTGAGGGCATTCCACGCATTGCCGGCCCACTTGAACCCATGACGCCACTTGCCGGAGTCATCGACGAAAAGGTGTACGAGCAACGGATTGGAATTATTGATTTGCAGACGGATCATTTAGCGCAGATCACTCCCGCCAACATGTATGTCTACGAATACAGTTGGACCCCTGATGGACAAGGTTTCGCGGCGACCGCAGCGCAGGGCGCCGGCGATGCCAACTGGTACATCGCGCGACTTTATTCAGTCGCTGCAAAAACTGGAGAGATGCGAGAGACTTACAAGCCCAAGTTACAGATTGCTGAGCCACGCGTCTCCCCGGATGGAAAGAATGTCGCATTCATTGAAGGTTTGATGAGCGATGAGGGCTCGACGGGCGGTGACGTGCATATTGTGCCGATGACTGGGGGCGTCGCACGAAACCTGACTCCCGGCATCAAGTCATCTCCATCCGCACTTGCATGGACCGCTACGGACATCATTACGTTCGCTCAAAACAGCGACGGAAATTCCAGTTTTGGCAGCGTCAATATTAAGGGGGGTAATCCCAAGACTCTGTGGACCGGTGAAGAGTCGGCCGCTCCAGAAGGCTATTCCTGGACTATCGCGAGGTCTCCCGCAGGTCAGGCTTTAATTACTGCGGTCGTGCGGCAATCGCCTAGTGCTCCGCCCGAAGTATGGTTTGGTCCGATCGGTAAATGGATACAGGTGACAAGACTTAATGATGAAATCAAACCGGCATGGGGCGAGATGCGCAATGTGAATTGGATGAACGGCGCCACCCGAGTGCAAGGCTGGCTGATGCTGCCCAAAGATTTCGCTCCGGGCAAAACGTATCCTCTCATTGTCAATGTTCACGGAGGTCCATCCGCTGCCTGCATGTCGCGCTGGGACGAGCGCACCATGGGTCCGGAATCCGCGATGGGATATTTTGCTCTCTGCCCAAATCCCCGCGGCAGTTATGGACAAGGAGAAGCATTCACGCAGGGCAATGTAAAAGATTTCGGCGGCGGGGATTACCGCGACATCATGGCCGGAGTGGATGCGCTTTCAAAGCAGTATGCGATCGACAGCAAGCGGATTGGCATCCGCGGACATAGCTATGGTGGGTATATGACCATGTGGGCGGAAACTCAGACCCAGCGCTTCGCGGCTGCGGTTGCAGGCGCAGGCCTTTCCAATTGGGTGAGCTACTACGGCCTCAACGATATCGATGAATGGATGATCCCGTTTTTCGGCGCGTCCGTGTATGACGATCCGGCGGTCTATGCCAAAAGCGATCCAATCCATTTTGTGAAAGCAGTGAAGACGCCCACCCTGCTCCTGGTGGGCGACCGCGATGGCGAGGTTCCGATGGAGCAGTCAGTGGAGTGGTGGCATGCTCTCAAAGCTCTCCATGTTGCGACCAAGTTGGTGGTCTATCCCAACGAAGGCCACGCAATCATGAAGCCCGCCGACGCTCGGGACTATACCCTGCGCTCTCTGGAGTGGTTCGAAGAATGGTTCGCTAAAGCGCGTTAGCGCGACCTGGTACTGAACTCGTACACAGTCACGCTGTGAAATTTCTGCCCCGGCTTCAACTCCGTCGAAGGAAACTGGGGATGGTTTGGAGAATCGGGAAAGTGCTGAGTCTCGAGACAAAATGCGTAGCGCGCCTTATAAACGCGCCCTTCTTTTCCGGTGATTGAGCCGTCGAGAAAATTTCCGGTGTAGAGCTGCACACCAGGTTCGGTAGTTAGCACGTGGAGAATCCGGCCGGTAGTCGGCTCATACGCTTCGGCCGCTTCAGACAACTGGCCTTCGGAATGATCCAGGACAAAATTGTGGTCGTAGCCGTGCCCGAGGCGCAATTGTGGATCGTCCGCATTGATGCGCTCTCCAATCGCATGCTGCTTCTGAAAATCGAAGGGCGTTCCTTCCACTGATTTGAGTTCGCCAGTTGGAATCAGCGTCGCATCCACGGGAGTCATGCGGGACGCGTCAATCTTTAGCATTGTGCCGAGAATCTCGCCATTCCCCTGCCCAGCCAGATTGAAGTAGGAATGGTTGGTCAGGTTCAGCACCGTGTGCTTGTCGGTGGTCGCGGAATAATCGATGCGCAAAGCACCGCCGTTCACGGTGTACCGCACCTGTGTCGTGAGCGTTCCCGGGAAACCTTGGTCTCCATCCTTGCTCAAATGGGTGAGTTCCACTCCGTCCGGAATCTCTTTTGCCCGCCAGACTACCTTGTCGAAACCGACGAGGCCACCGTGAAGAGCATTATCGCCATCATTTTTAGGGATGTGATACGTGTGTCCGTCGAGCTGGAAGGTGCCGTGAGCGATGCGGTTCGCATAGCGGCCGATGATGCCTCCGAAATGTGCTGTCTGCGCCACATATTTCTCAACCGAGTCGCAACCAAGAACCACATCGTCGAGCTTTCCGTTTCGATCCGGTACCCGCAGCGATACAACTATTCCACCGTAGGTCATGATGCCGACTTCAATCTTGCCGTCCTTCAGTGAATAGAGTTCGACGGCCGTTCCCTCAGGCGCGTGCCCGAAGGCTCTCTTTTCGATCCGAGTCTTCGCCGATAGAGTTGCGGTAAGCATCATCAGAACGACGATAATTGCAAATAACCGTTTAGCTGTTTTCGAAACCATGTTCCTCTTCTCTTTTTTCCCCAGTTAGCCACGTTGTGGCGAATACAAACACGTCCGCCTTTCACGAATTGACGCGACGAGCCTGAAGGATGGTACAAGGCCCCAGGCAAACATGCCAAGGATATCTGGATTGAGGCTGCACCGCTCAAAGGAAAGAGGGATTCAAGAATGGGCGAAGGACTGGATCGGACGTGCTTTGCGACCTGGATTGGCCGACTGGCAAAAAGCGGGACTACACTACGAAACTGGTTCGATATGGTCTAGCTGGATCGTGTTGGTGTTCAGATCCAATTTGCCGGTCGCCTTCACTTGTTTGCCCATATACTGTTTGGCTTTTGCCGGGTCATCGAGTTTGTAGCTGACTTTCGTGACCGGATCTTTCAGAACGATTTGGCCATCCTCTTGGACAACGCGGCCGGTGAACACCTTGGCGTCGCGTGTGGTGGCCTCGCCAGAGGCTGGCATTTGGGCTTCATTCGGTTGCTGTTGCGCCTGCGGAACGGCGGGGTTCGTCTTCTCCGTAGCATTGGGAGAAGGGTCTTGATCCGCTTGTTGAGCCTGGATTGAGGGCCCTATAACCACAACCAGAAGCGTCACAGCTGCGGCCAAAGAGAAATGTTGAAGAACCTGTTTCATACGGCACCTCCGATTCATACGGCACCTCCGAAAATTCTCCTGTCCGATTTGGTACTAAGGTTCAGTTGCAACAACCCTGCCAAACGTCTGGGCAGGAGAGGCTTGCAAACAATCCTTTTGAGCGGAGGCTTGGGTGCCAGCCAAGAACTTTACGCCGGTAACCAGGAAACTCTTGCCTGTTACCTCCCTGTGACAATCTCAAGAAATAACTTTCAAACTACATTGTTTACCCGAGTTTTATTTGCGGCGTAAGTGTGTAGCGTTCTATTGTTCCCGAGTAATAGCCAACCGCCCGGTGCCCTGAACCGAGCCCAACTGTGAGTATTCGAGGGGGAGCCCTCGCTCATTAATCCCACGCAACCCGAGCACTAAATCATTAAAATCGGAGTAAGCGCCATGGCAGTAACCACAGCAGCCGCCTACGGGATCTATCCCCAAGAAGTTGTTCTAACCGACATCGTTCGCAATCTAAACCAAGCTGGCTTTGAGAACGAAGATATTTGTATGATGCTGTCCCCTACACATCCCATTGCTTCGATCATTCGCGACGCCAGCCTATTCAGTACTGACCGGGAAGATACCGCGGCCAGCGCCGGAATGATTGGCTGGCTTTCAGCCTTCGGGGCGGTTTTGATTCCTACGGTTGGCTTCTTTATTCGGTCGCGCGTATTCCTGCACGCTCTGATGGTGGCTCGCGAAGCTCCCGCTCTGTGCGGCAATGCGAGGACTCTGGTAGGGCTTGGTTTTTCAGAACAAGAAGCCACACGGTTCGAGGACCAATTGGGTCAGCTCGGAGTTCTGGTTTATGTGTCATGCGCAGAGAGCGCCAAGACGCTCTGGGCCCGCGAGGTGTTGCGCCATACTGGAGCCCGCGAAACAAACACTGTGGAAGAAACAATAATGAATGCCGCAGCCGCAGCTTAGAGGTGTGTTGCAGACTTCGATTAATTTTGGCGGATAAGAATCCGGGCGCGGCCCAGGTAAATTAGCGCAAACAGACCCATACTCATCAAGACTCCACTGCCGGGCTCGGGCAATGGTGACGGTCGATCCTGCTCCAAGGGGATTTCAGCAGCGCGAGATGTGTCCCGCTGCGCCAGCAGCGAGCCCGTGCTGTTTCGCCGCCCATCCTGCAGCGTGCTTCGGAATAGTAAGCATTCTCCCAGTTTCGCCGCTGACTGGCGGGCGATGAATGCATTACCTTGCGGTATCGAGGTGTCGCTGTTTCCAGGAGATGGGAGACTTGCAGCCAATAACATTATTGCAGGGGCAATCCACTTCTTGACGTGCATTCTGGCCAGATTTCTTTCTTAGTGGACTCTCGCACCCGGGAAGCGAGCAAGTTCGCAAATCACGTTCGATTCTGCCTACGTTCGATGTAATACACATTTTGATTGCATCTCCCCGCTTGGCAAATAGGGCAAAACCTGTATTCGGATGCTCACCGTATGTAGAACTCGACGCAGTCGGGCCCGTCTCTGTGTAACAGGCCGCAGTCCCGGGTAGCTAGACAGGCTACCTCTCGCCTTTAAACGACATCTAACCATGCGCTCCTGAAGAAGCGTCAGTCAGGAATGTGTCTTCGTTATTTGCGGCTCATTTTGAATGCAGTGAAGTCGATCGCGTCAGTTACCGCTTATTTCGATCCCAACCCGGACGTACCAGAGCCCTCTTGGGCAATGTAAGTCAGGGGGAACGAGGAAACGACGTGCCTATCATTTTCTCCCTCCATTCGGCAGTTCGTTATTCACTATCACTTGCCCTGCTGATTCTTGCGATGTCTGCGGCGTCGCTGGGGCAGTTTAGAGTCGCGATTACCTTCGAGCCTCCGGCGCTCCCTGTGTACGAGCAACCGTTGTGCCCAGGCGAGGGCTACATCTGGACGCCGGGCTTCTGGGCTTGGGATGACGATGCCGAGGATTATTACTGGGTGCCTGGGACATGGGTGCTGGCTCCCGAAGTTGGCTTCCTATGGACCCCGCCCTGGTGGGGTTGGGGCGGTGAAGCATATGTTTTCCACGAGGGCTTCTGGGGGCCGACGGTAGGTTTTTATGGCGGCATCGATTACGGATTTGGCTATTTCGGCCGAGGTTACGAAGGCGGACGTTGGGAAAATGGGCGGTTTTTCTATAACCGTGCGGTAAATAATGTCAACGTCACCGTCGTTCACAATGTTTACGAGAGCAGAGTTGTCAATGAAAACCGGACGACCCGCGTCAGTTACAACGGTGGCAACGGAGGCGTCAATGCCCGACCCACGCCCCAAGAGGAAGCGGCGGCGCACGCACGACATCTGCCACCAGTGCCGCCTCAAATTCAGCATATTCAGGTGGCCAGAACTAACCCGCAACTACGGGCGTCCGTGAACCAAGGACGGCCACCCATAGCCGCGACACCAAAGCCGGGAGCACTTAATGATCGGTCTGCAGTGCCCGCCCGTCAAGCGGGAGCTCCCTATCACCCGCCGGCCAATCGCGGCAGAGCGGCACAGCCCCGCAATGAACCCGCAAATCTTTCGGGGAATAATAATTCCCGGCCTGCCAATAATGTGCATGTGAGAGATCTCCCTCCGGCCGGGCGTCCGTCTGCGCCGAACACTGGCAATCCGAGGCTCGACCAGAAATACCAGAGGCAGCAGGAAAAGTTGAGCGCGCAGCAGGACAAGGAACGGCAGAAGCTGCAGCAGCGGCAGGAGCAGGACCACCAGCGCATGAGGCAGCAAAGAGATGCTGGGGCCAGAACACAACAGTTGGAACAGAGACACCAGCAACAGACTCAACAGCTGCAGCAGAGGCACCAGTCCCAACAACAACAAATGCAACAGAGGCAGCAGCCTCCCAGTCAGAGCGGAGCCAGGCCACCAAAAGGCAAACAATAAATTGCGGGAAAAACGGCGGTTGTTTTACTGAATTTGAGTGCGGAGGATCCGGCGATGCTCCGCCTTAATAATTGCTAACTTATGCATCTAAACTTCGCAAAGTTTTGGGAATCCGCCCACCAAATGGTTGATGGTTTCTTTGCGCGGCTGCCCTCGCTGATCTTGGGCGTCTTTGTATTTTTCCTCTTCTACTTGTTAAGCATCATCATTGGCCGCGTGATTCAAAGATCCACGCGCAAGTACCGCCCGAACTTGGGCGTGGTGTTCGCCCGGCTGATAGGGGCGGCAACGGTCCTGCTCGGCTTTCTGGTCGCCTTTTCCGTGGTCGCTCCTTCTTTTCAAGCCGGAGATTTGATAAAGGTCCTGGGAATCAGTGGCGTCGCCATTGGGTTCGCCTTCCAGAATATCTTGCAGAATTTTCTCGCCGGCTTGTTGCTGCTTTGGGCAGAGCCATTCCGCATCGGTGATGAAATCAAGCTCGACAATTTCGAAGGCGTCGTCGAAGAGATTCAACCGCGAGCCACCATGATCAACACTTATGACGGAAGACGGATCGTGATTCCAAATGCTGATTTATTCACCCACTCGGTGACCATCAACACAGCGCTCCCTACCCGTAGATGGGAATATGAGCTCAACCTGAAAGGCATTGCGAACTCGGAAGAAACTAAATCTCGAATTGTTGAGACCGTGAAAAAAGCGCAAGGAGTACTTGCGGATCCAGGCCCCGAAGCTCTCATCACCGACCTGCCCGATGTTGAAGCCGGTGCTCTTAAGCTGCGGGTCTTGTGGTGGACCAAATCTCCCCGCCAACATGAGATGCTTGCCTCCTACGATAAAGTCCTAAGCGCAATTGCGCAGGCGCTTCAAAGCAAGGACGACAATCGGCGAGCCGCATAAGCCGGCCGGCTAAACGAAGATACAACATTGGATCGAGACGTGCGAAGTTAACTCGCAATCCAAGCGCTCCCAGGTTGGCAAAATTGTATCGACTGTTCCGAACGTGCAGCAGGTAGTGAACGAGTTGCAGGTTAAAGATCAAAAAGCGAGTTCCATGCGGTAGGATCGAGCTACTGAAGGCTCAAGTTCATCTCGCCCATTTTGCTGAACTGGATTAGCAACATTTTCTCTGCCCCACCGATAAACTCTCCCTCCACCGTGCCAGACTGTTCGTCGGCACCCGCGCCAACTCTCACCTGAACCCGCAGAAGATGCTTTCCCGGGGAAATCTGCACGGCATGAAATTCGTGTCCTTGAATGCGATGAAACACCACCAGATGTTTCTTGGCGGTTCCTTGCAGAGGGTGGGTGTAAGTGAGTTCCTCGTCGACCCAGATTGACATTCGGGCCTCTGCGAATTTGTGGTCTACCTCAATTTCCAGCATCGCGGGCGCGCTCAGGGCGGCCACTGTCGCCGAAGGGGGATTGCTTCGCACGATGCGTTTCTTGCGCTTAGGGGTGAGCGGAGCTGCCGCCTTGAGAGACGTGTCCGCAGCAATAAGAGGCGGAGCGGGACCCTGAGTGAGTGCCGTGGTCTGGGATAGCTCTTGCCGGGGCCAGACAAATTGACCCGTGCGCATCGCAAAGATAACAAGGCCGACCAAAAGCAGCAGCGCGCCTGCGAAAGATTTTTTCCGCATGGCGTCCAGCACGTGTCGTGCTGCTTCCCGGTCCGAAGATAAAGCACGCGACTTTAATTGCTGTTTTGTTCCGCCGGTCAGTTGCGTGATGAGGGCCGAAGGTGTGGGCTTTTGATTTTGTGTTTGAGCTGCGCCTGAAGTCGAATCAGGATGTTTTGCCTTGCTCCAGGGCTCACGTCCTTCTCTTAAATCCTGAATGTCCAGCACTATTTCCATGCCGCGCTGATAGCGCTGGGAAGGATCTTTCGCGATGGCCCGCGAAATAATGTAGTCGAGTCCGGGTGGCAACCCTGTGTCGAGAATTGTGGCTGGGATCGGGTCGCGATGCACTACTTTGAACGCGACAGTAAGGGCGCTATTGCCCTGAAATGGCCTGTAGCCGGTCAACAGAGTGTACAGAATCACGCCCAGCGAGAATAGATCGGAGCGGCCATCGACCGGTTCGTCGTTCAACTGTTCCGGCGACATGTAAGCCGGCGTGCCCAGTGTGCGCCCCGCAAGAGTGGAAGTCGAAAGGTTCAGTTTAGCCACGCCGAAGTCGGCAATCTTGGCATGGCCATCCTCAGTAAGCAGGATGTTCGCAGGCTTGAGATCGCGATGGACCACGCCTTGCCC
The DNA here is from genome assembly GCA_025462865.1 of Candidatus Sulfotelmatobacter sp. GTDB lineage: Bacteria > Acidobacteriota > Terriglobia > Terriglobales > Acidobacteriaceae > Sulfotelmatobacter. The sequence continues at coordinate 82,083 of JAOAPI010000045.1, read as the reverse complement.
ATGTGCGCAATCCAGAGCTTCCGCCAATTCCAAAGTGATTTGAAGTGCGGCATCTGCCGGCAACTTCCGATCCTCTCGCGACAGCAGCAGCTTGTCGAGAGACTGTCCCGCAACAAATTCCATCACGATATAAGGAGCGCGGGTTTCAGGTTCCTCGCCTACGTCAAAGACGGTAACGATTCCGGGATGGGACAGACGGCCTGCAGCTTCCGCTTCCCGAAAGAAACGCTCCCGATATTCATGTTCCTCTTCGGGAGGTTGATTCACGAGCGAAAAGGTCTTTACCGCGACCACGCGATTGATCTTGGGATCACGGGCTTTGTAGACGATGCCCATGGCGCCCCGCCCCAACTCGGTCAGGATCTCGTATCGCCCAAAACGTTCGTTTTTGCGATCATCCATAGCTGCGATCCGTAGTTCTTGCCTGCACTGAACTGTGAGGCATACCTTCACGTCCCCCCCGGGCGGGAGGGGATCGTGGCACCGTCTAAGGACATTTTCACCGCAGAAGCCAAAGGCTCCAAGTTACTGACGTTACCAACGTGTTCAATTACGAGCGGATCGAGGACCTTTCCAGGGAATTGGCAGAGTGTCACCACGTTCAAACTGTGAATGGTCCCGTACCGGATCACTCGCAGCTAGCTACGGCATCCGCCCGATGGGTTCGATGGGGCTCTTCGAACAAACTGAATTTGAGAACAGATTCCCGAAGCAGCGTCCGCTCGCGTGAAAGGGATCAGAAAATTCAACGAGGGCTTCCCATGTCAGCAAAAAAACTTGCTTTCTTATCCGTTCTTCTTTTGTGCGCTACCTGGGTGGTGGCGCAAAGTGGCGCTGGCGGCGCTGGCGGTGCGGCACCGGCTGGCGGTTCAGCGGCAGGACAATCACAGGCGCCGGGAACGGCAACACCGCCTCCGCACTCGGCGACGCCTCCGGCCAGTCCAGCGAGTCCGCCTGCGAGTACGGCCACTCCACCAGCTAGTACCGCGACCCCGCCTAATGGGTCGGCCACCCCTAATTCACCTTCTGGTGTTCCGGGATCCAACTCAACGAATCCTGCAACTCCTGGCAACAACACACAGCCTTCAACGGTAAATCCGAACACTTCGAACACCCCGGGAACCAGCCCTAGCGGTTCTCCATGCGGAACGTTGCCCAGTACGGCCGGGACTTCAGGCTCTTCGGCGCCAAATACGGGCTCGTCTGGTTCTGGCTCAAATTCTGGTTCATCAAATTCCGCTGCGTCGCCCTCAACGTCGGGCAACACGCAAGGAAATTCTGCTGGAGTTTCGCCCAACGGTACGCCATGCCCGCCGACGGCTTCCCCAAGTAGCCCTAAATAAACTATCAAGTTTCCCTGTTTCCCCAAGCGGATCCGGTTCTTCCGGATCCGCATTTTTTTGGTTGGCTGTAGGCTACCTTTTCTCTGAATGTTTCGGGCATGCAGAAGGGGCACATCTTTCGATGTGCCCCCTCTGTCGGCCAGTTCCTTATTGCTTCATCTTCACTGGTAGGTGAAGTTGAACTCGTCCAAATACACAGTGAACGGTGATTGGCTAACGTTCCCGTCCTCTTGGTAGTTGACGGTAATCCCCCACCATCCGGGAGCGGACCCGTGGTTGTAGTACTGATTCAGCGTATGGACCACGCCGTTCAGGGTGATTGACTGATACAGCAACTCGTTGTTGGAAGTGCGCTGAACCTGAAGGACCAAGTGGTTCCACGCGTTGGCATTCGGGTAGCAAGAGATACCGGTGGGAACCCAATGCTGATTGATGTTATCCCAGATATCCCATTGGTTGCCTCCGGCCATGCGGCATTCGTGGCCCCAAATGAAGCCCATGCCGTTGAAGAACTGGTTCAGATCGAACTCCACCGCCTGAGGAGCAGTCAGACTGCTGACCCAGAAGTACACGTCATAGGTGAAGTTGTGATACTGAGGCACAAGCGTGTGATTCGAGTCGGGCAATCCCTGGGAAGTGCCGTCGCCGATCAGGTGATTATTCCAGAGACCGTCTCCGTAACCCTGGGTTCCTGCCAGATACATCGCGGTCGACGCTCCACTCATGGAGGGAGACTTAACATTCTGGGTCATCGAGAACGTGATGTTGTCGCAGGGCGAAGGCGAGCAGTCGATGAAGGTCGGGGCTCTCTGACCGTACTGTCCCCAACCGCCGGTCTTTTGCAGGTTTGTGAATGTGTTCCCGCCACCGCCGGAGCCGCCGCTGACAGTGATGGTGACCGGAGTGGTGCTAGCTCCGCCGCATCCATCCCATTCTTGAACCACAGTGTTATATTTCCCGGCATTAAGCGGCAAGCTGTAGTTCATGCTCGCTCCCTGAACCGTGTAGGCCAAAACGCCCGGGGCGGTGTAGATTCCCATGGAGGAAACGCCCTTCGAACAAGAAGTCGTCGCTGTTGCGACAAATTTGACCGGAGAACCGACAGTGCTGTTATTCGCCGGCGAAGTCACATAAACACCGTTTTGCCCGCCACCTGTGCTGACGGTAATTTTTATGGGTGTGGTGGCTGCTCCACCGCAATTGTCCCACTCTTCGACGACGGTGTTATAGGTTCCTGGGCTGAGGTTCAAACTCGTATTCAGAGTCGACCCACTCGACGAATAGGCCAAGACTCCAGGAGCCGTGTAAATTCCCATTGATCCGACACCCTTAGAACAAGAGGACGTCGTGGCCGTTGCCGCATAAGGAATGGGACCGGAGAGGGTAGCGCCATTAGCGGGCGAGGTGACCGTAACCCCAGCGAATGCCGCCGACGAACAAATTACGAGCAGGCACACGATCAGCGATAAAGACTTTGTCATGCAAACTTCTCCAATGAGGTGGATTTAGCTTCCGACCAGCAGAACTGCAAACGTATGAAGCTACCCATTTTGCGCGAGCGGGCGCGGCTGGGTTTCAGAAGAAGTGGCTTTAAGTGGCGTTGTTGCTATGGGTTTCAGGCGATACTTGGGCTCATTACCGCTAGGAACTACGGCCCAAACCTGGAACCACTCAGTGAAACAGTGTAGTAAGACTACCAGAGATCCTGTATCCGTCAAACCTTAAATGCCCTTTTTTTACTCGGAAGTACTACCCCTCCCTAGCCCTTCCCGGTGAGTCGGGTGGCAGCAACCCCTGAGGCGTATTTAGCCACTAAGTTCCCGTCGAGTATGCCCCCTGCGGAAAGACCCGGGAGTATTATGCCTGCCATTCGTCGCTTCTCTTCGCCGTTAGCAATTCCAGCATCCTGTCTTAGTCTTGGCCTCGCTCTCACAATTTCGGGGTTGGGCTGCCAAGGCTTTCGGTCTACCTCTACCGGAGGTCCGCCTCCAACCAAGTCTCTGACGTCGGTGGCCGTCACACCTGCCAGTCAAAGCATCAGCATTGGCGGGACGCAGCAGTTCACTGCTACGGCGAACTATAGCGACAACACCACCGCCGACATAACATCGACGGCAACGTGGACATCCGCGACGCCTTCTGTGGCGACCATCAATTCCAGTGGAGTGGCGACGGGCGTCAGTTCTGGATCGAGCACAATGACCGCTTCCCTAACCGGCGTTAGTGGGACTGCAACGCTCAACGTTGGCGCTGTGGCAAAGACTGTCCAATCGATTGCGGTCTCACCGGGCAGTCCAAGTATTTCGGTCGGCGCCACGCAGCAGTTTAGTGCGACCGCGACATACACCGACAGCACAACTGCAACTGTGACCTCATCGGTCACGTGGACCTCTGGGACTCCAGCGACTGCGACCATAAATTCCAGCGGCCTGGCAACTGGAGTGGCATCAGGATCGAGCATCATAACGGCGACCCTGAGCGGGATCAACGGAACAGCGACATTAACCGTGACAAACGGTATCAGCGTTGTAGTCTCGCCGTCCTCGACTGTCCTTGCGCCATCTGGTACTCAACCGTTTACCGCAACAGTTAAAGGGTCAACAAATACGGCCGTAACGTGGTCAGTTGATGGGGTTGCCGGAGGCAACAGCACAACCGGGATCATCACTTCCGGTGGCTCGTACACTGCTCCATCTGCCGTGGGCGCTCACACTGTGGTGGCGACCAGTTCGGCGGATCCGACCGCTAGCGGCTCGGCTACCGTCACGGTAATGAAACCGGGTTCGGGTGCGGCGGTGCTCACCTATCACAATGACGACGCGCGCGATGGTGCGTTCCTTCAGGAAGTAAACCTGACGCCTTTAAACGTCAATTCATCGCAGTTCGGCAAGCTGTTTTCCTATCCTGTGGATGGCCAGATTTACGCCCAGCCTTTATATATGCCCCAGGTCAGCATCGGCGGCGGGACGCACTCTGTAGTTTTCGTGGCGACTCAGAACAATAGTGTTTATGCCTTCGATGCGGGCGCAACCGCGCAGACGGCGCAAACCTTCTGGAAGGTCAATCTGGGCCCACACGTGAGCAAGAATTCCGCGGAAGGCGTAAATCCGTACGTCGGAATTCTGTCGACCCCGGTGATCGATTCCAGCACGAACACGATATATGTCGTCGCCGAAGTGGCAGGGCAAACCACTCCATTCTGGCTACATGCGCTCGATGTAGCTACCGGAGCCGACAAATTCGGAGGGCCTGTCGCAGTCACGGGCAGCGTAGCCGGCACCGGCGCGGACAGCTCTGGTGGAACGATAACTCTCGAAACTTCCTGCTATCAGCGCCCAGGCTTGGCTCTCAATCCAGTCACAAACGCAATCTACGTAGGATTTGGGAATTGCCCGCATGGGTGGGTGCTGGCTTACAACAAGACTAGCCTCAAGCAAACAGCCATTTTCAACGTCACGCCGGATGGAGCCGGCGGCGGCCTCTGGAATGGTGGAGGCGCCCCGGCAATTGACGATGCGACTGGCGATCTTTACTTGTTGAGCGGAGTAGATGCCGGCGACGAAAATTACAGCACGTTGCTGTATAACGATTCCTTCCTGCGTCTAGCTCCGACAGATTTATCGGTGCTTGATTTCTTTGCTCCAGATAACAATAACTTTTTGGCGCAGAATGACGCTGACTTGGGAAGCGGTGGAAATATTCTGCTGCCCGGATCGTCTACCTATCCTCACGAGACCGTCGGAGGAGGAAAAGACGGGAACATCTTCGTCGTTGATCGCGATAACATGGGTGGCTTTAATTCATCGAAAAATAGTGTCATCCAGACCGTCCATACCGGGACCAAACAATTCGACAACATCTTTTCGACGCCTGTTTACTGGAACGGCTTCGTATATTTCCATCCCGAAGGCGACGTGCTGCACGCTTTTACCTGGAGCAACGGAATGCTTTCGACCAATCCCGTGTCTTCCGGAACCTTGGCGTGGGATGCCCACGGCTCAACTGCTTCACTCTCAGCCAATGGCACGGTTGACGGCATCATTTGGGAAATCGACAACACAAACTATAACGGGACCGATCCTTCTTCCAGTGGGCCTGCAGTACTGCACGCCTCCGATGCCACGAATGTGGCCACGGAACTTTACAACAGTTCCCAGGCGAGCTCGCGTGATACGGCGGGTAAGGCTCTGAAATTCACCTCGCCAACCATCAGCGGTGGCAGAGTTTTTGTTCCCACCGCCACTGAGCTCGACGTCTACGGCCTGCTCGGGCCATGATGAGGTTTGGGGGCGAGCATTGGAGCCGAGGGGACACCACTGTACGGCAGCTTCCGAGCTCAGGTGCATCTTAGTGACAGCACCCTGAGTTTGGTCTTGCCAAATGAGGCTCTTCCGATCGCTCGAACCCGCGACTCAAACGGCGAATCCGGCGAAGATTGACCGGGGGCCAGCAGTGGTTCGCTCCAGGGATTCGTCCAGATCGCTGATGTTTATCGCCTTCGTGCTGGCGATAGCAGCCTTATATTTTGGCCGCCAGGTTCTTATCCCTTTAGCCTTGGGCCTGGTGTTTAGTTTTCTCCTCACTCCTTTTGTCACTCAATTGGAAAAATTGCGCCTGGGCCGGGGTCCGTCAGTATTCATTGTGCTGGCCTTTGCCTTTGCGCTGGCGGGGACCTTAAGTTGGGGAGTTGCAGGGCAACTAGTCGAAGTGATGGGGCACGTTTCCGATTACAAGTACAACCTTGACGCCAAAATCCAAGCGCTTCACGCCCAGAAAAACGGAAACCTAAGTAAGGCCACTGCGACCGTAAAAGAACTGAACAAGGAGCTGAGTGCGGTCCCCGGACAGATTGCCGCCAATCAGGCGCAAAACCAAAACAGAGAGCCGGGGTCTTCCCGTCCTGCTCGTCCGATTGCGGTGCAGGTAGCCACGCCTCCGTCGAATCTCATTCAGAATCTTCGGCAGCTGCTGGGACCGCTCGCAGGAGTTCTCGAAACTGCGGTGATCGTAATTATTTTCACCGTCTTCATGCTGCTCAACCGGGAAGACTTGCGGGATCGAGCGATTCGTTTGGCGGGCAGGGGCCGGCTAACCGTAATGACTCAGGCGTTAGACGATGCCGGACAGCGGCTTAGCCGCTATCTCTTGCTCCAATTTTTGGTGAATGCAGCGTATGGCTTATTGTTCGGCGGCGGTCTCTATTTTATCGGTGTCCCGCATGCGTTTCTCTGGGGATTCCTGGCGGCTCTGCTGCGCTTTGTGCCCTACATCGGAACAATGGCCGCTGCGGCATTTCCCATCCTGATGTCGATTGCTGTCTTTCCCGGCTGGCGGCACGCTAGCTTGGCTTTCGGTTTGTTTGTTGTCCTCGAGTTGGTGATTTCCAACTTCGTTGAGCCCACGTTGTACGGTGTGCACACCGGCATTTCATCTTTGGCCATCCTGGTTGCGGCAATTTTTTGGACAGTTTTGTGGGGCCCCGTAGGATTAATCCTGTCGACCCCACTCACCGTCTGCCTTGTAGTACTGGGACGTTACGTACCGCAATTACATTTCCTTGAGGTGGCGCTCGGCGACGAACCGGTGCTTACGCCTGGCCAGCGCTTCTACCAGCGCCTGCTCGCTGCCGATCAGGAAGAGGCAAGAGAGATAGCAGTTGGCCATCTTAAAGATCACTCCCTCGAAAGTCTGTATGAATCCATCATCATCCCCGCACTTCGATTAGCAGAGCAAGATCATCACATGAACGATCTCGACGACGACACTCGAAGGTTCGTGCTTCGCAGTACAAAAGAACTGATTGAAGATCTTGCCGATCAGATGGGGGAAGGACAGGCGCCGGAGGAAGCGACTCATAAACGGGGGACGCGCCCGTCCGCGCAAATGAACGAAAGTATTGCTTGCATGCCATCCCGCAAGGGTGCGGATGACTTGATTGCGCTGATGCTCACTCAATTACTTCAGCATGCAGGGTATGAGGCACGCCAACTGAAAGCCGGAGCGGTGGAAGAAATGCTCGCGGCCGGATCGCACCACGAGTACGACATAATCTGCGTCTCGTCACTCCTTCCTTCTGCGGTGGGGCAGACTCGCACGCTCTGTCGGAGACTGCAGGCGAATAACCCAGGAATAAAAATCATCGTTGGTTTGTGGGATTTTGAAGGTGGCACGGACAAGGCGAAAGAACGGCTAGGTGCAAGCTGCCCTGGGGTAGCCACTGCCACGCTGTCGGATGCCCTCGAACAAATTCGTCAGATCGCGAATTCTGAAATCGCGACGGGAGAAGTCGCGCAGCATCAAAGAATCTAGTCCGCTTCTCTTTGAGCGCATATCACGGGTGGCCTGAGCAAAAACAATGGACCGTAAGCTGCGAATGCCGGGGCATCTGCAGGAAAGACTGTATGTGCCTAGTGCAGGTACCCACATCTAATAGTGTGAAGCGCCGATTATGCAAGTCTCCGCCGCACCCCATCGGAAGAAAAGCCACCGCCTGTGGAGGTGGGTCGGTATTCTGGCTCTCATTTTTGTAATTACTACCACCGTCGCCATTCGATATGTGATCGCGCACGCCGAACCCATCTTGCGAGCTCGGGTCATTCAAACTCTGTCCGACCGGTTTAACAGCAAAGTGGAATTGTCTGGATTCCAGGTTTCTCTGCTTCACGGTATTGAAGTTTCTGGAACTGGCCTCAAAGTTTACGGCTCGAAAGATCCCAATGCCTACGAACCCGGGGTTCAAGCTCTCATCGGGATCGAGGAGTTTCGTTTTCAAACCGCATTACGAAGCCTGTTCCATTCCCCCATGCACATCGAGACCGTGTATGTGCAGGGCATGGTTCTAAATATCCCGCCGAAGAAAAATCGTCAGGAAATGACGAAAATGGGATCAAGAGCGGGACGCATGACAATTTTCGTGGATCAGTTCGTCTGTGAGAACACGAGGCTGTTGATCAACACTATTAATCCGGGGAAGCCGCCGCTCGAGTTTGCCATTAGCGAATTGAAAATGAAAGATATTGGGCGCGGTCTGCCCTTTCAATTCGACGCCACTTTAGTCAATCCGAAACCCGTCGGCGACATTCAATCGACTGGTCTATTCGGACCGTGGCAACAAGAAAGTCCTCGTGACACTCCGGTGCAAGGGCAGTATTCCTTCAACCACGCGGACTTGGGAACTATCAAAGGCATCGCGGGGATGCTTTCCTCTGTTGGCCAGTACTCGGGAACTCTCAACAATATCGTCGTGCACGGAACCACGGACACGCCAGACTTCCGAATTGCAATCAGCGGGCATCCGGTGGCGCTGCATACTGACTTTCATGCGGTAGTGGATGGCACTTCTGGCGATACTTATCTCAAACCGGTTAAGGCATCCTTTCTTCATTCTTCCTTCACGGCGAGCGGTTCTGTGGTTCGCCTGAGTCGAGCGCCTGGCCACCACATCGACCTTGACGTTTTATTGGATCACGCACGAATCGAAGACTTGCTCAAACTGGGCGTGCGCACCGATCCTCCAATCATGAGCGGGCCGGTGGAGATGAAGACGCGACTGAACCTTTCTCCGGGCGACGCTACTATAGCGAACCGATTAAAGTTGGCAGGCGATTTTCATGTGCTTAGTGCTCACTTTACGAACGAAAAAGTGCAGGGCAAAGTCGACTCGTTGAGCCTGCGGAGCCTGGGCTCGAAGCAGGTCCGGGAGGGAAACCAGCCAGATGTGCCCGTCGAACTGCAGGGAATGTTTACCCTGCGGGAAGGCCTATTGTCATTTTCATTCCTGCATTTCTTGATTCCCGGGACGCAGGTCGATATGACCGGGAACTACAGTCTGGACGGACGAGAATTCGATTTTCACGGCAAGGCCCGGATGAATGCAAAGCTGTCTCAAATGACGAAGGGGTGGAAGTCAATTCTTCTTAAGCCGGTCGACCCGTTCTTCAGCAAGAATGGAGCGGGGACAGAGATTCCAATCAAGGTCACCAGCACGCAATCGGAGCCCCATTTTGGCTTGGACTTTCACCACAAAGAGGAACCTGAAAACAGCGGCAAGAAAACGGACACCTTGTCGCAGCACTAGTAAAGGTACGGCTTCTGTTGCAAAGGTCGGAGCGGAAACGTTATGATCCCAACCAATGCGCGTGGGGCGACGCGAAATTCTGGTTGCGAGTAGGAAAAAGAACATTATGGACAAACCCAGCACCACTCTGCCTGCCACTGTCGAAAAGATCATCAAGTCCCCGTCCGCCGGCGAGCCGGAAAAAGCGCAGATCAGCGTCGAGGGGGCTGATCATCTGTATCGGGAACTTCGCATCGAGAACACTCTTATCGACGAAAATGGCGAAAAGGTGAGCCTCAAACAAGGCGCAGAAGTGGAAGTCACCATCGAAGCAGAGCCCGAAGGGACCACTCCTCAGGCATAACGCGATTTCAGTCTGGTAACGGCTGACCTGCCTCTGTAAACGGAATACCGATGGTCCGTTTTAATTCTTTTTCGGAGAATTACTTCGCCCCGCCGGCTTGCAAAATCCGCAGCAGCAACAACCATCGCCGCACATTCGTGCTCATCAGGAAGTTTTCTTTAACGTGTTCGTGTCCATTCTGACCGAGCTGCCTGGCAAAATCAGGGTGGGTTAACAGATACCGTATCTGATACGCACAACCATCCACCGAATGCACTAACGCTCCGGTCAACTTGTGGATGATCTGGTTCGGAATACCACCCACCGCGCCGGCAATGGTCGGTTTCCCTTTCCACAAGGCCTCGGTCACGGTCAGCCCGAAACCTTCTCGAATCGATTTCTGAACGACAATCGTGGAAGCTCGCTGCAGCGCATTGATTTGCAAAGCGCACCACGGAGGCAGGTCAAGAATAATGATGTCTGGATCGTCGCCGACAGCCTCCTTCACTTCCGCGAGAACTGCGGCACCCTCGGGATCGTCGCTGGCTCCGCCACCGGCCAACACGAGTTGGCAATCCACATACTTGCGGGCCTGCTTAAAAGCCTGGACCACGCCTACCGGATCCTTCGCACGGTCGAAGCGGGATACTTGCGTGACAATGGGACGCGAGCGATCAATTCCGAATTCGTCACAAACTTGTTGAATGAAACTTTCCTCGACGTCCTTGTTTTTTTCTGATAACGGATCGATGCAGGGATAAAACAAATATTGAGGAATCGGCAACTGGCGCGCAAATGATTGCGAAGAAAAGATCGCAGCGTCGTATCGCTCGATGAATGGCCGCAGGAAGCCCCACACTGACGGATTGGGACTGGATAGGTCAATATGGCAGCGCCAAACCCACCGCTGTGACTGTCGTCGTTCGGCGCGAATCAGAGCCGCCGGCTGCGGATCGTGAATGACAATAAAATCTTCTGAGAATTCAATGCGCTCGCGGTTTTGCTCATTGTGCATCAGGAAGATGTCACGAGCGTGCTGGGTCAGGTCGTAATCGCTGCCTTGCAGAGCGTTGTGGAAAGCCTTGGTCACTTCAAAAAAGTCGTTGCCCCCGGTAATAACGTCCCAATGGGTTTGCACCTCAAGCTCTCTAAGCAAGGGAACCAGTTGATTCAGCATTTCGGCCACTCCTCCACCCACTGCGGTGGAGTTGACCATTTTTACTTTCTTACCCTTCAATTCGCGCGCGAGAAACTTCAATTCGTCGATCTCCGCCTCGCCCACAATGCTCTTGTAGTCATCCAGGTGGGGAGGAGGAACCGGAGCGGGAGGCGTGTCCCATGTCCGAGCTTTACTGCGTCGCTCAGGACGCGCGGGCGCGACAGCGGCCGAGGCGGTGGACGGGTTTGACGATTCGTCCTTTGCGGTAGAGTCAGAATGAACTAACTCAGAATGGACTTGCTGTTCCACTGGTTCCATAAATGTACGCGCTGCTTAAGTGAGCGCTCGCTCCACGATTCGAACAATTTGGTTGCGGACGTCTTCCAGTGTCACGGTGTAGATGTCGATCCGGTTCAGTTGGCGGGCAGCGTCGGTGAGGCCCATATCTTCATACAACCACTGCGAAAAATCGTTGGACATCAGTTTCAATCTTAACCGCGCTTCGATGAAATGATGATGAATGCAGTGCACTGTCACTCTGCGCAGGCCCTCCGCGAAATCTTGCATGGAGCGGGCAATAAAGCTGGTGGGAATGACTACGGATTCCGAGGAGCAGAAATAAAACGTCTCGCGGGCTGCTCGGTTGGCGGCCGCAGGAGTGCGTTGAAGGAAGCTCTCTACGATTTGAATAAATCGCTCACGTATCTGGGCGACCGAGGTAAACTCGCGCACGTCTACACTAGCGAGTCCCTCCGCCAAACTGGGCTCATTGCACGCCGAAACTGCCCAGTGCGCGAAGTCGTTTGAAAATCCTTCTCGAATGAAGTGATGCTCCTGCAGCGTTCGGAACGTGTGCTGGAAAATTGAACCCTCGGGGCACTCCCGCAACGCGTCCAGAAACTCAGACAGCGTGGTCGCTTTCTGGGGCGTGATACGCAACAGGTGCGCAGAAGTGTTGAAGTAGAAGGGCTTCACCGGGCTTCGAGTCGGAGCTGGAACTGTTGCTGTTGCGGTCGTCAAACGTTCACCTCCAAACTGGTCTCGTTGCTCGATTCGTTATGCCCCTGGCAAGCATGCAGCCACTGCGCCAGCAGATCGAAAGCTTCGAAAGGCGGTTTAATCCAAACCTGCGCCGCGGTGGCGCGATACCGGTGACGTACAAGAACACTCAGCCCCCGGCCATTCATCGCTTCGAACGCGTGCTCGTCCGTAGTATCGTCTCCAAAAAAAGCAGCGGGCGTGCCCGGGGGCATTTCGCTCATGATCGTGCGGACCGCATCCCCCTTATCTGCGTCTCGTGCTCGAATCTCGATACCTCCATCAAACTCCATCAAGTGCAGGTGGGTAGTCTTTGCTATCGGCTTCCAGCCGAGTAGCACTCTTCCCCGAAGCGCTTCCGCATCACATTCACCTAGTCCTCGCCAGTGCACTGCAATGCTGCCGGTCTTGAACTCGGCCGTCTGTTGCAGATCTTGATAAATCAACCAGCTCTCCGCAGCGGCCAAAGCCTCAATCGTGGCCGGGTCCAATGGAGCAAGGTCGACGCTGCCGTCACGATTCAGCCGTTGTAACCCATGCAGCCCCCAAATTTCAGGACGTGGTTCGACCTCCAGAAGAGGCACCAGTTCGTGCGCATCTCTACCGGAGATAATGACGACTCGTGTGCGGCCGGTGCAGACAATTTCCTGCAATAGCAGGGAAAACCCAGGATAGGGAAAAGCCTGATCGCGATTTTTGCGGAATGGCGCGATCGTTCCATCGTAATCAAGCATCAACAGCGATTGACGTGCCCGACTAAGCGTTTCCAAAAAAGATTCGACCAGGGACTTCGACTCCGGATTCAACCCTTTCTCCTTATCCTGGGACGGTGATTCGTCAAGCAGCGGTTACGTTCCCGCGGAATTTTGGCGGCGCGGGATCCACCGCGTCGAGTCTTACCTCGCAGAGTTCCGTGATCAAACTTCCGGCCCAGTGATAAATGTTCTGCTCTTTGATAACCCTGCGCATGCGGTGCACCCGCATCTGTTTCTCTTCCGGTTCCATCTCAAGAGCCACCCGAATGGCTTCGGCAGTCTGATCGATGTCGTAAGGATTCACCAGCAATGCATCGCGTAGTTCGCGTGCGGCTCCAGTGAACTGACTCAGGATCAATACGCCACGGTCGTCGTGCCGAGAGGCCAGAAATTCTTTTGCCACCAGGTTCATGCCGTCGTGCAGGGACGTAACCATGCAGAGGTCGGCAGCACGATAATAGCGTTCGATTTCTTCATGGCTATGCTGGCGATTTAGAAAGACGATGGGCCTCCACTTACCGGTTTGAAACCGCCAGTTGATTCGCTCCGCTTCGGCTTCCAGTTCGGCCATCAGGTCGTGATAACGCTTGATGTGAGTGCGGCTCGGTGCGCCAATTTGCACGAACGTGAATTGCTGCCGGTACTTGGGATATTTTTCCAGGAAGCGTTCGACCGACTGAAAGCGTTCCTGAATTCCCTTCGTATAATCCACGCGGTCCACACCGACTCCTACAAAAGGCGTGTCCACTCCAATGTCGTGCAGGAGCGCCGAGCGGTCGACGTAATTTGCTCCGTATCGGTCAATGCCCACGGCGTCATCATCCGTAAGGTCCACGCTGATGGGGAAAGGATGAACGATGGTCCTGTGATTTTGCCGCGAGACGGAAAAGTGTTCCCAGTCGACTCGGGATTCGACAACCCGATCAACCGTCTGCAGAAAGTTATTGCAGTGCGATTGAATGTGAAACCCAATCAGGTCCGCGCCGAGCAAACCGTCTACCAACTGCCGCTGCCAGGGGCAGATGCCAAAGGCTTCGGGATTCGGCCACGGAATATGCCAGAAAATAGCCACGCGCGCGTCTGGCCTTTTCTCTTTGATCATCCTCGGCATCAAGGCAAAGTGGTAATCCTGTACCAGTACGACAGGCTTTGGAATGTCCTTGATTTCTTCGAGGACTGCCGCGGTGAATTTGCGATTCACCTCTTGATAGTGTTCCCAGTCCTGGGCGCGAAAGATGGGCCGCGTGTGCGCAATGTGACAAAGCGGCCACAGACCTTCATTAGCGAACCCGTAGTAGTAGCCTTCCTCTTCTTCCTTGGTCAGCCATACGCGGCGCAGCGTGTAGCGCGGATCGTCCGGAGGGACGCGTAATCGATCCTGGGCATCGACAACCTCTGCGTCAGCAGGACCGCTGCCGTGCGCTATCCAGGTTCCGTCGCAAGCGTTGAGCACCGGCTCTAAAGCGGTAACAAGACCGCTCGGTGGCACAATCACTTCGAGTGATTTGCCGTTGTGGCGATGCATGTACGGCTCGCGATTGGACACAACAAAAAGACGGCCGCCGTCCAAACGTGCCTGAAGTTGGATGGCGAGGCTATCCGCCGTCCAGCGGGATTGAGAGGCTTCCCGTAATCGCGCCTCATTCTCGGCAGCGTTCCGCGCCTGACTCAGGCTCTCCGCCAGCGTCACTACTTCCCAAGCTAAGGGTCTAAACAGATCCAGATCTGGCATTTGCTGGCGCGAGGAAATTCTGCCCATGCGAAGGGCGCGCATCCATTGCGCTGCCCGGGCAATCGGTCCGGCAATGCTCCAGCGGACAATCAACACTGTAATGAAAACGATCAGAAAGACTTGGATGAGCACTCTTAGAAAAGTTTCCCGCCACGTGCGAAGACTCTGTGCCCGGATGTACCCTGCATCGTGGACCACAGCCAATCCACCTGCGATCTCGTCCTGCCGGCGCAACGGCAAGGCAAAGATGTTCACGGGTTCTTTTCCCAAGCGAACGAAGGAACTTTTTCCGTGATGCTCCGCCATGGCCTGAGTGACCTCGGGCGGCATCGCTTTTAGAACCTGTGCCAGCTCGGTGGTGATCGCCACCGCTCTTCCCTGACGATCGTAGACTGCAACTCCCAAAAGGTGCTCCCGGTTACCGAACCGCTGCACCAGGCGCTGTAATCCACGTTCCGATCCAGACTCCCACGATTTCTCCACGTTGCCCGCAACGCTTTCAGCCAGCACCTCGGCGCGGCGTTCCAGGTCGCTACGCAAGACCCGCTTCTCCCCCACCACCTGATAATAGGAAAACCCGAGTGATACCAAGGTGATACCGACGATTAAAGAGACGATTAGGCGGACGCTTAACAGGCGCATAGGACCTCCAGGTGGCGACTCGCACACGCGTAGGAGGCGTTATACTCGTGTCCTCTGCGCGTTACAAGATTCCCTTTTGGCCGCGCGAATTTCCCTCGACTCGCGATTATCGGTAGGCTTTCGTGAGTCCTCATCGTGGTCTTAATCGTCCGCTTCGGTAATCTCCCATCGTAATAAGTTCGAAGATGTACGGAACATACGGGGATCACCCTACTGTTGGAGAAAAAACCCGTGATGCGTCACGCCGTCTCAAGTCCTGAAATGCGCTTGAAGAAAACAAATTTGGGATGGAAAACTAGGAACTTCGCTGCCGCGAACTTTAGCCGACGGTTGGATTGGCGCTGTCGGTTGCGGAAAGTCCCAAAGGCAATCTCGCTCTCACAATTGTTCCTGTGCCGTCGGATCGAATTTCCAAAGTCCCGCCCAATTGCCGCATTCGTTCGCGCATGCCTCGAAATCCCACTCCGGTTCGGCCGGACGAAGTGAGTTCCAGTTGTTTCTGGATAGGGATGCCTTTGCCGTAATCCTGAACCTCAACTACAAGCGCATGATCCGCCTCAACCACGCGAATCAATGCTGCAGTACCGCCGGAATGACGGTGAATATTCGTTATGCACTCCTGCACCATGCGAAAAATTGCAATTTCCATCTCGTCGGAAAGTCGGCCGAACTCGGTTGGAATGTCCATCTCAACCTTGATCTTACTGCGCTCCGAAAAGCCGTCTACGTACCATCGAAGCGCGGAAGCTAGACCCGCGACGTCAAGCAAAGGGGGATGAAGCAGGTGTGAGATGGTGCGGATTTCCCTGGAGATTTGTTCCACGAGTGTGACGCTTTCGGTTGCCGCTCTGATTCCCGCAGAATCGAGCTTATCGGCCTGATTCTGGACCGCTGCCAAGTTCATACCAACTGCGGCAAGCAACTGCCCTACGCTGTCATGTAAATCGCGCGCGATTTCCCGCCGCTCCTCGTCACGCAGTTGTTGGAGCCGGCCGCTAAGTTCGCGAAGGCTCTCGTTGGCCGTGTTCAGATCCGCTGTCCGTTCTACTACCTTTCGTTCCAATTCGTCGTGAGCATTTCTCAGTTGTTCTTCTGCCATCAGCCTATCCGCTAGGGAACGGCGCTGCGATTCACCAAGAACAATAATCAGGCCGGAGAAGAACAGAAATCCAATTATCCCAGCAATGGAAGTCTTGGGTTCTTGCAGAGCAAAAGAGTGGAACGGGGGCAAGAACCAGTACCAGACGCCGGTGACCCCGAGCAAAGCTGTGAGGATGGACGGCCCCAGGCCGCAGAACCATCCGGAGAAGACCACGGCCGTCCAGACAGTGAGATAAGGATTGCTCTTTCCGACGAAGGGAGTGAGCAGTTCGCGAAGCACCAAAGCAAGGAGTGCGATGAGAATCGCTAATCCATAACGGAGCGCTTTACTTGGCCTATTACTAGAATCTGCAATCTGGCCAAGGCGGTGCATTTTGGGAGCGAGCGAGATCCTAACGATACTAAAACTCAAGGGGGTCGCCGTAATTTATTTACACGCTGCTTCGGGTTATCAATGGTTACGAACAGATTCTTGGGCAAAGGGAGCAAACCAGGTATTACTCCGAAGCCCGCGTTTGGGAGCCCGCCTACAGTAAAGACCCTAGAGTCAGACTACAGTTTCCCGTGTTAACTATCGAGAGTTCGGTCTTGTGTTTTTCTCAAAAGAATCCACCAGAAATGTGCCGAGTATACCCAGATTTCGGTAGCGCATTCCCTTGCAGTAACCTGCCTCGAAGTGTGCGCCACTGTCTTTATTCGCAAACAGTTATATTCCTTTCGGCAAAGGTGAATTCCGGGCGCTCGAAAGCCAACTGGCTTCCAGCTTTGTCCTATTGCGAGACCTTTCCTTATTTCAGGAGACAAGTATGAAGAAAAGCAACCGGGTAGCGACGGCTACCGTTGCCACCGATTCGCCCGATGAAAACTCGAAGAATGGGCGAAACGGAAATTCTGTTGCGGTAGAGGAACCGGGCGCCGAGCAAGCCTCGGGGGACCTTGGGGCAATTCTAGCCGGTCTGCAGACCATGCGGAACGGCGATTTTTCCGTGCGCCTGCCGGGCTCGTGGACAGGACTGCCGGGAAAGATCGCGGATACCTTCAATTACATTGCTGCCGCCAACCAGCAAATGGCCCAGGAATTGAAGCGCGTTGGACAAGTTGTAGGCAAGGAAGGAAGAACTCGCGAACGAACGCGTTTTCAGGAATCGAGAGGCGCGTGGGGCGAGATGGAAGTCTCGATCAATACCTTGGTCGAGGATCTGCTTCGGCCAACGGAAGGTGTAACCCGCGCGATCGCCGCTGTGGCCCAAGGAAATCTGACGCAAACCGTGCGCTTGGACGTGGACGGTCGTCCGCTGGAGGGCGAGTTCTTGCGCTCCGCCGACATCGTAAACACCATGATTCAGCAGCTCGGCGTCTTCACGGCCGAAGTGACGCGTGTGGCGCGCGAAGTAGGTACCGATGGAAAGCTGGGCGGCCAGGCGCAAGTGCCCGGTGTCGCTGGAACGTGGAAAGATTTAACCGATTCCGTCAACTCAATGGCCAGCAATCTTACTGGCCAGGTTCGCAATATCGCTGAAGTCGCGACGGCCGTCGCCAGCGGCGATCTTTCCCGCAAGATTACGGTCGATGTCCGCGGCGAAATTCTTCAACTCAAAGAAGCGATCAACACCATGGTGGACCAGCTTCGCTCGTTCGCCTCGGAAGTAACCCGTGTGGCTCGTGAAGTGGGTACGGACGGAAAGTTGGGCGGCCAGGCCGTCGTCGTTGGCGTGGCCGGTACGTGGAAAGATCTTACGGATTCCGTCAACGCTATGGCCGGTAACCTCACGGCTCAGGTACGAAACATCGCTGAAGTTACTACGGCAGTGGCGCGTGGCGATTTGTCCCGCAAGATCACGGTGGATGTGAAAGGTGAAATTCTCGAACTCAAAGACACCATCAACACGATGGTGGATCAGCTTAACGCCTTCGCTGGCGAAGTTACGCGTGTGGCCCGCGAAGTAGGAACCGAAGGCAAGCTCGGCGGACAAGCGCAAGTGCCCGGTGTCGGCGGCACCTGGAAGGATCTCACCGACAACGTCAATTTCATGGCCAGCAACCTCACCGGCCAGGTTCGAAATATTGCCGAGGTGGCGACCGCTATTGCTAACGGCGATTTGTCGCGCAAGATCACGGTCGATGTGCGCGGCGAAATTTTGCAACTGAAAGAAACGCTGAACACGATGGTCGATCAGCTCAACCGTTTCGCCGGCGAAGTCACCCGCGTGGCGCGCGAAGTGGGCACTGAAGGTCGACTCGGGGGACAAGCCAACGTCCCTGGCGTCGCTGGCACGTGGAAAGATCTAACCGATTCCGTGAACTCCATGGGCGGAAACCTCACCGGTCAGGTGCGAAACATCGCTGAAGTTACTACCGCTGTGGCTCGTGGCGATTTATCCCGCAAGATCACCGTCGATGTGAAGGGAGAAATTCTCGAACTCAAAAACACTATCAACACGATGGTGGATCAGCTCAACGGATTCGCTGGCGAAGTAACGCGTGTGGCCCGCGAAGTGGGTACGGAAGGCAAGCTGGGTGGCCAGGCGCAGGTGCCCGGTGTAGCCGGCACGTGGAAGGATCTCACCGATAACGTCAACTTCATGGCCAGCAACCTCACGGGTCAAGTTCGAAATATTGCGGAAGTTGCGACCGCCGTGGCCCGCGGTGACTTGTCGCGCAAGATCACGGTCGATGTGAAGGGAGAAATTCTCGAACTCAAAGACACGCTGAATACAATGGTGGACCAGTTGCGCTCGTTCGCTTCCGAAGTGACGCGCGTGGCTCGCGAAGTCGGCACTGACGGAAAACTTGGCGGACAGGCGCAAGTCCCGGGCGTCGCCGGAACGTGGAAGGATCTCACGGATTCCGTCAACTCCATGGCCAGCAACCTGACGGGCCAAGTGCGTAACATCGCCGAAGTTGCCACGGCCATCGCGAGTGGCGACCTTTCTAAAAAGATCACGGTCAACGTCAGCGGCGAAATTCTGTTGCTGAAGGAAACCATCAACACGATGGTGGATCAGTTGAACGCGTTCGCTGGTGAAGTAACCCGTGTAGCCCGTGAAGTGGGTTCCGAAGGGCGGCTTGGTGGACAGGCCAACGTCCCCGGAGTCGCCGGAACCTGGAAGGATTTAACTGACTCTGTAAACTCGATGGCCGGAAACCTCACCGGTCAGGTCCGCAACATCGCTGAAGTCACTACGGCCGTCGCTCGCGGCGATTTGTCGCGCAAGATCACGGTGGACGTGAAAGGTGAAATTCTTGAACTCAAAAACACCATCAACACGATGGTGGATCAGCTTAACGCGTTCGCCGGCGAAGTAACGCGTGTGGCCCGCGAAGTCGGTACGGACGGCAAGCTTGGCGGACAGGCGCAGGTGCCCGGCGTCGCGGGCACGTGGAAAGATCTCACGGACAACGTCAACTTCATGGCCAGCAACTTGACTGGCCAGGTTCGTAACATTGCCGAAGTTGCGACGGCTATTGCGAACGGCGATTTGTCGAAGAAGATTACAGTGGACGTGCGCGGCGAAATCTTGCAGCTGAAAGAAACGTTGAACACGATGGTCGAGCAGTTGCGTTCATTCGCTGCTGAAGTCACGCGAGTGGCGCGTGAGGTAGGTAGTGAAGGGCGGCTCGGCGGGCAGGCTAACGTCTCCGGTGTGGCTGGAACGTGGAAGGATCTTACTGACTCGGTGAATGCAATGGCCGGAAACCTTACCGGCCAGGTACGAAACATTGCGGAAGTTACCACGGCCGTGGCCCGCGGCGATTTGTCGCGCAAAATCACGGTAGATGTGAAAGGCGAAATTCTTGAACTGAAGAACACCATCAACACGATGGTGGATCAGCTCAACGCGTTCGCTGCCGAAGTAACTCGTGTGGCCCGCGAAGTGGGTACGGAAGGCAAGCTCGGCGGCCAGGCCCAGGTGCCGGGTGTCGCCGGAACGTGGAAAGATCTTACTGACAACGTCAACGTAATGGCCGCCAACCTTACCGAACAGGTCCGCGGTATTGTGAAAGTCGTGACCGCCGTCGCCAACGGCGAACTGACTAAGAAGCTCACCGTGAACGCGAAGGGCGAAGTCGCCGCGCTGGCGGAAACCATTAACAACATGACGAATACGCTGGCTACATTTGCCGATCAGGTAACGACGGTGGCCCGCGAAGTCGGCGTGGAAGGCCGTCTCGGTGGTCAGGCAAACGTCCCCGGCGCCGCCGGAACGTGGAAAGATCTCACGGGCAACGTCAACCTGTTGGCCGATAACTTGACGAACCAGGTGCGCGCGATTGCCGAGGTCGCAACCGCTGTAACCAAGGGCGACCTAACGCGCTCCATTCAAGTGGAAGCAAGCGGCGAAGTGGCGGAGTTGAAAGACAACATCAACACGATGATTGACAACCTCCGCTTAACCACGGATCGCAATACCGAGCAGGACTGGCTCAAGACGAACCTGGCGCGCTTCACCGGAATGTTGCAAGGACAACGCGATCTCGCGACTGTGGGACGCATGCTTCTATCGGAACTGGCGCCCCTGGTGAGCGCCCAACAAGGAGTGATTTACCAGATGGGCGGGGAGGAATCATCCGAGATGATGTTGCTCTCAGCCTTCGCTGGGGATGGAGAGGACGGACATCTCCGGCGGTTGAAGCTGGGCGAGGGGTTGGTGGGACAGTGCGCGGCAGAGAAACGCCGAATGCTGATTTCGGATCTGCCCCCTAACACGATCGCGATTCGGTCGGGTCTGTTCGAGGCGGTTCCTCGAAACGTTATCGTGCTCCCGGTGCTCTTTGAAGATCGGGTCAAGGCAGTGATTGAGCTGGCATCATTAAGCAGTTTCACGACCTCGCAGTTGGCATTTCTCGAGCAGCTCACGGCCAGCATCGGCATCGTGCTGAACAGTATTGAAGCCACCATGCAAACGGAAGGCTTGTTGAAGCAGTCACAGCAACTCGCCACCGAACTTCAGGTGCAGCAAAAAGAATTGCAACAGACCAACGAGCAACTTGCGCAGAAAGCGCAACAGCTCGCCGAACAAAACGTGGAAGTCGAACGCAAGAATCAGGAAATCGAGCAAGCGCGCCGCGCTCTGGAAGAGAAAGCCAAAGAGTTGGCTCTCACTTCGAAGTACAAGTCAGAGTTCCTTGCGAACATGTCTCACGAATTGCGTACGCCGTTGAACAGCATTCTTGTGCTGGGCCAACAGCTGAGCGACAACCCGGATGGCAATCTGACGCCGAAACAAGTCGAGTTCTCGCGCACGATTCATGGCGCGGGGACGGACTTACTGAACCTGATTACGGACATTCTCGATCTGTCGAAGATTGAATCCGGAACGGTCTCAGTGGAAGCGGAGGAAGTCTTCTTCGCGAGCCTGCTGGATGCCGTGGAACGTCCGTTCCGTCATGAAGCGGAACACCGCCACCTCAGTTTCGAAGTGCAGAGCGATTCGCATCTCGCCCGGAGCGTGGTGACCGACGCCAAGCGGTTGCAGCAAGTACTGAAGAACCTGCTGTCCAATGCTTTCAAGTTCACCGAGAGCGGAGGCGTGCGGTTAGCGGTATCCCCGTCTAAGAGCGGTTGGAGCGAAGATCATCCGATCCTCGGGAAGGCGGCGTCGGTTGTAGCCTTCGAAGTCTCCGATAGCGGTATCGGAATTCCGTTCGAGAAACAACGCATCATCTTTGAAGCTTTCCAGCAGGCAGATGCCGGCACCAGCCGCAAGTACGGGGGCACAGGTCTGGGTCTGGCGATCAGCCGTGAACTGGCGAGTCTGCTCGGCGGAGAAATCCAGCTCCGCAGCGCTCCGGGCCGCGGTAGCACGTTTACCCTTTACTTGCCGCAGACGTACGTAGGCCCTTCAACCTTGAGGGTGGCGTCGGCTACTCCGGGCTCTGCAGGCGGCTCACCAATGTTTATTCCTCCTGCACCACCCCTGACCGCGGTTGCCACCGAGCAGGTTGCGGAGAAGATTGTCGACGATCGAGACAATCTGCAACCCGACGATGCAATCCTGCTCATCGTGGAGGATGATC
Organism: Candidatus Sulfotelmatobacter sp.; assembly: GCA_025462865.1. Taxonomy (GTDB): domain Bacteria; phylum Acidobacteriota; class Terriglobia; order Terriglobales; family Acidobacteriaceae; genus Sulfotelmatobacter. The sequence goes on along the minus strand of JAOAPI010000045.1, from coordinate 59,896 downwards.
CGCATTACGCACGCGTATTGTGCGACCTGTCCAGAGACAAGGGCTTCAAGGTTCTTGTCGCTGGCCGCGGGGCGGAAGCACTTGCGCTGGCCCATGAGTATCATCCAACGGCAGTCTCCTTGGATGTTTTCCTCCCCGACATGCTGGGTTGGACGGTGCTGAATCATCTGAAGCAGGATCCGACAACCCGGCACATTCCGGTGCAGATGTTGACGCTGGATGAAGACCGGCATCACGGCCTTGCGCGTGGAGCTTTTGCCTTTGTCACCAAGCCCACGACGCCCGAAGGGTTGGAAAACGCGTTGTCGCGCATCAAGGAATATTCTGCACCGCGGCGAAAGCGACTGCTCGTAGTGGAAGACAATCCCGCTGAGCAACTTAGCATCAAGGAGCTTCTGGGCTATGACGATATCGACGTCACGGTCGCTTCTACAGGCGCCGAGGCTATTGAGATCGCGAATGACGAAGCCTTCGATTGCGTCGTTCTCGACCTGCGTTTGCCCGACATTTCAGGCTTCGAGGTCCTGGAACGATTCAGTGACATTGCATCCCTTCGCGATTTGCCGGTCGTAGTTTTCACAGGCAAGGAGCTTTCTCCGGATGAGGATGCACGTTTGCATTCGCTCGCTCGCAGCGTTGTGGTCAAGGGAGTGGAATCGCCCGAACGACTGTTGGATGAAACCGCGCTGTTCCTGCATCGGGTCGTTGCTGATCTGCCGGTGGAGAAGCAGCGGTTGCTTGACCGGTTACATCATTCTGACGATGCTCTGGTTGGTAAGAAGGTGTTGGTCGTAGACGACGACGTCCGTAACATCTTCGCCTTGAGCAGCGTGATCGAGCGTCGCGGCATGACCGTGATTACCGCTGGTACCGGCCGCGAAGCAATCGCGAAGTTGGAATCCACTCCGGATATTGCGATTGTCCTTATGGACATCATGATGCCCGAAATGGATGGCTATGAAACGATGCAGGTCATCCGGCAGAACGCCTCATTCCGCCGCTTGCCAATCATCGCGCTCACCGCGAAAGCAATGAAAGGTGACCGCGAGAAATGTCTCGAAGCGGGGGCGTCGGAGTATCTGGCGAAGCCGGTGAATACCGAGCAATTGTTATCATCGCTTCGTATGTGGCTTCACCGGTAGCAACGCGGGTAATGTCTGCGTAGACGGTATTAAGGGACGAAATAAAAAGGTCGAATGGGCACAAACGAGAAGGTCAACATCCTCATGGTGGATGATCAGCCGGCAAAGCTGCTCAGCTATGAGGTCATGCTCGGCGGACTGGGCGAGAACCTGATCAAAGCCAATTCCGCCAAGGAAGCCCTGGAACTTCTCTTGAAGACAGATGTTGCCGTCGTGCTTATGGATGTAAGCATGCCTGAGCTCGATGGCTTTCAATTGGCGGCGATGATTCGGCAGCACCCACGTTTTCAAAGGACTGCGATCATTTTTGTATCAGCCGTACATCTGACCGATCTCGACCAACTGAAAGGTTACGAGCATGGGGCTGTGGATTACATTTCCGTCCCGGTGGTTCCCGAACTCTTGCGCGCCAGGGTGCGTGTGTTCGCGGACCTCCACCGCAAAACGCGACAACTCGAGGCTTTGAATAGCGAACTGGAGAATCGGGTTCTGGAGCGCACTGACGAGTTAGCGCGCAAAGCGGAATTGCTCCTGCAGCTTAACGTGGAACTGGTGGGCAAGAATCAGGAACTCGATGCCATTATCCACACCGCGCCGGACATCATTTTTAGCCGCAAGGCCGACGGCTCTCGCGATTACATCAGCGACCGATTCTATGACTATACCGGCGCTGTCCCCGGTTCGGCGGAGGGTTTCGGGTGGCTGGACTACGTGCACCCCGACGATAACGAAAAGGCCATGGCGCAGTGGTTGCGCTGCGTTGAATCGGGAGCAAAGTACGAAACCGAGTATCGCCTCAGGGCGGAGGACGGGACTTATCGTTGGTTTCGGGCTCGCGCTCTTCCCATTCGAGATCCCGAAGGAAAGATCCTTAAATGGTACGGAACCTGCTCCGACATTCATGACAGTAAGCAGCTGGAGCAATCTATTCGCGACAACGCCGCCGAGCTGGAGAGAATGGTTGACCGCAGAACTGACGAGTTGCGACGGCTTTCCGTCCGGCTGATGACCATGCAGGATCAGGAACGACGTCGGATAGCGCGCGATCTGCATGACGGACTCGGGCAGGAGCTTGCAGTTGCCAAGATGGTCTTGGACAAGACAGTCCTGCAAAAAACTGACCGTCCTCCGGACGATACGTGGGCCCAGGCCAGCAACATAGTTGATCGTGCGATTCAGCAAGTCCGGACCATGTCTCACCTTTTGCATCCGCCATTATTGGACGAAGTTGGATTGCTCTCGGCGCTCTCCTGGTACGTTGAGGGGCTAGCCAAACGCAGCGGCATTGAAACCTCCCTTGACGTTCAACCGCAGGATTTTCCGAGGCTGGGCTCGGAGGTTGAGACTGCGGTTTTTCGAATTGTGCAGGAGGCTTTAACCAATGTTTTCCGGCACGCGGGAGCTCACAAAGTCGGCATTAGCCTGACCCAAAAAGATGGGCTGATCGTTGTTGCTGTCCGCGATGACGGTAAAGGTATTGGAAAGAGAATTGTCGACCTTGAGCCTGACAGCGTTGGAGTTGGCATCGGCGGCATGAAACAGCGTGCCAAGGAGTTTGGTGGGGAATTGCGGCTGACCAATACTCAGCCCGGCACACTGGTCGAGCTCACAATCCCCTATAGCTCCGTATTACGAGAGCCGTCCCCCGTACTCGGATGAAAAGGGAGACCCGGTTCCTGCACGCAGCTCGAGAAAAAGACTCCATGGAAGAAAACCCTTTGCCAGCCAGAATGATCACTGCGGATGCCGTGCCCGCCATGGTCTGGATTTCAGATCCCAATGGTCTGCTGATTTATTTCAACCGCGCATGGCTTGAATTCACGGGCAGAAAAATGCAACAAGAAATCGGCGAGGGTTGGACCAGTGGCATCCATGCCGATGACGTCCAGCGATGTGTTGACTCTTATCGTTCTTCCACAAAATCGCGGCTGCCGTTCAAGATGGAATACCGGCTGCGGCGCGCGGATGGCGAATACCGTTGGGTGTTAGCCCACGCTCAGCCGCGTTTGGGCGACGGAGGAGTGCTGGAAGGGTACGTCGGCGCGTGCCTGGACATTACGGAGCAGAAGGCTTCGGAAGAGATCAATTCAAAATTAGCCGCAATCGTTCAGAGTTCCGATGACGCGATCATCACCAAAGATTTAAACGGGATTATTAACAGTTGGAATAAAAGTGCGGAACGAATCTTCGGATACACCGAGGGTGAGGTTTTGGGGAAGCCCATCACAATCCTCATACCTCCAGAATTGCAAATCGAAGAGAAAGAGATTTTAAGACGGTTGAGATCGGGACAAAGGATCGACCATTTCGAAACAGTCAGGATCACTAAGGGAGGCGAAAAAGTTCTCGTATCCTTGACCGTGTCGCCGGTAAAGGATGCCTCTGGCAGGATCGTGGCCGCTTCGAAAGTTGCCCGCGACGTCACCAGGACCAGACAAGTGGAACAAGCGCTACGAGAAAGCGAAGAAAGAATGCGCTTCTGTCTCGAGGCAGCTCACGTTGGTACCTGGCACTGGGACATAAACGACGGAAGCGTTCGCTGGTCGGAAAACATGGAAAGCATTCATGGGCATCCACGAGGATCTCTCAAGGGAAAATATGAGGCCTCTCTGGAAGGCGTGACCATCGAAGACCGTCAGGCAGTTAGAAAAGCAATTGAGCAGGCGCTTGAAGGTGATGGCAAATATCACGTTGAGTATCGCCAAACCAGATCCGATGGAAGCACGGGCTGGATGGAAGCCCTTGGCCAGGTGACGTACGATTCGGCGAAGCGCCCGGAAGGCATCATGGGTGTCTGCAGAGATATTACCGAACGGAGGTCTTCTGAAGCGGCACTCAAAGAAGCTCGCGAGGAATTGGAGGCTAAAGTTAAAGAACGCACCGCTGATCTCGATCGCGCTCAGGAACGGCTTCGCAGGTTGTCAGCGCAGCTTATGCGCATGCAGGATGACGAAAGACGCAGGATCGCCCGAGAATTACATGACACCGCTGGACAGCTGCTGGTGGCATTGAACCTGACTCTGGTTCCGGTACAAGACGCTTTGCTACAGAAAGATTCCGAGATGGCCGCCCAAATTACGGAAAGCCTGCGGCTGGTCGACGAGTTATCGAGAGACTTGCGAACTATGTCTCATCTGTTGCACCCCCCGCTTCTCGATGAGGCTGGGCTACATTCGGCGGTGCGATGGTACGTTGAGGGCTTTGCCGAACGAAGCAAAATAAAAGTGGATCTGCATCTGGATCCAAATGTAGGACGATTGTCGCCTGAATTTGAAACCGCAATCTTCCGCATCGTCCAGGAATGTCTGACGAATATTCACCGTCATTCCGGCAGCGGTTCAGCGGCTATCGCCATTCACCGGGATTCGAACAATATCAAAGTCAACATTCAGGATCGCGGGAAGGGCATGCCAGTGCCAGCTCCGCGAGCGGGTGTCGGCATCCAGGGCATGCGGGAACGAGTACGGCAGCTGGGTGGAAACCTGGAGATTGAGTCCGGAGCGAATGGCACCCGGGTGAGCGCTACCTTTCCCGCAGATGCTGCATTACCGGAATTGTCGGAAGCGTCTTTGAATTTGGCATCCTGACACTTGGACCTTTGCCGTCGTACCGACGGCATTCAGAGTGGCAGCCCATCCCTAAAGATTCCTCCATGTCAGGGCTTTCCCCGATTGGTTTCATCCCCTCCCTTACCCACAATAGATCAGCGAGATAAGGACCGACAGCAATGGCGAAAAGCAAATCGGTATTCGGAGTCTATTCGACGGAAGACGATGCGAAAGTTGCCGTCGCCCAGTTTGCGGACGCAGGGTTTTCGAGATCGGATATTTCGATCGTGCTGCCGGAAAAGCCGGCGACGGATTTGGCGGTGAGCGAAGATGCAACTAAAGCGCCAGAAGGCGCGGCGGTTGGAGCTGGTTCGGGAGCGGCCGTCGGAGGTGCCATGGGATGGCTGGTAGGAGTTGGCGCGCTGGCGATTCCGGGTATTGGTCCGGTTATCGCCGCCGGCCCCATTCTTGCAGCGCTGGCCGGAGTAGGCGTAGGTGGCGCTCTAGGTGGTTTCGCGGGATGCCTCATCGGTGTCGGGATATCCGAAAGCGAAGCAGGCAGATACGAAGGTCGATTAATAAACGGCGGGATACTGGTCGCGGTTCACTGCGAGACTTCGCAAGAGATAACCCGGGCCGAGGACATCATGCGGCGTACCAAGGCGGAAGACGTCGGATACTCCGAAGCCGTTGGCCCGATCGGCAGCCCGGTGGGAGATGCGGCCTGAGAGTAGATAAAAAGATTTCGTTTCTACCATCGGTAATTACATTCTCCGAAGGGGCAATACTGCCGAGACTGTAGTTTGGCGATTTATTCATGTTACGAACCCTTACGTCCCCCCCTAGTTCTGCGGGCTCCCTTGAATCACTTTACAGGTTGAACCGGATGGAACGCTAACGTTACGGACGCTAAGCTCAAGGCCGTTGGAAATAAACAGCTGCTCGCTTCGAGCACAGAAAAGGTTCACGTATGAAAAAGTTTAGTGCCACAGCAACGAGATGTCTCGTGGTGCTCGGATCTAGCCTGCTGTTGTTGTCCAGCATGGCATGGTCCGCTGAGAAGGATCGGTCGGACATTGAAAAGCGGCTTGATAACGCCGCTCGAGTTTTGACCGAGATCATGGGTACTCCAGATAAAGCAATTCCAGACAAGGTCATGAAGGATGCAAAGTGCCTGGCGGTGGTTCCTTCCATGGTCAAGATTGCGGTAGGTTTCGGCGGCAGCCACGGCAAAGGTGTAGCAACGTGCCGCACAGAAAACGGTCGCTGGAGCCCTCCGGCACCGATCACTATTACCGGAGGAAGCTGGGGACTGCAACTCGGTGGTCAGGCCGTGGATCTTGTAATGGTAGTGATGAACGATAAGGGAATGGAGCACTTGTTAACCAGCAAATTCAAGTTGGGAGCGGATGCCTCGGCAGCTGCCGGTCCAGTTGGACGCGATGCGGCAGCGGACACCGATTGGAAGATGAAGGCTGAAGTGCTGACCTATTCACGAGCCCGCGGAATTTTTGCCGGAATCGATCTCAACGGCTCTGCGGTTACCCAGGATAAAGATGAAACCAGGCTCCTGTATGGAAAGTTCGTTCCATTTCAGGACATTCTGGAGGGAAAAGTTCATCCCAAGGATTCACCTGAGACTGAGGCCTTTCTGGACGCGGTCCGGAAATATTCCGGCCAGTCCAAGGAACATGCTCAGAACGATCGGTAATTTTTATCGGTGAGGCCCGGTCGAAAAGAGACCGGGCCTGCTTCAACGGAGCACGATAATCGGAGGGTTTAAATGTCAACGATTCTGCTAATTATTTTGGTTCTTCTGCTGGTTGGAGCTTTGCCCGCTTGGCCATACAGCAGGGGTTGGGGGTACTACCCGAGCGGTGGACTTGGGTTGGTTGTCGTAGTTTTGTTAGTGCTGCTTCTGGCCGGGCGACTGTAAGAAAACGGGTCGCCCTTTTGTAGTTTTTTATTTTTCTTATTTGGGAGTCTTTAGGAGCGCCAATGCCGAATCACGAAAGTTCTCATCACGCCGCTGACACCTTTTTCCCAGTTTCTTCAACGGCAATGCGTTACGGAGGCCGCGAGCGCGCAGTGCGGCCAGTGCGAGTACGAAATCAGGCGCTGGGTCCGGATGCAATCTGGGGACAGTTCAACAATTATCGATCAAATGGTCTTGCTGGATCGGCGATAGTGCACGTCGTATTGCTGGCCTTGATTCTGGCCGGCGCAACTTTCGGCCACCAAGTGGTGGAGAAGGTTCAGCCGCACGAGACGGTGACGCTGATCGCTCCGTCGCCGGATTCCTACGCTCTGCCGGTGGCGAAGAAAATCGCCAGTGGCGGTGGTGGCGGCGGCGATCACGACAAATTGCCGGCAATCAAAGGCAGACTTCCGAAAACGGCGATGCAGCAAATTACTCCGCCTCAGATTATTGTTCGCAACGAGCGTCCGAAGCTCGCGGTTGAGCCGACGGTCGTTATTCCTCCGCAAGTGCACTTGGCTTCAAATCATATGCCGAACCTCGGCAATCCCTCGGCTGCGGCGCTTCCTTCTGCTCCTCCGTCGAATGGGACGGGCTCGGGCGGCGGTATAGGCTCTGGATCTGGCGGTGGCGTCGGTGTGGGTCATGGACCGGGAGTCGGCGCCGGGAGCGGGGGAGGAATTGGCGGAGGCGTATTCAAAGTTGGTGGTGGAATATCCGCCCCACAAGCGCTTTCTACACCTGACCCTGAATACACAGAGGAAGCAAGAAACGCCAAGACTCAGGGAACTTGCATTCTCTGGCTGATCGTAGATGACCAGGGACGACCGCGCGACATTCGTGTGGTTCGTGGCTTGGGAATGGGACTGGATTCCAAAGCCATCGAGGCCGTCAAGCAATGGAAGTTTCAGCCAGCTCTGAAGGACGGTCGCCCAGTAAACGTGCAGATCAGCGTTGAAGTGGGCTTTAAGCTTTACTAAATAGCAAGTTTGCCGTACCAGAAGCGGCCGGATCAATCGCGACATAAAGCTCTGCCGCGAATGATTCGGCCGCTTTTCGGCAACACGCCTAAGAAAAAGAAGTTTCGGAACCCTACCAAAAACACAGAGGTGCAGAAACCTTTGCTCGGTCGGCCGAGGTACAGCAAGTCTGGGATTCAATTACAGGAGCACCCTGATGGGAGGGAAGTAGCGCAATCGTTACTCTCATTTCGGATGATGAATGCTCCCGGAATCGTGGAGAGCAATAGACAAGCACCCTAGTTCAGAAAGAAGGAGACTACAGTGGCGACTTGCGCGATTTCAGCAGCAGCTAACAATGTGATTCCGGTCAGGGAAGTACCCAACCGCGACGACGAACGTAACCTGGTTCAGCGCGCCCAGAATGGCGATGAACAGGCCTTTGCCACACTTTTCCAAAGCCACAAGAAGCGTGTTTATTCCGTTTGCCTTTTGATGACAAAAGATGTGGCCGATGCGGAAGACCTGACACAAGAAGCGTTCCTCCAGGTGTTTCGCAGTGTAGGTTCTTTCCGCGGTGATTCCGCATTCTCTACCTGGCTGTATCGGGTGGCGGTGAATACCGTACTAATGAAGCTGCGCCGTCGAAAGGCTCCGCCCATCCTGTCTTTGGACGAACCTCTCTCCTCGGACTCGCCCTCTCTCCGGCGGGATGTAGGGAAAGCCGATCCTAACTTGTTTGGCGCCATCGATCGCATTGCGCTGCGCCGCGCGATGCAGGAGCTTCCCGAAGGCTGCCGCAAGATTTTCGCCCTTCACGAAATGGAAGGGTACCAGCATCACGAGATCGCCAAGATGCTGGATTGCTCGGTTGGCAATTCGAAGTCACAGCTGCACAAAGCGAAGATGAAGATGCGCGACCTGCTTTTTCCGAAGCGGAGAATCCTGCGACGGCCGGCCGTCACTCAGATGGCTGAAGCAGCTCCGGCGGGAAAAATCAACAACCGTTCGCAGTTTTCATCATCATATGGACGTGCGGTCACGCAGTGACGAATACACAGGGACGAAGATCCCGAATCAGAAACGAGAGAGGAAGCAGCCAGTGGGGCTAGGAGCCATTTTAGTAGTTGGGACCGGATTGCAGAGAGTCCGCGCGACATCCTCGGAAAGTGAACCTGCCCCTGTCCTCGCGGAGCCGTTGACTTGCATCGACGTAATGGGACGCTCAATGATGGAGCGCACCGTCGAGAGGTTCGCGCGTGCTGGTGTGGAAGTGATTTCTGTACTCGTATCGGTCGAGATGGCCCATGCGGTGCAACCTTGCTCGGTCGAGCACGAAAACTTATCGATTCAGGTTGTGGCCGATGTTAGCGCAGGCGTCACACAGAAACTGAGAGATTTTTCGCGCGAGGGCATCGAGCATGCGTTTGTAATGTCTGCGGATTTGTACACAGAAGCCGACCTGCTGGATTTGTTCTACTTCCACCGGGAAGCAAAGCAGACTGCCACGCGAACGCTCGATGCTGAAGGTTCTTTGAGTCTCTGGGTCATTGATTGCGCGAAGGCGCAACACGCCGATCTGGAAGACTTGCTCGCGCAATCCGAGGGAGCTGCCGCCTTATATATTGTCAGAGATTATGTGAATCGCCTCGAACATCCTCGAGATTTGCGCCGCTTAGTTTCAGACGCGCTCCGAGGCCGCTGCGTAATGCGTCCTTCAGGCGTGGAAATTAGACCCGGAATCTGGGTCGATGAAGGGGCTGAAATCCATCGCCGGGCGCGTGTAGTAGCGCCCGCGTATATAGGCCGTAACGCCAAGCTGCTGGAAGATACGTTGATCACGCGCTGCAGCAATATCGAGAAAGGCTGTTACGTGGATTACGGAACGGTCATCGAAGATAGTTCCATCCTGGCCAATACTCATGTTGGCATATGGCTTGACGTTTGCCACGCCGTTGTCAATGGCAACAAGCTTTTGAGCCTGGGACGCAACGTTACACTCGAAATCTCGGATCGCAGCATCATGCGTACGAATGGCTCAGCTCGAGAAGAGGCCGGAAATAACAGCTTAGATTTTTATGAGGCGCAACAAGTAATCACCGATCTAGAACCACAGCAACAAGAGCCCCGGACGCCGAAAGCCTGGCAGTTCGGAGCCAATCTTATTCAGGGGTGAGTATATGTACAGCAGAGGTCCCGTGATTGTGATGGAGCTACCGGAAACGCTTAACCATGCAGAAGGCGAGAAATTCGTCAGCGAATTGCAGCCGCTGCTGGAAGTCCACCGTCCACGTATTGTTTTAGATTGCTCCCAGATACGTCACATGGACAGTGCCGGCATTGAAACGTTGCTTTATTGCATGCAAGAGGCCATGAAACGGGACGGAGATATGAAACTGGCGTCGGTCTCTCCTGAGTCGGCGACGATCATGGAATTGATGCGCGTGGATCGGCTGTTCGAAGTTTTCGAAACGGCTGATGAAGCGGTGCGGAGTTTCCAGGCTGTTGCTTCACCGGACGTTCCACAGAGCCTGCCTTGGTATTCGCCCGGCTTGGGCCTTGGCGACTTGAAAATTGCCAGCTAAGGCGGCGCATCGGCAATTCGAAGGGATGGCTATGGGACCATGGAGAAAAATGCTGGTGCACGTGGCCTGGAGCGGCATACTGCTCTCTGGGTTTCCGGTAGCTGTGTTGCCAGTGGCTGCGCAACAGGCCCAGTCGCGCGAGTCCGCGAGCGCGGACCCATGGCTGCTGCTGGCGAAGACGGAGGCGCAACCGGCAGAACTCCCTGACAGCCCGGGTGCAGTCGTCTTGAAAGCAGAGCAGTCGGCGCCCCAGCAATCCGCCTCCCCACAGACAAACTCAAAACAAGACGGGAGTGGGGCTGCTCCAGCTCCTCCTCCGGCTGCGCAAAGCCAACCTGCCCAGAATCAAACCCAATCACAGAAGCCAGTAGGTACAGCTGCCGCAGAATCTCCTGACGCGAGCGGTATTGCGGCCTCGCAACCGGCCGGGGTCGCGATAGCCCCAGCAAAACAGCGCCGGGTCCGCACCATCGTAGTGAGAATGGGAGCGATTATTGGGGCGGGGGTGGCAGTCGGATCAGTGGTCGCTTTAACCGCAGGCACTTCGAGTAAACCACCCGGAGCTCACTAGATTCCAGCTTCGGCTTATCAGGTGAAACAAATCCAGAGCAGCAGGGTGTCTTTTGAAAATTCTGAGCTTTTCCGGAATTGACGGCGCGGGCAAGAGCACTCAGATTGGTGAGCTGCAAGCCTGGCTCGACAGAGCCGGACAACGAACGCAGCTCCTTACTTTTTGGGACAACGTAGTCGTAGGGGCAAGCTTCCGTGAATTCATGAGTCACAAGGCATTCAAGGGCGACAGGGGTATAGGCTCTCCTGAGAAGCCGCTGCATCGCCGTGATAAGAATGTTACTTCCTCGCCCGTGACCGCACTTCGCTTCTGCCTGTATTTCGCAGATGCGGTGAATGTTTGCAGAAAGGTCCGCAGTTTAAGAAAACAAGATGTCGATGTCGTCATTTTTGACCGCTACATTTACGACGAACTGGCAAATCTTCCATTAAGCGGGCGGCTGACACGGCTATTTATTCGCTTTGTGCTGGCTTTTGTGCCACAACCTGACGTGGCATATGTTATCGACGCTGATCCGGCGGCAGCATTCGCCAGAAAGCCGGAGTATCCAGCAGATTTCCTTCGTAAGAATCGAGAAGCCTACCTGACTTTTAGCCGTCTTAGCGGCCACATGACCGTCATCGAACCCCTTCCGGTCGAAGAGGCGACAATTAGAGTTAGAGAGGCGTTTTTGAGCAAAATGCCTGAGCCGCAAGCGGAATTTTCCGGGCTGCCGGCTTTGCCATGAGCCATATCCTTTTCTACAGCAACGTCTTCCCCACAATTCCCATCCAATGCACAGCGGCAGAGGCCGAAGAATAAATGAAAATTTGTCTGGTGACCACCTTTCCTCCCAGCCAAGGGGGACTGAGCGAGTACGGCCTGCATATTGCGGAAGAATTGCGCCGCAATCCTTTTCTGAGCCTTACCGTTCTGGCCGATAAGATGTCGCCCGCGCAGCCCGAATTGGACGGCTTCTCCGTGCAACGCTGCTGGTCGTTCGACGATCCCGCCAGTGCGATTCGACTGCTTCAAACAATCGGTAAGCTGAAGCCCGATGTAGTTTGGTTCAATCTGCTTTTCAGTACGTTTGGCCGCAATCCAATCAACGCTTTCCTGGGACTTCTCACTCCCCTGTTGGCACGCTTGAGCGGCCGCTACACTCACGTTACCTTGCACCATCTGATGGACACGGTGGACCTGAAAGACGCCGGCGTGCGACACCCGCGTCTGTATCGGGCCGCGGGCGCTGTCGCGACCAGAATGTTGTTGCTCTCGAATTCGGTTTCCGTCCTGATGCCGGGATACCGCCAAATTCTCCATGAAAAATATGGGCACGATAATGTTCACGTGCGTTCCCACGGCGTTTTGACACGTCGGCCCGAGTATCCGGATTTCGCCCGGCGTGGTAATCCCCAGCACCGGATCCTCGCTTTCGGAAAATGGGGAACCTACAAACGCCTGGAGCTCATGATTGAAGCGTTCCAGATTGTGACTGCTGCAATGCCCAACACAAAGCTGGTTGTCGGTGGAGGGGATCATCCTCAGGCGGCCGGCTATGTGGAGTCGCTAAAGAAGAAGCATGCAGGTAACCCCGCGATCGAGTTCACAGGATATGTGGATGAAGACGGGCTGCCAGATCTCTTTCAGAGTTCGTCGGTCGCGGTAATGCCCTACTCTTCGTCCACCGGTTGCAGCGGAGTCGCACACCTGGCCTGTGCCTATGGCGTTCCCATTGTTTGCGCTGATCTTGCAGATTTTCGCCAGATGGCTGACGGGGAAGAACTTGCAATCGAGTTCTACCAACCGGGAAACGCGCAGGACTTAGCCACTTGCCTGATTAACTTTCTGACGAACCAGGAAAAGCAGCAAGCGATGGCAATTCAGAATTTTTCCACTGCTCTACGGATGACGATGCCAACCATCGTTCTGAAATATTTGCGGCATTTCGAGCTGGAGCAGCGTACTGAGGCCTTGCGGCAAATTACCAGGTTCCGCAGGCTTCCCGGGTGGGTGCCGTCGAAGTCGCTGATGTTGAGGCTTATGACCCGGAACTCGCTCGGCTGGGTGCATCGATCTGCAATCCATCGGCCGCGGTCGAACGGTTCCGGGCAAGAAGCGCTATTGAACAATAACGGTCACAACAGTGGAAAGCTGGCTGGAAACGGAGTTCCCCTGAATGGTGACGGTATAGCGGCCACCGGTAGATACCGCGGCAGCAGCTGGGGTTCTGGTGGGACTACCCCCACAAGAACTGCCGGCCATGCCAATGCCAACAACGGCGATCAGAGCGAGGAGTTGCGCCTTACGCCTGCGTGGGAGGCTACCGAACATGGCAAAACCGCCAATGCCAAAGGGCAGCAACCAGCCAACGAAGATTGGGATCGAATTGTGTCGCTGGGGCAGGTGCATCCCGGAAGCAGCAGCGGCGGAAATGGTAAGAGTGGAAGTGGCGACCCCGGAGCCGGGGGTGATGCTAGCGGGAGAAAACGAGCAGTGCAAGCTGCTGGGAATCCCGGCGCACGCGAGTGAAATCGAACTGTTGAACGCTCCTGACTGCGGCGTAGCGGTTACCGTGAAATGTCCGGATTGGCCGGCGAGAATGGTAAGGTCAGTCGGAGAAGCGCCGAAGGATACCGTCGCAGCCGGTGGTGGAGGTACGGGTGGTCCGGTCACAGGGACGCATGACGAGTTGTAGTTGATGGCTCCCGAAATCTGATTCGCCAAAGTGGGTTTACCGATGGCCTGCACGAATAATTTGTAGCTGGCATTCGGAATCGGAAAGCCACACATATTCAGCGAGCGCAATCCTGGTTCGAGATCGGTAAGCGACATCAGGTTCTGGCCGTCACCGCTGATATACACGGTGTAATGATCCACGGTATTTTCGTTTCCGCTGATATTCCATTGCAAAGTATTTGCTGAGAGTGAAGGGGAAAGGGTCAGGCAAGTGTCGATGCCGGATTCGATCTCCGTAGCCTCTTCATAATCATTCCAAGTCACCAGTTGCAAATCACTGAGTTGCTTTCCCGAGTTGTAAGTGCTGTTGATATCAGAAAAGGTTTGCAACCATGTTTGACCGCATTGTTGCCCCATGACGCGGTTCGAGCCCCAACTGGCCTTGCTGTCATTGAAGCCCTTATACGTGGCCCCTACCACTTGCGGTTTCAGATGCGACATGGCCGCATTGTAGAAACTGGCAAGATAGTTTTTTCCGTAATCGGTGGTCGTCGGCATAACCCAGGCGTAGCTACCATCGCTGAGGGTATGGGTGAAACCGTCGTTGTTCTGGAAAACAAATACGGGATGGGTGCTCAAAGAGGCGTTCGCTGCATTCCAGTCGACTTTGTACGAAAGATCGACATTGAAATTGGTGACGACCGGCTGACCCTGGCGCGTCATGTATGCCGGCGAAGAAAAATATGTTTGTTCCATATACTGCAATTCATTCACTAAGGACTGTTGCGGTGAACATCCCTGGCAGGAATACCACTCAATTGCGCCTTGGTCGATCATGATGGCAAAGGTAAAACCGGGATGATTCTCGGCTTCCGCCATCACCAGTTTCGTACCTTGATCGATGGAATTGTTGGGACCGTACCAGTCAATGATCACACCATCAATTCCGCGGCTGACCATGTCGTCAATTTGACGCCTGATCTGCGCGGCGTCGGTGGAGCTATAGCCGATATTCATGTGTTGAGATTCGCCGAACCATGTGAGCAAGTGGGCATAAATTTTCGTCGATGCTCCGGAGTAGAGCAGCGAATGGACGTCAACCTTGCTCACATTGCCGGCGCCTCGGTTGCCATTCGATTGGTTCGAGAAAGTGTTTGCCGCACTGGTGTTGTTTGAAGTTTGAGCGGATAGGGTTGTGGTAGGAACGACGTAAGTGGAGCTGGACGAACCAAGGGTCGACACAGCAAGGATTACTGCAACAGCAAAACAGGTACTACGCATCGGGTCCTCAGGAGCGGAGTGGTGCCGAGCTTTGGGCGTGCTTTGGCCAGAACGAGGGGGAGGCACGCCTGCCTGTAGATTTCCTCTTGCTGGCCCTAAATTTTTATGGAAACTTTCTGGGAACGAGGTCAGCTTAGGCCGGAAAGAAATTGAAGGGAAGATAACGTTCGTCTAAGAACTTTGGTGCTACAACCGCAGTGCCATCTGGGCAGGGATCGCGTTGTGTGAATACGACAATTGGTTCTAAAGATGCGAAGCGCATCTGCCAAGAAGTTGTTCCCGAAAAGGGAAAGTCATTCTTTCATCTACGAGTACACCAGGAAGAATTACGTATCGCACACGCCGACCAATTCTCAAGCTCATCGAGACACGATTTAACGTGCTATCACTGACCAAGCGTGACGCAGCTCAAATGGATATGACGGAGTTCTTCGATTTCCAGAATGTGTCTTGGGACACGCCCGCCAGCAATATCCCGACGCAGATTACAAGCGGAGTATGCGACTACCAGAAGCTGCACTAGCGCTGGTTCTGAGAATTCACCGTGATACTGCGGGCAACATAGTGATTTCCCTGAAAGCGTGTGAGCACGGTGACATCTGTGGATGGGCGAATGCTGTCATCGATTCCTACTGCGGGATCGAGGTAAATCTCGTACGTCTTATGGTCGGTCGAAGAATTCAGAACCAGGAGGCCGAGACGGAGATCGATGGCTGTAATTTGTCCGGCAAACGTGAAGCTCGCTCCAGGACTAGCGAGAACGGAGACTTCCTTGGCGATCTCGCCGCCATCCTGCCGCGCACCAAATTTGATCGCCACCAATGTACCGGGGGCGAGTTTACTGGCAGGGGCGGAGTGGTCACCTTCGATGATCCGAGTTTGCGACGTGACTCGTATCTTTACCTCGCGCGGGGAAAGAGCGTCGCGAATCTGCAGTTCGCCCTTGTCCGCCCGATAGCTGGTAATAATCCCCTGACTTTCGCCGGCGAGCGCGGAACTCTTCAGCCGAATGGTTCGCGCGAAGACTGTAGTGCCGTCGAGAATCGTGTCAACGTAAACGCGATCGCCCTGGCGCAAATCTGCCAACGATGCTTCAACGCCGTCGTGGTAAATGTGAGTTCTGGGGTCGAAAGATATCTTCATCTTGCCGCCACCGAACACTTGCACCGTCAGCTGATCCCGCACGCGGTCAAGTCTGCCGATCGTGCCCCCAATCAGGCTGGCTTTCGCGTTCGGCACCTTGGGCAGATCGGGGAGAAGGCTGGCTGGATCGATAAGGGTATCCGACGCCTCCGTAGGTTGCGGAGCCGATTTCACTATCTCAATCGATGGGGTTAACGTGTTAGAGGATGTTGACGTGGCGGATTCCGAGACCATTTGAGAGGCTGGGGCTTGACCCACCGACTCTCCAGCCAGAATCGAACTAGCGGCAACGATTCCTAAAGCTATCCTTAACAACAACCTAGGCATGGCAGAACCCCAGTAGACGAGTTTTCAGCGCCTCAATTGGATGCTGCCAGAGGTGGATAGGTAGCCACCTTTTCGTCCGAAAGTGGTACTTAGATGGCAAACAATCGTCCGTTTTCGGCATCTTAACTACGCTACAAAGCCATATGTTGCGCAGGGGTGCCTGAGAAATGTCTTGGAAAGAACGAATGATCGTCGGGCTGATGAGCGCCACTCTTGCATGGGCGCCCGCTCTCTATGCAAAAGACCTAAAGATTACGCTCCCCAAGCGGAGTCATTTGACGGCGGTGCAAAAGTTGAACCAGGAAGGGGTGGCGGAGCTCCACAAGCACCGTTACGAGAAGGCTGAGAACCTTTTTTACAAAGCCTACCTGCTGGATCCTGACGACCCGTTTACGCTGAACAACCTCGGCTACATTGCGGAGCTGCAAGGTCAGATGGATCGAGCCCAGCGGTTTTACGAGCTCGCTGGGGCGCAGGCCAGTGACGCCGTTATTTATCGTGCCACCTCACCGAAAGTTGAAGGCCGCACGATGAAAGAGGCGCTCGCGATTTCCGACATGCCGCTGCAAGTGAATCACGACAATGTGGAAGCGGTCCGACTTCTCTCGCAAGGACGCGCCCCAGAAGCCGACATTTTGCTGCAGAAGGCGTTAAAAGATAATCCTCAGAATATATTCACGCTGAACAACATGGGCGTGACAAAGGAAATGGAAGGCGAGTCGGAGGCCGCGTTGAAATATTACGATTCCGCCGCCGCCGCTCAGTCGGACGCCTCGGCTGTGGTTACGCTGAATCGTTCGTGGAGAGGCAAACCGGTCACCGAGATGGCAGCGCAGAACGCCAAGAATTTGCGCAGCCGCCTTGAGGCTCAACGAACTCCTGAAGAGAGGGTCGCTGAGCTGAATATTCGGGGGGTGTCGGACATCAATCGCAACGATTTTGCGGCGGCGGCACAAGCCTTTCGAAATGCGTACTCGCTCGATCCGAACAATGTTTTCGCTCTAAACAATATTGGCTACCTGTCAGAAGTTGAAGGCGACAGAGAGACCGCCCAATTCTTTTATGACAGAGCACAGACATTGGGCGGAGCTAACGCCACTGTCGGTTTAGCTACGCGGCGCTCGGCGGAAGGCATGAAATTGTCTCAGGTGGCCGGAGACAGCGCATCAAAGGTGGATGCGAAAGTTTCTCAGGAGCGGGCATCACTCCGGCGGCAAGGGGAACCGATTCTCCTTCGGCGCCGTGACAACTCGGTTGTAGAGGAGCCTTCTACTCCGCCAGTAAACCAGTCACCGCGGCAGTAAAGAGACGCTTCCCGGAGCAATTTACAAGTTCCCCTGCTATTTTCTGTACTGGGCCCACAGTCAAGTAATGGTGCTCCCCGCGGGTCGCTGCGAGCGCCTGACTCTTACAAGCTATCTTCCTGAAAGCGGTCGATGTCGGACTCTGGATCGTATGAGAAGTAGCGGACGAGATTCTTAAAATACCGCAGCAGAGTGTTTACATTCGTAGCATACCAACAGCACCGCGTCATTTCAGGCGAGAAGCCGCAAATAAAGCGGAGCCGGTTAAGCACCGAGGGAGACTCGCTTAGCATGGCTGCCGCCATGCGGTGATTGCCGTCGAGAATTGTCAAAGGCCCCGTGTTATCGACTCCGATGAGAAGAACCGTGGGATTGATCAGGTTCTCCTGAACGGACGAACTAAGGCTGCGCAATTTCCCAAAGAACTCGTCATGGGAGGAGTCGAGGCGCAGGCGGATGCGCTCCACCACGTCCGTCAAATAGAAACTTCCCCGGGCAACGCGACGCCATTGAGCTCGCGGGAAAAAGCGAATCCGGTCGAGGTCTTCCGGCCTTAATTCGACTTCAAACCACTGCGTGTCTGCAGGAAGTTCCCGCCACATTGCGCCTCGCCGCAGAAACAGCAAAGCCTGGCGCACTGCGTTCTCCCTTGTGTTGTTGAGATCCGGATGCCTGACCACGGCGTCAAACTCATGGCGGTACTCGTCGAACTCAGGATGATGGAATTCGCTTCTCAGGAATTCCGCCATCACTTCTTCTTCTGTTAGCAGACGGCGTAGGCCGAGACTGCTGTAGACAAGAGAAATCGGGGCGGTCAAATGATTGCGCAGTAACGGCACCGTGAGGACGACGAGCAGCAAGACCATCAACACCAACTGAATGACAATTACCTGGTGAAGCGTTTGGTGGAGAAGATAAATTCCCAGAGCCAGCGCTCCGCTGAATGCGAGCTGGAGCCAACTGGTATTCGCGATCTTGCGGGACATTTCGTAAGTGATGATTACGGAACTTAAGGAGTAGATTCCCGTAGTAATTGCATAGAGGATGAGCAGAGGCGCGAGCGCACCATAGCCTCCAAGCTCGAAATGCGCACCGAAGAGAGTCTTCCACAGAAAGCTGGGAACCAGCCATAGTCCGAAGATCAGAACACTAAGGATCAGAAAAACGAGCAGCAGGGATGTAAATAGGACAGGACTGCCCTCGCCTTCTTCGTCACCGGCGCTTGCTGAGACAGGGAACATCGTATTCACGACAGACCAGGCACACATATTCACGAGCCTTCCGACCAGGGCGATCGCGGCATAGAATCCTGCCTCGGCTGGCGGGAAAAAATGCTTTACCAGCACGATGTCGAAGTTGTTGATGACGGTCTGGCCGGAAAAGAAAACAATCGCCTGAAGTCCTTCCCGGAACGAAATAGCGATGCCCCGAAAACTAAAAGACGTCAAGCTGGGACTTGGCAAGGCGGCAAAATAAGAGATAACTACCGCGATCACGCTTGCCAGAACAGCTCCCCTGACCCCCAAGCCGAGACCGATCAGCACGAATACGCCGAACAGGCGCACCAGACCTTCCAGCATGAAATTAACCGCGAGCGGGCCGAAGGCATGAACTCCCTGAATATATCCGCGGCGTACCCCGAGAGGGACGTAGAAGGCTGTTCCCAACGCCAGGAGCGAGATCAATACCGGATCGGGCAGATTCAGATAGGCGGTCAGCGGTCGTTCCAGAACGAACAGCAAGAGGCCGATGGCAATGCCGGCGATCCATGATCGCTGGTGCAAACTTGCGAAGACGCTGGCGCGATCTTCCGGCGATGCGCTCTTTGCCACATATTTAGCGCACACAACTTGAAACGAGAGAGTGATGCCCGACACCAGCATCAGGATTGTGTACACCGCCGTCGCGTGCGCGAAGCCGCTGGGCCCAAGAAGGCGGGCGGTAGCCACGTTGTAGACGAGATTGGTTACCCCGACCAGTCCTGAGCCAGCCAGGAGGGTAAGGCTTCCCCCAAGAAGTTTTGATTTTAGCGTCTTGGCAGGGGGCGAGGCCGTGGACTTTTCCGCGACGGGCGGGACGGCCACAGTGGAATCAGCCACGGCGCTCTTGAGTGTGTCGGTCATCGAAGGAATCAAATTCAAAATTAAAATAATGAAAAGTGCACAACCGGAAGAATGATTGTTTTTTGGGCTGTTCCTCCGAAGTCATAGAAGGTCTGCTGCTGCACTCCGAAGGAGAACCGGAGCGGATGAGCCACCGGCACGCCGCCCGCATCGTCTCTCACACTACCGTGCATCGCTCGCGTGTAGGAAACCAGGAACTCGCTCTGGGCGTTGTCGTACTGGTGGAAACTCATGCCTCGCGAAAGCAGGAAAGATCCCTGGAAGTTCCAGCGCGGACTGGCGCGGAATTCGAATCTTCCCCCCGGCAGCAACGCCTGAGCGATTGCAAACTCAGTGTTCTGTACTCTCCATGAGCGCAGATCCTCGGCTAGAACTGCAACCGTCAAACGATTGCCAAACTTGCGCTGAAGGCCGATATAGCTGGAAGTGTTGAAATACTCTTGCACCAGCGGATGAAACAGAAGGTCGCGAACCGTGTAGCCAGTTATCAGAGAGGTGTGTCCCCACGGGCGGCCGACAGTGAATTCCAGGCTCGCAGAGAGGTCTCGCGAATTCAGCCTTTGATCCGTAAACGGGCCAGCCTCGTGAACGGCGCTGCCATTGATGGCAACCCAGTTATAGAAAGAACTGGTCGAAATATAAAGGAACTGGCGGAAAAGATTCTGGCTCATAAAAACTGGCGAGATCGTATCCCTGCGGATCGTGTACTGGAGCCCACCGTTGATGGCGATGCTGTTCGACCAGAAATGAACGACCGGAGTAATTCCCCCGTTAAAAATCGTGTCATAGGTGTTGCGATCTTGAACTACATTCACGCTTGGGAAAAGCAGGCGCCCAGCAGTCAGGCTCTCGCCGACAAAGCCGGTGATCGGGGGCAGATTGCCGACATGAATTCGGTAATGGGACTCAGCCAGACTCTGGTAAGAATGTCGTGGCGGCGGAAGAACCAGGGGATTGGTAACGTGCAAAATTCTGGCGTCGAGTGTGTAGACATTGATGTCTTCAAGAGATGGCGCGAATGAGGCCTCGGGCGATACGCTCACGTTCTGAGTGATTTGCCGGCCCTCCTGGCTGGCGGCCTCATACTGCGCCGTCTGGGCGGCCCCGCGATCTTCCTGGCCGGCGACGCTGCTGGCCTGTGCAAAGGCGGTGAGAGCATGCACCGTATCTTGCCGCTGACGGTATAAATTCGCGGCAGCCATCTGATAGTCGTAGTCGTCGCGGTACTCATCAGGCGTGCCGAGGCTGGAGAGTGCTTCGTCGGCCTTGTGAGTTTCGCCTTCGGCGAGATAAGTGTTCGCCAGTCCAATATCAACGGTGCGCGGATTGGCTCCGACCAGGCGCGCTTTGTCGAAGTAGGTTTCGGCAAGCTCGAAGTCATGCATCGCCAAAAAGATGCTGGCTGCCTGGGCGATATCGTCCGGCACAACGGGAGATGAATCCACGCGAGCCTCTGCGAATCCAAGGGCGATCTGGCGCCGCGCTTCATCGTAATGGCCTTGCCGCATGAAAACCTGGGCGATCGCCAACCGGACTCCGATGCGATCTCCGTTCGGAATATCAAGAGCGCGCGAGAACCGCTGCATCGCGGCGTCCCGGTCACCAAGCGTCAGCAGCGCGCCTCCGGTGGCCATCAGGATGTCGACTTGATCTTTGCCATATTGTTCCGCCAATTGAATATCGCGCATCGTTTCGTCGCGCGATCCGGCCTTGGCGTGCACTTGGGCGCGCAAGGCATAAACCCGGCCATCGGTAGGGGCGAGTTTTTGCGCGACATCAAGCGCAGCTATGGATTGCTGAAAACGCCGCAGACGAAACAGCGTATCCGCATAGGCCAACTGGGTGTTCAGATCGTTCGGAGTCTCCTGTAAAGCGATCCGGTATTCCGGCTCAGCGTGGGAGAAATCCTGCTCCTGCCGGAATGCTTCTGCTCTGGCCAGATGCAGGGCGTGCGATTTACCCAGGATTTTCTGGGTTACGTCGAGCTGAGTGAGAGCGGCTTTCGGGCGATGCAACTGTAGATCGGCATAGGCCAATCCGAGGTGCGCCTCGCCATAATCTGGCTGCAACTGAATCGCTGTCTGAAAATCTTTAACCGCTTTGGCCGGCTCCCGAACATCATTGAACATGAATCCACGATTCCCATAGCCCAAAGCCATCTTGGGGTCCCGGTCGAGAGCGCGGGTGTAATCGGCAATGGCTTCGCGGGCTTGTCCGTCGTGTGCATGAACATAACCGGCAATCAGGGCGAGATCCTTATCATTCGGGATAATAGGCTCGTATTTGGTTGCAAGTGCAAGCGCCTCTTCGTACCGGCCAAGATAATAAAGATCGTAGGCGAGATAGACTACGCCTTCACGATCGCGGGGAAGTTTTTCCAGAACCGCGAATCCCAGCTTTTCCGATTCGGCGTAGTCGCCCTTCAAGGTGAGATAACGCTCGCGCTCGCGCATTACCTGCGGACTGTCGTTCATTTTGTCCTTGGCGCGATCCAGCCAGCGTTTAGCCAATTCGGAGTTGTGCGACTCGAGTGCGGCGTTGGCGCCTCCCGAGATGATCAGCGGATTAGTCGGAACGCGCTGATAAGCATTCTCGTAGTTTGCCTCAGCGGCCTTGAAATCCCTTTCGGCGGTGTAGAGATCGCCCAACGCGAGGTACGGGGCATAATCTTTCGGATGCGCCTTCACCGCTTGATTGAAATAGCTCTCCGCGAGCTTGGCGTCTCCCTTATCGCGGGCGAGATAGCCCAGGGATGACAAAGCCGTGCGATTGCGTGGGTCCAACTCCAGAACCTTCAGAAAAGTGGCTTGAGCGGCATCCTTCTGGCCGATTTTCCATTGCAGGCTACCGTAGTTCAAAAGCGAATTAACATTGGCAGGCGCCAACGATAGAGCTTCCTGCAAATCTTTATTCGCTGCATCGGTGTTGCCGGAGCCAGCTTCGATGGCCGCGCGCAGTCTTAACATCTCCGGCCGGGAAGGTGCTGGAACGTTAACCTGACCGATCAGCGCGAAGGCCGCATCGAGTTCCTGCTTTGCCGCCGCCTGATCATCCTGGCGTAGGTCGAGTTCGTAGAGGTTCAGCCGCAACTCAATCGGGTAGAGCGGCCCTTCCGGAACGCGCGGAGGCAGATTGGTAAGAGCGAGCTTGTATTCGGCGCTGGCATCGCCCAGGCGGTCCTCGGACGCGGCGATCGCGCCAGCAATGGCATGCAGCCGGTAATTGTTGCCGTCGATCCGCCGAGCCTCATCAAGGAATTTTTGCGCGGCATCTGTCTGGCCGAGGCCGACTAAGGCCTGCGCAGCACTCAAGTTCAGCCCAAGATTGCCTTTCGCGCTCTTCGCCAGCCGCGTATACAAATCGGCGGCCTCCTGTTGCTTTCCGGCAAGCTGATAGGTGTATGCCAAGTCGGCTTGTACATCGATAGTCTTGGTGGGAATCGCCTGGAGCGCAGCAATCGCCTGATCATACTGGCCGAGATCGCGATATTGACCCGCCACCGCGCGCAAAACCTCGGGATCTCTCGGGGCGCGGTTCTTAGCCCGATTCAAATACCGTGTCGATTCATCCGTCTGCCCGAGGTGTTCGTAGGCGTGAGCGATCAGAAGATCGGTGTGAGCGGAGGGCTGGACCGCGTCGGCTTTGTGGAGGAATTCAAGAGCGCGAGTGGGATCGGAATTCAACAGAAGCTCGCCCGCCAGTTGTAAACTGTTGGCGTCCTTAGGATTCGCTTCTACAACGCGTTGCAGTAGTCGTTCGGCTTCCGCATCGCGCCCCATCCTGGCATAGGTTTGCGCCAATCCGGCCATGCCCCGAACGGAATTTGGCTGGAGTTTGAGGCCGCGATCGTAGGCATCAATGGAAGCCTGGTAGTGCTCTTGTAGCCGCGCACAGTATCCCAGAAGGAACCACAGTTCGGGATTTTGAGGAGCTGATTTTGCTGCCCGCTCGGCGTAGGTAACGGCGGCGGCGTAATCATTTCTCTTGAGCGCGTCTTGAGCAGCGCGCGCCTGTCGCGCTACGTCGATACTCGATCCCCACCCTAAGTCTGAACTGCTTCCGGTGGAATTTTGCGGGGTTTCTGTGTTTTGGTTTTTGGGCGCGGAACTGCCGCCCTGACCCCCGACGTCGTAAGTCTGTCCCAGGCAGCAGCTTAAAAGAGCAAATATGCAAAAGCTCGTGAGCGGAAATCGGCTTTTCACAGTGTCACCACGTTCTGTACAAGGCTTAGGTGTACCTCCCGCACACTAAATTCCTGCGGTGCACATCAGATGCCACTCCCGCCAGTAAGGCTGCTTTTGCCGTCCACAATGAACCTGATACGAAAAATCAAGTAAACCCCGTAGACAGTTTGCGAATCCAAGTGCTGGCTGGGGACTCTCTGGAGCGCACAAAAACGTGAGCACGACCACGCAAAGCTATTCTCGTCCTATCCCAATCCTCGCCATTGTGCTGGTAGCATTGGCAGTACATGGGCCGTTGCTGCTGATGCAGCTGCCCGCGGGCTCATTTGATGCGAACTTCCACATGTTTTTCGCATCGCACTATGCCCACCACTGGTTTAACCCCTGGAATGAGAAGTGGTTTGGCGGCTTTTCGCAGACTACTTACCCCCCGTTGACACACCAGTGGATAGCGCTGCTGTCGACTGTGGCCGGACTGAAAATGGGCTACATGCTGGTGCAGTTGATCGCGGTCCTATTGCTGCCAGTCGGAGTGTTTCGCTTCGCCAGAATTTGGGTGGATGATCGTGCGGCCAGCTACGCCGCCCTTGGCAGCGTGTTCCTGGGAGCCTTGGCTTTTCTGGTCTATCAGGCGGGACAGCTCGCCACCGTATCGTCGGCAGCCCTGTATTTAAACGCTTTGCCTTATTTTTACGAGTGGATGACCGAAGCCCGGGCCCGATCTCTTATCAAGGGAGTTGCCATCAGCCTGGCTGCTGCCGCCGCCCATCACGTGACCCTCATCTTTGGCGTAGTCCTTTTCGCGGGTCCCGTGCTGTGGGTCGCGTATCTCGATGCGCGCGATGAACGGGTGTCAGGGTCGGTCGGTGGAGTGCTGTCTCGAGCCGCGGTGTTTGCAGTTTTGGTCGGAGCCGGGGTCGGGCTAGTGCTGCTGCCCTATTGGTTGGCTATTATTCAACATCCCATTCACCAGATTCCGATTCCTCACGACAGCCGTGCTAATTTCCTGCTGAATTCCACGACGGCGATCAACTACTTTGTAATTCCTTATGGAGCTTTAATCCTGGCGTTGCCGTTCATTCTGATTCGCGGGGCTTCGTCGCGGCGGCTGCGGCCTTTGCTGATGGGCTTCTGGGTCACAATGATTTTTGGGCTCGGAGGTACGACGCCCGTGCCGAAATGGCTGTTGGGCCGGGCCTATGAGATTTTGACTTTCGAGCGATTTACATTCTGGGCCACGCTTTTGGCGATGCCAATTGTTGGGATTCTCGCGATTCAGTTGCTCGACCGGTTTCGCTCGAAGGCAGCAGTGGCCCTGTCGCTGGCGGCGGTCGGTACTGTGGGCGCGGCGCTGTGGTGGCTTACGGCCAATCCCTATCGCTCCACGGGCATGGCCGCGACGAACGTAGATCCCGTGGTCGCATTTCTAAATCGCGACGGCCACGATGCGTATCGCTACATTACCCTTGGATTCGGAAGCGAATTGGCAAAGGTTTCGACCTACACGAGCGCTGGTAGCGTGGACGGAGACTATAACTCCGCACGTCTCCTCCCTGAGATGACTCACTACGGTTCGGCGCAGCTCACCAACGCCAAGTTTTACGGCTCCGCCGGGATGGCCTCGTTGCGGGCCATGCTGCAACATGCGAACCGCTACGGTCTGAAATATATCTTCGTTCACGATACCTACTACGAGCCTCTGTTGACCTTTGTGGGATGGCGGAAGATCGAGACTTTCGGGACTGGCGAGATTACAGCCTGGTCTAAGGACGACGTCCCTCCCGCGCACAAAATCGAGTCCGATGCGGTTCCGGCTCCCTGGCAGGGGTTGTTGTGGGGAATATTGCCGATTGGTGTAAGTTTTCTGGCGATTTTCCTTGAGCTTCTACTGCCGGAGCAACGCCGGGTGCCGACTGCTGCTGGAATTCCGGTGCGCGCCGAACCCTCCGAACAGCACTACGTGGCCTGAGGCATCCAATGAAATTCACTTTGCCAATCATTCTCGTCGTGGCCACCGCCGCACTCATGGTGCTTGCATTGTTTGGGGCGGGGCAAGCGCACGGCACGGTCGGGATCGCGGCTGGCTCTGCGGTTTACACGCCCAAGGCCAGCACTCCCGAGCAGGCGCTCAAGAATCTTCTGGTCGATGTCCAGCGTCGCAATTGGGATCGCGCCATGACTGCGGTCTCGAAGACCAGCGACACCAACAAACAAATGTTCATTCAAGACTGGACTGGTACCAACGGAAGCCTGCGCTCGTTCTCAAGCCTGGAAGGCTTCGAGTCACGGCCGCTCCACATCACCAATGACGAGGCTCAGATGCGCGTGCGCCTGCATTGGACGACGCCGGTTGGTCCCCTTGAGGATGTTCGCGACTTTCGCCTTGTTCGGGAAGGCGATGTATGGAAGACCGTGTTGCCTAAGGTTCAGTTGCCGAGCGTGCCCTCACAGGTAATCCCTGTGACGTATTTGCGTTGGGACCTCGTTAGCGGCGGCGCGGCCGATGAGTGGGGATCGAAAAATGTCGACGCACCGCATGTGCGGATTATCTCCATGAACGCGGTGGATTCTGCTGAAGGCGCCGTGGTAATGGGCGAAGTGGTGAACGAAGATACAGTGCCTGCCTTTGTGAACGTAAACGCTACGTTGGTGGACGGGGCCGGAAGCGCCATCGATGACGAAACCAGCTTCGACAAGATCGACCACGTTCTGCTTCCCAAGCAGGTGTCGCCCTATCGCATTGACTTCCCCAACATTAATTTGAAGAACGTGAAAAACGTTCGCATGGATGTGAAGGCCACTCTGGTGCCGGCTTCCGCGGATCCGGTCATTGGAGTCATGAATCAGAAGATTGAATCTGATGTTCAAGGAAAAAGCGTTCTGCACGGAGACTTGCTCAACCAGAGCGGCCAGACGGTGAACATTTCGCATGTCGTCGTAAGTTTCTACGATAACAACGCGAAAGTAGTATGGGTGGCGGATGGGTATGAGGATCACGCGCTCCTTCCCCAATCGTCCGCGCCATTTGCGGTCGAAATCCCCAAGTCAGTCGCGTCTAAAGTGCAGAATTTCCACGTTGTGGTTAACCAGTACAGTTTGGGCAGGTCCTAGGCATGCGTCGCCCCCTCTTAATCTGCGCGGTGCTGTGCCTGGCGGCCTGTTCCATTGCAGGCGTTGCGCAGGATCTGCGCGTGCCTGCTTCGGTGACGGCTGGCGAAGAAGCGACAATTCCAACCACAGGCAGCGGCAAGGCGACTTTTTATCTGGTAGGACCCGGTGTCTCGCGTAAAAACGACGTGAGCTTGGGCGAAGAGATCCATTTGCAAGGGCAGGATTTGCGGAATGCCGGTGATTATCTGGCTCTGGTGTGCTCCGACACCTGCCACACTGGCACCTTCTACGTAATCGCGGCGAAGCCCAGCAGTCTCACTTTTCTGGTGCATCCCTCGCGGGTTCCGGTCGGGCAGGGAGATGCCATAAGCGGTGTCGCGTTCCCGTTCGATCAATTTAAAAATCTCGTATTAGCGCCAGCGACGGTGACGTTTCAATTGGCAGTGGGGGACAAGCCGCTGTTCTCGCGACCGGTTCGGGCACAAAATGGAGTGGCGTGGTTCCGAACCGCCTCCGGCAAGTCGGCTGGTCTCGTGCAAGTGATCGCCTCGCTGGATGACGTCACAGCGAAGCGTGCCGTTCAACAAGTTGCTTCGGAGCCTTGCAATCTGCGTATTACAGGCCAGCGCATACCGATTGGGGTGCTGGTGCAGACCGAGCCAGTTCATGACTGCGCGGGAAACGTTGTACCAGATGGCACGATTGTGACTTTCTCCGCTACCGAAGCGAACGGCAAGAGCACCGTGGATGCGCCAATTAAGCAGGGGATAGCACGGGCGCAGATGGAGGCATCGGGCACAACTGTGGTATCTGCTGCTTCAGGTGTCGTAATGGGGAATGAACTGCGCATTGGAGGCAAGCCATGAATCCGGTGCCAGGTTCGGCGATTGCTCATCTTCGTCGCGCGCTCCGCGTAGTTTCGGTATCTGCTTTCATTAGTTGCCTTGCGTTGAGCTCTTACGCCGCCGATTCGGTTGTCCAAGTGCAACTGGATACGAAGAACGCAACGCCTCGAGCGGTCGAGAGTCTTACCGAGCGCGGAATTCTCCGGGATTACCGTTTCGCGTGGACGAGCATCGCGCAAGCAGTCGAACTCAACACTGCCGACCCTCTGGAAGGACCCTTCGCGGGCGAGGCCAAGCGATTACTGCGAGAGACAGTTGTAAGCCAGCAGCGCTCCGGCCTCAGCCGGCAATATGTGAATCAATCTCACAGGCTGGAAGCCGTGTTCTACGCTCCTGAGGGCGACGTCATAGAGTTGCACGATACCGCGGAGTACGAAATACGGATTTCAGATGGCGGGAAAATTATCCATGACGAACACGTCGTTATGCACTTCGTGGTGCTCATGACGCCCGGCGCCGATCGCTGGGTGATCCGCCAATTGCAGGCCGTACCCAAGTCTTGAATCAGGTCAACTTGCCCCTCAGCATAGTGTCCGCGACAGCCGGAACGCCCCTCACTCCGTGCCAACCGTGGAAGTCGTCTTCGCATCCTAATCATTGCGCAGGAAGGCCGAGCGAATGGAGAGGTTATTTGTCCAGAGCGTTGCTTACTTTTTGTCTAGGTTTTTTTGTAATGGCCGGTGGATGCACCACCAGCGGCGTGCACCGGACGCTGGTCCAAAATGGTTTGGCGCCAGAGCTCTCTCCTAAACTTCTTGCGGTTTACATGCCATGGTTTGGAGACCACACTCACATGGATGTGGGTTACTCCAGTGAGGATTCCACCGTTCTTCGCAAGCAGATCCAGCAGGCCCGTCGTATGGGGATCGCCGCATTTGTCGTCGACTGGTACGGCGAGAGTCGTCCTTATTCCGATCATAATTTCGGTCTCCTTCAGGAAGCGGCGAGCGGCAGCCATTTTCAGGTCGCTCTTTTGTATAACGAGTCGGAAGACGCGGACTCGCAAGCAACCGAAAGCGCAATTGCGGCCATGGACAGGGCTTATACCGCCTACATCGGACCCGCCGCCAGGTATCGCGACGCCTACCTGACTTACAATGGGCGACCCCTTATATTTATCTTCCCAAAAAGTGGTCATATCGACTGGGACCGCGTACGCGAGCACGTGAGCAGCTGGGATCGGCCGCCACTGCTGATTTACAAGGACGAACCGCCGGCACAGTTCGCCAATGATTTTGCAGGTTCGTATGCCTGGGTTCAGCCTGGTCCGGGGGGATGGGCGGCTGATGGCAGCAATTGGGGCGAGCAGTATCTCAAGAATTTCTACAACACCATGAAAAACAAACATCCCGACAAGCTCGCGATCGGAGGAGCATGGGCGGGCTTCGACGATTCCGCCGCCAAGTGGGGACTCAACCGCCACATCCAGCGAGAGTGCGGGAAAACATTGGACAACACCACGAGTGTTTACCGGCGATACTACGACAGTTCGAACCCTCTTCCTTTCCTCATGATTGAGACGTGGAACGACTATGAAGAAGGGACTGCCATTGAACGCCAACCGGCAGCCACCTGTGCAACTGGAGCCACCAGCGCGGCTCAGCCAGCGCAACACTGAATCTCGCTGCCGATGCTTAGCGATACCGTGATCACAACCTGAAAACGAATTTCCTCATCGAAGGTAAGCCAGACCTGAATTGCGGCCAGTCGAGCGGCCAACAAGCGGATCAAAATATGAATGGCGCGAAGAACTCGACCAGGTGTCTTACCCTCCTATCGCAACTTCTTTTGGGACTCAACGGAAATGGCGGTTCACAGCCGAATGCGGCCGGGGTTTCGGCTCGCGACTGCACGAATGAAGTAACAGCAACCATCGCGAGTTTTGGTCCACAGGATTTCGGGGAGCTTTGGGGGCTGGCGGCATCGCATCACGTGGTGATGCGCGCATTCCCGGATTTACATCGGATCATGGTCGAACATGGGAATCAATGGGCCGAGGCTGTCGATCACGCAATGGCGAAAGAGCGTGTGCGTATTGAGCATGCTTTGTCCTTCCTGTATCCGATTTGCGACAGCTTGAAAGATGCCGGGAAGGTGATCGTGATCAAGTCTCTCGATCACTGGCCAGACTTGGGAAGCGATCTTGACCTTTTTACAAACGCCCGAAGTGCGGACGTTGTCGCCATTATGCGGGAACGTTTCAAAGCGCATTTGGAAGAACGGAGCTGGGGCGACCGCTTGGCGAACAAGTGGAATTTCGTTGTTCCAGGTTTACCGGAACTAGTTGAAGTGCATGTGGGACGCCTGGGCCAGACAGGGGAGCAAGTCGCGGTTACTAATTCGCTTGTCCAGCGGGCTGGCACGGTGGAATTGGCGGGTCACACGTTCCCGGTGCCTGCCCCAGAGGAACGGCTGATCATCAGCACGCTGCAGAGAATGTATCGACACTTCTATCTTCGGCTGTGCGACGTCGTTGACACCGCGCGCCTCGTGGAGTCGGCCACAATCGATTACGCCTACCTCAAGTCGCTGGCGCGTTCGGCGGGACTTTGGGATGGGCTTGCCACATATTTGGCGACAGTGTCCGGATACGTCAAGTCGTATCGCGGAGTCGACCTTCCGTTGCCGTCGGTGGTCACTGACGCTGCGCGATTCGGAAATGAACTCGTCAGCTTCCGGAGAAAATTTCTTCGCATCCCGATCTTCCCTCAGGCCGCAAGACTCTATGCTTCGGAATGGAAAAGATTACTGCTCAATGGAGAGCTCAAGAGCACGCTGCGCCTGAGTTTGCTTCCTCCTTTAGCTGCCGCCGCTGCTTTGGAGTTCAAGTTTACCGGAACGGACAAAGGAATCTGGTAACGCTTTAGTGGTCTCGTACTGGCTGCTAGGGAGTTCACCGTATTGTGAGCCAAACGTCCGGCCAATATGGTGAAAAAACAGTAATGATATCGGGAAAAAGCCGATTTAACCCGCAACTGGAAGGGAAGTGCCGCTTGGTTCGAATTCTTGTGGTAGACGACAATCCGGCGGTACGCCACTACCTCCGGGCGCTGCTTGAGCAGCAAAGCACCTGGCAAGTGTGCGACGAGGCTCGAACCGGGGGAGAGGCGATCCAGAGAGTTAGAAAAAATCCGCCCGACATGATTCTTCTGGATTTTCAGATGCCCGACCTGAACGGACTGGACGTAGCGAGACAGATTTCCGGGCTCTTTCCCGAAATTCCCATTCTGATGGTAACCATTCATCTCTCGAGACAGTTGGCGGATGAGGCTCGAAGGGCTGGAATTCGCGGGGCTTGCGCGAAATCAGATGTAAGCTCGATTGTCGAAGCTGTGGATGCCTTACTGCATGAGGGAACTTACTTCCCTCACTTTCCGCCGGTCAGTTCAGTCGGCAATTAATGTAAAATCCGTTGTTCACCTCGATCCGACAAAGATACAGGATTCCCTGTATTCGGCGAGCTAGGATCGCATGTTAGCTTGCAGAGTGGTTTGCTTAGGATCTCTCTGTCCGCCCGGAAAGGGAGACTCCTGCGGCAGTAACCGATAACAAAAATAGCCGTTGCATGTAGTGCGGCCGAAGCTGCCTCAGGGGGGCCAGAGAGTGACGCTAGTCCGAATCTTGCTTGTGGATGACCATCCGATCGTAAGGCAAGGGCTCCGGACTCTTTTAGAGGGCCGCGCAGGTTGGGAAGTGGTAGGTGAAGCTTCGGACGGGCTTGAGGCGTTAGAAAAAGTCGATAGTTTGCGGCCCGATGTCGTGGTACTCGACGTCACGATGCCGCGAATGAATGGCTTGGAAGCGTGCCGGTTGATTCAGCAGAAGCCGAAAAACAACGGTCTTGAGGTCTTGTTCGTGACTCAACACGATTCTCCGCAGATGATGCGGGAAGCTCTGGATGCAGGAGCGCGGGGATATGTAGTGAAGTCAAATGCGGCGCGGGATCTATTGGAAGCTGTGGAAGCAGTAAGTCAGCATCGGGTCTTTACGGCTCTAGCGAGGGCTCCGGGCGCCGCATGTTGAAGTGAAGGTGCTGGTTCGGGTTTGGTCATGTCTGGGAACGGTTGTAGGTGGAGGAAGAGACTGCCATGAAACTCCGTATTTTGTTAGCTGATGATCACGAAATAGTACGTCGCGGGCTGTGCGCGCTTCTCCAGAAGCACGAGGGATGGGAAGTCTGCGGCGAGGCATCCGATGGCCGTGAAGCCGTCGAGATGGCTAAACAGTTGAAGCCTGACGTCGTGATCGTTGATATCGGGATGCCTTACCTTAATGGCTTGGACACGACACGCCAGCTCTTGCAGCATGATCCTCACTTCAAGGTTATTGTCTTGACGATCACGGATTCCGATCAGGTGATTCGCGAAGCCTTGGATGCCGGAGCGCGTGGGTTTGTGCTTAAGTCAGATGCGGCCCGCGATCTGGTTTCGGCGGTGGAAGCTTTGCAAAGCAAGCGAATGTTCTTCACTCCGCGGGTTAATGATCTGGTGTTGGCCGGCTTCCTCGACAAGGGCCATGCCATCTCCAGAAATGAGCCGCCGAATTTGCCGACCCTGACGGTCCGGGAACGGGAAGTGACTCAACTGCTGGCGGAAGGGAAAAGCTCCAAAGAAGTGGCGACACTTCTTAACCTGAGCACCAAGACCGTGGAAACACATCGCAGCAACATAATGCGGAAGCTGAGCCTGCATTCCATCCGCGATCTGGTGGTTTACGCAATCAAGAACAACATCATCCAGATCCAGATGCCCCCCCAGCTTCGTAACACCACGGAAGTTCCCATCGCCTAAAGGCGAGCGGCCGCTTCTAACGGCCGCCTTCCGGGGGGAAGTACCCGCTTCTGGTGCGAACCGTAAGTTTGCCGAACCCCGGGGCGTGCGCCTCCACTCGAACTGACTGGTATCCCGGCTTTGCATTCTGATTGTGCGGCTTGTAGGCCAGCATATATTGGCTGCGGATATCGTGCGCTACGCTTCGCGTAATGTTATCCACCTGGTCCAGCGTGTCGGGAAAGTAAGCTACTCCTCCGGTCCCCGCAGCAAGGTGCTGTAATGCTTCGCGCCCTGAACTCTGCATACCGCTGCCCAGCAACCCAACCGCATAAAGCGTTGGACCGTTGGCCTGCTGCAACCTATGCGCGGCCTCCTGCAAAGTTTCCTGACTCATGTTGTCTTGTCCATCTGTAATCACCAGCAGCACCTTCTTTTCGAGATGCGGATTGTTTTTTAGATGAACAGCCGAGGCCACAATCGCGTCATACAGAGCTGTACTTCCCTTCGCCGAGACCTGGTGTAATGCTGCCTGCAACAGGTTCGCATCGCCAGTGAAATCCTGATCGAGATAATACTTCTGGCTAAAATTGACCACGAAAATCTCGTCATGCGGATTGCTTGCGCGGACCAGATTCATGACCGCCTGGTTAACCTTATCCCGCTTGTCGCGCATGGAACCGGAATTGTCCACGACGATCCCCATCGCGACTGGAACATCCTCGCGGCGGAACGAGGTAATCGGCTGCAGCGTGCCCTCGTCATAGACGCTGAACGCGCTCTTATCGAGGCCGGGGACCATGTTTCGCTGTTCGTCGTACACGGTGGCATGCAGCACGACCTCTTCCACCTGCTTCTTGAAGACAAACATCCCACCCTGATCATTTCCGCTCGGTTCCGGGCTGATCGGTGCTTGCGCTCCGGAAGGGTTCTGCGAACCGGCGTCACTCGGGGGCGGAGGAGCCTGCTCTTGTGCGGGAGCGGTGGAAGCGGCAGGCGTAGCCGGCGATGGGGCTTGGGAAAAAGCCGCAGGCGAAAAAATAGCAAACAGTACAGCGAGCGACAGAATAGAGCCAAACGGCCAGGAAGCGGCTGAACGCATGGAAAATCCTCCGCAATTTAGATGCGATCTTTGGGTTGGTGGAAGCCACGCGCGACAGTATTAAAGCGCGCGACGTTATTAAAGCAATTGATCAGGAAGTCGTTTGATTGCCA
This sequence comes from Candidatus Sulfotelmatobacter sp., assembly GCA_025462865.1. Lineage (GTDB taxonomy): Bacteria > Acidobacteriota > Terriglobia > Terriglobales > Acidobacteriaceae > Sulfotelmatobacter. The sequence goes on along the minus strand of JAOAPI010000045.1, from coordinate 26,093 downwards.
ACCTGCCCTAATGTCGCAATTCTGTGAATAAGTTAGCCTCCGCGCGTTCTGTTTACAACCGCTGCGGGCATTGAGGGCAACTATCTTTACTACGAAGTGTTTCGGGCGAATTCTCGCCGATGGAGCTTCGTGGTCTGTTCAAAAAGGGGTGGACCTTTGGGCGCTCTTCGAATCCTTATTGCGGATGATCACGAGGTCGCAAGGCAGGGCATCCGCTCGGTGCTTGAATCCCATCCCGGGTGGGAGGTCTGTGCGGAGGCGAAGGACGGAAGGGAGGCGGTGGAGGGGGCTAGTAAGTTTAAACCCGACATTCTCTTACTGGACATCGGAATGCCGAATCTTAACGGCTTGGACGCGGCCCGCCAGATTCTGGCAATCACCCCCGAAGCCCGTATCTTGATCCTCACCATACACGATTCGGAACAGGTAGTGCGGGAGGTGCTGGCAGCCGGCGCCCGCGGATTCCTGCTGAAGTCCGATGCCGGCCGTGATCTTCTGGCGGCCGTGGAGGCGCTTGAACACCGGCGGACTTTTTTTACTCCCAAGGTGGCGCAGATGATGCTCGATGGCTACCTGCGCCCTCAGGAAGAAAGCGATTTTTCCGGCCAATGCATACTGACCCCCCGGGAGCGAGAGGTTATCCAATTGGTTGCGGAAGGCAAAACCACTAAAGAAATCGCTAGCGCTCTCAGCCTTAGCGTGAAAACCGCTGAAACCCACCGCACCAACCTCATGCGTAAACTGGATCTGCACTCGGTAGCCGATCTCACGCTTTATGCGGTGCGTAACGGAATCGTCCAAATCTACTGACGGCCATGTAGCTAAGCTTAGCCCGAGGCGCATAGGTCTAGTTCACGATCCTCTGTCGTCGACAGAGATTTCCCGTAAAGCCAGATTGGACGCCAAATAGGGCCTTTACTCGATACCTGCCCCCAATAGGCCCGAACTAGACTTCGACTTGATTGAGGTCACCGGTTTGCCGATCAACCAGACCTAAGGAAAGGAGTGCCAATGCTCTGGACTATAGCTGTTGTGCTATTGATTCTGTGGCTTTTAGGCATGGTCAGTTCGTACACACTGGGAGGATTTATTCATATTCTTCTGGTCTTAGCGGTGGTAGCGGTCCTAATCCGCCTCATCCAAGGCCGAAGTCCAGTGGCTTGAGTTCCGCTGAATTGAACCGCCGGTTGTCTCGGCGCAGTGAACAACCCCATCCTTTGAAATCAATCTCACGAGGAGAATGTATGAATAAAGATCAGGTGGAAGGCAAAGTCAAAGACGTAGCCGGACGTGTTGAACGCCAGGCTGGCGAATGGACGGGTAACAAGGAAGCCGAAATTCGTGGCACCGCCAAGCAAGCTGAAGGTAAGGTACAGAACGCTTGGGGCGACGCGAAAGATGCCGGACAGAAAGCGGTTGACAAGGCAAAAACAGACAATACCGCCAAGGAAAATGAAGCTGAGAGAGAAGATCAGCAGCGCAAGGCTGGCTAGTCAGTCTCAGGCCTGGTGTTGGCGATTTCTAAAAATTATCATCCGATCCAAAAAGGGGTTCGCTTGGCGAGCCCCTTTTTTTTGCTTCGCCGTGGCTGATATTTGTTCGAAACCCGTACATTTGCGGCTCTCGACAAATAGGGGAGACTATCGCCATGCAACGGGGAGTCCACAGTATTGTTGCTGCGAGGGGACCATTCTACAGTCGCACAGTAGATTTGAGCTTTCGACCTTGTCAGAAAGTTGAGCCTTACATGGCATACAAAATGACCCAACAGCAGTTTGAAGCACAGCGTCCTGCCTCTCCCGAGGACCTGAAACGGGTATTCGAGACAGCCGTGTGCGAAATCCATCAGGCAGACGTCGAGGCCAAGGAAAGACTGCGATACCGGGCTCCAATAGTCTCCCGCGCCCGGATTCTCGGACTCTCTCAAGCCGGGGCGGAGAAGCGGGCGCTTTCCGACGCAGCTCGGGCCTTGGCTCAACTTTGGAAGGTTTGATCCCCGTACGCGCGCTTCAGTTTACGCGGCCGCGCGGAATTCCAGGCAATTCTGCAGGGCACGCAGGGCGTATAAAGCATCGTCCAACGCCTGATCTTCTTCAATGGTGTCAGATCCAGCTGCAAAAAGTTCTCTTGCGCGTGCCACAATCGCTTTCTCGGCTTCAGAGATGCGGCAGGGGATCTGTTTCTTATCTGTTTCGAACAGCGCGGCGCTGTAAAGCTCTCTCCAGCTTCGGAGGAAGGGTTGGGGAGTTTGGTTCGTCATAATACAACCTCTATCCAGGTGGATTCACTGCAGGAATGACTTGGTTTCACTGTAGCATCCGTTCTAAGATACCGCTATACGGTAAACACCGTAGGCGGGTTCACAGGACAAAAAAAGAAGGGATCTTTAAGGATCCCTTCCGTCCAAGCGAAGTCCAGACCGACATTACCCTAGGCCGCTCTCCGGGATTTCGAGTTGGACCGACCCGCGCTGCTAGAAGATCCCGACCCCCGACCCTGTTCTTCAGCTGCCTGAGGATTTATTTGTTCGGCAAGCTGTGTCAACTTCTCGTCAGCCTGCTTCTCCTCTTCCAAGGTCTGCTCCAGCAGAGAAACATGGTCGTTCTCGCCCAGGATTTCGGCAAAAGCTCGAGCAGTTCCGTATCCGGCCATTTCATAGTGCTCGACTCTCTGTGCGGCTCCGATGATTCCAGCGTCCTTTACTTCCTCGGGATAGTCTTCCTTGATCATCTCTGATCCTTCTTTGACTAAACCTTCCATTCCAACGCACTTCTTGCCCGATGCCTTCTCTCCCAACTGCTCGAAGATTTGCTCTAAGCGCGAAACATGCTCAGAAGTCTGCCTCAAATGCTCCTCGAATGCCTCGCGTAGTTGATCGTTCGCGGCCGCCTTGGCCATTTTCGGCAGAGCCTTGACCAGTTGTGTTTCCGCATTGTAAAGATCCCGAAGTTCGTCAGTGTACAAGTCTCGCAATGAGCTCTTTGCCATTTTGTATTCCTCCTTAAGATAGGTATCTCGCGCCATGATCCTTAAAGTCGCCAAATTGTGGAGCGGCTAGTCGAAAGTAGTTCGCTCGTGCGTGGACGGACAATACGGGAGACTCCGTAAGGAAGGCTAAAATTCCCCGTGCGCCGATTCGGAATTGTGTTCGATCGGAAACATTCCGCCAGACGTTACTGCTCTTGGATCGACTTACCGCCGCCGCGATTTTTTTGCCGCCTTTTTTGGCTTGCGGAGGGGGGATTTACGTCGACGTTGCGCAGGTGATGTTCTTGCCACTCGTCTTTTACTAGGTTTACGGCCGGGAGTCGAGGAGTCAGCGTCCGAGGCGGGCTTTGTTCTTGCCTTCGAGGAGATCTTGGGCAATGCTGAAATGTTATCGGTTAACCCTTGAGCGGCATTGGTCAATGCCCCGGCGGCATATCCCAATTTGCGGGCGACCGTATTCAAGAAAGGTTCTTGCTTCGGGGACTGCTTCTTAACCGTCATTTGCTGCCTCTGAGTCCAGAAGAGATTCCGTGCAAAAATGAAGTCCCGGCGCATGGCCGGGACTCCACTCCACATCTTTCCTTGGTGAGGATACTACGAAGCGCGGCGCTGACGGTCGCGGTTCTGATCCTCTTCGTCGGTCTGGTTCTGACCGCCCTTTTTCTGCTGGTTCTGGCCGCCCTGGCCGCTCTGCTGTCCTTGTCCAGATTGACCGGACTGACCACTCTGCTGACCCTGTTGGCCGGATTGTCCGGATTGACCGCTCTGTTGGCCTTGTCCGAATTGATTGCCTTTCTTCTCCATATCGTCTGCCATATAAACCATTCTCCTAATAAAGCGCTGACGTGCCGCGCCTTTGAGATTTAAGCGCCATCTAGAAACTTAGTTGCTGCAAGAGATTGCAAAGGTTGGGAGCGAATCCCCCGCAGCAACTGTCGATCATGAACAGAAAACTAATCTGTCGTAGCCTAAACGCCGCTTCGGCGCCTGCCCAGGTGAGTTACCAGCGAGATCACGAACAAGATCAAGAAGACTACAAACAGGAGCTTGGCGACCCCGGCGGCCGCGACGGCCACGCCTGTGAAGCCCAAAACTCCGGCGATCAATGCGATCACTAAAAATACAAGCGTCCAGTAAAGCATAAGGCCTCCTTTGTGCTCTGCACGACACTGTAACGACCGTGTGCGGTTTTTGCGAATCCCGTTCAACCTGTATTTGGCTGTTCGCAGCGCTGTAAATGGCCACAAAAGAGGAGAGCAGGTGCCGGTTCTCCCAGTGAACTGGCACCTGCTCGATGGGGGCGTCTGTCGAGTAGAGCCACAGCTTAGAAGACGACGTGGCCGCTGCCCATACAGTAAATCGTGTAATTTAAAGCGCTAATGCACCGACCAGCCCGCTTTCACCCGTTCATCTCTACGTTACGGGAAACGTTGTATGGACGCTCCAAATACTGCCATGTAGAAATGGATGATGCCGAGGCAGGATTTGCACGTAATTCAGCGTGCGCCAGAAAAAGTGGTCTGTAATCAATAGTCTGGAGTTGGCACGGCATTTGCCTAATTGAAGTTGGCCGTTTTAGGAGGTCTTATGAAACAACAGAGCAGTTTGTTATCTGCGTTGGTGTTCCTCCTTGCGTCCGCTCCTTTTATGTTTTCGCAGAGCTTTGAGGGAAAGCCCAGCCCTTCACTCGGGTCTGAGATTCTGGGACCACAACTCATCGCTTGGTCACAAGTGCAGAAACCACAACCTGTACCGCAGCCGCTGCCCCCGCCTGATCGTCCCGTTCAGCAATCTGGAGACCAGCCAGAGCCATCGGCGAGCTCTCCCTCTCAGGAGCTACCCAAGCAACAACCTGCCGCGCAAACTCTGACGGGCACAATAGTGAAAGATGGCAGCCGATACATCTTGAAGGTCTCGAGTAGCAATACCTACGAGCTCGACGATCAGGATCGCGCCAAGCGATACGAAGGCAAACAAGTGAAAGTTGCCGGTACTCTCGATGCGAAAGGCAATAGCCTCCATATCATTAGCATCGAGCTGATTTCCTAAGTTAGAGCGACAAATTAAACAGCATTGGCCGCTCCATTCCTGACTGGGCAGCGGTAATCGCAGGGCTACATAAAAAAGCATATTTATGAAAATGTCCGCACTGAATACGATCATGGCTTGCCGCTCGGTTGACGCTCCGGCAACCCGAAGGAGAGTCGCCTTTCTCCTGGCTGGTCTCTCGGCGTTGATAATCGCATCATCAAGTCTCATCGATACAACCGCAGCTGCAAAACCGGTGCTAGCGCAGAATAACGCTTCGCCTGCGCTGTCCAGTCAAAGCTATGAGGGAGTAATCACCGACACGCGGTGCGGCGCCAAACATTCCGCGGCGATCGGCATGGCGGCCGCTGATTGTACTCGGGTTTGCGTTCACGGCGGTGAACAGTTTGCCCTCGTGGACGGCGACAACGTCTATGTTCTCGAAGGAAATCTTCAGCAGCTGAAGCGGATGGCTGGCCAACGCGTCCGGATTCTTGGCAACCTGAATGGAACCAAGATCTCGGTCTCGGCGGTTACACCAGGCAAGTGACTTGGGTGAGCAAAAAGCAAATCGCCCAACACTTAACGTCAAGCAGCGGCCAAATAAACATACCGCAAAATAAATAGGATTGTGAGGATCCAAACCAGCGCATTCACTTCGCGAAACTTGCCGGCTGCAAGTTTCACCACTGTGTATGAAATCAGGCCAAGACTCAGTCCGGTCGCGATGCTGAAAGTAAGAGGGGTGGCGAGCATCGTAATGAATGCTGGAACCGCCTCGCTGAATTCCTGCCAGGCGATTTGCGCAATGGATTGCGTCATAAGGACGCCAACCAAAATTAGCGCCGGCGCCGTTGCGTAGGCTGGAATCGCAGTCGCCAGCGGCGAACAGAAAGTGGCTAGCAGGAAGAGCGCCGCGACCGCAACATTGCTCAGTCCAGTACGCGCGCCGGCTGCAACTCCGGCGGCGCTTTCAATGTAACTCGTCACTGTCGAGGTGCCCGTCAGCGAGCCGAAGACTGTGCCGACGGCATCTGCAACCAGCACACGGCCGACCCGGGGAATTTTCCCATCCTTGATGAAGCCGCCTTGCTCGCACACTCCCACCAACGTGCCAACGTTGTCGAACAGGTCCACAAACAAGAATGCAAACAGGATCTCGAGTAGCCCAAGATGGCTCAGCCCACGAAAATCGAGCTGCAAGAACGTAGAAGAGGGATGCGGCACTGCGAATATCGCAGTCGGCCAACTGGTGATCCCGCGAAGAAATCCGAGCAGCGCCGTGCCAAAAACCCCAAACAGGATGGCTCCGTGCACTTTTCGCGACATTAGAATCAGTGTGAGAACAAGTCCGAAACAGGCTGTCTGCACTTCTTTGTCGCCGAAGTTGCCGAGGCCCACATAAGTGGCCGGGTTAGCCACGACAAGTTTCGCATTTCGCAATCCCACAAATGCAATGAACATGCCGATGCCAGCCGCAGTGGAGTGCTTCAGGCTGTCGGGCATTCCATTAACAATCTGTTCGCGAACGCGCGTGACTGTAAGGAGAAGGAATAGGACGCCGGAACAAAAGACCACCGCAAGCGCCGTCCGCCAAGGCACGTGCATGGCGATGCAAACGGAATAAGTAAAATAGGCATTGAGTGACATGCCCGGCGCCAACGCAATTGGATAATTGGCATAAAGGCCCATCACCAAGGTCGCAATGGCGGCGGAAACGCAAGTTGCAAAGACTACTCCATCTGCCGGCATTCCCGCCTGCGCAAGAATCTGGGGATTCACCACAATGATGTAAGCCATTGTGACGAAGGTGGTGAGGCCGCCCAACATCTCCTGTTTCACTGACGTGTGATTCTCGGCGAGCTTGAAGTAACGATCGATCAATCCATTCTCCGGGGCGCTGGATAGGGTGAATGCTCGAACGACTCAATACACGATCTTGTCAGGCTTGTTTTCCCACGAACGAAACGCTGCCAATGCCTCTTCGCGCATCATCTGAATCATCGGAATCTTCCGCTGCGAAATTGGCTGGGCGAGTTCACGATAGATCAGTGAATCGTCGAATCCAATCTTGGCCGCATCTGCAGCGGCGTTAGCAAAATAAACGCGAGTGAGACGGGCCCAGTAAATTGCTCCGAGACACATGGGGCATGGCTCGCAAGAGCTATAAATCTCGCAGCCTTCCAGTTCGAAGACAGCCAGTTTGCTGCAAGCGCCGCGAATGGCAAGAATTTCCGCATGGGCTGTGGGATCATTCGTGGAGGTAACTTGATTCGATGCTTCGCCGATGATGGCACCCTCTTTCACGACAACTGCACCGAACGGGCCGCCGCTACCTGATTGAACATTGTCAATCGAGAGGCGAATGGCGCGTTCCATGAAGAGGTTGTACATGCGTTCGTTCTGTCCGATCTTCGCTGTGGCCAGGCGGCGTCAGCCGCTCGAACCCGCACGTCAGTTGACTTTAGGTTCTTTGGCGGGCCGCCTCAATCGATGCGCGGATTCTCGCATAACCGGGCTTGATCGCGGAATAGATGAAATCCAATCGCTTCTTGTAGGGCAGGAATGCGCTCTTCATGGCATTGATCGTAATCTTCTCGAAATCATCCACAGACAAACCGAATGTCTCTGCGGCGGCATCGAATTCCCGGCTCATTGTAGTACGGCTCATCAGGCGATTGTCTGTGTTGAGCGTAACGCGGAATTTCTCCTCGTACAGAATGCGGAAAGGATGTTCCGCCAAAGTACGCGTAGCGCCCGTATGGACATTGCTGAGCAGGCAAATCTCCAGCGGGATACGTTTGTCGAGAACATACTGGGCAAGATTGCCCAGCTTCACCGCCTTGCCATCTACAACAGCGATATCTTCGATGAGACGTGTGCCGTGCCCGATGCGATGCGCCCCACAATACTGTATCGCCTGCCAGATCGATTCCTTTCCGTACCCTTCGCCCGCATGAATCGTAATATTGAAGTTCTCGCGCTGAATGTAGTGGAACGCATCCACATGCTTCTTCGGTGGAAACCCACCTTCTTCGCCGGCAAGATCGAAGCCTACAACTCCGCGTGCCCGAAAGTCGACCGCAAGCTCGGCCATTTCCAGAGAAGTACTCATGTTGCGCATCGCGCAGATGATCAAACCAGAGGCAATGCCGAAATCTTTTCGTCCTTGCTCCAATCCTTTCAGCACCGCTGAGACGATCTGCTGATGGGTCAACCCCATCTGCGTGTGAAAGACTGGCGCAAAGCGGGTCTCAAAATAAAGGATTCCGTCTCTGCTCAGATCCTCGGCTTGCTCATAGGCGACGCGCTGCAGCGCCTCCTCAGTCTGCATTACCGCAATCGTGTGCGCAAATCCTTCCAGATATTTTGCGAGACTGCCTTGATTCGCTCCGCGAAAAAACCATTGGGCCAGAGCCTCGGGATCGTTGGTGGGAAGGCCGGCATATTTCACATCCCTGGCCAAATCAATAATGCTTTGGGGCCGCAACACTCCATCCAAATGCTCGTGCAAAAGGACTTTGGGGAGTCTTGCCAATAGATCTTTATCAAGTTTCACGGAATGGAGCTTTCTTTCAGCAGCAGATTCCCCAAGCAGGTAACAGCGCTGCAAAAATCATACAGCACTCGTTCAGTCAGGGTTCGAACGGGAAGGAGACTGCGGACCAGGGACTCTTTTCTTAGTTGCACTTCTGAGGGGGACCGTTCAAGTCTTCCAGTTGTGTGGGGGCGAGACGCGGTTACTCTTGTCCAATGTCCTCGTTCCATACCGCGGGATTTGCGCGGATGTAATCCCTTAATAATAAAAAGCACTCCTCCGAATCCAGATTGACGACATTGACTCCGAGCGAGCGCAACCACTCGATGCCGCCCTGGAAGTTGCGGCTCTCTCCTACAATCAGGGTACCGAAATTGAATTGCCGTACCAGCCCGCTGCAATACCAGCACGGGGCCAGCGTCGTGACCATGATGAGCTTGCGATAGCTGCGCTGGCGCCCAGCGTTGCGGAAGGCGTCAGTTTCGCCGTGCAACGACGGGTCACCATTCTGCACGCGGCGATTGTGGCCGGCGCCGATGAGCTTGCCGCTTGCATCGAAAATCGCCGCACCTATCGGAATGCCGCCTTCGGCCAGCCCCTTGCGGGCTTCCGCGATCGCCACTGACAACATCGCCGAGTATTCGGAGGCGGACATTGTCTTTGATTATAGTTGGCAGCCAAAGATTCGATCCCACACGTTCGTGACCGGTAGAGAGCCGAAGTCTCATAACCGGCGCCCCTCTTCGCCATCATTCCGCAACGTTAATTTAAAAACTCAACCTCGCCTGGAACTCAATCACTCTACCCGCGAGCCCGTCCGATGAGCGCCCGAACTGTCCGCTATTGATGATGTCGGTGGACGATGTCGCAGGAATCAACGGAGTGAGATTCAGAATATTAAAAACGTTGTAGAGATTCGCTCGGATAGCAAGCTTGGATCCTTCTCCAAAAAAAGCTACTTCTGGTATGGCAAACTCCTTGCCCAGGCTGACATCGATGGAGGTATAACCGGGACCAGTAAAGATATTGCGGCAACGGCACCCCGGTCCTTTAGTAGCGACGTCAAAGTTGGGACAGGATGCCGCAGTTACCTGTCCATTCACCGATAGACAATTTGGAAAAACTCCATTGATCCACTGCTGCTTGCTGGGATTAGCGATGACGCCGCCGTTGTAACTGAAGGGCATGTCAGGGCAGTAGCCGTCGCCATTACGATCGTTATTCGTATCACAACTGCCAATCAGAGCCGAGAAAGGAAAGCCGGAGTGCTTGCTCATAATCCCGCTGATGGTCCACCCCCCGGCAACAGTTCCAAGGAAATCGTGACGTCCCCGAAAGAATGGGACATCCCACAGAGCATTGAGCACAAAGTTTTGCCGGATGTCGAAGTCGGAGTTGCCGCGATCCAGCGCCTGATTACCAGGATCCGTTTGCTGGAAACCAAGTTCGTATGAAGCGGTATCGATAGCATGACTCCAGCTATAGTTGGCGCCGAATTGCAGGCCATGCCGCATTCTATAGTTGGCGCTGAAAACTGCTGCGTCGTAGCTCGCGTTTACGTCCGGCAAGGGGAAGAAAATGTTGTTGAAAAGTGGGTTCCCTGTGGGGTGCGAGGCCAGGCAAGTCGGGTTCGTCGGCCCACAAGGATCACCGTTCGATCCCTTGTTCTGAATTTTGTCCTGCGTTCCGTCGAAAGTATCACCCGGCATAATGCGGTTCAGATCAATCGTCCGAACTAACTTCCGCGCTCTGCTTCCCTGATAACCGATCTTGGCCACTAAATCTCTCATGGGCTCAATTTGAGTTTCGAGCGAGAAGATATAAACGTAGGGGTTCGGCTCGTTAGGTAAAGCGCCGAACAGCTGGACCTGATTCGTAGTGCTACAGGCGGGGTCGGCACACAGAGCACCTTGCGAGTTGACCCCATTCGAAAACGCGGGATTCACTGGAAAACTCGTGGCTTGGGTATTGGCTCCGACGGCATAAAGAATGTTCGTTCCGAAGGGTGCCTGAGTGGGCGTCGTAGGATCGGTGCAGCAAGCCGTGGCTAGAGCGGAGTACGGAGTGTCCTGTCGTACGTTGTCATACACTATGTCGCTGTTGCGATTAAACACCACCCCAAAGCCCCCTCGGAATACGGTCTTGCCTCCATACATCCCGGGGCTCCAGGCAAATCCGATGCGGGGGCCAAAGTTATTCCTATCTGGTTGATAAAGTTGGTTACCGTTTTTACAGGGAGTAAGCGGTGCAACAGGGGCGCATACGAAACCATTGATAAAGCCTTCCGAGCCGAAGACGTAATTGCTCAGCGTACCCCTGGCTTCGGTAAGAGGCGTGAAGTATTCCCAACGGACGCCGAGATTGATCGTCAGATTAGGTCGAAGCTTCCAGTCATCCTGGGCGAAAAGGGCATAGTCGGCGTCACGAAAATGACGCTGCCCGTTTACCGGGCCGCCGGTAGGATTCACCTGCACTTGTTCGAAAAAGCAGCACGCGTCGTTGGCAAAGTTCAGCAAGCCCCGGAATTGATATTGCGGCCGCTCTGCTCCTGGCTCGTTGTTGTTGTTTTGTTGGTGACGAGCTTCTACGCCAAACTTCCAGGCATGCTTGTTTCGGACCAAGCTGAACGTTTCGGCCAGCCCGTATGTATTTTGCGCTAATGCACCTGGAGTGGTGCCGCTCTGTCCGATACCGATGAAGCCATCGTTAGGGCTAAAACCTGTGGGTCCGCCAGCAGCAATATCGAAATCGAATAGCCTGATTTGTGGAATTCCGTAATTGGTTTGCCCAGTGGGCTGCAACTGGCTGAAGTCGTATCGCGTGAAATTCGCACGCAACTCGTTTAGCATCGTGCCGCTGATGATCCGAGTCCATCCAATCGTTCCCGCATAGTTGTGTGGTTGCAGAGTTATATCTTGGATCGGCCGCTGCCCGCCATTAAAGTTGTTGAGCCGGACGATATAGGTGCTTACAAAGAATTGATTGTTCCCTTTGGTGTAGTCAACCCGCCCGTTGTATTGATTCCCGCTGCTTGAATTGGGTACGGTGAGATCAAATATTCCCCAGTCTGGAATGCCGTCCGGACCGCCACCAACGGCTGGAGCTCCGCCGGGATAAGACTTGCCGAGGCCATAGTTTGGAATCAATGAGCAGCAGTCTGTCGTGGAAATGACGGTGGTAATGCGGGGCGCGATCCCGGGCGTGCTGAAAATCTGCGCCGCTATGCTGCCGGGATTATTCTGGATCACATACTGTTCGAATTGCGGCGTTTCCAAATTTACCGAGCGTACCGGCACCGTGTTCTGCAGCCGAACTCCCTCATAGGAAAAGAAAAAGAACAGCTTGTCCTTGACAATCGGTCCGCCAATACTGCCGGCGAAATCGCGATACTTCTGATCTACGCGATCAGGGCAGTGGACCGCCGTAGTCGTGAATTGGCTGGGCGTTGCCGTCTCGCAGGTAATCTTGGAGGCGGGCACATTGGTTGGTCCGTAGAACTTATTAAAGGCGTTCAGTCCTTTGTCGTTAATCTTGAAGAAGCCGCTGCCGTGCAGCCTGTTGGTGCCAGTTTTGGAAATCACCTTGACTTGCGCACCCGAGTTCCGACCGTCCTGGGCGGAATAGCTGCTGGATGAGACGGCCACTTCCTGTACAGATTCCTGATTGGGAGTAATTACCGCTGCGCCGCCCCATTCCAAACTGTTAATACTGACTCCATCGAGCATGTAGTTGTTGGCTGAAACGCGCTGCCCATTGGCAATGGCCTGAACCTGGTTCTCCGTTTGGAAAATCTGAGAATTCGAGCCACCCGGCCCGTTCTGTTGGGGGATAGCGAGGGCATTGCCGTTGCCCTGACGCGAGTAGTCGGAAAAAACGCCGGGCGTCACTCGAATCAAAGCGTACGGGTCGCGGCCATAATCTGGCAACTCAACAATTTGTTGCGATGTTATGGTTCCGGTCACGCTGGCGCTTTCGGTCTGCAGATCTTCGCTGGTAGAGGCGGTCACAGTCACCGTTTCACTGGCAGATCCGGTCTGCAAGGTGACATTCGCGCCGTTTACCGCTTCGGCGACCACCTCGACATTGGGCGTAGAGCTTTTCTTGAAGCCGCCTGCGTCCGCCGCAACCGTATAGGTGCCGGGAGGAAGTCCGGTGATCCGGTAAAATCCGGAGTCTCCCGTCACGGCACTTCGGCTTACACCTGTGGCTTGGTTCGTAGCCGTGACTGTGGCAACGGAGATGACCGCCCCGCTCTTGTCAGTCACTGTGCCTTCCAAGCTTGCGCCGTACTGGGCCAGAGCATATGAGGATACAAGGGTGAGAATCGCGAAGATTACAAACAGGCGGATGCTCAACAGGATCCGAGTCATGAACTACCTCCGAAGCTAAGCTATGTACTCACGCAGTGGAAACGCGAAATAGTTGACTAATTGTTAATCCTTACCAATTTTCGTCAAACGTTTCCGGGCGCGGCGAGCGGGCGCGAGTCCGGCGGATACTTCTTCCTGTGCTGAGGTCTCACATCGTAGATTGAATCGAACGACGACCTATAGCATGGTCAATTCCCGACTGTCAATCAGGTCGTTTATCGGATCTTTCTGAAATAAAGAAGTGTTTAAACCGCGAACCTTTGCGGGCCAAGACCGTTTACTCTTTCGATTCTCTTGGCCGTTGTGGAAGGCGAATTTCGCCGCGCTTGTAAGCCAAGATTGTCGCGCTTGGCCAATGAGAAAGCCGTCCGCTAACCTCGCCCGCGGCAATCTTCTGAAGAAAAATCGCATCATAGTGAAGTGCGCTCGAACGGGACGAGGAGCCTCGCAACACTAATCCGGAGACTGGGAGGTACGAACAGTGAGCGTGCCGTCGGAAACGATGATGGATCTGTTAAAAGAGTTAGCCTTGCTGAAAGAGTTGGATAGCAAATATGAAACAGGGCCGCGGTCCGAACTGGAGGTTAGCGAATTCGATAAGCGGCAGAACCGTCGACGGGAAATAGCGGATCAAATCAAGGCTCTGGGAGAAAATGGAGGCTAAATGCGAAAACCCTCCAACGCTACGGCTACCAAAGCAGCCGCTTCGGGCCCCCTCAAAGGATGGAAAGAAATTGCCGCGTTTCTCGGCGAACCGGTGTCGGTTGTTCAGCGATGGGCGGCGGAAGGAATGCCAATCCGCCGGGAGGGTCGATTCGTCAGCACTTCGCGGGAAGAGTTGAATGGCTGGCTCGGAAAAGATTCGGGAAAGCCAGTTCATGTGGCCACCGAAAGCACCGACCTTTCCGCCGAACTGAAACGCGGCCTCTCTTTCATCCGCCATGAGAAAGCTCCATCCGGCCAAAAGCAAGGAATGCAGAAAGTAGTAAAAAAATGACACCGGCGACCGCTTGGCTACCCCAATGGAAGCGGCAAGAAAAACTCAACACCAACTCCACTGCGAATGTCGGGATCAGCCTTAGCGGGATTCTGTCATCGCATTGGTCGAAATTCAGTAAGGATTGATCCACCTGCCCGGCTTATTAAGCGTCAGGGGCAGCCAACCTCCGAATGTGCTGAAATCTGCAGCGTGAAGCCTCCGTCCCGTCCTTATCGGAGTTCCGACTGCGGCCTAGATCCCTTGCCAGCCCCGCTTTTCCCTTGACACGGGAGACAATAAGACTCAGAATCACCATCGGCTTTCCGGCGACTCCCCCCTTGTTGGCCGGTCCGATTCCCAGACATCCCTTACCGGTGCAACATGGGGATGTTTCAATCGGTGCGAAATGGATCGACGTAATAAATGAATGTCGGTTCCGGAACAGACAACCGGTCGCGGTCTTTTCTCCCCCGTTAAGAAACCGCACTTCGGTTGAGAATTGTTGAGTTCTGAACTCCGATTTGTGATCCCAGGTTTCTTTTCGAGTCCGGGCTCTAGTCAATGACAGCTACAGCGGTACCGATTCCTTAATCGACATTCTGTCTGGCGATTCTCGATGTACGCAAGGTGCTGCTGGCTGGCGGTATGTTTGGGTGTACGTTTAGCCTGCCTGAACTTACCGGGGAGCAAATTATGCTCCGCTATTGAGTGCCCTCGCGTTTCACAAGATTGAAGTGACGGCTACAGTCGACGAGATCGTGCCTTTGCAGCCGTACAGAGCTTGCCCAAGGAGGGCACATGAAGATTTACAATTTCGTGCTATGTCGCATCGCTCGATTCGCTTTGTTAATAGTTCTGGCAGGGATGGGGTCCGTCGCTAGTCTGTGGGCGCAGGATCTGGACCAGTGCGCAAGTGCACTGCCCGTTGGGACTGCGCTCGGTTGCGGCGCTCTGATCACTGTAAACCAGGTTGACGGCAGCGGAAACGCCACTGCCTTTACCGTGACAACGCTTGGCAACAGAAATCCCTATGACAACGTGGAAGACACTTTGGTTGGGGTTCAAAACAGTTCTGGTGGAACATTGCATTCCATCACCCTGAGTTCGCCGGACCTGACGTTCGGGGGGATCTTTAATTTCGATGCAGATGGCCCCTGCACTTTCAATGCCGCCGATTGCTTCCCAAGTCCAGAGGGCTACATCCCAAGCGGTTACGAAGGGCCGAACTCTACATTCAGCGGCTTTAGTTCACAAGTGATAGGTGGAATTACCGTTGGCATGCCGCCAGCCGCCAGTGGAACACTCTCCTTCAATCCCGCGATTTCTAATAATGGGAGCACCTGGTTTGCGATGGAAGGAACTCCTACGTCGTTCGGCCTAATCTCGCAGACCCAACCCGTGTTCCCAGGCGTGACGACTATATATCCGATTGGCGCCGACAACTACAAGATCACACCGTTCAACAATCAGGGCGGCGAGTTGGTAACGATAACCGCTTTTCTGGTCGCGAAGAAAGATTTCGTCGCGCCTACGAACTTCCCGAACGAGAAGTGCGTTCCCTATGCGGATTTCAGCGGCACCCAAGACACATGTGTTGAGCTCCATCAAACTTGTGTGCAGGGAGCGGCCCCCTCCAATGACTGCGATACATTTCTCTACCAGATGATGACCAACTACGACCTGCCGGCTGATCTTCCAGCGATCGGCGGCCCCGATTACCTGTACGTTCCGAATCAATCTTGTCCGACAACCGGAACCGCTGCTCAGAGTGTCTTCCTGAGCTACAGCGTAAACAGGGTTGACCCGGTTACAAGGGGCGGAACAAACCCGACTAACGGTTGCTTCGTCGCAACCTATACGCCGAGTGCTCCGGTAATTACCGGCACCACCGCTACCTTCGTGGGATTTAATTCGCCGGTTTCCGACACCGCTCTGAACCTGGTGAAGGCAGGCTCAGCGGTGCCCTTACAGTGGGTGCAACTCGACAATCAGGGCAATCCAATCACAAATCTCAGTTTGTGCACAGCCGTGAATTCGTCTGGGACCTGCACCGCGCCTATAGGCCTATTGACACCGTGGATATTCATCCAGGCGTTTACGGCGCCAGGATCACTTTGCAAAGCGGCTGCCACGGAGGGTACGGATGCTCTGCCGACAAACGCTGCCGGCAATTCGGGCTTGCAAAACCTCTCAGGCACGCAGCCCGGGCTTTACCAATACAACTGGAAGACTCCCTCGGGCACTCCTAAGGGTACCTGTGCTGAAATCACGTTTACGTATAGTTCCGGTGGTTTCTTTGTGACTCCAGCACAGTTCCAATTCAAATAGGGAGTTCACTTTGATCTCAAAAGGGGTGCAGGCGGGTCCTGCACCCTTTTTTTGTTTCCTGATGACAATGCAGAAGAAGGTGTACTCGTCGATCCGCGTTGTAGCGAACTGCGTCCTCAGTGGGATATGCGTCACATCTTGGCGGACTGAGACCAGCGTGTTGCCTCGTCGAACATGGTCTTCAGATCGGATCGCTGCAGGATTTTGTCGGCGCCCTGTTCTTTGCGCATACCGTCGATCAGTTGAAGAGTAGTGCGATAGTTCTCTTGCGCTTCAGTGCTGTTGTCGGATTCCCGCGCGATGGTAGCCAAAAGGAAATGAGCCCGAGCGCTGAGGGGCTTCGTCCCCCATTTGTCGGAGAGCAGCAAAACCCGCCCCAGTTCCTGGCGTGCATGGGTGAAGTCACGGTTTTGAACCAAGGCTTCCGCCATGACAATCGAACAGCTTGCGGCGATGTACTTAAGACCGAGACTCTCGGCCTGCTGCACAAGAGGACGCAGGCTCTTGAGGGCCGCCTGGCCGTGGCCTTGCTGGATATCGACCTTCGCCAGATCGGCTTTCGCGTTGAGGATCTTCTCGGGCTCTTTGCTGCGGATGGCGAGTGGTATCGCCTGCTCATACAAAGAACGCGCTGACTTGGAATCACCGCGATAGAAGGCAGCATCTCCCTGGAAGTCCAGACTCTGCGCCACCATGCCGTCGTTCTTCAGCTCGCGCGCCAAGCCGACAGCATCATTCAAATAGGTATTGGCTTCATCTGCGCGGCCAGCCTGGATAAGGGCCTCTCCGTAACCGCCAAGCATTTCGGCCATCCAAAAAGTTTTGTCCTTGAGATCTTGGAACGTTTTCAGCGCTTCCTGCTTGGCATTGACCGCAGCGCCGAACCGTCCCTGGTACAGGAAAACCGTCCCTAAGCTGTAAGACTCAATGGCAGCGCCGCGCGCGTCACTGATGCTGCGACGAAGCGCCAGAGCGCGCATATATTGCGCAATGGCCTGATCATACTGGCCCATATAAAGGGAAACCTCCCCGAGATTATGGACAGCCTCGACGATGTCCCGCGGCACGTTGGCTTTTTCGCGCAGTTGCAGTGCCTGTTGGAAGTAGGTAAGAGCGTCCTCATATTGGCCCTTCTCCGAATAGACGCTACCGATGTTGTTCAGGAGGGTGGCCTGCAGGCCTTCGTTGCCCATGTCGCGCTCGATCTGCAGCCCTTCCTTATACATTTTCAAGGCTTGGTCATGATCGCCGCGGTCAGCTACGAAGTTTCCCATATCAACCATGGTATCGCCCAAACCGCGCTTGTCGCCGATCTCGCGGCGCAGCTGCGAGGCCTGTTGGAAGTTGCTCAGAGCTTCTTGGTTTTTGCCGAGCAAAGCTTGGGCATTTGCCATTTCATTCAGGCTGGCAGCCTCGCCGCGCTTTTGGCCGATATGGTGCCATATGATAAGGGCTTCTTGTTCATCGTGCAGGGCATCCGCAGGTTTTCCCAACATCCTGTAAGCGATGGCCATCGCATGCAAGCTGGCAGCCTTTTGCTCCTGATTGTCCAGCTGGATGGAAAGGCTATAGGCACGGTTCAGAGGTTCGAGACTGCCCTGGGGATCACCGCCATTGGTGGTTACGCGCCCTAATTCTAGAACTGCCGTTAGGTCCTTCGGATTCACTAACAGGAGCTTCTGGTAGTATTCCCGGGCCTTCGCAAAATCTCCCGCATCTTCGTAGACACTCGCAAGCGCTGACTGCACGTCGGTGTTGTCGGGTGAAGCATGAGCCAGATTTTCATACGCCTTGATGGCCTCTGGATAGTTCTTCGTTATCTGCCAGCGAATGGCGGAGATTAAGTACTTTTCCGCCTCAGGAAGATTTTGGCTGAGCTCGACAGCTCTTCGGGCGGACTGTTCGGCTTCACTGTCATACCCGAGACTGCTGTAGCTCTGTGCCAGCTTGGAAAAAGCGAGGGCAAAATTGGAGTCCGCCTTGGTCGCAGCCTCGAATTGCTTCTGCGCTTCCAGGATTTTTCCGCCGCGCTGAAGGACGATACCCTGGTCGTAGTCGCGCAAGGCTTCCACGGAGCTCGAATTCGGCTGAAACGAACTCGCCTTCAGCTCCTTGAGCACATTCTCGGGTAGCGCAAGTTTCTGGCGGATGGATTCGGCCAGGCGGTCCACCGCGCCAGGAATATCCTTCTCATCGACTGCTTCAATTTTTATGGGAACGCTGCGATCGTCTTTGAGATCGAGCAATGTGGCATCAATGCGTATCTGGCCGCCAAATTTTGCATACTGTCCCCAGACCAGTTTATCGGCATTACTGAACTCGGCGAGCCGACGCAGGGTTGCCGGCTCGATCGAAGCGTTGGGCGCAATGCGAAGATCCGACAAGACCTGGTGCAGCCGCTCCTGGGATACAGTGCGCAATCGCGCGGACTGGCCGACATCCGTGCTCAACATATCGGCAAGGCTGGGTCCCAGCCAATCAGCGCTGGGGTCACCAGACGCGTTGCGAAAAGGCAAAATCGCCAGGGATAGCGCGGGGCCTGAGGCCGTTTTGGTGGTTGACGGCGAAACGAGAGTGCCACGAAACAGAAAGCCGACTATCGCTAATACGACTACTGCGGCAATGCCCGTCCATATCGGCCAGTGGATGGTTCTTCCCCACGGTTCGACGGCCGGCTGAAAACCCAGAGTTGCAGCGGCTCGGTTGCCCTGCCAGGCGTCAAGATCGCGCAGCAACTCCCCGGCATTTTGGTAGCGGAGAACAGGATCGCGCTCCAGACACTTACTTACAATATTGCTAAGCGCACGCGGAATTTTCTCGTCGTGATCGGAGACAGGGATCGCTCGTTCCTGGTTTCGCTTGATAAGGCTGGCGATAGCACTCTCGGCCTTATATGGAGTGACGCCTGCCAGCAGCTCGTAAAGAATGAGTCCCAGAGTGAAAAGGTCGGAGCGGTGATCCAGATCTTTTGCCAGTGCCTGCTCAGGCGACATGTATTCCATGGTCCCAACCAGGGCGCCAGTCTGGGTCATGCCGTCGCCGGCCACCGTGCGCGCCAAGCCGAAGTCCATTACCAGGATTCGTCCGGTCTGATCGCGCATTATGTTTTGCGGCTTTAAATCCCGATGAATCACTCCCACGCTGTGAGCGGCTTCAAGAGCGCGGCAAACCTGCTGAATAATTTCGACTGCATCTTCCGGCGAAAACTTTTTTCGTTCCAGTATCAGCGCGCGCAGATCCTGGCCTTCGACAAACTCCATGGTGATGAACTTCACACCGTCGGCATCGCCCAAGTCATAAATACGAATCACATTCTTGTGAGTGACTTGATGGGCGAGCAGGAGTTCTTGTTTGAATCGCGCCAGAATCGCGGGACGGGAAGCCAGCTCTGGCCGAATAAGTTTGAGGGCGACAGGCCGGTCAAGTTCACGGTCCATGGCCTTGTAAACCGCACCCATCCCGCCTTCGCCGAGCAATTGCAAGATCTCGTAGCGTCCCGCCAACACCACCCCGGTCTGCAGTACGGGCACACTCATTTGCAAGCGAGTTGAACTCTTGGTCCCGGACCGGGGAGAACTCAGCTTCGTATCCACGAACGTTGCATCGACATCGACGAGAGTGGCCGCCGGGTCAGAAGAGGGCGGGGCTAAATCGACTAAGGTCGCATCAGGATCGCCCGCAAGATCGGAGGGGGAACTGTCTCCCTTGGCTGGAACGCTCACCCCGGCCGGGCCGGTTGAGACCGCTCGCGGATCAGGATTTGGATTCCGATTGGGCATGAGTCGACTGGCTGGGACCAGGGAGTAAAAATCCAAAACCAAACGGAAAAGACAAAAGTATATACCGCAAGCCTCCCTAATGCACCAAGAACTGGATGGAGGGCGATTTTAAAAGGAATCCCAAAACCCCGGTAGCGTCCCGGTGGCTTGGCAGGCCCTTTTTCAGAACCTCTTCAGAAGCTCGGGAGACCCTGGCGTCCAGTCTTCGGCAGAAGGCCGTCGACAACGTGTGCGCTGGAGACAAACTCGAGGGTTGGCAAATTTGCCGGAAGCTCAACGCATCAATGTACGAAGAGAGATTGCCCGCATCGTTGGAGTTGGTGACCGTAACGTTTCGGGCTTAAACCTTCTAGGGGTGCATGTTACTGCATACTTCGCCAGCAAGAGAACGACTGACCTAAGTCCCAAGTTTTCAGTGGGCGGTACTGCTCACGACGACTGGCAGCGGAGTTACCAACTTTAATTGTTCCAGCTGGCCCAGTACAGTTTTCCACTCGCTCTGATTATTTTTCGTCTCCAGTGGAAGCGAGAGGTCAGAATAAAACAGCAAAATGTTGTCTCGCAGCTGCGGCGATGTTTTATCGAACTTCCGCTCCGCCAATTGCCCTAGCAGCTTTGCGTAGGTGTCGTCGGTCAGGGAATATTCCGCCGCTTTAGTTGGGTTGCCGGTATCAAAATCATAGTTGGGCAGCACTAGCGTGTCGGTCCGCACCACTTGCAGAAGGGCGCGATATTGATCGACAGTGGCGTTAATACTCTTGAAATAAAGATCCTCAGTTTGAGGCGTCGGGCTCTTGAAGGCCAGCCCTTTGAAGGGACCAACCCTCGGCATATACCGCAGCAGCGTCGACAAAACACGCGTGCCCGGGCCCGGCTTCACGTAATCTTTTCCCCACTGCTTTTCATAATCGGAGCGCGAAAGGCGGTACAAGAATTTCCGTTTAGCGAAATTCGGTGTTTCATGGATCAACTCTTTCTTACGGGTCTGTAGCGCGACCTGAGTCATACGCGGAATCATCTGACTGACGGCAAATCGATACGAACCCACCGCAAGATCCTCGTGGGTCAGCACGTCTTTCAGTTCCAATCCATACACCACCGGAAAAACGCGCTCCAGCAAGGACTTCGATACCTGGAATCCGATAAAGCTGTGGTATTGTTCCGAGGCGTATCGATTCTTCGCGACCTGAGCAGTGTCGAATCCAAACTCTATTTTCAGGTGTGCCGTCTTGTCCTGCGCATAGAGAACAGACTTGCCATACTTCGCCCGCAGTTTGGGATATTCAATGGCAACGGATTGGTTGACTGCGGGATGACCCGCGATATCCGACGCGTAATGTGACAGCGCGCCTAGCGCGAATGCGTACTCGTTGACATCCTGGCTTTCGAGCAGTAGCTCGCGAACAAAGTCTCCGCTGCGGACATAATGGACGAGGTCACTGAATTCTTTGCCGCCGAACGGGTAATAACCCAGATCCTGGATGACGGCGCCGCCGTAGGCATAGGCATGCGCCTCTTTGAGTTGGTCCTCCGAAATTCCTGCGTATTTCTGAAGTAAGAGAGGCTTGATCTCGTCGGTCCACACCAGGTCGACGATTTCCTCATGCGTGAGAACGGAGTACGCGGACACATCTCCGCCGCAGCTCAGCCCGATAAGAAGAACGATCGCTGCGCGACGTAAAAGCACCCGCCAAAAGTTACTGCTGGCGCGTGGTAACGGCTGGGAACGCATAGTCAAATGCGCCCGAGAACCACGAGAATTAGAACGATGACGAGGACCAGTCCCACGCCGCCCGTCGGAGCATAGCCCCACCTTCTACTGTGCGACCAGCGGGGCAGCGCGCCGCAAAAGGCTAACAACAAGATCACGATCAATATTGTTCCTAGCATGTTTGCTCCTGTCTCTAATTCCGCGAGGGACGTCTTTACATTGAAATGTTGATCGCAATGCCCACATTGGGATACCTACGGTTGTAAAGGTAATAGCCGTTGTCGACGTAGTTCACATAGACGTCGTCGTTGTCGTACCACTCATCGCCCCAATATTCCGGCCAGGGGTCGACGGTACTAATCCAGTATCCTCGGTACTGGAAGCGCGGGAATCCGCCAACCACGAGGAAAGGCAAGCCAGAGATGCGGAAGCCATGCTCCTGGCCGAAATACCCTCGGAAACGGGCTTGGGGAATACGGTAGCCTCGATATCCGCCGCGCTGTTGCCAGGTCCGGTGCTCGGATTCCCAATGTTGTGAACCGTGTTGGTGCCAGGCGGTGTGCTGCATGCGCTGCTGTTCGGGTGTGCGTCGTGCTGATTCATGGCCGTGCTGCCGGGCGGATGGCTGCTCTGCGCGGTCCTCAACTTTCTGCCCTTGTTGAATATGCGGCGACCGATTGTGCTGGTCCTGCTGTCGCCCTGTCTGCGCCTGCTGAGCGGGCTCCCCCTTTTGAGTACCCTCGCGTTGCTGCCGAGCATGCTGCATCGAGGGATTGACTTGATCGTGTTTCGCCTGCTGTTGTTGCGATGTGTGCTGTGACTGTCTATTATCCTGGCGCTGTTCGGCGTGCTGAGCCGGCCGCTGCGTTTTTTGCGCCTGAGCGCGCTGGTGCGCGGGTTTGCCTGGTTCAGCTTTGGTCTGTTGCTGTTGCGGCCGGTCTTGCTTATCGCCGTGTTTCTCTTGCTGTGCATAGAGTGGAACGCTCGCGAAAATGATCGACGACAAAATTGCTATACCGATAAATGCATTCAGTTTCATAATTGCGGCCCCCATTACGAAGTGGGGACGCGGGCTACCGGGCCCGCGTCCCACACGTTCTAGCGCAAGGTTCCTGTAGTCGCGTTGACCGGAGAGCCAATCGCTTCGCCGGAAACCAGGAGTTCCACTCGCCGGTTTTGCTGCCGGCCCGCGGAGTTATTGTTGGTGGCTACCGGCAAGGTGTTGCCGAAGCCTTTGGAGGAAACCGAATTATTCGCTACGCCCTGTTGCACCAGATAATCGCGCACCGAGCCGGCACGATTTTCCGACAACGTTTGATTCATGGCGTCGCCGCCCACGTTGTCGGTGTATCCGCCGACTTCAATGTTGAGTCCAGGATAGGCGAGGAGAATGCCGGCGACCTTGGCCAGTTTCTCGCGCGCTCCAGGCTTCAATGAGTATTTGCCGCTATCGAACAATACGTCGGACATGCTGACAATGAGCCCGCGTGCCGTCTCGCGCGTTTGAAGGATGGAATTCAACTGCTCGGATAGTTTTGCACGCATTGCTGCTTTGTCAGTATCGGCTTGTTTCGCGTTTAAGTCAGATTGCTGAGCCGCCAGCCGGGATCGTTCCGCATCCGCCTGAGCCGCAGAGAGTGCGCTTGCCGAGGACGCCTGACTGGCTACCATATCGGCATTCGCTTTTGCGCTTGCAGCTTGAGCATCAGTCGCATCGTTTCGCGCCCTGGTTGCGTCGGACTCGGCCTGAGCCTTTGCTGCCTGAGCGTTGACTGTGTCAGATTCGGCCTGCGCTTTGGCAGCGCGGGCTTTCGTCGTGTCAGACTCTGCCTGCGCTGTTGCTGCCTGGGCCCGCACTGTGTCGGACTCGGCTTGCTTCTGTTGTCGCATCGCGTCATCGGCCTGACCTTGCGATCTCATCTGCGCATCCGCTGAATCCTGTCGTTCATTTGCCAGGCGAAGTTCGTCCATCTTCTTGACGGCAATCTCGCGGGCATCTTCTGCAGTTTGCACGGCCTCGCGGGAAACTGCGATCAGCGGTTTCTTGTCGATGTGCTTTCGTGTGGCATATTCATCGGCATGATCCATCAACTGCACTGCGTGCCGATAACTGGCGGTGGCATACTGTTCTGCGCCTTCGGATTGAGCGATGCGTAGCGCGTTTCGAGCTTCGAAAAATTCCAAAGGCAGCTTGGCACTGAGGACGACGGGATCGAACTTGTAGCCCGTGGGCAGATAACCGCCTCGTTCCATCAGTTCATACTTGGCATTCACGGCCTCGGTAGTTCCTTTGGTATCGTTGCGGACCACGTTTTCGAGCACCACCGCATTGCTGGGTTGGCGAACCGCGTAGTAAGGTTCCGCGGTAACGATCAGCGCGAAGGCCTGAAGATCTGTGGTCACTTGAAGCTTGCTGCGATGGTCGTCACCGACCAGCACTTCTCCCAGATTCACTGCGCGTCCCTCTGGAGAAATCGCCCACAGAACGTAAGTCAGGTACTCGTTGCCAAATGTTGTCGGTCTCTGCAGATCGCTAAATTCCGCCTGGATCACGATGGATCCGCGCCTGCTGTTCACTTCGGCTATGCCATTCGCTGACGGCATCAAGTCCGTCCCCGCGAAATCCAGTTTCGACGATCCGCTACGATGTTTGTAGTTGACCGCCTGCACGCTGCGGCTGATGACTGTAACGCGGAACGTGGGCATAGGGTTCATGTGCTCAACGTGCCCGCTGGTTTGATTAGTTTGAGCGAAGACGTTCAAAGTGAGAGCGATTCCGACCGCAAGTAACAGTTTGGTGGTCAAGTATTTCCTCCGGCAGATGGCTGCCATGTTGCTTTTTTCGATGTTCGATGGATACGGTGCTTGGGACTTTACTGACTCGGTTGTGTTCATGAGCCACAGAACAACAGCTATTACTCCGTTCAAAATTGATTTGATGGGTCCCGCATGGAAATAAAGAGATTTACCACCCAGAGAAGAACCCCGACCACAATTAGAACTTTAAGGAGTTGAATTAAGGGCACAATTTTTGACCTTCCTTTTTCGGGAGCTAATCGTCTTAATCCAACGGGACGGCTTCCCTTGGTTTCAAATGTTCGGGCCCTTAAGGTCGTTCGCCGCACGCTCGCGGCAGTACGTAGAGAGAATGCTGAAGCTGGATGTGGCCGCCTCGCAATACCTGATGAAGTCCGATTAAGCGGCGGCCTAAGAGGAGTTGCGAATCAGCATCGCCGCTCCGTATGCACACTCAGGAGAATAAAGAATGACAGGTACCGCGAGCAGTGTCTGAGCAAGATAGCTCACACTGGACAGATTAAAATCGCCGGTGCACGAACGGCGATTCTTAAGCGGAGTCTAATCTGGGAGGTTTGTCTTTCGTCAAAATAGACCCCTGGAGTGATCACAATTGATCAGTCCATGCCTCATCTATAGCGCATCATGCGCTTATGAAAGCCGCAAAAGATCCGACCCTGGCCGTTCGTTGCCCCACCTGCGGGGCGAAAGTGGGTGAGAAATGCGAACTCAGCACTAGCCAGCCGCGCACCTCACCGCATCGCGACCGGAGGCTGGCTGCTTTGAAGTAGCCAGGTGAGTCCGCTCATCGCCCGCCCGTCACCCGATTCGACGAGGGCCACAGCGCCCGAGCGCAGTGGCGAGAGTGTGCAAAATTGCTCAGCCTTAGACGTTGGAATGGACCTATAATTTAGCTCTATGAAATTATCTGCGGTCATGAAAAAGAACCGCGGATTCGAGCCCGACACCTTCCTCGCAACGATTGGCGACGGAAGGAAGATTCTGAGTGTCCCCAAGAGTTATAGGATCTTCGCACAAGGGGACGGCGCGGATTCCGTCTTTTACATTCAGACAGGCAAAGTGAAGCTCACAGTCGTGTCGCAGGCGGGGAAGGAAGCGACGATCGCTATCGTTAGCGAAAAGAATTTTTTTGGCGAGGGCTCACTGGCTGGCCAGGTTCTACGTATGGGCTCGGCTGAGGCCATGACAGATTGCGACCTTCTCCGAGTGGAGAAGAAGGCAATGATGGAGGCCCTTCACCGCGAACACGCCTTTTCCGACATGTTCGTGGCCTACCTGCTGGCGCGGAATATCCGTTATGAAGAGGATCTGGTCGATCAACTGTTCAACTCCAGCGAGAAGAGGCTGGCTCGCGTCCTTTTGTTGCTAGCTCGTTTTGGCAAAGAGGGCATTCCGGAGACAGTTGTTCCTAAGATCAGTCAGGAAACCCTGGCCGAAATGGTCGGAACTACTCGCTCGCGAGTGAGTTTTTTCATGAACCGGTTCCGAAAAATGGGTTTTATTCATTATGCCGGTGGAACCGATGGCGCTCTCCAGGTGCACAGCTCTTTGCTAA
>JAOAPI010000041.1 GCA_025462865.1 Candidatus Sulfotelmatobacter sp. | reverse complement strand
GCCAGCCAGTTGCGGCCCCTCTATCAACTGATGCTGGCGCGGGAGTCCGGCGATTGGGCGAGCACTGCGGAACTGGCGAAGCAGTTGC
This sequence comes from Candidatus Sulfotelmatobacter sp., assembly GCA_025462865.1. GTDB lineage: Bacteria > Acidobacteriota > Terriglobia > Terriglobales > Acidobacteriaceae > Sulfotelmatobacter. The sequence goes on along the minus strand of JAOAPI010000041.1, from coordinate 5,362 downwards.
ACTTGAGCGAAAGCGAAGTCGCGGAAAACTATTGGCTGGCTATGCAGTGGGCACGAGAAGTCAGCAGCGAGTGACTTTTTTCCGCTTGACTCATTTGTCTTCATGGACAAGTACTCTCACGAGCGTCTAACTTCCGCTCATCTTTTTTGGTATTCGGCCATTGCGTTAGCGGAAAGACGACTTCGCACAATCCTCACACGTTTTGTGCGCCACCGGTGTAAGTGATCAGAATATTCTCGGGATTCGTTTTAAGTGCCAGCATCAACGTGTCGAACGCGGCCCGCGAGCTTCCTATGAAATCGACAGTGTGAGTCTGCCCGATCAGACAGCAACCCTCCGTGTCATGCGGGTAGTTGCCAGGATGTATTTCAATCTCCGTAAAGTTCGGGACATTCATGACATGAGGCGTGATGAATCCGAAGCGGGGAGACTCCAGCAAAGCGACTTTATAGGTGCCGGCAGGTATGCAATACGGCTTAGTCGTTCGAACAGGCGGTTCCAGAGTAAAACAGTGGAACACGTCGTCAATTGACATCTCACCACAAGTGCTGTTGTCCGTAAGCCATTGACGTTGAACGGCGATATTCATGCTAGACCTCCATCAAAATCTTCCGGGGCCCTTGGTACGGTGTTACTGCAGCTTCGCGTATTCCGTTTTGGCTTCCTTCAGGATGGGAAGATCTACATCCGCATTTTTCCAGAGTGCGAAGAAATCCTGATATGCTGTCCGGCTTTTGCCCGTGTCTCCCACTAAAGCATACGCTCGGCCCAGACCAAGATGAGCTAGCGCGCCAATCGGCTCGTTCACAACAACGCCGGGATGATCGAGAATTTTCTGGAACTCGCCTGCCGCCTCCGCGCCGTGACGGGCGGCCAGAAAAGCTTCGCCTCGCACGTAAACTGCATAAAGGTTAAAATTCAAAATTGCGCACGGGGTGCCGAGTTCATAAGGAGCAGCAACTGAGAGTGCAGTGATAGCTTTGTCGGGTGCTCCGTTAAGAAGGGCGATAGCCCCGCGAATTATTGGCAAATAACTAGATTGCACAACCGTGTCGTCAGGAAAACGTTTGGCGAGGTCGCTGGCGAATTGCTGCGACTTGGGCATGTCTGCAGCTAACGCTAGCGCAATTGCAGCGAGTCCTTCCACGTCTTTTCCGTTTGATCCTTGGACTGCCGCTTCCGCTTCTTGGCGTGCCAAGCCGATATTACCAGCCGTGGCTTCGCGAACCGCAGCTTCGGCTTCATAGCTTGCAGCCGTTTCCTTTTCATCCGCGCGTGTTGCGGACTCTTCGGCGCGACGGGTCAGTTCGCGAGCTTTGGCAAATTCTCCTGCATAGGCAGCGGTATCAGATTCCAGGTACAGGGCTACGTCTTCAATTCCGGGCTTGCCCATAAGTGAGGCGATTTCGTGTTCCATGCCGGGTGCATCGTGCAGAAGAAAATCAACTGCGTACGTATTGAAGCGGAGAACGGGGGAGTCGAGACTGTGGGTCAAGGCCTCTTGCGCTGTGGCTTTGGCCTCGTCCAGCCGATTTAAATTGAGATAGGAAGAAACAAGATTCCCATAAGTCAATCCACTTCCAGGATTGATTTTGAAAGACTGCTGCATTGCGGTCAAATTCTTGTCGAACTGGCCCAACACCGAATAGATAACGCCTAAATTGTTTGGCGGAGCCTCGTCGTGAGGGTAGGTTTGAGCCCAAAGCTCATACGTCTTGCGTGCATCTTCCAGGTTGCCACCAACAAACTGGTCATAGTGTGCCGTGATATAGAATTTTTCCCGTTCACTGACTCGTTCCCGCAATTCGTAGGCTTTGCGTAAGCTGTCAGCACCGTGAGCGGCTTCCCCCAACCCGTTGTAGCACGTCCCGAGACGCGCGTAGGCCATGGCAAAATTCGGGTCCAGGGTGATGGCCCGCTGAAACAGCGGAACAGCCGCAGCTGGATCGTTCTTCACTGTCATGGTGTGAAATCCCAGGCCATAAGCTTGCAGTGCTTCGAGTGAAGGTGTGGTTACACTTTCAGGCGGCGCGTCGAATTTTTGCACGGAGGCCAGAGACTCACCGAGCTTTTCGCGCAATTTGGACGATACATCACCAAGCGTCTTCAGCACCTGCTCCTTGCCAGTGGCTGTTGCTTGTTCGTCGGCTAATAGATCGCCAGTTCGACAGTTAACGGCTTTTAACCCCAGCACATATTGACTGCCTAGATTGGAGATGTAGCCCTCAATGTCAGCCGCGCTGGCCGTGCGCTGGCAGATGTCGCGCGCCAGTTCGCGGGTGAGCCGCGCGTCTTTGGGTTGAGACATCAGACTCAGAGTCTGAGCGATACGCTCATCGGACAAAATATTCAGAAATGGCGATTGCTCGAGCTGGGAAGAAAGACCCTGCCGCAAAGTGCCATCGAAGACCGGATCACCTGTTGTATTAACGAAATCAGTAAGCACGATGCTGTCTTTTTCGCTGAGCTTCAAGGTTTGATGAGATCGCCAGTACCATCCAGCCACGATGATTGCAGCGATCACGACACACGCGAGGGCCGCCACGCCCCAACGATGCGAGATAGAATTCTTAACCACGGCGGGTGTGATCGCCGACGAGGATCCCGCCGCCACTCGTCCCGATTCCGTGTCGCGCTTGAGCCGCTGTAAATCCGCCCGCATCTCTGCCGCGCTCTGGTAACGAAGATTCCGATCCTTCTCCAAAGCTTTGCTGATGATGCGTTCCAGCTCGGGCGGCAGATTAGGATTGAGGTCGAGCAGGCGAGCGGGCGTTCGATTCAGGATTCCATCGAAGATAACTGCCGAAGTATTGCCAGTGAATGGCTGCCTGCCGGTAGCCATTTCATAAATCACTGTTCCGAAGGAAAAAAGATCGGTGCGGGCATCGACCTCTTCGCCGCGCGCCTGCTCCGGAGACATATAGGAAACCGTGCCCAGGGTGGCGCCAGCGCTGGTGAGATTGGCCTCATCCACAGTCGCGGTAAAATCTGCACGATTAACTGGGCGTTGAGCTGCGGCAACTTTGGCCAAGCCGAAATCCAGAATTTTCGCCTGTCCGCGTTTGGTGACAAACAGGTTCGCCGGTTTCAAATCACGGTGAATAATGCCGGCAGTATGTGCGACATCCAAGCCGTCGGCGACCTGAATGGCGATCTCCTGAATCCGCTCCAGCGGCTGCGGCGCGCCTTCGATGCGGTGCTTAAGAGTCACACCCTCCATTAACTCCATCGCAATGAAGCTGTGGCCCTGATCTTCGCCGATGTCATAAATGGTGCAAATATTGGGATGGTTTAGAGCGGACGCCGCACGAGCCTCACGCTGGAAACGTTCACAAGCCTGCGGATCGCTCGCAAGCTGATCGGGAAGAAATTTGAGAGCCACGCGGCGGCCAAGGCGAGTATCTTCTGCTTCGTAGACCACGCCCATCCCACCGCCGCCTAGCCTTTGCAGAATGCGGTAGTGAGATATGGTCTGGCCGATCATTTATTTAATGATTTAATTGCAAATGGCCTTGCTGGGATGGTCAACATCTTATGCGGCGAGATGCGGCGCGTCAATTGTCATGAAAATGGCATCTGTGCTCTGCGCGTGCCTCTTCCGTCGGCTCCGCTTGTTCAATCCTTTGTTCATTGCTAACATCGGGCGGTCGTTCGAGGCATGGCACGAGCTACTGCAACTCTATGAATTACATCGTAGCGCTTGATCAGGGGACCACAAGTTCGCGGACGATCATTTTCGGACAAGATGGAAAGATCGTCGCTCAGGCGCAGAACGAGTTCAAACAGATTTATCCAAATCCAGGATGGGTCGAACACGATCCGTTCGAGATACTCACTTCACAATTAGCTTCTGCGGTGCAGGCACTTGGTCATGCGAGCCTTCGCCCTCGCGACATTGCCGCCCTTGGCATCACCAATCAGCGTGAAACCACGATTGTGTGGGATCGTGAAACCGGGCAACCCATCTATAACGCAATTGTTTGGCAGGACCGGCGCACCGCAGATCTCTGCAAAAAGCTCATAGCCGATAGAGCCGAGCCAATGGTCCGTGACAAGACTGGCCTCCTGATCGACTCCTACTTCTCGGCTACCAAGATCGCCTGGATTCTTGAGAATGTTTCTGGAGCACGAGCCCGCGCTGAAGCTGGCAAGCTCGTCTTTGGGACCGTCGATAGTTGGCTGATATGGAATCTCACCAGCGGCCACAAGCATGTGACGGACTATACAAATGCTTCGCGCACCATGCTCTTCAATATTGTGGGAGGAAAGTGGGATGAGGAGCTTCTGCGGCTTTTCAAGATCCCGGCAAGCATGCTGCCCGAAATCGTTTGGTCCAGCGGAAAAGTCGCCGAGGTAACCACCACGCTTGCACTCGGCTCGATTCCGATTGCTGGCATTGCGGGAGACCAGCAGTCTGCCCTTTTTGGCCAGTTATGCGTCAACCCTGGGGATGCTAAAAACACTTACGGGACGGGATGCTTTCTCCTTCAACATATTGGGGAGAATTTCATCGCTTCTAAAAAGCGGCTTATCACTACGCTAACTTGCAGTCTTCAGAAGCGTCTCGAATATGCTTTTGAAGGCAGCGTATTTATTGGCGGTGCAGTTGTGCAATGGTTGCGGGACAATCTAAACCTCATCCGCTCCTCCGCCGATGTCGAACAACTCGCCCTTTCGGTCGATGATTCCGATGGAGTTGTGTTCGTCCCGGCATTTGTTGGACTCGGCGCTCCCCATTGGGATCCATATGCCAGCGGCTTGCTCATTGGATTGCGACGCGGCACGAAACCTGGGCACATCGCCCGTGCTGCTCTCGAAAGCATTGCCTTCCAGGTGGCCGACGTCGCGGAAGCAATGGAGGGTGATTCGAAAAAACGCGCCAAGGAACTCCGAGTAGATGGGGGAGCGGCGGTGAATGATCTGCTTATGCAAATCCAATCCGATCTGCTAGGGATCCCGGTGATGCGGCCAGCGATCACCGAGACTACCGCGCTTGGCGCTGCATATCTGGCTGGGATTGCGGTGGGCATGTGGAAGGATGTCGAAGATCTTCGTACGCACGCAAAAGCAGATCGATATTTCACACCCCAAATGGACCCGAAAAGAGCGGCTGAAGCTCGTGCCCGCTGGCGGAATGCCGTCGAACGATCCAAGCAATGGCCTGAGGAAAGACCTTAAGTGAATCGCGAAGAAATGTTGGCGCGAGTTTCAGCACGTTCGCGGCCATGGGACATGGTCGTTATTGGAGGCGGAGCTACCGGAGCAGGAGTCGCTGTGGATGCCGCGTCGCGCGGATTCGAAGTTTTATTGCTCGAAAAGAAAGATTTCGGAAAAGCCACTTCCAGCCGCAGCACCAAGCTAG
>JAOAPI010000172.1 GCA_025462865.1 Candidatus Sulfotelmatobacter sp. | reverse complement strand
CACCAGCCGCCAGCTTGTCCAGGAACTTGGCCGCGAACCGACCTCGGAAGAAATTGCCAAGCGTATGGACATTCCCGTATCTAAAGTGCGCAAGATTCTGAAAATCGCGCAGGAGCCGATTTCCTTGGAGACACCGATCGGCGAAGAAGAAGATTCGCATCTCGGCGACTTCATCGAGGACCGCGCCGTAGTCTCTCCCGCTGAAGCCGTGATCAACGTGAACCTCAAGGACCAGACTGGACAGGTTCTGCGCACGCTGACTCCGCGCGAAGAAAAAGTCATCAAGATGCGCTTCGGACTCGAAGACGGCAGCGAGCACACTTTGGAGGAAGTCGGTCAGTCGTTCGCAGTAACCCGCGAACGCATCCGCCAGATCGAAGCCAAAGCGCTGCGGAAGTTAAGGCATCCCTCGAGGTCGCGGAAGTTAAGGGCGTTTATGGATGGGGTTAGGGACTAAGGGCTTTTCACCACAGAGACACAGAGAAAACCACTCGAAAAAGGGCGCTGCTTCGGCTGCGCCCTTCTTCTTTCCCAGTGATAACAAATCCTAAGAAGTTGAACAACGCACGCGCGGTGGATGACTCGTCATCTTGACCGTTTGAACACATACAGCCTCCCGATCGGCGGGACGTTCTGGTTCGCCGAGCCGAAGTAGACTGTGCCATTCACTACTGTTGGCGAAGAAGAAACGATGGGTTCGTTCTGCGTGAGCAGTTGCGTGAGCGGCAGGCAGAGAGAGCTGCCACATCCGGCTGCGTTGAAGACCATGACCATGCCGTTGTTTTCGCTGGCATAGACCAGACCGTTGGCGATGGTGGGCGCGGATACGATGGCGGCCTGGCTGCCGTCGGGCTGACCGAACCAGAGGGGCGAGCAGGTGGCGCTGCCGCAGCCGCTGGCTTTGAAAGCGTATAGCAGATTGTCCGATCCGATGTAGACGACGCCGTTCGCGACCGACGGCGACCCTGTGATGATGCCGCTGGTTGTACCCTGCCAAAGCGGCTGGCAGGATGGTTGGCCGCATCCTGCGGCGCTGAAGGCGGAGAGGTTGCCGTCGGCTGATCCGATGTACACCACGCCGTTCGAAACCGCTGGCCCGGATTCGTAGATTGCTGTGCCTGCGTTTCCGGTCCAGAGCGCCGAGCACGTGGTGGCGCCGCAGCCCGTGGCGCTGAAAGCGTCCAGCTTGCCATCCTGCGAGCCGACATAAATTATTCCATTGGAGATCGCGGGCGAGGAGGTGATCTTGCCGCCGGTTGCACCCGTCCACAGAGGATTGCAGGATGCGCTGCCGCATCCAGTGGCTGCGAAGGCGTAAAGTTTGCCGTCGAACGCGCCGACATAAACGACTCCATTTGCCACTAGCGGAGAACTTTCAAGGATGCTGCCGCCGGCTGCGCCGGTCCAGAGCGGCGCGCAGGTTGACGTTCCACAGCCTTTCGCGGGGAATGCGTAAAGCTTGTGATCGGCAGACCCGATATATACCACTCCATTGGATACTGCGGGCGACGAAGTAATGTCGTTGCCGGTGGCGCCGGTCCACAGCGGCTGGCAACTGGTCTGTGGAGCGCAGCCGTCGGCATTGAACGCGTAGAGCTTTCCGTCGAACGACCCAACGTAGACCACTCCGTTAACCACGGCGGGAGAGGAGAAATCCACCAGGTCTCCTAGAATGCCGACCCACGCCAGGGTTAGAAACTTTGCGTTGTTCTTGTTGATAATATTCTCAAAAGGATTTACGCCGACGCGCGACGGCTCGTTCTTATACGATGGCCAGTTGGTCCGCACAGTAAAAGTTGCAGCGGCCGCGAGTCCGCTGCTTTGGCCGAGGGCTTGAATGGCATGAGCGCCGGGCTGCGCCGATTTTGGAATCAAAACAATCTGTGCGAAATTTCCCGCGGCATCTGCTGCAATGGAGGCAGCGGTTGACGCATCGAACCGCAGGCTCACGGTTTCTCCTGCACTAAATCCCGAACCAGATGCAGTGGTCTTGGCGGTAGGCGTTCCGCTGTCAGGCGAAATGGAGAGAGAAGCGGCGAAAGCGAAGCTGGCGCCGGCGATCCAGGCAAGAATCAAAGCAAAAATAACGGAGGGAATGGTGAAGTTGCGAGACATGTGTACCTCCAGGTTCGGCTAGGGCGCAGCTTATAGGGGCGGGGGATGGGAAATGTCTGGGAATTGTCAAAATTCAGTCGGTCGCGGGATGTCCCGTATCACGGGATTGCAATTTGTTTCACAGTGTCTAAGTTATTTTTTGGGAGGTTTTTGAGTTTCATTCGCGCGATTACGCCGTAGTTTTCCTCAGCGTTCCACAAACAAGTACTATCGTCCACAGTTTCTGCACAAGTCTGAGAGGTTTTTCTGTTGCGAACCGCAATGCCGAGCCCCAGAGTGGGTGCAGCGAAAACGTTGGAACTTCAACACTTGCTGAACGATTGATTGCGGTGACACTAGTGGCAGCTGGCGATTCTCGAGGGTGAATTGCCAGGGGAAATCGGGAATGCGCGCGAGCGCGTATCGGTTGCCCGGGCATTGCGGCCTCCACTTCCCGCTCTTTGAGCGGGTTGGTCCGCTAGCTATCGCGTCAAGGTTGCGGGAGAAGCGATTCTCTGAATTGCGGCTTGCGCACCCAATGCCAGTAAAAGTGGCGCTCCTCGTGAGCGCTGTCGGACTGGTTCTGTCGTCTCTCCGCTCCTGGCGGTGGGAAGCATGAAGAGGTTCCACGAAACCAATGCGGTTCCGGTGGCTGGCCGGAACCGCATTTGTTTTTTGTGCGAGCGCCGGGAGCTATTGTTTTGGGGGATCATACGGCTGGACGAGGTCAGGTACTCCGGCAATTAGCGCGGCGTCGGGCGGCCGGAGATGCAGTTGCTCAACTAGAAACGCGATGCGGTCGCGGCGGGCTTCGGCGTTCAGGGCGTGAGGCGCGTCGTAAATTCTTAGTTTCTTCGGCTCGCTGACGACCGCGGAATATTCTTTTGCGCGCTCAGCATTCAAGAATTTTTCCTGGCTGGCATATTGCAGAAATACTGCCGATGGCGCTGCGTGAGAAACATATTTCTCGGTATCGAGCCACGAATACTTGGCGGCGTAGGCGTCGAATTTTTCCGGGCCTACTTTTTGCCGAAAATCCTGATATTCCTTGGATCTTAAGCCGACAGCATCCGACATCTCTCCTGCCATTAGAACGAAAGCCTTGAAGCGCCGCTCAATGCCGCTGAGGAAGCCGCCGACTTGAGCGTTGTAACTGTGGCCAACGTACGCGAGTCGTTTAGCGTCCACATCGTTACGTCCCAGGAGAAGATCTGCACCGCGGCGCATATCTACAGTCGCCTGAACTAGTTCCAGAGGATGTTGGTCGTTGAGCGGAGCATTATTATCGATGCGGCCGGGCCGCGCCACGGGACCGTCGGGCAATAGGGAGATAACTCCAGCATGGGCCAAGGCCACTGCTTCGTCGAGAAACTCTTTGCGATTGCGGAAGGCAGAGCCTTCCATATACCAATGTCCCCAGATCACGGCGGCGAAAGGGCCTTTGCCTTTAGGTACGACCAGATAGGCAGGAACGCGGCCGCCTTTGGGACTGGCATAAGAGATGTCGTGGACGTCGATGTCGCCACGCCGCTCAACACCGGATTCCTTGAGGTCGAGCGCGGCTTTCTGGTCGTAGTCAAAGTGACGCAATAAATCCGCATTCTGCGCGAAAGAAGAGCGAGATGTCAGCGGCGGTATTGCGAGCAGAATAAAAAATAAAGAGATAGGTAGGATGCGCATTTTTATCAGTGGTGTCCGCTCGCATCGAGGTGCGGAGCCAAACGCTAATTTCGGAGCTTCAAAAAGTAACAGTCGTGTTTTCGCAGGGTTTCCACAGTATATCGCGGCGCTGCACAGCTTGTTCACAATTCATTTGGCGATTCGCTTTATATTCGCTTATCCTAGCATGTAAAAGTAGGCCACAGTGTTCTGCGGAACTATGGCAACCACTGACTACAGCATCAGCACTCTTCCTGCGAACGTAGAAGCCGAGCGGTCAATCCTGGGCGCAATTCTGCTCGACAATTTTGCTTACAACCAGGCTGCCGAACATTTGCGCATCGAGGATTTTTCTCTCGATTCGCACCGGCGGATTTATTCGCGCATGGTCGATCTGGCGGAATCGTCGCGACCGATCGACATGATCACGCTGATCGAGGAGCTCGATCGCCATAAGGATCTGCAGCCAATCGGCGATGTGGGCTATGTGTCGAGCCTGCTGCATGGGGTTCCCGATCGGCCAAGTATCGAGCACTACGTCAAGATTGTCCGCGATAAGGCACTGCTGCGCGGACTGATTCACGCGGCCAATACCGCGATTGCGCGGGCGGCCGATCAGTCCGATGCTGCCGAAGATGTGTTGAGCGACGCCGAGGCGGCGATTTTCCAACTCTCGGAGAAGCGCATTGGGCGCGGATTCATGGGCGTTCAGGAAATTGTCCGTGAGTCCTTCGGGTCGGTTGACGCGTTGCTGCAACGCGGCCAGCGCATAACCGGGCTCGCCACTCACTACACTGATCTGGATGAGATGACGAGCGGGCTACAGCGTTCCGATCTGGTGATTATTGCGGCGCGCCCCTCGATGGGCAAGACTGCATTCGCGATGAACATCGCGGAGAACGCCGCAGTCGAAGATCAGCAGGTAGTGGGAGTGTTCTCGCTTGAAATGTCGCGCGAGGCATTGCTGATGCGCTTGCTGTGTTCGCAAGCCAAAGTAGACGCGCACAAAATGCGCACCGGCTCGTTGTGGCAGGATGACACTCGCAAAGTTGTGCGTGCGATGGAGCAATTGGCGCATGCACCGATCTTCATCGACGACACGCCTGGCATTGGGCTGAGCGAGATGCGCGCCAAGGCGCGGCGACTAAAACAATCACAGGGCAGGCTCGACCTGATTATAGTGGACTACTTGCAACTCATGTCGGGCGGGAGCAAGCGCTTCGAAAACCGCACGCAGGAAGTATCAGCAATTTCGCGCGGCCTGAAAGCACTTGCGAAAGAACTAAGTGTGCCCGTGATTGCGCTGTCGCAGTTGAGCCGCGCGCCGGAGAGCCGCGGCGGCGATCATCGTCCGCAACTCGCCGACCTGCGAGAGTCTGGCTCCATTGAGCAGGATGCTGACCTGGTAATGTTTATCTTCCGTGAAGAAGTTTACAAGCAGGACGATCCCGATTTGCAGGGCAGGGCCGAGATCATTATTTCGAAACAGCGCAACGGTCCCATTGGTCGTATCAACCTCGCCTTCATCAAAAACTGCACCAGATTTGAGACAATGATTGAGGGTGGTTTGCCCCCAGAAGACTAAGCCAAGGTACAGGAAATCCTGTAGTCTTCCTGCGTAACTACCTTAGGGGATTCGACTTGCGCGTGCAGAGTCAGTCTGTGGAAAACCTTGTGGAATTGCTGGCACCCATAAAATCGCCTGAGAAACAGAAGTGAGGGATTCACAGGGGCTCACTAATTTTCCGACCTCTAAGGCCCTGAATAGTAACCAGTTAGGCAATTCACTCGGCATTAACATATGTTGACAATCGCACACATCAGAGAGCGTCCCCTTTTGAGTTTTGCACATTTTGCATAGTTGGACGTTCTAAGGTGACCCGTGAACGGGGCGAAGTCTCAACACCTTTTCTGTTTACCAACGACCTTAGTTGCTGTCCTCTCCGACCTTGAGAACCGCGAGAAAAGCTTCTTGCGGGATATCGACGCGTCCGATCCGCTTCATTCGTTTTTTGCCTTCCTTCTGCTTTTCGAGGAGCTTGCGCTTTCGCGAAATGTCACCGCCGTAGCACTTGGCGATTACATTCTTGCGGATGGCCGAAACGGTTTCGCGGGCAATTATTTTAGCGCCGATAGAGGCTTGGATCGCCACTTCGAACATTTGACGGGGGATAAGTTGCCGCATTTTTGAGACCAGCGCTTTACCGCGGTCATAGGCAAAATCGCGATGGACGATGATGGAAAGCGCATCGACCGGCTCCCCCGCTACCAGGATGTCAAGCTTGACCATGGGCGACTCCCAATAGTCCGCGAGGTGATAGTCGAGCGAAGCGTAGCCGCGCGAAACTGACTTCAACCGGTCATAGAAATCGAGCACGATTTCATTCAGCGGCAACTCATAATGCAGCATTACGCGGGATGAGCTGACATATTCGAAGGTCTTCTGCTTGCCGCGTTTGTCTTCGACGAGCTTCAGGATTCCGCCCACGTATTCTTCGTTGGTGAGAATCGTTGCTAGAATCACCGGCTCTTCAACCTTCGCAATCTCGCTTGGGTCTGGCCAACGCGACGGGTTATCCACTTCAATCAACTGGCCGTCCGTCTTGGTGATCTTGTAACGCACGCCGGGCGCCGTGGTGATGAGTTCCAACGCAAACTCGCGTTCGAGACGTTCCTGGATAATTTCCATGTGGAGCAAGCCCAGGAATCCGCAACGAAAACCAAAACCCAGCGCCACTGAACTTTCCGGCTCGAAGAAGAAAGAAGAATCATTCAGCCGCAGTTTTTCAAGAGCTTCGCGCAGACGGGTGTGCTCGTGGGCGTCGACGGTGTAGAGTCCGGCGAAAACCATGGGCTTGATTTCTTCGAAGCCAGGAAGGGCTTCGAAGGCGGGGTTCGCGTCATGCGTGATAGTGTCGCCGATTTTCACGTCCGCCACAGTCTTGATGTTGGCGATGAGGAATCCAACTTCGCCAGCTTTGAGTTCGCCGATCTCAACCGGCTTGGGCGTGAGGACTCCGAGAGTTTCCGCGTCAAAGGTGGTGCCGTTCGACCAGAGCCGGATGCGATCGCCCTTGCGTAGCGTGCCTTGAAATACACGAGTAAGGATCACCACCCCGCGATACGGATCGAACCAGGAGTCGAAAACCAGCGCTTGCAGCCGGCTATCAGGATCCCCTTTCGGCGGCGGGATGCGCTTCACAATGGCTTCGAGAACGTCGGGCACGCCCTGGCCGGTCTTGGCACTGATCAGCACGGCGTCGGTAGCGTCAAGCCCGACAGCGCTTTCGATCATTTCCTTGGTGCGTGGGATGTCAGCGCTTTGCAGATCGATCTTGTTGATGACGGGAATGATTTCAAGTCCGTGATTGATCGCAAGGTAAGAATTGGCAAGCGTTTGCGCTTCCACTCCTTGCGAGGCGTCGACGATGAGCAGTGCCCCTTCGCAGGAAGCCAGCGACCGTGAGACCTCGTAGGAAAAGTCGACGTGGCCGGGCGTGTCGATCAAGTTGAGCTGGTAAGTCTGGCCGTCCTGCGCGGTATACATCATGCGCACGGCGTGGGCCTTGATCGTGATGCCGCGCTCGCGCTCCAAATCCATGGAGTCGAGCACCTGGGCTTGCATCTCGCGCGCAGTCAGCGATCCGGTCAGCTCCAGCAGGCGGTCCGCCAGCGTGGATTTACCGTGGTCGATATGCGCGATGATCGCAAAGTTACGCAGGAAAGGAGCGTCCATAGGATGAGGGCTAATCTTTGATTTTAACAGGCGTAGCAGTTCTCAGTTCCCGGTTCTCGCTTCTCAGTATCTGTCTTGAAGAAAGCCGGCTTGCCAAGCTCCGCGCACACTTTTCCTGTCTTCACGTAGAATCCTGCCCTAGGGTATGGAAGGAAAAAACATGCAGCGAGTGTTTATCGCTTTCGTCTTGACGGTTGCGTCCTCTGTCGCGCTGGCGGCTCAAAATCTGTCGGAGGAAGTGCGCTCTTTCGTGAAAGTGGACGCGCCGGTCGTGGTCCTCGCACATGTGCGAGTAATTGACGGCACCGGTGCGGCCGCGCGGGAAGACCAGACGGTCGTGATCTCCAAGGGAAAAATTGACTCGGTCTCTGACGCTTCGTCGGCAAGTGTCCCAAAAGATGCCCAAGTGATCGACCTGCATGGTTACAGCGTGATTCCTGGCCTGGTTGGCATGCACGATCACATGTTTTATCCGATGGGGAATGTGGTATTCGGCGAGATGGCATTTAGTTTTCCCCGCCTGTATCTCGCTGGAGGAGTTACCACGATCCGAACCGGCGGATCCCTTGAGCCATACACCGATCTTGAGATCAAGAAAAAGATTGACGCTGGCGGAATGCCCGGTCCGAAGATTCACGTTACGGGTCCGTATCTCGAAGGGGCTGGTAGCTGGGCGCTTCAGATGCATCAGCTCAATGGACCGGAAGACGCAACGAAGACGGTCAATTTCTGGTTGGACCAGGGAGTCGACAATTTCAAAGCCTATATGTTTATTACTCCGGCGGAGCTTGGCGCCGCAGTGGAGGCAGCACACAAGCGTGGCGCCAAAGTTACCGGGCACTTGTGTTCCATTGGCTTTCGTGAGGCGGCGGCCTTAGGTATCGACGACCTTGAGCATGGGCTGCTGGTCGATACTGAATTCCTGCCCACGAAAAAACCGGGTCAGTGTCCGGAGGAGCCGGAAAATCCCAATCTCATCGCCAAGCTGGACGTTAATGCAGGGCCGCTACACGAAATGATTCTCGACCTTATCAAGCACCACGTCGCCATCACTTCGACGCTTCCCGTGTTTGAGATGGGAAGTTTTCCCGGAAGGCCAACGATTCAGAAGAGAGTTCTGGAAGCGTTATCTCCGGACGCTCGTAGCGCGTTGCTAGAGAGAAGGATTCGGTCGAGTGATGCCAGCCTGATGCGTCAGCAGTATGGCAGCGAAGTCTCACCGTGGCCGGCGGCGTTTAAGAAGGAGTTGGAATTTGAGCACGCCTTCGCACAAGCCGGCGGGCTGCTGCTGGCAGGCTTGGATCCGACCGGGATGGGAGGCGTGATCGCAGGTTTCGGAGATCAGCGTGAGGTCGAATTGCTGGTGGAAGCGGGTTTCACGCCGCTCGAAGCGATTCACATCGCCACTTTCAACGGCGCTCAATATCTCGGCGAGGCCGACAAGATCGGTACGATCGCTCCCGGCAAGCAGGCGGACCTGGTGGTGATCAAAGGCGATCCCGCAAAGAAGATTGAAGACATTGAGAATGTCGAAACTGTGTTCAAAGATGGTATTGGCTACGATTCGGCCAAGCTGATTGAGTCGGTGCACGGTGTGGTGGGAAGCCGCTGAAAGCTTCGGCTAAAATTAGGATCAATGCTTATTCTTGCCTCCGCGTCGCCGCGTCGCCAAGAGTTACTGCGCAACGCGGGAATCTCCTTTACCGTGCAGCCGGCTGATATCGACGAAGCGCCGCTGGAAAATGAAGCTCCGCAAGCCTGTGCCGAGCGGCTGGCGCGGGAAAAGGCGCTCGCGGTTTCTGAGAGTCGTCCACAGGACTACGTTCTAGGTGCGGACACAATCGTTGTGGTGGGTGACGCGATGCTCGGCAAACCTCGCGACTCCGACGACGCTATCCGCATGCTGCGGCTTTTGTCGGGACGCGCGCACTCAGTAATTACCGGAGTCTGCCTGGTCAGTCCAATTGCCGTCAGATCAGAATCAAGACAGAGAACTGAAAACCGGGAACTGGCAACTGCGTCTGCAACCACCATGGTCAGCATGGTCGAGCTTTCCGACGCTGAAATCCGCGATTACGTCGCCACTGGAGAACCTATAGACAAAGCCGGAGCGTACGCGATTCAAGGGATGGCGTCGCGGTGGATTCCGCGTATTGAAGGTGACTACGGCAATGTCGTCGGATTGCCTGTGGCGTTGGTTTATGGGATGTTGCGCGAGCGCGGAGCGATTTGAATTGCTGAACGGGAATTGGCAAGGGCGCTGGCCCGAACCTCGGTACGATCGGAAGTGAGCTAGACTTTCTTTTCCTCTTCTTTGGTTTCTTTTTTGGGCTCTTCCTTTTCTTTCATCGCATCCTTGAAGTTACGAATGCCTTCCCCCATGCCCTTGCCCAGAGAGGAAAACTTGCTGGTGCCGAAAATCAGAAGGATGATCGCAATGATCAACAGCAAATGCAGCGGCTGAAAGAGACCTTCACCCATAAGCCCTCCGAGAATCATCGGCGATTCCAGCAAATCGGCTCGCCGAACTCTCTGCAAAAAGTCTAGGCCATGCCAACCACGGAGTCAAAGAAAGTGCGGCAGCGAAACCTTGTATGGCGCATCTGAATGCTGAGATGCTCACCAAGGCTAGCCAGGTAAGTCTATCTGTGAAGTCTGGCGTATGGAGGTAGTGTGATCCTAAAACGTTGTGTGCTCATATTGGCGTTATTCATGTCGTGGCAGGTTTTCTGGAATGGACCTGCCGAGTGCGAGACTCAAACTGCCAACCCGGCTGAACATCGTAAGACCAGCGAGCCGTACACCGGTGACCTCTCAATCTTTGACTCGCCTGGCCGAGACCAGCGTCTGCAGATCAATCGCGTCATGGATATTGTCGGCATCTCTCCCGGAAAGACTGTCGCAGACATTGGAGCAGGCTCAGGATGGTTCACGGTGCGCGCGGCGCGGCGAGTCGGCGAAAGTGGGACCGTGTATGCGGTGGACATCAACCCAGAGTCAATACGCTATGTCAACGACCGCGCACAGAAGGAGCGGTTGCGAAACGTGAAAACCGTGTTGGGGAAGGAGGACGACCCGCTTCTGCCTGCGAACGCAATTGATGCTGTGCTCCTGCTGAAGACATACCACGAGGTGGCGCAACCGGTAACGCTGTTACGGAATCTGCGGGCATCCCTTCGTCCCGGAGCCAAGGTTGGAGTTATCGATCGCAATGGAGATGGCGAAGACCACGGCGTGGCCCGGGAGGTCGTCCTTCGCGAGGCTGCGGAGGCGGGCTACCGGCTTCTGAAACAATATGACTTTGTGAAGGGCGACAAGATGGATTACTTTCTGGTTCTTACTCCAGAGCAATGATCGGGTCGGTCCGGGTCAACTTGCGCCGGCCGGAATCAACGAAAATAAATGACGGCCAGCATTAGCTCTGGATCACGCGCGTTCGATCATGGCCGACAACAGCAGCGCCCGACGCGGCAGCTCCGAAACGACGATGTATTCGTGCACGGCATGCGCTCCCTCACCAACTCCGCCCATGCCATCGAGCGTTGGAATTCCCATACCGGCGGTAAAGTTTCCGTCGGAGCCGCCGCCCACGGCCGCTTCCTCGAGCTTCCACCGAACTTGAGAAGCAATTTCGCGAGCGGCCTTGAACAAGGACGCGACTCCGCTAGTTCGCTCCATCGGGAGGCGGTTAATGCCCCCCGTGATCTCAAGCCTGCAATGCTTATCGAATGGTTTGACAGAGCGCAGCTTGCGGTCGATGCCAGCAGCTTGTTTTGCGCTCTTGATGCGGACATCGATCTTCACGAATGCCTCGGCCGCCACCACATTCGTGCGCGTTCCTCCCTGAATCACACCAGGATTTACCGACATGCCTTGCTTCAGATCGTTTAGATTGGCGATCGTCGTGATCTGCCGTGCCAGTTCAAGTATCGCGCTGTGTCCTTTTCCTGGATCAAGTCCGGCATGCGCGGCCACTCCTTTCACGCGCAGCGTGTATTCTCCGACGCCTTTGCGGGCGGTCTTGAGAGCTCCGTGGAGTCCGGCGGCGGGTTCGAGAACCAGCACTGCGGCGCATTGCTTCGCCAACGTTTCGGTGACCTTGCGCGAAGAATAGCTTCCGACTTCTTCATCGGAAACCAGCAAGACCGTCACCGGCCGTGGCAGGCCTTGCCGGTGCTGAAGCGCTTCAATCGCATGGAGTGTGAGCGCGATGCCGGACTTCATGTCGAGAACGCCGGGCCCGTGCAGATGTCCCTTCTCGAATTTGCAGGGCATGCTGGCCAGCGTTCCGAGGGGATAGACGGTGTCGTAATGGCCAAGCAGCAAGACAGGCTTGCGGCTGTTCGAGTTCGCGCTGGTGCCGGCGAAATCGACTTGCAAGGTATCGCCGAAGTCATTGCTGTGGTGAAGATGTATGCGTCCGCCGAGAGACTGAAATTTGGATGCGAGAAAGCCAGCTATGCGGTCGACTGCTTGCTTGTTGTCGCTGGGAGATTCGATTTCGACAAGCTGACGAATTGTGTCGACCATCTGGTCCTGGCGTTGCTCGAAATAATTCAAATAATCAGCCCACGGGGTCTGCGGGGCAGTTGCTGCGGGTCTCTTTGTTTTCTTGCCAGGCACAATTCCCTCTCGCTGCGAAAGTTTCGGTCTTCACCGTGAACAACGGCGCGGTACAGTATAATCTTCAGGCCGATTGGGGCGAACTGGGCGAATATGATTCAGAGCACTCCCATTGAGACCGACGCAGCCGCATCCAAGACGGCGCTCGACATTCACGAGATCCTGAAGATCCTTCCGCACCGCTATCCTTTCTTGTTGATCGATCGCGTCCTGGAGTTGAAGCGTAAAACAAACATCGTCGCCATCAAGAATGTCACGATCAACGAGCCATTTTTCAACGGACATTTTCCGGGATTGCCGATCATGCCGGGGGTACTCATTGTGGAAGCGATTGCGCAGGCGGGCGGCGCACTGCTGCTTACAGAAGTGGAAGATCGTACAAACAAGTTGATGGTGTTCACCGGCATTGAGCGCGCGAAGTTCCGTCAGCCCGTGAGTCCCGGCGACCAGCTGCGAATTGAGGTGGAGGTGACGGGCTGGCGCGCCATTCCGCGGATGATCGCGGCGAAAATGCATGGCGTGGTGTATGTTGCGGGCAAGCGGGTAGCGGAAGCGACGGTGTCATGCCAGCTGATCGATAGTTCGCGAGGACGGAGCACCGGCTCTGACGGCGCAGGCGGCGATGACTGAGGAATGAAGCACGATCTGTTGGTCAGGCCAAGCGAATCAAACTTCCACAATCCAACGATTCGATCATGAATGTTCATCCCACCGCGATCATCGATTCGCGCGCCAAAGTTCCCGCATCGTGCACTGTCGGGCCCTACTGCGTGATTGGTGCCGACGTTGAGATGGGCGAGAGCTGCCGTCTGGTGTCTCATGTGGCCATCGAAGGCCCGACCAAAATTGGAAGCAACAATGCCTTCTTTCCCTTCTGCGCGATCGGCATGGCGCCGCAAGATATTTCCTACCGAGGGGAACCAACGCGTTTGGAGATTGGCGACAACAACGAGATTCGTGAGTGCGTTACCATCAGCCGCGGTACGGTGAAGGGCGGCGGTCTCACCAGCGTTGGCGACGATACTTTGATCATGGCCTATGCTCATATCGGCCATGACAGCGTGATCGGCGACCATTGCATGTTGGTGAATGGTGCGACGCTGGGCGGGCATGTAACTGTCGAAGAGTGGGCTGTGGTGGGTGCGCTCTGCCCGGTGCATCAGTATGTGCGCATCGGCGCCCACTCTTACGTGGGAGGAGGGACGACCATCACGCAGGATGTCCTACCATTTTCCATGACGTCCGCCGTGCGGGACACGCACGCCTATGGGATGAATAAGGTAGGCCTGGAACGCCGCGGCTTTTCACCAGAGCGCATTCGCAAGATTCACCATGCTTACAAGACCCTACTGGCTTCGAAGATGAATACGTCACAAGCGCTGGAGAAGCTGAAGGCCGAGTCTGATCGAGGCGAAGATGTGGATATGCTGATCAGATTCATCGAGACGTCGGAACGCGGAGTGATTAAGTAAGGTTATCGTAGAGACGTAGCTTGCTGCGTCTTTCTTGCCACTGCCTGGATGTTGCAAGCAACGTCTCTACAAATTCAGCTATGCAACGTCTCGGCCTTATCGCCGGCAACGGAAAATTTCCTCTGCTCGTGCTCGACGCGGCGCGCGCCGCGGGCTACGAAGTGGTCGTGGTTGCGATCAAGGAAGAAGCATTTCCCGAAATTGAAGACCATGGCGCAGCTTCGGTTCACTGGCTATCACTGGGCGACCTATCGAAGCTGATTGAAACTTTCAAGCGCGAAGGTGTGCGCCGTGCCATTATGGCCGGACAAGTAAAACACAAGCAGATTTTCTCGGCTATCCGTCCGGACTGGCGCCTGGCCAAGCTTCTACTCTCGCTTACCACTCGCAATACCGACAGCCTGCTGGGTGCGGTAGCCAAGGTTCTTGCGGAAGAAGGAATCGAGCTGGAAAATTCCACTGGGCTGCTTGAACCGCTGCTTGTGAAGCCGGGAGTGTCCACTAGGCGCGCCCCCAGTGAGGAGGAGCGCAAGAATATAGAGTACGGCCGCGCCGTGGCCCGTCAGCTTGCGCGGCATGATATCGGCCAGACGGTCGTGATTGCGGACGCGGCTTGCGTCGCGGTCGAAGCGATGGAGGGTACCGACGCTACTATCGAGCGCGCCGGACAAATCATGAGTTCCTTGCGCGGCGCCGCGTCCACGCTTAGCCGCGCCCTTACCGTCGTCAAAATCGCAAAGCCGAATCAGGACATGCGTTTCGATGTTCCCGTGATCGGAGTGAAGACGATCGAAGTAATGCAGTCCGCTGGCGCGACGTGCCTTGCGCTGGATGCGGCGAAGTGTCTTTTGCTTGATGGAGAGAAAGTTCTCGAGGCGGCGAATGCTGCGGGAATCGCGATAGTGGCTGACCTAGCAGAGCTTTAATGTAAGTTAGGCAAAAATCAGGGGATAAGGTAAACGATATGGTTTTTACAGTTTCTCAGTCCGCCCTTGTGGCCGAACAGCTTCGCCGTGCCTATGCGGGTGACGCGTGGCATGGTCCTGCATTACTGGAATTGCTGAAAGACGTGAACGCCGCGACTGCAGCAGCGAAGCCTTTGCCTGACGTTCACAGCATTTGGGAACTGGTACTGCACATTGCCGCGTGGGATGGCGCAGCCGGCAGTCGGCTGGCTGGAAACAAAGTGCAGCTTACAGGAATCGCAAATTTCCCCGTCGTTCCAAGACCCACTGAAACGGAGTGGCGCAAAGCCGTTACGCAAGCGAAGCGGACACACGACATGTTGATAAAAACCGTTGCGGCTCTTTCCGAATCTCGCCTTCGTGAGCGCGTTCCGGGAAAGAAATATGACTTCTATTTCATGCTGCAAGGAGTGGCGCAACATGAGCTTTACCACGCCGGGCAGATCGCCATCCTAAAAAAAGCGCAAGGCCGGTCCGCTAGGTGAACGGTGGCATGGAAGGCGGCTACCACTGCTTGAAAATCACTCCCACCGCGGCCACGATCATTGCGAATCCGACGGCGTGATTCCATCGCACTGGTTGTTTAAGGTACAGCACGGAGAAGACCGAGAACACCAGCAGAGTAATGACCTCTTGAATTGTCTTCAGTTGAGCCGCGCTGAATTCGTATGAGCCAATGCGGTTCGCCGGCACCTGGAAACAATATTCGAAGAACGCAATCATCCAGCTGATGACGATCACTTTGAACAGCGGCACCTCACGATATTTCAGGTGACCATACCAGGCGAAGGTCATAAAGATGTTGGAAACGGTAAGCAGCGCGATAGTTCGCATGTGACGAGAGAAGCTCCTATTTGGCGATTGGCGATCAGGTCATTGGGAAATTGAAAACCTTACCGCACAAGAGCGTCCCAATACCCCAATCGTTGATCACAAAATCACTCAATCTATTGCAGATGCTCTTTCCACCGTTTACGTTTACAATTTGTTGTTCCTGGTGGCAACCAGCCAGCCGAGAAATCCTTCCTGCAATCCAAAAATCCGATCTCCGTTGCAGTAGTGGGCGTAGGCGTCTTCGGGCGCAATCACGCCCGAGTCTACCAAGAGCTGGAACGCCAGGGCGAAGCGGTCCGACTGGTGGGCGTGGTCGATTCTGATCTTGACCGCGCAGACGCGGTTGCGCGCGAGTTTGGATGCCGTGCTTTCGGATCGATCGAGCAGATGCTTACGACGCACAGCGAGGTGCGAGCCGCCTCGGTGGCCGCGCCTACTGTTCATCATTTGGAAGTGGCCCGCGCGCTGATGCAAAAGGGCGTTGACGTCCTGATCGAGAAGCCGCTGGCTGCGTCGCTGGCCGAAGCTGATGAGTTAGTGCAACTCGCCGCCACTCACAAGCGAATCGCCCAAGCCGGACACCTTGAGCGATTCAACCCGGCGGTCCGAGCCACCATCCCGCTGCTCACCCAGCCCATGTTTTTTGAAGTGCACCGGCTGAGTGTTTTCACTCCGCGATCGCTGGATGTGGACGTCGTGCTCGATCTGATGATTCACGATCTGGACATCGTGCTCTCTTTCGCCAACTCTCCGGTAAAAGAAGTTCGCGCGGTCGGACTTCCCATTCTTTCCGGCAAAGTTGACATCGCCAATGTGCGGTTGGAATTCGAGTCGGGATGTGTGGCCAACTTCACAGCCAGCCGCGTCTCGACCGAGCGTGTGCGCAAACTTCGCTTCTTTCAGCCGCAGCAGTATGTTTCTGTGGACTATGGGCGGCAGGAAGTTCTGGTCTTCACCGTTGGCGGGGACGGTGCGACTTCAGGAGCGCCTACAGTGAATCCGCAGATCAAGGTCGCCAAGCCGACGGTCACTTCAGAAGAGCCATTGCACGCGGAGTTGAAGTCGTTTTTGCAAGCTGTACGCCAGCGCTCCACGCCCGTCGTGCCGCTCGAAGATGGCCGCCGCTCTCTTGCACTTGCACTCGATATTGTGGCTGCGATTCGCGAGCACGGGAAGAAAGTTGGGCTCGCGGGCTTGGCGAAGGCGAAGAGCTAGGCCAGAAACTGTTCAGATCAGAGTCCCTGCGGAATGTATTGTTGTTGCCGCTCTTCAATCAGTTGTGCGAACTTCTTCAGCGCGGCCGCGTATCGGTTACCCGCGAAGAATGGTACATCGTTGTGGTTTGCCCTTTCTACCCAAAGAGCTTGCTTTGGTTCATTTGCTGCCGCGAAGAGTTCCTTTCCGTGAGCAATACTGATCACTGAATCTTCTGTTCCGTGAATGATCAGAACGGGACAATGCAGTTTCGTAATTTTGCTCAGGTTATCGAATCTGTCGAAAGGTAGCAGCGAAACTCTCGTGAGCACGCGGAACGCGCTCGTGAATGAACTCTGCAAAACAAGTCCGGCTACGGCATGGTGTAATGCTAACTCGGTCGCTGGGCCGCTTCCGACAGACCGCCCAAACGAAATAACTTTGCTCGGCTGGACGTGGAATGTCTGTACCAGGTATGTGTAGGCAGCATCCACGTCTTCATATGCATGGAGTTCGGTTGGCTTGCCTTCACTCGTGCCGTAGCCTTGATAGTCATAGGCAAAAACTGAAAATCCAGCGCCACGAATGCCCTCCAAGAAGATCTTATCGTCGCCGATATCTTCGGCGTTCCCATGACTAAAGAGGATCGTGAAAGTCGACGTGGGGTTGGCTAGATAAGTCGCAGAGATTTTCGCGCCATTCGAGCTAGTGAGCTTTATTATTCCATCGTCATCTCGGTATCCTGCTCGTCGGGGCTGGAAGATCATCTGATTGGAGAAGAATACGGCGATCAGAAAGACCGTAAAATAAGCACCAAGAACAAATACGAACAGTCCGCGCAAGAAGTTGAGCAATAGTTGTGCCCTTGGAATACAGAAATCTTACCAGTGAAAAGTGCGCGTGAATTCTCAAAATCGACGGACAGTTGGCGAAACGTGCCATCATTCTAGCGACGCTGATACCACCCGTGCTGGTCCGTTGTTGCGTTCCAGGCCCGGATTGCCAGCGATGACAAATGTTTACACACCTAAGCCCTATCCCATTTGTGAGTGGGCAGAATCGCTGAAAAGATGCGAAAATAAAGATAGCTTGCCACTCCCGTCGCTGGGTCATCTTTGTAAGCCGGATGCAACGTAGCGAGGGGAATCCGTGTCTAACGGACAAGCCTGGTTCAGACAAATCAGTTCATGCCCATCACTCAAATCCCATTCCAGGATCCGGTGGCTCCTCCCGAAAAACCTCAGCCGGAACAGCTCGGGCTGTACGATGCTCAAGGATGGGAAACTGCGTATCGCGCTCTCGACGATGATGCGCGCGTGCCGCACCTGCTTATCCAATTACAGGACGATCTGGCGCGCTCGCGGAGGCGCGAAGCCGCCTGGATTTCCATCATCGTCCACCTGGTTCTCATCGTCTTGCTGGCAAAGTTGGATTTCTTCGAGAAGTACCTTCCGTGGCATTCAGCAGTGGCGGTGAAGAATCTATCCAGTGCGAAGGATGTTACGTTCCTCGAATTGCCGCCAGATTTGCAGAAGCTGCAAAAGCGGCCGAACACGAACATTGCCTCCGACAAAAATCGCACTGCAATGACGCGGCACCCTGAGTTGGATGTCAAGGAGCTGCGCAAAAGTTTGGCGACGCCGCCTCCGGGAAAACCGGGTTCAGCCGGTCCTGCGATGGCTCAACAGGCCGCGCCATCGGCAGCCGCGCCGCCGCAAAATCAGGCTGCTCCTCAGCAACAGCCGAACCAGCAAATCGCCCAGATGCAACCCTCGGCAAAGCCAAACATTGCGAATGAGTTCAGCAAATACGGCGGCCCAATGTCGGCCGGTTCCGCGATTCAGGAGGCTACGCGGGCCGCTGCCGCCAAACGCGGCGGTGGGCAGCAGGGCAATGGCGGCGATTTCGGACTAGGCACCGGGGCGCATGGCCGCCAGATGGGCAACCTTGATGTGCTCAGCGACACCATGGGTGTGGATTTCGGCCCCTACCTGCAGCGAGTGCTTCATGATGTGAAGCAGAACTGGTACAACGCAATTCCAGAATCCGCTCAGATGAAAAAGGGAAGACTATCCATTGAGTTTGCGATTACCAAAGATGGAAAAGTCGCAGGCATGAAGCTGGTAGCCCCTTCTGGCGACATCCCGTTAGACCGCGCGGCTTGGGCCGGGATCACGGCGTCGGACCCGTTCCCTCCATTGCCCACGGAATTTGGCGGACAGTACTTGGCGCTGCGCTTTACTTTTTTCTACAACCCTTCCAAAGAAGACCTCGAATAGTTTACTGGCGCTGCATCGTCCGGGCGCTGCCTCGAAATTTCTACCACACGCGGCAACGGTTTTGATTGACCATTGGAGATTCCGCCTTGCAGTGGAATGCCTCCTGAAATTCTGGCATGTTGGAAACCACTCCGTTCGTACGATATTTCTCCGGAGAATGCGGGTCGACCGTGGCACGCAAGCGCTTCGTCTCGTCGCGGGTCTCGCCGCACCAGCTCTGTCCATAGCCCACGAAAAATCTCTGCTCGGGGCTAAGATCATCGAGCGCTTGCAGCTTCTGGCCTTTGGTATCGTCCTTCCATGCTCTGTAAGCCATGACGAGTCCACCGAGGTCAGCAACATCTTCGCCCAGGGTCAGCTTGCCGTTGATTTTGATGTCATCGACAATCGTGTAAGTCGAGTACTGATCTGAAATGCAAGCAGCGCGTTTGACGAACTCTTTGCCGTCATCCTCGGTCCACCAGTCACGCAGGTTTCCTTGCGAGTCGAACTGACGGCCTTCGTCATCGAAGCCATGCGTGAGTTCATGACCGATGGTGCCGCCGGTGTCGCCATAATTGGGAGCCGCATCCGAGGTTGGATCGAACGCCGGGGGCTGCAACACGCCGGCAGGAAAATTGATGTCATTCATCTGCGGATTGTAATAAGCGTTTACCGTGGGCGGAGTCATGTCCCACTCACCACGGTCGAGCGGCTTGCCGATCTTGGCCAACTGCCGATCAAATTCGAATTTTCGCGCGCGCTGCACGTTGCCTAACTCATCCCCGCGCACGATCTCGAGTTTGCTGTAGTCACGCCACTTATCGGGATATCCGATTTTGTTGGCCATGCCGTGCAACTTAACCAGAGCCTGCTGCTTGGTGGTGGCCGACATCCAGGGCAATGAATTGATGTCCATCTCCATCTCGTTCTCGATTTCCTTCACCATCTTCAACGCTTCTTGTTTCGCCTGCGGGCTGAAATATTTTTCCACGTACACTTGGCCCAGCGCTTCTCCGAGATCGCCGTCAACTTCGTCGGTGCAGCGTTTCCATCGCGGACGCAGTTCCTTCTTGCCCTGCAGAGTCCTGCCATAAAAGTCAAAGTTCTCATTCAGAAACGCCGCGGATAAAAACGGCGCATCGGCATGCTCGAGATGCCAGCGCATATAGGTCTTCCAGTCGGCCAAACTCTCTTTATCCAGTTCCTCATTTAATGCTTTGAAAAAGCCAGGGGACGCCACATTCAGCGAAGACAGCGATGGCAGGCCCACTTTGGTGAAGTAAACTTGCCACTGAAAATCGGGAGTGATCTTCTCAAATTCGCCACTGGTCATTTTGTGGTCCAGGTTTTTCGGATCGCGCCGTTCGACACGCGTCATTGATCCCTTGGCCAGCGCGGTTTCGATGCGCATCACGGTCTGCGCCTGTGTGGCGGCTACATCCGGCTTGTCGCCTAGCAATTCGAAAATCTTTTGAACGTGCGCGAGGTACGCCTTGCGCAGGTCCACTGATTTGGCGTCGTCTTTCAGGTAATAATCACGGTCGGGGAGACCCAACCCTCCCTGGTCCGCTTCTGCAATCATCTGGCTCGCATCCCGGTAGTCTTGGGTCGAGTCAAAGCGGAACAGAACGTTCTCACGAATCATCGTCGCAGCCACGTCGGCAATTTCCGTTTTGGAAGTAATTTTCGCAATTTGCTCCAGTTCTGGCTTCAACGGGTCGGTACCCTTGATTTCGATCGCTTTCTCATCCATGCACGAGGCGTAGTAGTCGCCAATTTTCTTAGCGGCGACATTTCGATTGGCGTCAGGCGCCGATGCCGCTTCCAGAATTCCGCGCAGCCGTCCCAGATTCTCATCCTGCATCTTGGCATAGGTGTCCCAGGAGGATTGATCGGGAGGAATGGGGTTGGTTTTGATCCATCCGCCGCAGGAATACTTGAAAAAATCGACGCAAGGATCCACGCTTCGATCCATTGAGTTCACGTCCAATGCCGGTTCGTGCTTGGAGGCTGGAGCAGCAGCTTGTTGGGCGCCGGCCAGAGAAAGCAATATTACGGCTACGACGAGGGCCTTAAACGTTGCAAGGATAGAGAAACGCGAGATTGCCACGGGAACCTCCGCTGAGGAAAGATCGAGTTAAAGTAAAACGTTCGAACGTGAAATAGGTAATGCACTAAATCTGCGCGAATCCTGACGTCGAAGTTAATCCATCTCTGGCAAAATGCGAAAAGAGCGTCTGCGACCGGTTCGATAAACGGAGAAGTCGCGTCGATCCAAAGTGAAGATCGTTTCGATTCGTTCCCGGGCGGCAAGATAAACCAAGGTGGCATCGGCAAGTTGAGGACGCAAGCTCTCATATCGCTTCATTAAGGCCGCCACGGGTTTAGCCTCTGTTCCCGCCAAAGGAAGTATTTCTAGAAATCCTCCGTCCAGACTGCCCAACAATTGCTGAACTGCTCGCGGAGAGTGTCGTAACAACCAAGCCGCCTCGGTGACGACCGGCCAACATGAAAACAGAGGCGCGGCCATTTCACGTAGCGCTTTGACGCAAGTCTCGTGAAGTGAGTCTTCCCGGGAAAGGATGGCCACCAGCGGGCCGGTGTCCACCAGAATTCGCCTCATTTATCCCGTCTATCCCGTCCGAATTCATCGAAATGCCGGGGGTTTGTACTTAGATCCGGTGGCGCGCCGCGCGCGCAACCAATCAATCGTGCTGCCTTCGCCAATTCGAAAGCCGAACCTGCAGCGCTATCCTGATGCAAGTAATTCTCTAACGCGACTCGTACCAGGTCCGACGGAGTTTGTCCCTTTACCTGGGACTGGTGGCGAAGCCGGACCCCCAGTGCCGCCGGAACCCGAACCGTAATACGTTGCGAACCCATGTCTGACAGTGTAACACATTTGTCAGACACCGGGTTCCAATTCAGCCTTTTCGTAGATGGATAGATCCATCGCCTGTATGAATCACCAGCAGGTTACCGCCGCCGTTCAGTTTGCCGCGAACTTCGTTTTCGCGAATCTTGCCTTCCGTCGTTACCGGCATATCCAGATCGATGTGGCCGTCGCCGGTATGGAGATCCACGTCGGCAGCCAGGTTATTCGGGACTTCGAGCGTGACCGTTCCGTCGCCAGTTTCCAGCCGCCAACTAGCCGCCATAGCGGACCCTGCGGCGGCTCGCGCGTCCACGCGACCGTCTCCGGTCTTCAGTTCGAGCTCGTCAAAACGCCCGGAGGCGCGAATGTGGCCATCCCCGGTCGTCGCGCGCAACTTGCCATCCACATTCTCAATCTCCTGTCCGCCATCGCCGCTGCGCAATTGCATATCGCCTTTGAAGTCGGCGAGTAGGATTCTACCGTCGCCGGTATGGAGGTTCACTCGGCCTTCGCGCGGCATGCGAACGTCAATGTCGACGCGACGGGTGGCACTGTTAATGTTGATACCAAAATGTAAGTGCGGGTACCGCACCTCAATCTCGACCGTATCCCCGGTCTGGTGCTCTTCCACTCGGATGCCATCGCCGCCGAGCTTGTAGTGAGTTGTCGTAACCTTGGCTTCGATCGTGTTCTGGTCCCACGTAGAGACATGAATGTTGGCGTCAGAGGTCTCTACCCGCAAGTCGGGCTTGCCGGTGATGGTGTAAGTTTTCGACCACTCCTCAGCCTGCGCCGGCACCGTAGTAAAAGCGCAGACCAGGCCGCCTAGCATTAGACCCATGAACATCCGGCCGCCGATACCGATGTGTTTCATAAGATTCTCCAGTGGGTGAGCACACTTCAGCCCGCCTCTTAGACGTAGTTACGGAAGATTCGTGAGATTGGTTCCTGGAAAATCGTGCGAATGTCCAGCCCCTGCGTCACGCGGCACCGTGCTCTCTTGTCGTTCTCTCGTACTTCAGGGTAAACCCCAGCTATTGTTTTCACTCCTGCGCCTGCGGCCTTACATATGCCATCTGAATCAGCGATCGTTCGGAGAAAGGCACGTACAGTAGGCCAGCGCTCGCCGCGAATGCCGTGCCCAAGCCAATGGAATGAATGAGCAGAAACGGCGCTACAGCCCACAACTGGTCGAGTACCAGTATGAACAGGAATATTCGCTGAAACTTCTCGCCCAATCGCCGATAGTCGAATGCCACCGCCGAGAGCAAGTAACAGCGCAGCGGAATGCCCACCCCAGCGGTGACCATCACCGCAGCGACAATTACAGCCGCTTTCCATCCTGAGAGAAACGATTCCGCAATTCCTTGAACAGCATGCAAGCGGAACAACGCGGAGAGATAAAAAGTCAAATACATTATCTGGACCAGAGCAAACAATCCTCGCGTTAAGCTGCGGCGCGGGATGGGAATTTCCAGTTCAGGATGAAGACGCACTTCGGGCAAAGCTGTGCCAGAAGCGGCTTCCACGCGGCTGCCAGAGGTGGGTGCGTGCTGTACCGGCGCGATGAAGCGATATCCCCGGCGCGCCAGCGTTTCGATATATCGAGGACTGGACGCCGAGTCCCCCAGCGTCTCTCTCAACTTGTTTATGGCGGTATTCAGCCCATGGTCGAAATCCACAAAGGTTTCGGCGGGCCAAAGTTGCCGGTGCAACTCCTCGCGCGTGACTACGTTGCCGGCATATTCCAGCAGCAATGCGAGGACTCGAAATGGTTGCTCCTGCAGGCGCAGCCTCACTCCGTTCTTGCGCAACTCGCCGGCGGCGAGATCGAGCTCGAAGAGTCCAAAGCGCGCAATTCTCTCGGCGTGATTGTCTTGAAAACCGGACATGAAACAGCAACCGACGCGTAGTGTAGCACTACGTGTGAGCAGGTTCTTACGGCGTAAAGTCGTCCGGCGTAAGTTGTCCGGCGTACAATGAAGCCGTGGTGAATGCTCAGCGCCATAACGACCGTGCCCACAAAAATCCACGGCACTCGGTTTACGCCACGGAAACTTCCGGCTTGTTGCTGGTCGCTTTCCTTTTGCTCGTCCTAACCCTGGTTCGCTACTGGCATGCGATTCATTGGAGCGTGCGCTGACGGTGGCGTCGGCGCAGCCTGAGCCGCTTCTTGTCGTTGTGCTGGGCCCTACAGCCAGCGGAAAGACAGCGCTTTCTCTCGCGCTAGCCGAGCGTTTCAATGGCGAGATTGTGAATTGCGATTCCGTCGCCATGTACCGCGAGTTTGACATTGGAACCGCGAAGCCCACTCCCGCGGAACGCGCGCGTGTCCCGCATCACCTGCTTGATTCCGTCGAACCTTCCAGCCACATGACAGCGGGCGAATATGCGCGCCAGGCAAGGCAAGTGCTCGAGGAAATCAAAGCGCGGGGACACTTGCCAATCGTTGTAGGAGGAACTGGACTCTATTTGCGTGCCTTGCTTGAGGGATTGTTCCCCGGTCCGCAGCGATCAGACGAATTGCGCGAGCGACTGCGTGGCAGAGCCGAGAGCCGCGACTCGGGATACCTTCACCGCATCCTGCGCCGCTTGGATCGCGCAGCAGCAGAGAAGATTCATGCCAACGATACTCCCAAAGTGATCCGTGGAATTGAAGTTTGCCTGGCCTCTCGCGAAAAGATGACTGAACTCTGGCAAAAGCACGGACGCGACCCGCTACGCGGTTTCCGCATCCTGCACATCGGTCTCGATCCGGAACGTCCGGTTCTCTATGATCGAATCAACCGTCGAGCGCAGAAAATGTTTGAGGAGGGGTTGATCGAAGAAACGCAGCGCCTGCTTAAGAAATACGGCGCCGGTGCCGGCCCGCTTTCATCCCTGGGCTACAAGCAAGCGCTGCAATTCCTGCGTGGAGAAGTCACGCGAGACCAGGCGCTACAGGCCGCCCAGCAGGCCCACCGCAACTACGCTAAACGCCAGATGACGTGGTTTCGCCGGGAGTCGGGAGTTCACTGGCTGAACGGCTTTGGGGATGACCCAGAGATTCAGCTCGTCGCCGCAGAGAGAACAAAATCGTTTGCCGCGGATTTTCGCTGATGAACACGGATAACCCAATACAACAGAAACCAATCCAACGCTGTTCCCTTGTACTTCTGCTATCGTTCTGTGCATGCACCGAACAATTATCTGCCTGATTTTCGTTTCGCTGCTCACTACCGCCGCGTCCGCAAAAGATAAATACCAGCGTCCCGGGCCTATTCACGAGACGCACGACGGCGACAAGTGGGCTGAGAAAACTCTGCGTAAGTTATCTGTCGAAGAAAAAATCGGCCAGGTGTTTATGATCTGGTGCCGGGCGAGTTTCCTGAATGTGGGGAACCCGGAATATCTGGAACTGCTCAACAACATGCAGAAGTATCACGTGGGCTCGTTTGCCATGACGGTTCACGTGGACGGCCCGTATCTACTACGCAGCGAACCCTACGAAGCCGCGGAACTCCTTAACCGACTGCAGCACGAATCCAAACTTCCGCTATTGTTCGCCGCCGATTTTGAACGTGGCGTCTCGATGCGGTTGATGGGAACTACTGTGTTCCCGCACGCCATGGCTTTCGGGGGAGATGGCAGGATGCAAGATGCGGAGGCCTTCGGCCGCATTACCGCCGAGGAAGCACGAGCCATTGGCATTCACTGGAACTTTTTCCCCGATGCCGATGTCAATTCAAACCCCGCCAATCCCATCATCAATACGCGCTCGTTCGGAGAAGATCCCCGCCAAGTTGGCGATCTGGTCGCCGCCTATATCAAGGGCGCGCATGACGGAGGAATGCTCACAACGGTCAAGCATTTTCCAGGGCACGGCGATACCGCAACTGATTCTCATCTTGGGGTCGCGAGTGTCAACGTTGACCGCGCCCATCTCGATTCGATTGAACTGCCGCCGTTCCGCCAAGCGATTGCGGCGGGCGTCGATTCCGTCATGGTGGCGCACGTCACCGTGCCAGCGCTCGATCCTGATGCCAATCATGTTGCGACCATCTCGCCGGTGATCGTCTCTGACCTGCTGGAAAAGCAGCTTGGTTTCAAAGGAATCATCGTCACCGATGCGCTGGACATGGCAGGCCTGACCCACCTTTTCTCCAACAATATTGGAAGAGCAGCAGTTGAGTCTTTCAAGGCTGGGAAT
This sequence comes from Candidatus Sulfotelmatobacter sp., assembly GCA_025462865.1. Classification (GTDB taxonomy): domain Bacteria; phylum Acidobacteriota; class Terriglobia; order Terriglobales; family Acidobacteriaceae; genus Sulfotelmatobacter. The sequence goes on along the minus strand of JAOAPI010000172.1, from coordinate 92,348 downwards.
GATTTGTTGCTGATTCCCGCCGACTTTCCGGCCTCGTACAACTCCATGTTGCAGGCGGTGCAGTCTGGGGAGATCTCCCGCGAGCGGCTGGACCGGTCAGTCCTCAAGATCTTGAAAGCAAAGGCTTCTCTTGACCTACAACACGCCCGCCTCGTGGATGTGAAGACGATTGCAACCGCGGTGGGGAAGCCCGAAAATCTGGCCTTTGGACAACAGACGGCCGAGGCCGCGGTCACGCTGGTGCGGGATAATGGCAAGCTTTTGCCGTTTAAATCCAAGGGAACCGCGAAAGGCGGACTTCCGTACACAACACAAGAGGTCACACGTAAACAGGTGTTGGCGGTGATGTTCTCGGACGACGTACGCACTGAATCCGGTCGCGCCTTCACCCGCGAGCTTCGGGCTCGTATTCCTGACGCGCGCTTGATGTACGTGGATCCTGGCATAGCGGCCGGAATGAGCAGTGAGGTGTTGAAAGCAGTCGACGAAGCGCGGACCGTGGTGGCGGCCGTTTACGTGGTTCCGAACGCCGGGAAGGTGGGCAACACAGTCGCCCTGGCGGATGCCACCGGAGTGCTTCTGGAGCAGTTGCTTGATCGTGCGGCAGCAAAAACGGTGGTAGTGGCGATGGGAAATCCGTATCTTGCAGCGACCTTTCCGAAGGTTGAGAATTATATGTGTACGTTTTCCAACGCGACAGTTTCAGAGATTGGCGCGGTGAAGGCGCTGTTTGGGGAAATCGCCATTCGCGGGCATCTTCCGGTGAGTATTCCGAATATTGCCCAGCGGGGCGCTGGCCTTGAGCGCCCGCTTCAGGTGGCCAACGGAGGGTCTCAACATGGGCAAAAATAGTTCTCACATTCTGCTTCGGATTGCGGTGATCCTGACCGCATTTCTGGTCGTGACCGGCTGCAATGTGAACGTGAAGAAGCAGGCCAATGGCCAGGACAAACAGGTCGACATCAACACCCTCGTCGGAGGAATTCACGTCAGCAAAGAGGCTAACCCGGCCGATGTGGGCCTGACCATCTATCCTGGCGCCCATCTCAAGGAAAAGGATTCCGACGGCAGCGACAAAAGTGCCAACGTTAACATCTCCGGCTTCGGTCTTGGCCTTAAAGTTGTCGCGCTCAATTATCGATCGGACGATGAGCCTGCCAAGGTTCTGTCTTTTTACAAAGATCAGTTGAAGAAGTACGGTCCAGTTCTTGAATGCCACACCTCCGGCCACTTCGATATGAACATGAAGACGGGATCGCACGGATCGAAAGATGGTTCCAGCGAACTGAGCTGTGAGGGTGAACACGGCACCCACACTGAGCTCAAGGCGGGCAGGAAAAATGATCAACACATTGTGTCCGTCGAACCGGAAGGTACAGGATCGAGTTTCTCGCTGGTGTATATCCGCACCCACGGGAAAGATGCCGATATTTAGGACGGGATCGCTTTCGGAGATCTTGCGGAGGAAAATCATGCAACGACCAATGTTCGCTCTAACATTCGCCCTCTTGTTCGCGATTCCGGGCGCTCTCGCCCAGTCCGAAAAGTCAGATGGCGGTCGGGACAAAGCATTCGATGTCCGCAGCACCGTCGGTGATCTTCATTTGGGCAGCGATGCAGACGCTCGCAAGGTTGGCCTGCCACTGTATCCCGGAGCGCGCCTCAAGGCTGACGATGATAACCAGAACCATGCCAACCTCAGCGTTTTCACGGAAGCCTTCGGTTTCAAACTGGTGATCGCCAACTACGAATCCGACGACGCTCCCTCAAAAATCATCGACTTCTATCGCGACAAACTCAAGAAGTACGGCAAAGTCCTCGAGTGCCACTCCCAGAAACACGGCGGAGCCGTCGACGTCCACGATGATGAAAAAGATTCCAAGGGATCGAAAGAGTTGAAGTGTGATAGCGACAACACCGGCCCCGTTACCGAACTGAAAGTCGGCACCGAGGACCATCAACACGCAGTCGCCGTCGAACCAAGAAACGGACGCAGCGGCTCGACCTTCGCCTTGGTGTACGTTTACGCCCGCGGCAAGCAAGGCGATATCTGAAAAGAATGTTCAATCAGCGCTAGAAGTTCCGGTTCCTTGCGCCTGCCGTTGACCGTGCGATACCCTTCAAGCTAGCTCCTCCCTTAGCTCCCATGGACCATCCCTGTCATAAGTGCGGACACGACGTCGAAGATGGCAAGGCGTTTTGCTCGCAATGCGGAGCACCGCAGATTCGCGTGGTGCTGCCTGACGTTCCGCTGGAAGTGCTCGCTGGCGGCGCGACTGCTTTTCCGGCACTCATGCACGAAGGAGAGGCAGGCATTACCGGCGTTCCGGTGGGTCCTCTGTCTACGCGCTGGGCTTATGCGATGCGGCCATGTGCTTTGGCGGCTTCTGTGGCAGTAGTGCTGCTGTTCCTGGGACTAAATCCATTCGTCGCTGCGCTTGGCGCCGGCTTTCTGGCTGCGACTTTCTCACAGCGTCGCAACATTGGCATCACAATTCCAACCGCATTGGCTGCCAAGCTAGGTGCCTTTAGCGGCCTTCTGCTGTTTGGCGTGTCGACTCTTCTTGAGACATTGATTGTGGTTACCCTTCACAAGGGTCCTGAAATACGCAGTGAAATGATGGACAAAGTTCAGCAGGCGGCCATGCGCTACCCCGGTCCGCAGGTCGAACCCTTCCTGGATTTCGTAAGATCGCCTGGCGGTTTCGCATTCATGATGGTGGCGTCTTTGGTTTTCGGGCTGGTAGCCTTTCTAGTTCTGGGCGGAGTTGGCGGAGCCATAAGCGCTGTATTCCAGAGAAGGCGTGACCGTCCGTAATTGCGCTCGGCGCCCAATTTGAATGGCACGCCTTTGACCGCCCCGCTCCGGTCGAGCGCACAGTATTTGCAACCCTTCGAACTGACAAGCGTCCTCTTTCGCAGCGGCCTTGCCGCGGGTCGCGCGGGCCGCGTATGATTCACGGTTTGCATTCTTACGCGATGAATAAACCGGCGCGCGGTTCACTGCTCGGCATCGAGCATCTCGAGGATAAGGAAATCCTGGGTCTGCTCAAGCTGGCGCGGCGCATGAATCCTCTGAAGGTCCGGCCTCTATTGCGTAACAAGCGAATCGTGTTGCTGTTTTACGAAGCGTCAACGCGTACCCGTTCCTCATTCGAGATTGCCGCGAAGTCGCTGGGCGCAATCACCACGCTGGTGCAATCCTCGGGGTCGAGCATCGAAAAAGGAGAATCCCTGCTCGATACTGGCTACACTTTGCGAGCGGTGGGCGCGGATGCGATTGTCATTCGCCATCCCGCAGCTGGAGCGCCGCACCTGATGGCGAAGCATCTGGATATTCCCGTGATCAATGCCGGTGACGGCATGCATGAGCATCCTTCTCAGGCTTTGCTTGACGCCTTCACCATTCTGAAACACAAGAAATCGTTTAAGGGCCTGCAAGTCGCGATCATCGGCGATATTTTCCACAGCCGCGTGACTCGTTCGAACTGCCATCTGTTGGCGCGCTTCGGAGCGAAGATCACACTCTGTGGTCCGCCCGAATTCGTGCCTGAGGTGTCGTCTACCCTTGTGCCCGGCCTTCGCGTCACTCGCCACATCGAAGACGCGCTGCGAGGCGCAGATGTGATTATGCTTCTCCGGCTGCAAAAGGAACGCCTCGCCGGTCAGAAGATCAGCCAGCAGGATTACATTGCGCGTTATCAGATGACGGCGGCGCGGCTGAAGCTGGCCAGGCGCGATGCCATCGTGATGCATCCTGGTCCGATCATTCGTGGCCTCGAATTGACCGCTGAGGTGGCGGACGGCCCGCAGTCGGTAATTGTAGATGAGGTGCGCAACGGTGTTCCGGTGCGCATGGCGATTCTGGCGCGGGCGTTAGGAAAGGCCAAGTGAGCCACGGATTTTCACGGATCGGCACTGGCAGTGCTCTAAAGAGCTATGCGAGATTTCCGACGATGAGAGCTGAATATTGAGCGCCAAAAATCAAAAACGAGAAACCGCAAGCCTGTTGATTAAGGGCGGGCATGTGATCGATCCGGCGGAGAAGATCAACGCGCTCATGGACATTCTTCTGCGCGATGGCCGGGTGGCCGAGATCGCGCTGCCTAAGAAGGTCCGTGGAGGCGCAGACGAGACGTTCGATGCGCGGGGACTAATTGTTGCCCCGGGATTCATTGACCTGCACGTTCATCTGCGCGAGCCCGGACAGGGCTACAAAGAAACGATCGCCAGTGGCACCGCCGCCGCAGCTGCCGGAGGATTCACTTCGGTGTGTACCATGCCGAATACAGCTCCGGTGGTGGATACCGACGAGTGGGTCAGGTGGTTGCGGGATCCGGAGCGGGGGGCCGTGGTCAACGTGTTTCCCATTGCCGCTGCCACTCGCAATTCGCGAGGTGCGACGCTCACTGACTTTGCGGCCTTGCAGCGCGCCGGTGCCGTGGCGGTGACCGACGACGGAAAGCCAATTCTTGATGACGACATTATGCGCGCGGCCCTGCGGCTTGGCGCCGAACTGAATTTGCCGGTCGTGCAGCACGCCGAAGATACGCGTCTTACAGAAAGCTGCTCGATGAACGAAGGGCCTACCAGCTTTCGTCTAGGCTTGCGGGGCATGTCCGCGGCTGCCGAGGCGAACGTTGTGGATCGCGACGTCACGCTGGCGCAGCAGATTCGCGAATCGCGATTGCACGTGGCGCATCTTTCGACTTCCGATGCGCTGAAGGCGGTACGACGCGGCAAGCGCGCCAAAGCCCGCGTCACTTGCGAAGTGACGCCGCACCATTTCACCCTGCTTGACGAGAACGTTGGCGAGTACGACACGTGCTACAAAATGAATCCACCCCTGCGATCGGCAAGCGATCGTGAAGCGATTCTTGTGGCTCTTGCCGATGGCACTGTGGATGCAATCGCCACCGACCACGCGCCTCACGCTACACACGAAAAGCAAGTCGAGTTCGAACGCGCCGCGTTTGGTATTACCGGACTTGAAACCGCAGTGGCCCTCGCCATCACTAGCCTCCATCGAGACCACAAAGTTCCTCTAACGCGCATCGTCGAGCTTTTCACCGCGGGACCCGCGCGCGTCTTTGACCTCCGCGGCCGTGGCTCGCTCGCCCGCGGCAGCTTCGCCGACGTAACCATCTTCGATCCTAAGAAGCGTTGGACCTTCGACGCCGCAAAGTCGCAATCGCTGTCGCATAACACTCCCTTTGACGGCCGGCAGTTTGTGGGGAAGGTGATGGCGACGATTGTGGGCGGGAAGGTTGTGTACCGCGGAGATTGACGATCGATGTGCGACTTGTGACTAACGAGAGTCGCGAAGCGACGCCATTCATTAGCCCCGCACGAAAGTGCGGGGGGAATGTTTACCAAGAGAAGTCGAGTCGCGTCAGTGACGCCACTCAGGCTGCAAACAGTCGGTCAGCGTCATAGGCCACACCGGACTTCTTTAGAAGCGCCAAAAATTCTTCCTCAAAGCTCCTCTTTTTATGATGCTCCGCCTGATTGCGAATATAAGCCTGGACCGTTGGTAGCAAAGACGGACTTACGCTGAATGCTCCATAGCCTTTCTGCCACTCGAATGGCACGCCGTTCTCCCCGAGCCAACGCGAGGAGTTAGCCTTCAACTTCTGCACAACTTCAGCAAGCGTCAGTGCAGGCGGCAGCCTGATGAGGAGATGGACGTGGTTCGAGGTGCCTCCGGCGGCCAGAATCTTCGCGCCCAGATTGTCCGCTATACCAATCAGATAAGCGTAAAGCCCCTCTTGTAATTCAGAAGGAATCAGCGCACGTCGCCCTTTGGTCCCGAAGATGCAATGCACGAAATTAGCAGCATGTGTGTGTGACATGAGAGGTGCCGTCCCTAAAGGGACTCTGGCCTGGACGCTCGCTTTACCCCGCACTTACGTGCGGGGCTAGTGACTTGTGTCCCCTGCGGGGACTGTCGCTCCGCCATCAGCCCAGAGCTCTTTAAATACTAAAACCTCGAGCCGCGACCTTCTGCGTCGTGTACACAAATATCCCGCGGAATTCCGCAAATAGGAATGATCGACGGCGAGTGGCAATGCCAAAGAGTCGCGAAGCGACGGCATTCATTACCCTCGCACGTAGGGGAAGTCAGGCAAAAGGCGTCGAGTCCCGTCTGAGACGGCCAAGAGTCAGCCCACGATTCCTATCCTTTTCCCCACCCTTCCAAGCACCTCCAGCGCCTGCTGCAGTTCTTCCGTCGTGTGCGTGGCCGTCATGATCGTACGGATGCGAGCTTTGCCTTCCGGCACTGTAGGGAAGGCGATGCCGGTGCCGAGGACGCCTTCTTTGAATAATTCGCGAGAGAAGTCCATGGTGAGCTTGCCGTCGCCGATGATGATCGGCGTGATCGGGGTCTCGCTGGGCGGAGTAGCGCGGCCACCGATGTCGAAACCGAGCAGGCCGAGTTCTTTCTTCCAGAAGCGCGTGTTTTCCCAGAGTTTTTCCATACGCTCGGGTTCATTTTCCAGGACGTCGAATGCCGCGATGCAGGTTGCCGCCACCGATGGCGGATGCGATGTGGAAAACAAGAAGGGCCGCGCCCGGTGATATAGAAAATCGATCACATCCCGCGACCCGCAGACATAGCCGCCAAGTGCGCCGATGGCCTTCGACAACGTTCCTACTTGAATATCCACGCGCCCGTGGACCTTGAAATGATCGATGGTGCCGCGGCCGTTGCGTCCGAGAACGCCCGAAGCGTGGGCATCGTCGACCATCATGATCGCGCCATATTTTTCCGCAACATCACAGAGACCGGGCAGTGGGCCGATGTCTCCATCCATCGAGAAAACCCCATCGGTGATCAGCAGCTTTTTGCCGGGCTCGTCCTTCACGCTGGCCAGTTGCTCTTCGGCATGGGCAACGTCTTTGTGACGGAAGACCAGAATTTTCGCCTTCGACAAACGCGCACCATCGATGATCGAAGCGTGATTGAGCGCATCGGAAATAATGAAATCATCTTTGCCCAGCACTGCCGAGACTGTGCCCGCATTCGCCGCGAAGCCGGACTGGAATACTACGCATGCCTCAACGTTCTTGAAGTGCGCGATCTTTTCTTCCAGTTCCATGTGAATTTTCATCGTGCCTGCAATGGTGCGCACCGCGCCCGATCCCACGCCATATTTTCGCGTAGCTTCGAGTGCCGCCTCGCGCAGCTTGGGATGCGTGGTCAGCCCAAGGTAATTGTTCGATGCCAGGTTGATGACCTTTTTGCCGTCAAAAGTGCAGACGGGGGCCTGCTCGTCCTCAAGCACGCGCAGCTTGAAGTGCGTGCCTTTGGATTTCAGTTCGTTGAGCTGGTCGGTGAGATAGGAGAGCGGGTTGGTACGGGTTGCAGTGGTCATGAAAGAAACCTCGAAATTCTTGGCCACGGATTCGCACGGATTAACACGGATTTTTGAACACCACGGTTTAAATCCATGTTCATCCGCGTAAATCCGTGGCAAAGACCTTACCTCAAAACATGATCGGGTTGCCGGTCTCAATGCTGGCTTCGCAAAGCAGTTTCATATTATTGAAAAACTCTTTTTCTGACTCGGCCAGGATGTCGCTGGAATGCAGAACGGTATTCACTTCTTTCAGCAGAGCCGGCGATTCTTTGACCGGGATCCAGTCGCCGGTGTGCGTGCCGTCGTACAAAACTTTTTCAAGCAGGATGGGAAACTTTGGTCCAGGATTTCCCTGCAAAGCGCGCAGAAAGCTTCGCAAGTTTTTCACGCGCGTGATATTACCCAGAAACATGGAGAGAATATATCCGCCGTGCTCGCAGGAATCCGTGAGCCACTGGTCGTGGGCTTCCCACTCCTCATCGGAGGGGTCTCCACTCAACATAGGTTCGCCAGAATCGTCGTAGGTAAGCCGGTCGGGGAATGGATGCGGCTTGGCCTTGCCATCACGAATGCAGGTGCAACGTACGAACGCGTCAAGACTCATGCGATAACGTCCAGATGTAGCATTTGTTTCCCAAACCGTGTGGTGCGCCACGGATGCCGGCGAGACGCCGTCGCTACTCACCGCACGCCGTTGGGATACACCAATATTTTACTGGCTTCGCCTGTCTTCAGGCGTTCCATGGCTTTGGAGAAATCCTTCATGGGGATGCGGTCGGTGATTACCGGATGCAGATCGAGCTTGCCGGCTTTGAGCAGCGCGGTCATCTGGTACCAGGTCTGGTACATGCGGCGTCCGTTGATGCCTTGCACCGTGATGCCTTTGAAAATAATGTCTTCGGAGAAGTTCAGCGAGATGGGTTTCGATGTCAGTCCGAGAAGGGAAATTCTTCCGCCGCGCCGCACGATATCGAATGCTGTTCGAATCGAGTCGGGATGCCCGGCCATCTCGAGCACAACGTCCGCCCCCAGTCCGCCGGTTTTTTCCATGACGATCGCGCTGGCGTTTTCTTTTGAAGGATCGAGCACGTAGTCGGCCTTCATCTCCCGCGCGATCTTGCGGCGGTGCTCGTTCACTTCAATGGCAAATACGCTGGTCGCACCCACGGCTCGGGCGACCGCAATCGCAAACAATCCGATGGGCCCGCATCCTGTTATGGCAACGGTTTTTGCCGCGATCTCACCCGCCAACACCGTATGGACTGCATTGCCGAGCGGATCGAGAATTGACGCATATTCAAGCGGAATGTCGGGATCGAGCTTCCAGATGTTCGATTCCGGGATTACAACATACTCCGCGAAGGCGCCATCCGCATCCACGCCAATGATTTTCACGTTCTGGCAGATGTGAGCTTCGCCGGTGCGGCACTGGAAGCATTTGCCGCAGGCCACGTGCATCTCTGCGGAGACGAGGTCGCCTTCTTTGACACTGGTGACTTCATCGCCGAAGGCCGCGACTTCGCCGCAAAACTCGTGCCCTGGAATCAGCGGAGGATGAATTCGATTTTGCGCCCAGCGGTCCCAGTTGTAGATGTGCAGGTCCGTCCCGCAAATGGAGGCGACCTTTACCTTGACCAGTACATCGCTCCTGCCGAAGCTGGGAATTTTGACTTCCCGGATGTCAGCGCCGGGTGCGGCTTCCGGTTTTACGACGGCGAGCATTGTGGACGGCATCAGAACTACCTTAGGAATTCAGACTTAGACACAAAACGTATGATTCTAGCACTGTGGGAAGGAATCCGAGACCTTTCGTTGACCTATTCTCCTCCGACATTAAGACAGTTACAATCGGTCGAAATGGAAGTCCAGTCGAAAACCCGATGGTGTCTCGCCCTCGCTGCTTTTATGGTGGTGACCTTTATTAGTGTGGTCTCGCAAACGACCCAAGCTTCCCATCAGGAATTCATGCGTCGGCTGGCCGCGGTTGCGGTTGAGCGCACACATCACACAGTCCGCTACGTTTCCGACTACGTCAGAATTACGTACCCCGACGGAGATGTCCCCGCGGATACTGGCGTCTGCACCGACGAGATCATTCGCTCCTACCGAGCCGTAGGTATTGATCTGCAGAAAGAAGTTCATGTAGACATAGTGCACAATTTTGCCGCGTATCCGAACAAGGCTCGCTGGCTGCTCGCACACGCCGATTCAAATATCGACCACCGTAGAGTTCCTAACTTGATGGTGTTCTTCCAACGCAAAGGAGAGACGCTCTCCATAACCAACCGCTCTGAAGATTACTCGCCCGGCGAACTGGTCACATGGGATCTCGGTGGCGGCGTCCCTCACATCGGCATTGTCGTCGATCAAAAGTCCGGGCGGACCGGTCACAATATGGTCGTACACAACATCGGCGAGGGACCGAAGATGGAAGACGTACTCTTCAATTGGAAGATTACCGGGCACTACCGTTACTACGGGCCCAAATCAGAATAATTCGCGAATCCTCACCGCTCAGGGGGCGATCCCCAGTTGGCCTTAGGTCCGGCGATCTTGAGCTCTTCCGATTTTCCTCGTGGGATACTCAGCGTGTTCCATTCGCCTGATCTGAGATGCTTGCACAAGAATACGATCTGCCCGGTGTGCTGCGCATAGTGTGCGATCTGCCGGTTGATGGCCTGCAGCACGCTGTGTGGCTGGCCGCGCACCGTAACCGTGGCCATGACGTCCTCTGGTTTGAGGGAGTCAATGGCGGTGAAGACGCAGTTCCAGCCTTCTTCCCACCACTTCATAACATCCGCGCGGGTGGTTCCGGCTCCAAGTTCAAATTCGCGGTCGCGAAAGCGGTCGGGTTTTTCGCCATCAGTTGTCAGGAAGTCGGTGAACCGTGAGCGCATATTCCCGGCGAGATGCTTGACCAGAATCGCGACTGAATTGGACTCTGGGTCGAGGGTGACGAAAAAATCTTCATCACGGAGTTGCGCCATGGCGCTCTCTGCCATGCGCTTATGCCCGCGGAACTGGCGGCGCGCTTCATCGAGATAATGAGAAGCAATGTCTGTCATCAACAGCTCCTCTCGTATGAATTTGGATGCAGGCTTTTGCAAGCGTGGCAACAGTCTTGCTCAAAGTGTCCGACTGCCCCAGCCGCCGCCACCGGGCGATTCAATTCTAATGCGCTCCCCGCGCATCAGCCGCGTGCTGAACTTGCCCGGCATTTCTTCAGTCGAACCATTGCGGCGGATTACTGTGGCCTTCCCTGGGGCACCCGTCTGCCCTCCGGATAATCCGCGCGGCCCGCGAGTGCGACGATCTGCGAGCAACGTCACTTCACAGTCAGTCAGAACCTCGATCTCGCGGATAATTCCGCCTCCTCCTCGGTGCTGGCCGCCTCCGCCGCTGCCAGGACGAAGTGAGTAGCGGCGGACGCGCAAGGGATACGCATACTCGAGCGCCTCCGCCGGAGTGTTCAGCGAATTTGTCATGTGCGTATGCACGCCGGAGACGCCGTTTTTGGCAGGTCGCGCGCCCATGCCACCCGCGATGGTTTCGTAGTATGCAAACGGCTTGCCGGTGCGCGGATCGATTCCACCGATCGTCAGATTATTCATGGTTCCCGAAGCGCCCGCGGGAATCCGGTCAGGAATCGCCTGCGCCATTGCCGCGAGTAGGACATCCACGATTCGTTGCGAAGTTTCGACGTTGCCTCCGGCAACCGCTGCCGGTGGCTGTGCGTTCACAATCGTGCCTGCCGGAGCGATTACATGGATGGGCCGCATCAGCCCCGCGGTCGCCGGAACATCATCCGACAGCAGGCAGCGAAAAACATAAAAACAGGCCGAATAGGTAATCGCCTCGACCGCGTTGATGCTGCCTTCGACTTGTGGATCGCTGCCGGTGAAATCCACTGTGACCATCGGCTGTGTGGCTCTGACGCGGCCCCAGACGTTCACAGTCACCGCGATTTTCACGGGCTTGTCGCTGATGCCGTCATTGTCCAGAAAGTCCTCGGCGCGATACCTGCCCGGCGGCACCCGCTGGAGAAACGCTCGCATCAGTTTTTCGGAGTATTCCATCAGCTCCTGCGCTGCGCGCGTTGTCCGCGCGATTCCGTACCGAGCGCACACTTCGCGCAGGCGCTCGGCGCCGGTGTGGCAAGCTGCGATCTGCGCTCCCAAGTCGCCCTCACGTTCTTCCGGAGTACGCACGTTGTTCAATAAGAGAGCCAATACATCTTGATCCATCGCGCCTGCACGCATGAGCCGCACCGGAGGAATCCGAAACCCCTCCTGATAAATCTCCCGGCACAATCCCATGGAACCCGCGTACGCTCCGCCGACGTCGGCGTGATGGGCACGCGAGGCGACGTAGAAGTCGGGATGAATTCCTTTTTTTCCTGAGCGAGGGCGTGCTCGGCGGCTGCCAAAGGCGCGGCCGCGAGGTTCCACATACACGGCTGCGACCAGAGTGATGTCGGGGAGATGCGTGCCTCCGCGGAAGGGATCATTCAGCATAACCACATCCCCCGGAGCCATCTCGCACCCGGCGATGGCGGCCCACACCGACATGGGCATCGAGCCGAGATGCACTGGCATGTGGTCGCCCATGGCGATCACTTCGCCGTCGCCATCGAAGACGGCACACGAATAATCGCGGCGCTCTTTGATGTTGGGAGAAAACGCCGTCCGCCGCAGAGCCGCGCCCATCTCCTCGGCAATGGAGTGAAAGAGGTTTTTGAAAATTTCCAATTCCACGGGATCGGGCTGCATGAGGCGCAGTGTACCGGAAGTGGGTCGTTGGTCGGTAGCCGTTCGTCGTTCGGGCATTTCAAAATGACCCGCATACTCGTGTTTTGCTTTCTCAGAAATGTCCAACCACCAACTGGCGCCATCAGAAATTTTCGATTGCATGCAAAATTGTGTTGACACTCTGTTCATACTGCCGCAATATCTTGTATTAATAACGCTACCCGTACTATGAGTTGGGTGGCTTCTGTATTCGGGCCCAGTAGTTCGCAACCTTTGCAAGGGAAAATCGCTCACGGAGGAACCTTCATGGCAACGAAAAAGAAGGCAAAAAAGAAGAAACATTAATCGTCGGCGAAACGATACTTCGCACGGGCCGAGATTTTCAACCAGCCTCTCAGGAGAAGCACCTCTTGAGAGGCGTTTCCTTTTTGCGGGCAACTGCTCTTGCGCGGCCGCAAAATTCTCAACGGTGAGGCTGTCTGTGTGTCACAATATTGCACGCTGACGTCGAAAACAGCTGACAACGGGTGCGAAGAACATGAGTCCCAGGACGAAGAGCGCGGGGAAGCACAAGACGGATGAGATCTTCATTCCCGACAAGCTGTACTTCCGCATCGGCGAAGTAGCGACTCTGTGCCGGCTGCCGGCCTACGTGCTGCGCTTCTGGGAAAGCGAATTCCCACAACTTAAGCCGGTGAAAAGCAGTACCGGACAGCGCATGTATCGCAGACGTGACGTAGAAAACGTCTTGCGAATCAAACAGCTTCTTTACGATCAGGGTTTCACGATCGTGGGCGCTCGGCAGCAATTGCGGTCGGAGTCGAAAAACGATAAAGGGCAGGGCGCGATTCCGTTTCCCGGGCAATCGTCAGCCGAGATTCAGCGCATCCGCCAAGGCCTGCGCGAGATTTTGAATTTGCTCTCCACGCGGCGCACTGGGTAGCCGGGGATTGGGTCTTATAGTCTTAAGTGTTCAGGCAGCGGTCGAGGCTGTCTTCTTTATTTTTCCCGCGTTAGCAGCATCCAGGCGAATACGGCTGACGCGCGCCGTCTCCTGAATCAGATCGTCAGTGAAGCGAGCAGCGTCGCCCGCCATTACCGACCCAGCGGCCAATGCAAAACGCAGAGCGTCGGCTTGATCCTCGAAATACAGAATGACTTGCCCGGACATAGGAATTCCCCCGAGTGTGAACTACTTGCAATCGCGGTTTTGCAAAGAACTTTGACGAGGCGGCGTGCGACGGTCTTACGTGATTGAAACTTTGTCCGATTGTGAGGGAGTAATGCTTCCGGTCAAAGTGCTTTTCTTGGTTCGCGGGAGAAACAGAAGTGCAGATTCGCGCACTGCGAGCTGAAATTGGTCGGGACGGGCAGATTTGAACTGCCGACCCCTCGCACCCCAAGCGAGTGCTCTACCAGGCTGAGCCACGTCCCGACTAGGAAGGAACCCGCTGCTTCGCGTCCGCAGCGGATGGGGTTAACTCAAGGATTTTACCATTAGAGGCGCGGTTTCGCCGCATTTGTTAGGAAGGTCTCGGTCGCTTGCGCTTTGATTTTCGCGAGGATGGTTGCGCTGCATACCGCAGCGGCGCTTCCTCGAAGACCGCGAATTGAATTTTCTTTTCCACCGGATCAACGCGATCCAGGATCACGCGAATTCTTTGTCCCATGCTGTAGGTCTTGCGCGAGCGCTGGCCGATGATCTGGCGCGTGTTCTCGTGGTAGATATAGACGTCGTCGGTGAGCGTGTTCAGGGGGACCAGGCCCTCCACGAATAAATCCGTCAGCTCGACGAAGAAGCCGAACTTGGTAACGCTGGTGATCAGGCCGTCGAAGTCCTCGCCCACGCGGTCCTGCATGAATTTGGCTTTCTTCCATTCCATGAGGTCGCGCTCGGCCTCGTCGGCGCGGCGCTCGGATTGGCTGGACTCTTCGGCGATGATGTGCAATTCCTCGAGCGGGATCGGGCCTTTGAGTGCTTCGTGCTGCTTATCATGTTCGCGGCGCTTGGACCAGGGCGTAGCGCCGGCGTCCCGATGGCCCGAAGAAGCCCGTGGATTTTCTGCGGCGGCTGAGACAGTGGATGCTTCCGATGGCTGCGGGCTTTTCGCCCGCGAGTGGGCCGGTGGGACACCGGCGCTACCGTTGTGCGGGTAAACTCCGATCGGCACATCGCCGTCGTGTCGCTCCGCCGATTCGCGGAGCACGTCCTTCAAAATGCGGTGCACGATCAGATCCGGATACCGGCGGATCGGCGACGTGAAGTGCGTATAACTCGTCGCCGCCAGCGCGAAGTGGCCAAGATTCTCTTCCGAGTAGCGCGCCTGCTTGAGTGAGCGCAGCATCAGGTAGCTCAGGATTCGCTCTTCCGGTTTGCCGGCAATCTTGGCCGCCAGCTTCTGGTACATCCGCGGCGTGATGTGAATATCCTTCGGCACTTCGATGGTGCGCGCCTGTTTTCCGGTGCCTCGCGCGGCGCGGCGGTCGGTCTTGAATTGGACGCGATGAACAGGAAGCGGACCGACGCCGAGTGAATATCCGAAGGTCGCCGCCAGTACTTCGAAATCGTATACGCGCTTGGCGTCCGGCTTCTCGTGCACGCGATAGAGAGACGCGATGTGCTTCGATTCCAAATACTGCGCGACACACTCGTTGGCCGAAAGCATGAATTCTTCGATCAGTCGATGAGCGATATTCCGCTCGGAGCGACTGATGCTCTTCATCAAACCGAATTCGTCAAACTCGATGACCGGCTCGGGCAGGTCGAAGTCAATCGATCCACGGCGCTGGCGTTTGCGGTTGAGGATCAATGCGAGGTCGCGCATCAGTTCGAAGGTCGGAACGAGCGGCTCGTAACGCTCGCGCATCGCAATGTCGCCTTCGATCACGGCGTTAACGGCGGTGTAGGTCATCCGCTCGGCGGAGCGAATCACGCCTTGGCAAACTTCATAGCTCAGGATTTCACCGCGAGGATCGATCTGCATCACGCATGACAGTACAAGCCGGTCAAGTTGCGGGCGCAGGCTGCAGATGTCGGTCGAAAGTTCCAGCGGCAGCATGGGCACGGCCCGATCGGGGAAGTAGACGCTGGTACCGCGCAGCCGCGCTTCTTGGTCGAGTGCGGAATCCGGCGTAACGTATTGAGCGACGTCGGCAATGTGAACCTGCAACTCGAAATTGCCGCCAGCAAGTTGGCGGACGGTGACAGCGTCGTCGAAGTCGCGCGCCGTTTCGCCATCAATGGTGACGATGGAGAGGTTGCGGAAATCGCGGCGATGGCGAAGCTCCGTGGCGGGAATGATAGCGGGAATTTCCTGCGCTTCTTCCAGCGTTGCCGCCGGGAAGTGATGCGGCAGATGATACTTGCGGATGATGATTTCAACGTCAACGCCGAAATCATCTTGCTGGCCGAGGATTTCCACGACCCGGCCTTTCGGGTTCTGCGTAGGCGTCGGCCAGTCGGTAATTTCTACATCGACGACCAGGCCTTCAAGATCGTCCCACTGTTTGTTCCGTGAGGCCTCGTCGCCCAGCACGCGGTCTACCGACTGTTTTCTTGGGGCCTGCGCCCTCTCGACAGCCGCCGGGGCCGGCGCGACGCGCGGTTGCGGGATTTCCGAACCCGGCGGAATAACAATATCCATCGTGATCTTGCTGTCGATGGGCTTCACGGTATTTTGGCGGCTTCCGTAGTGAAAAATTCCGACCACCGTGGGATGCGCCCGCACCACCGGCCTCACGATGCGGCCTTCAGCGCGGCCGTCGGGACGTGTGGCGACAATATCTACCAGCACCCGATCGCCGTGCATGGCATTGCCGACGGCATGCGGCGGGATAAAGATGTCGCCGACAAGACGCGACTTGAGGGACGGACTCAGCGAGTTCGTATCGGGGAGGACGAAGCCAAAACCGTCACGGTGCATGGTGAGGCGTCCGACAACCAGATTCTTGTCGGTAGCGGGTTGCGGCAAGGCGTAGCGATCGGAGTTGAGCTGCACCAATTCACCCGCGGCGACCAGCTTCCGAAGGTGCTCGTCGAGTTCTCCACGGGTGCTTCCGTGCAAGCCCAGCTCGCGCACGAGTTGCTTGAATCCGGCAGAGCGCTTGGGCTGGCGAGCGATGTGTTTCAGGATGGTGGAATCGGAGAGCATGGGGGAGCTGCGGCTATCAGCCGTCAGCTCTCAGCATAACCCAAGCAGGACACCCGGAACCTGCGACCTATAACCTATGACTGGCTGGCCGAGAAGTATTTTTCTTCCAGAATCTGGCGGTGATGCAACTCATGCCCCGCGATGATGTAAGCCAGCCCGCGCACGCTGACTTCATTCTTGTTAGCGGTACCCCGCCGCATCCATGCCGCTTCGTCGAGGTTACGCAGCAGCGAGATTGTGGCACGGCGCACAGCGATGAACTCTTCGACCAGATCAGCCAGAGAACGATTCGCAAAAGGACCGTTGATCACATAGTCGTCCTGCTCAAAGCCCGCGAGAGGCGTGGCATCAGCCCGCGAGATGCGGAGTGCGCGGTAGGCGAAAATGCGCTCGCTATCGCACAGGTGACCTAACAGTTCTTTGGCAGTCCATTTTCCCGGAGCATAGCGGAAATCTCCGTCCGCCTCGTCGCGGCCGGAAAGCAGCATCATGGTCTGGCGACGTTGCTGATCCAGAGTGTTGAGAATGTCCTCGCCCGGAACGAGAGAAATGTAGCGCTCGTAATAGGGGGCGTATTCGCCCCGCTGGGGACGGGCGACGGCTAAAGCTGGAGGACTAACGACGGCTGGTTCTAACATGGTAGCTCCTGGGGAGACAGAGGTACTTCCAATAGACGAGCCAAGAGCATACTCCGGTAGCGCGTAAAACTGTAAGTCCGGCGGAATCTTTTCGGGAATCCTTACACTGTGGGAGTGCCAAAATGGAGGGTCTTGGCATTCGAAACCGACGGCCCAGCGCACGCAAGTCCGTACCATTCTAGAAAACTTCATTGAAAATAAAGGGTTTTCCACAGTGCTCATTTTGAGACTGGGGAGTACAATTTCATTTGGTCACGCAAGTGCGGCCAGTGAGCCACGATCCCAACGAGGAAAGGAACTTTGCAACCCATGTGGAAGCCGACGAATCAGCCTACGACCCCTGGCCGGCCAGCCGACCCGGAGCGTCCAATGATGTCCTCACCGAGCGCCCCTGCAACCATGGCGAATGAACCCGCAGTTGCCCCGCGTCCGGCTACCTCTTCTTCAACCACTACTACTGCGGATCAGGCGACGATCGGCAAATCGCTGGTAATTAAGGGCGAGGTCACTGGCTCTGAGTCCCTTTATATTGATGGCCGGGTTGAAGGTTCCATCAGTCTTTCCGGAAATCGGGTGACGGTTGGTCGCAATGGCGTGGTAGCCGCCAATATTAGCGCCCGTGAGATCGTCGTGCTCGGCAAAGTGCGCGGCAACATCACCGCCAGCGATCGCGTGGATATTCGCAGCGATGGTTCTCTCACCGGCGATGTAGTCGCCGCCCGCATCTCCATTGAAGACGGAGCCTACTTCAAGGGCGGAATCGACATCCGCAAGGGTGGACAGCCTACCCAGACGCAGACCCCGACCAAGGCGAACGGTGAAGAGAAGAACGCTCCCGAGCCGGCAGCGGTTGGAGCGCGTGCTTAAGTTCGCTGTAGAAGCCCCCGTTTTGAATTTGGTGAAGTGAGTTCAGTAACGGTTAAGGGAGTTCAGTAACAAAGATGAGCGGCGAAGTTCGCACAGAATGCGAACTTCGCCGCTTTCTCTTGTACCTGCCGTTCTGGCATCTGCCACTGAACTTGCGAGTCTGTGGATCAATTGCTCCCCGCGGCTGACCGCAGTATCATTAAAGCCTCCACAGATTTTTTCGCGCATGTGCCTGTTTCGTTTTGACTCTGGTCGTAACTCACGACCGCTTCTATTTCTCACAGGGAGAACTGCCTTTTGATGGATTTGGGCCGGCGCCTTCGAAGAACTTCACTCAGCCTTCTATTGTTCCTGTTGCCCACGGGGCTGTGGGCCGATACCGCAGCGTTTGACCTGATCGGACCGAAGGTGGAAGTGAGGGTACAGCGCGACGGCCGCACGCTGCCGATCTCCGAAGTTCCTAACCTGCAATCGAAAGATCGTTTGTGGGTCCATCCTGATTTGCCCGAGACCCAATCAGTCCGCTATGTGATGGTTGTGGCATTCATGCGCGGAGCAACGAATCCTCCGCCAGACTCCTGGTTCACCCGCGTCGACGCCTGGAGCAAGCCGGTCCGCGAAGAAGGAATTTTTATCACTGTTCCTGAAGGAGCCGAAGAGGCAATCGTTTTCCTGGCGCCGGAAACCGGGGGAGCGTTCAGCAGCTTGCGCAACGCCGTTCGCGGCAAACCAGGAGCCTTCGTGCGGGCCGCGCAGGATTTAGATCAGGCCAGCCTCGACCGCCAGCGTCTGGAAAAATATCTCGACTCGGTCCGGGAATCATCGATCGTCGATCCCGAAAAAATGAAGGCGCACACCACATTGCTGGCTCGCAGCCTCAACATGCGCCTCGACCAGCAATGTTTCGACAAGCCCAGCGCGCAGCAGGTTCCCTGTCTTACTCAGAATACCGACCAGCTCGTTCTAGACGACGCTCACAGCCAGAATATGGTGACGACACTGACCACGGGCTCTCCAACTGATTTGCTGGCACAAGTCAGCGCCACACCCACCGCGCGCGGCGGCTACTACAGCGCTTACGTTGGTGCCGTCGTGGATGTCGTACGCATTCTTGGCAGCGCTCACACAGCGCAATATCAGTACATTCCAGCTCTCTCGCTACCCAAGCAGGACAACCTCAACCTGCGGCTGAATTCTCCCCCTTCGTTTCGCAATCCAAAATCGGTTATCGTGATCGCGCTTCCATTGGTACGCACGGCAGCCACTCCTCCGTTGCGCGCCATTGACCCGGCGCAAGTATTCTGCGTGGATACGCCATCTTTAGTGCTCCCGGCTGACAGTGCTCCTCTGGTATTTGCCACCGCGCTGGCTCACGACCTGATTCTTCATGTGGAAACCAAATCAGGTCCCGGGATTGATCTGCCGGCGGTGCCCGATCCCGGGCGCGGTGGTTTCGTAGTCGATACGAAAGCAATGCAGTCGGTGGCACTAGAGGGCGAGGTCGGCGGCGTCATCCGAGGGAGTTGGGGCTTTCGCCCTTTTGACGGTCCACACTTCCGGCTGCGCAGTTCGACCCCAGGCCAGTGGATTGTCGCGTCCAAAGACGCCAGCGCCCTCATTGTCGGCCGCGAGGATACCTTGCATCTGCAGTCCCCCGACGCATGCTGCGTAAGCGGCGTCAGCTTCCGCGATGAGAAAGGGAAGACCGCCGAGACAAGCTGGAAAATTGCTAAGCCTGACGAACTGGAGGTAAAAGTCCCGTTGCAAACCGCGACTGCCGGGACGGTGGCCATCGTAATCCACAAGCTCGGCTCGCGACCGCCGGATGAAATTCCGCTGCACACTTACTCCGAAGCCGGGCGGCTGGACGCCTTCACCATTCATGCGGGAGATGCCGACGGGCTGCTCAAAGGCACCCGGCTCGATCAAGTCACGTCGGTCGATGTGGACGGCCTGCAATTCCTTCCGCAGACACTATCTCGCGCCAACCAGCAGGACGAATTGAAGCTCGTCTCCCAGGACTCGGCGGTGAACAGCCGGTTCCACGCCGGTGATTCCATTATGGTTCGCGTGGCGCTGAAGGATGGCCGCTCTTTGGATCTGAAGACTTCGGTGGAAGCCCCTCGTCCGCGCGTTACGCTGCTGAGCAAGAGCGTGCAATCGGAACCATCGGCTATGCCGTCCCAGATTCGCCTCGAAAGTCAGGGCGAACTGCCTCAAGACGGACGCCTGAATTTCTTTCTGAAGACGCAGGTGCCGGATAATTTTCCTCCGAGCGAGAAAATCGAAATCGCCACCGCCGATGAATCCTTTCGGGTGTTGCTGAGCGAGAAGGACGGCAATCTTACACGGCAGGATTCCAAAACTGTATTCGCCGTGCTCGATCCCATGAAGTTGCTGGGGCCATCGGCATTCGGGCCGCTGAAGTTTCGTCCCATCTCAGTGGAGGGTATCGACGGTGACTGGCAGCCATTGGTCACGCTGGTACGAATTCCTGTGCTCGAAGGAGTCCGCTGCGCGCGTGGCGCGGAGACGCAGTGCACGCTCAGTGGAGACAAACTGTTTCTGATCGATGCGGTCAGCTCCGATCCCGATTTCACCAACGCAGTGTCGGTTCCGGATGGCTTCGTTGAATCCGAACTGAGGATTCCCTCGCTCAAAGGAACCACTCTCTACATCAAACTTCGCGATGACCCCTCCACGGTGGTCACGGCAGACGTTCCAATGCTGAAGACTCCGCAATAACAGCGGCAGCTCCTTAACAGCAGCTTTCTCCCCGATCTTTTACTGGAACTCTGATTTTAGGTTTAATATAGCGGCGTAATCGGAAAGCATTGAGAGCGCCGCGCTACCGCGCGTCTCCCGGCCCAGTTTGAGCTCGTGCTCGGCGAGGTCTACCAATGCCGGAGTCTCCATCTCGACAAGCCGCCGTCACCCCGGTAGGCATCTCCCTGTCCGGAACCGTGGCTGGCCGTTTTCTGATCCGAGGCAGGCTCGGAGCTGGCGGCATGGGCGAAGTTTACCGCGCCGATGATATTCGCCTGAAGCGTACGGTTGCCCTCAAGCGGATGTCCCCGCATCTGCGTGCCGATCAGATCTACCGCGAGCGGTTCTTCAGGGAAGCTGAGCGCGCCTCCGGACTGACAGGTGAGCACGTGGCGGCCGTTTACGACGTGCTGGAAGAAAACGGCGAGATTTTTCTGGTGATGGAGTTTGTTGAGGGTGAGACTCTCGGCGAACGCCTGCATCGTCCGCTTCTGATCCAGGAGTTCCTGAACATCGCAGTGCAATGCGCCGACGCCCTCGTAGTGGCGCACGGGCGCGGCATTGTGCATTGCGACCTCAAGCCCGAAAATATCATGCTGACCTCCACCCAGCAGGTTAAGGTGCTGGATTTCGGCGTGGCCAAACACCTGCCCCGCACCGACCAGAGTTCGACGGTCGAAGAGCCTGGTGGGGCGGGCGGTACACCCGCATACATGGCTCCAGAAGTTCTCCTGGATAATCTTCCCGACGGCCGCGCCGATATTTTCTCGCTGGGAGTCGTGTTCTACGAAGCTCTTACCGGCCATCACCCGTTCAGAGCGCGCAGCTTCGTTGCCACGAGCCAACGAATACTTCAGGAATCGCCTCCTCCGATCCGCACTTTTAATGCACAAGTGCCGGCTGCAGTCGAAAGAATTGTGACCCGAATGCTGGCCAAAGCTCCAGAACAACGCATTGGCAGCGCCTTGCAGCTATCGGCGGAACTGAGAGCCCTGACTGCCGAGGAGTTGACCACATTCCCGCGTGCCCCGCTTCTCAGGCCCCGCATCTTGAAGGTGGCATTTCCTGCCCTGCTAGCCGTGATCTTGCTGTTGGGAATGGTTTTCAAGAGACACCAGATCGAACAATGGCTGAGCAGAAGGGACATTCCAGAGCAGAAATACCTGGCGGTGTTGCCCTTTAATTCGTCCGGTGGAGATGCCAACAGCCGTGCATTCTCCGCAGGCCTGACCGAGAGTCTCGCTGCGCGGTTAAAGCAGATTGGGATCCGCCATCCCCTCCAGGTAGTGCCTCCGAGTGAAGTACTGGCGGAAGGCATTACCACCGTCGAGCAGGCCCAAAAAAGCTTTGGTGCAAATCTCGTGCTGGAGGGCAGCGTGCGCGAGTCGGGAAACCTGGTCCGCGTGAACTACAGCCTGGTGGATGCTCAAACGCGCCGCCAACTGCAGGCTGACACCATTACAACTCAGGCCAGCGATCCTTTTGCATTGGAGGACCGGGTAGTGGATGGCGTCCTGAATATGCTGGGTGTTGAACCTCAGAGTCAGGACCGCACCGCCGCGGTAAATCACGGCACTGCGGAGCCCGCCGCGTACGATTTTTATTTGCGTGGACGGGGCTACTTGCAGGATTATCACAAGCCCGAGAGCGTGGATAGCGCCATCGCCGTATTCACGCATGCCTTGGAGCGCGATCATACCTATGCCCTCGCGTACGCCGGTCTCGGCCAAGCCTATTGGCACAAGTATGAAGACACCCACGATCACAGCTGGGTGGGCAAGGCCTCGCAAGCCTGTCAGAAAGCAGTTGAGTTAGGGCGCGAACTGGCGAACGGCCATACCTGTATCGGGGTGGTATACAACGGGACCGGGCGCTACGAGCAGGCAGCGGAAGAATTTCAGCGTGCGGCGAAACTTGACCCCGACAGCGATGACGCGTTGCGCGGCCTGGGCCTGGCATACCAGAGTCTTGGCAGGCTTGTGGATGCCGAAGCGAATTTCCAGCGGGCCATCAGCCTTCATCCCAATTATTGGGCGGACTACAACTGGATGGGTTCGTTTTACTACAGGCAGGCTCGCTATGAAGATGCCGCCAAAATGTTTTCCCAGGTGGTCGCCTTAGCTCCAGACAGCGAACGCGGCTACAGCAACTTGGGTGGCGTGTATCTCAACCTCGGCCGATATACCGAGGCCATACCTCTACTTGAGCGCTCCGTCGCGATCCGCCCCACGGCGGACGCTTATTCCAACCTGGCAACCGCCTACTTCTTCCAGCAGCGATTCGCGGAAGCCGCTAACACCTACGAGAAGGCGGTGAAGCTCAACCCGCTTGATTATGAAATGTGGGGCAATCTGGGTGATGCTTACTACTGGACTCCCAAGGAACAATCGCAGGCTCCCCAGGCTTATCGGAAGGCGATCTCTTTGGCCGGTGCGGCCCTGAGTGTGAATCCAAGAGACGCCGCGGTCTTGTGCAATCTGGCTCTTTACCACGCGATGCTGCACGAAAAAGATCCAGCCATTGCTTTTCTGCGGCGTGCCTTGGCGCTCGCCCCGGACAATTCGGATTTTCTTTTCAAGGCGGCTGAAATCTACAACCAGTTCGGAATGACGGAGCCGGCACTCACTGCGTTACAAGATTCGATCAAGCAGGGTTATTCCAGATTCTTTGCGCGTGGTCATCCCATCTTCGGGAATTTGAAAACCGACCCGCGTTTTCGCAAGCTAGTCGACAATCAAGCAACCACTCACTAAAGGGGGAACAAAATGGGTGAAAGAAAGCCAGTAACCATACCGCAGACCGTTAAGCTCAGCCACATTCCGCACCAGAATCCGCATGCCGAACCCAAGGACATCGAAATCACTGCGGAGGACAGTGTGAAATGGGACTACGCAGGAGATTTCGTGGTGGTCTTCGAGGACGAAACTCCGTTTGACTCCTGGTATTTTTATCCAGGCAACACAATGTCGGGCAAGCCGCGGGCAGATGTCGAGCACAATCACTCCTACAAATACACTGTGCACATCGATGGCAAGCGGCTCGATCCCAACGTGATCATCCGGCCTTAAGGCTCCCGAACAAGGGGACCATACAGTCTGCTCTTGCAGAGCTATGCGCTGCCTCGGTCTTGTTACGATTGCTGGGTGCGCTATCCGGCTCGCACTGCATTGGCCATCGCGGTTAAAGAATGTCGCAGGAATCGCCTTTGAAGCCAGCGGGCCAGAGGGTATGCCGCTTTCACCGGCCATTTACCCGACCGGGAAAACGACAAAATGTCATATGAAACGCGGTCGGAAGCGTGATCCCACTCCAGCATAAAACGTTCCTCGCCTTGCTCTGCATGCTCGCGCAATGTTCCATATGCAAAACCAAAGCGCCTAAGCGGCCCGTCCTCGTTAATCACGTAAACTATTTTGCAAAAATTCAGAGACCAAAACCCAAAATGCCCAATGACTATGGCGACAGCTTGGCCGGCCCGAATAGATGCATTCGTCCAACAGAGGCGAACATCCGGGACATCGAACATCTTCCATTCTTGTAGCGCTTGCATCGCTCGGGTGAAAGTTGCGGAACCCGCGCCAAGCTCGATGCAGTCATGGAGCACGGAGTAGCCGGCAGGCAACCCATCTCGAGTAGCCCCTACTGCAGGATAGGAGAAGTCCTTGGCGCTTTGGCTGGCGAGCATTGCTCGAATTCGCGAGTCGCTGGGTCGGAAAAGAAGAAACATGTTGGCACGACACGATTTCTATTCTCTGCGTTCGCACCGTATGGGCAACAGATCGTGGGGAACTTCGATGCTGTTAACCGTTTGCCACTCTATATCGAAAGAACCTCGATAGCCGAACAATGGACCCCACGTGGGATTTGTCACGTTAACTTCGATATGAAACCGCTGATCCTTCTCTTCGTACCACTCGCAGACTTCGGCGATGCCGGAAAAGAGAAGAGGAAAAGTGAATCCAATCAAACCTTCGTAGAAGCGCTGTGCGCCGGACCGAAGGCGAAGCCCGCCTCGCTCATCGACAGATAAATCGATATCAACAGCGAGATGCTGATGGGTTCCAAGATAATCGACGATCCGTCCGCGTTCCTCGCTGAAAATCATGTAGGCATCAAAGCGCCGAGGCTTGTGGGTGGCAAAGTTTCGAATCCACGTCACAGTCTCTCGTCCGTATTCGTCTACATAGGCATAGTTCCGAATGGTGAACGGTACAGACCGTCCGCGCTCTGGAAACATAATGCGTCGCGCACTTCCAACATAGAGAAAGGGCAGCGTATACGGCTTACCATGCCAGAGTTCATCCATCGTCCCTTTGCCGATGCAGGCGCGATTGTCGCGGCTGCTGAATCCGAATCGCTCCTGAATACGAGGATGAAGTAGGTTGAACTTTTCACCGAGCGCTTGTTCGTAAATGGACTTCATTTCGTACCTTCCGGTGGCTTTCGACGACAGTTGTTTGCCGTGGGGAGGTTTTTTGAGACTATCAATCCCGTCGTGGCCAACACCGCGACCGCAAGATTCAACGTCAGCGGGTTGAACGCCGCCGTGAGGTACGCGGGTGAGTTAATGCTGACTGCCACGGTGGCTGCAAACATTGCAGCAATCGTGCACCAGAGCGGCCACCGTGCTTTCCAGAAGAGGATGAGAATCAGGGCAAAGCCAACTTCGAGCCATCCGAACAATGACACCCAGTTCAGCAAGTGAGTTTCAGGCACACCCGCATCGGTGAGCATTCTCAGTTCGTCAGGATTATGGTAAAGCAGCTTCGGAACAACTCCGTGATAAAACCAGATGAATGCGAGAGTCAGGCGCGACAGTCCGTAGATCAAAGTGCGGTCGCGAGAAACTTCGGGCGCAACACCTTCCTCAATCCAGAGCCGGAGTCGATCGAAGCTCCACGCTGTGGCCCAACCGATCAAGGGCCGAAATACGATTCCGTCGATGATCCTGCCGAACGGTCCAAAGCGGGTTCGGTAATCATAAGAAGTCAGAAAGCGAATGCCGGTGGCGCTTGGAGTGTATTGCCAATAGCCCGAGCCAACCTCGATCAAGGATTTTGGATCCTTCGACCAGAATTTGAGCGCTGAAGTCCGCTGGCCAGACAAATCGTCGCGTTCTCCAGTGCTCTCACCTTCTCCACGAATCCGCAGGCCCGCACCTATGCGAGTCGAATACAAAAACTTCCGAGCCTCTCCTGGCTCGCGCGGAAGATAATCAATTTCTGAAAAGCGGAGATCCCAACGCTGGTGCACCTTTGGTTCTTGCGTTTTTTGCCACAGCTCATCCATGCCGCAGCGGATAAGTATCTCGACGTAAATGCTCATGTGGAAGTCTGTGTTCCCCGATGGAGAAAGATAGTCCGAATTTTGGTGGTACGCACAGTCTTGAATCGGATACTCTTTCGACTCGACTACGGTTGCGTGCCCGCTCCCAGAATCTCTTTACCCTCGCCTTCCGCAACCGCTGGGTATGCGGTGACTTTGCGGCGCCGCAGATCGTTGGGCAACTGCGACTTCAGGAGCCACAGCCCCACGGTGGTTGCTGCCGCCCAGGTGACGGAAATCAATGCGAGCTGCAGCACGTCCGCAATGCGGCTGCCATGGCTGGAAACGAAGGGCGCGACGCCTCGTGCCACTTGTAAGCTGATGGTCCCGGCGACCACCGCCGTCAGCGCGGACTTTCCCAATTCATCCCAGCGCAGGGTTCTTAGTGAAACCATTTTTCGATAATGCAGCAGCCATGCCAGCGCCAGCAAGTTCGCTCCAATCCCAATGTCAGAGGCGAAGGCCAGCCCGATCACACCATATTTGTGAAACAGCAACGAATATATTGGGAGTGAAGCGCTCGTGATTAGCGTGACGGCGACCATGGGAGTCAGCGTGTCACCGGCGGCGTAGAATGCTCGTGCATACAGTCCTTGCGCCGACCAGAGAGCCAGCGACAACGAGAACCAGAAAAAATATACAGCTGTAGTTTGCGTGTCGGAAACCAGAAACCGTCCGCGACGATAGACCAGGTCGATCAACGGGAAGGCGGCGGCCATCATCCATCCCGTGGCAAGGAAAGATGCCGCGGCGACGCGGTAGACCGAATCGTTCACCGTAGTGGCGAACTCTTTCAGACGCTTCTCATTGAACAGGCGGGCAAAAAATGGCAACGAGGCCTGCCCGGTCGCTTGCCCGAGAACCGCAATCGGGACAGCGAAGAGACGCTTCGCATAGTTGAGGCGGGCGATGTCTCCGACGCCGCTTGAAGCATAGTGACGCAGAATCCAATCGTCGGCGGTGACCAGCGAGACTCCAAGCATCAGAGGTATTGAAAGCTTCACCCATTCGCGAAACGCAGGGTTAAGGATATCGAACGAAGGCTGGTATCCCGTGCCGATGCGGGCCGCGCCGATCACGCTGGCCAGAAATGGTCCCACCACACTTCCAACCAGAGCGCCGTAGGCCAGAGAAGCGATCCCGAAATGGCGGCCGCCAATCACGCCACCCAGAATGATAAGCAGGTTATAGAGCAGTGGCCCGAACGCAGGAAAGAGAAACAGACGATGCGACAGCAAGACCGCAGAGACGACTCCGCCAACATAAAAGAAGATTTGTGCCGGCAGCAAAATGCGGGTTAAGTGGACGGTCAAGTCCACTTGTGCGGGAGAGAAACCGTGAAACATCCAGCGCACAAACTGGGGAGTGAAGATTTCCGTAATGATTGTCCCTACGATCATCACCGCAGACATAACGGTGATGACCACAGAGAATGTCTTCTGCGCGTCGGCATCGCGCTTTTCCGCGAGGAACCGCGTATAGATCGAGATAAATGTGATCGACGCCGCGCCCCCGGCCACAATGTAGTTGAGCCAATCGGGCAGGGTAAAAGCGGCAACGTAGGCATCCGTTTGCGGCCCGGCGCCGAAGGCGTAGGCAATATAAGCCTCGCGAACATAACCGATCACCCGCGACAACGTTACCGCTCCCATCAGCAGCAAGGTGGCCGAGAAAGCCGTGTGCTGGTGAGACGGTCGGAAGAATCGCAGAAGTTTGGTCATGGGCGGAACATGCAAGCTGATAACGTCGCGATTTTATCCGCGAGGCGGAAATTCTTTCAAAGCCTATCAGAGGCTTCCACTCGCTAAAGCATTTATCGTTCGACCGCCGGCGGGATAGTTCCCTGATTGACACTGGTGATGGCGGAAAACTCTTCTTTACTTCTGCGAAAGTGAGTTTGACGTAGATCGTCCGCCGACAATTCCTTTTTGCAACCTGTCGATTTTCCAATCACTTACAACTTGATATGTGATTGAGAAACTTTTGAGCTCCGGTGCATTGTCAGGGGAACGCTTTTGAGGCAAGTTGACCTTCGAGCGCAAAGGCCAGTAGCCAAGGCAGATGCAAGGAGGCGGTTATGGCGAGCGGAATGGCAAAGTTTTGTGAACCGGTAGAGGAAGGCGCCATGCGGAAGAGTCAGCAGCGGCGTCCTGAGATGCGCCGCGTCCAGGAAAGCTGGTCAGCCCGTCCTGAAAAACTTGTTTTGTTATGGCTTGCTGCTCGCATACCGCAGTGGCTCGGTCCTGACCATCTCACGCTGCTGGGATTGGCGGCGCAAATCGGGGCTGGCGCCTGTTATGCGCTTGCCTCGCGTAACAAGTATGCGCTGCTGGGCGTGATCGCCTGCCTGGCGTTGAATTGGCTGGGCGACTCCCTGGACGGAACGCTGGCGCGGGTGCGGTATCAATTGCGTCCGCGTTACGGATTTTATGTGGATCACATGGTCGATAGCTTCGGGGCTCTGGCTCTGATGGGCGGGCTCGCCTTGTCGGGATACATGCATCCCTGGATCGCGATCGGCCTGTTGGTCGCCTTCCTCATGCTTTCGATTCAGTCTTATCTCGCGACCTACGCCTTGGGGGAGTTTCACCTGTCCTTTTGGCGATTTGGTCCAACCGAACTTCGCATCCTGCTTGCGGTGGGTAACATGGCGCTGTTCTGGAAGCCGCGAGTGCATCCTTTCGGTGGCGATTACAAATTATTCGACATTGGGGGAGCGATCGGCCTCGCAGGCATGGCGGTGATGTTGCTCTTCTTCACGGCCAAAAATATCGGACGGCTATATCGAGAGGAAAGGCCCGTGCCTTCAGAGTCTTCCAAGATATGTTAAAGAGTGCAGGGCAAGTACAGATCCGACGCGTTGTTTACCGAATCGCGAAGACGGCGCCATTCCAAACTGAGTGAATGATGGTGAAGGAAATCTTGAGGACTCGGCCTCTGTTTCATGAAGTTACTTTACTTCAAGAAATAAAAACCCGCGCTTGGCATACGGGTTCAATGGGCGGAGAGGATCGCATCGGTCACACGGGCCGCTTCCGCCGCGGCTTTTACGTCGTGAGTACGGAGGATGTGCGCGCCTTTCAGAATTAAGGCAGTATGAGCAGCCAGGTTCCCATAAAGCCGCTCGGACGGCGGAGCGTCTGTTCCGGCCTTGGCCAGGATGCGGCCGAGAAAAGATTTTCTCGATGTGCCGGCCAAAAGCGGAAAACCGAGCGCCTGAAGTTCCTGGAAGCGAGAGAGTAGCGGATGGTTTTGCTCGAAGCTTTTTCCGAAGCCGAAGCCTGGATCCAGGGCGATTCTCTCCCGCCGAACGCCCGCCAGCACCGCTGTCTCTGCCCAGTCTCTCAGTTCGCGCTTGACCTGCAAAACAATATCAGCTGGAGGCGGCAAGGTTCGCCATTCTTCGGGACGTCCGCGCATATGCATGAGAACCGCGCCACATTTGATTTCAGCAACCGTACGAGCCATCTGCGGATCCCAGCGGAAGGCGCTGACGTCGTTGACGATCTCGGCGCCCGCTGCGGCGGCGGCGCGCGCGACTTCAGCCTTATAGGTATCAATGGAAACGACTGCGTTGGGCCGAGCTTTTTTGAGCTGAGTTATTACGGGCAGCACGCGGCGCAACTCATCCTCCGCGCTCACGGCGTTTTTTGGCGTGCGAGCTGTAACTACTTTTTCCTTTGCTGCTTTATGCTCTTCGTCAGTGCTGCCAGAAACCACAACAGTGGCGCCAGGACGTGTGGACTCACCGCCAACGTCAATAATGTCGGCGCCTTCGTCTAGCAATTGGAGCGCACGTTCAGTGGCTTTGCCCGAATCGAGATACAGGCCTCCATCGGAAAAAGAATCGGGGGTCACGTTCACTATGCCCATGATGAATGTGCGCTTACCCAACTCCAGCGTGCGTGTGCCAAGGTTCCATTGGAAGACGGCTCTCATACGGCAGATTCTAAATTAAAAGCGACGCAGGAATCCGAGACGACCATTTATGATTGAAAGCGGCCAATGAAAGCGATTGAAAAGCTCCATAGTAAGCCCGCAGGCTGGATCATGGCGGCAGCTGCAGCGCTGCTGATCACGGTGCTTGCGGGCTGCGATGTAGAGCGGCGCAGGTCAGACGCCGAGCTCGGCCTGAATTCTCAGCAGGCGCACGGACGCAAGATTTATGACAACTACTGTGACCGGTGCCACAAGCCGTATTCGAGCAAAGGGAAAAAGGGCCCTGGGTTAAAAGGCGTTTTCCAGAATAAGTATCTTCCGCAAACGGGGTTGCCAGCCAATGACGAGCGTGTCACCGATATTATTCGCAACGGCCGTCCTGACATGCCCGGATACGGTCAGGTGCTAAGCACGCAAGACATCCAGGATTTGCTGGCATATCTGCACACGCTTTGAAAAGCGGATGCAAACGCGCCGCACCTCTCTTCATGAATAACCAGCCCCTTCGTGGGATAATCGCCTAGTGAAAATCGCGGCACCATCACAGCTTTTTCGCAAACTTCCATCGGTGGATGACGTAATGCGCACCGCTGACGTGCTCTCACTGTCGGCGAGCTACGGACATGACTGCGTCGTGGACGCCGCGCGCAGTGTGCTGGCGCGGTTGCGGCAAGAGATCACATCGGGATTGCTGGACGAGAATTCGTTGCAACTTGCGCTTTCAGGGATGGGCCTCGCAATCGAAAACGAACTTCGTCACGCGCTTAGTTATTCTCTGCGGCCGGTGATCAATGCCACCGGCGTGATTTTGCATACTAATCTCGGGCGGGCTCCGCTGGGAGATGCAGCAATCGAACACATCCGCGAGACGACCGCCAATTATTCGAATCTGGAGTTTGATATTACCGCTGGCGTCCGTGGCAAACGGGATGCGCACGTGAGCCGGCTATTTGAGAAGCGGCTGAGTAACGAAGTGTTCAGCACGCAATCTCAAACGAACAATACGCGTGCAGAGATAGCGACTATCGTAGTCAACAATAATGCGGCGGCGGTTTTGCTGGCGCTGAATACTTTGGCGGATGGCGGCGAGGTCATCGTATCGCGCGGCGAGCTGGTGGAGATTGGCGGATCGTTTCGCATTCCGGATGTAATGACTAAGTCGGGCGCAATCCTGCGCGAGGTCGGCACGACCAACCGCACCCGTATCTCCGATTACGAACATGCAATAACGGAGCGGACGCGTCTGCTGCTGCGAGTACACCGGTCGAACTTTGAGATTACGGGATTCACCGAACAATCCTCTATTGCCGAACTCGTAGCATTGGCACGCGAGCGCGGCATTCCGTTGATGGAAGACTTGGGCAGCGGCGCGCTGTTTGATTTGCGATCGGTGGGCATTAGTGGCGAGCCGGGAGTGCTCGACAGCCTGCGTAACGGAGTGGACATTGTTACTTACAGTGGCGACAAGTTGCTGGGTGGGCCTCAGGCGGGGTTGATCAGCGGCAGGACTGATCTAGTCGGACGGATGCGATCCAATTCGCTGTTCCGCGCATTGCGCGTGGACAAATTGGTCTATGCCGCGCTGGAAGCGACTTTGCTGGCTTACGTTCGGAGCGATCACGATGCGATCCCAACTTTGCGCATGATGCGGCTCACGAAAGAAGCCATCGGTAAGCGGGCGGAGGCACTGGCCGAGCGAATCGTTGCTCCGAAGGTGAAAGTGGAAATCGTGGATGGAGAATCTGTACTCGGCGGCGGAGCTGCGCCATCTTCTTCTCTTCCCACCCGAGTTCTGGCTATCACCGTCGAAGGTCTTAGCGCTGATGAATTGTCCGCGAGGATGAGGGCGTCCGATCCGCCGGTCATTGCTCGCGTGGAGGAAGGCCGCGTACTGCTGGATCTGCGCACCGTGTTTCCAGAACAGGATGCTGCGGTGGCAGCCGCCCTGGCCGGCATCGTTCCGTAGCGTTGTGGCATCGAAGCGTTATTGGCTACGCTTTATACAATCGGACATTCGACGCGCCCGCTCGAAGACTTGCTTGAAGCGCTTCAGGCTCATGCCATCCAAACGCTGGTCGATATTCGCGCTTTCCCCATGTCGCGGCGGTTACCACAGTTCGATCGCGAATCCCTGGAACAAAGTCTGTCCGCGGCCGGAATTCGCTATGTCTGGATGGCAGCCCTGGGCGGGTATCGCAAGAAAATCCGCGATGACTCGCCGCACATCGGACTGCGCAATGCGAGCTTTCGCAATTATGCCGACTACATGCTGACTGCGGAATTCGAAAACGCGATGGCCGAACTGGTTGCGCTGGCTGAAAGGTCGCGCACCGCTTACATGTGCGCAGAGCGCGTATACTTCCGCTGCCATCGCATGCTGGTATCGGACTGGCTGGTCGGGCACGAGCATGAGGTGATGCACATCGATGGGGCTGGGCCGGTAAAGCCGCACCGCTTAACCGCGGAAGCGCGCATGATTGATGGCGAATTGATTTACCGCGGCGACCGGCTGCTGTAGAAAAAAATATGATTATCGGCACTGGCATCGATATCGCCGAGGTCCCTCGCATCCGGCAGGCAATCGAACGCTTTGGCGATCGTTTTCTCCAGCGCATTTACACTGCGGGGGAAAGGCGCTACTGCGATTCCAAGGCTAACCGCGTGGAGCGCTACGCCGCACGATTCGCCGCGAAAGAAGCGGCGATGAAAGCTCTGGGGACAGGCTGGAGTCACGGCGTGCGCTGGCGCGATTGTGAAGTTGGCCGAATGCCCGGAGGGCGGCCGACAATGTTATTTCATGGAAAAGCCGGTGAGGTTGCGGCAAAGCTCGGCGTGAAGAATGCGGCACTCTCGATTTCGCATACTGCGGAACAAGCGCTCGCCCAAGTCATTCTCGAAACCTAATCAGTGAGCCGAAGTCAGACTTTGTCACTTCAACAAAGGGAGGGACCTGGTTCGTATTTTGCGGCGTTACTTTTGCCACTGCCGGCAAGCACCAAGTCCCGGAGCTTCTGCTAGACTGGCGCATTCCATTTCTCATGTCTGCAACAATTCAGGCTGCCCCTCCGGCTTCTCGATCCGCTGAAATTCCCGACCGCACGCTTCTGAGCGGCTTGGCGCTGACCAGTTTTTCCGCATTGTTGCTGGAGCTGGCACTGACGCGCTTGTTCTCGGTTGTGCTTTTCTATCACTTCGCATTTCTAGCGATCTCGATTGCTCTGTTAGGGCTGGGGGCGGGCGGAGTATTCGCTTATCTGCTAAAGAATCGGCTGGAGCTCTTTCCCACACGTACTCTGGCGGCGCGACTCTGCGTAACTAATTCTGTGCTGGTGTTGCTGGTGCTGGAAGTTGTTCTGCATGTGCCGGTAGCACTTACAGTGACCGGCAAGAATTTCCTTCATCTTAGTGTTCTCTATCTCGCTGCGGCCGTACCTTTTTTTGTGACGGGCTTGCTGTTCTCAGTTGTATTTGCGCGCGAAACCTGGCGCGTGTCGCGGCTCTACGGAGCCGACTTGAGCGGAGGGGCGCTAGCCTGCCTGGCAGTGGTCCCGTTGCTGAATTGGATTGGAGGGCCAAATACGATTCTGGCAGCGGCGGCGATGATGGCTGCAGCCGGGATGGTGTGGGCATCTTCCTCAGTCGAGCTCAAAGTTGCGGGGGGCGTAGTGATCGCATTCGTCGCGCTGATCGCGGCGAACCATTCGAGCCGGCTGATTGATGTGGTCTACGCCAAGGGCATGTTTCGCGACCCGGCCTGGGTAGAGTTCGCTCGGTGGAATGCGCTGTCGCGGGTGGAAGTGGATCGCCAGAGCCAAGCCAAAGCCATTGTGATTGATGCGGATGCTAGCACGTACATCATGAACTGCGACGTCGCGCACTGGCATGACACCGAGTGGGAGAGCGACTTGATGTCGGCTCCGCCGGCATTGGCCAACGTTCTACGTCCGCGTGGGGATTTCGCAATCATTGGTCCTGGCGGCGGCCTGGATGTATTGCGCGCGGTGGCGAACGGCAGTCCCAGCGTGACCGGCATTGAAATCAATCCCATCATCGCCGACACGATCATGCGCGGACGTTATGCCGATTACTCGTTTCATCTCTACGAACGTCCCGAGGTTCACATTCACGTGACGGATGGCCGCTCCTATCTGCGTTCGACGCCGCAACAGTTCGACGTAGTGCAAATGACGCTGGTCGATACGTGGGCCTCGACTGCAGCGGGCGCTTTCGCTCTAAGTGAGAACAATCTCTATACGGTGGACGCTTTCCGCGAATATTTTCA
This sequence comes from Candidatus Sulfotelmatobacter sp., assembly GCA_025462865.1. Classification (GTDB taxonomy): domain Bacteria; phylum Acidobacteriota; class Terriglobia; order Terriglobales; family Acidobacteriaceae; genus Sulfotelmatobacter. The sequence continues at coordinate 58,271 of JAOAPI010000172.1, read as the reverse complement.
GCACCTTAAACCCGACGGCATGATCGCCATTACGCGTTGGGAGTTTCGCCAGCCGCGCGAGGCGCTCCGCGTCGTAGCAGTCGCGATAGAAGCTTTACATAGTCTTGGCGTCGCTGATCCTTCGCGAAACTTTATTGTGGCGTCGCAAGGCCCTCTCACCGAAGACGGAATCCCGGTGGTAGTCCTCGCCAAGAAAACTGCATTTACCAAAAAAGAAGAGTCCGCGGTGCAGGCTCATTTCGACGAGTATGAGCAGCTTCATGCACTTTATTTGCCCTCGGCTCCTGGGAAAAATCCGTTTGCTGATTTAATTGCGAGCAATGATCCTTACCGTTTTGCGCAACACTATGCCTACAACGTGGCTCCGGTTACCGATAATGCTCCGTTTTTTTTCTTTACGCTCAAGCCCGGACAAATCCTGGGTCCGCAGGGATTACGGAATGGAATCGATTGGAAGGTGAATCTCGGAGTGCTGGTGCTGTTACTCGTGCTGGGAATCTCCCTGGTCGCAGTACTGGCATTTCTGATTCTGCCGCTGGCGCTTCAAGGCAGCCGTCAGTCACCGATCCCATTGCTATATTTCGTCGCGGTCGGGCTCGGGTACATTTTGGTGGAAATCGCACTTATCCAGCGCTTCGTACTTTTTTTGGGACATCCGACGTATGCGTTGACCGTCGTCATCTTCCTGCTCATGCTCTCGAGTGGCGCGGGGAGTTGGTTCTCGCGGCGCTGGCTTTCCCGCTCAGAACTCGCGTGGACGCCGCTCTTGCTGGTGGTCATTGCGTTGCTCGGGAATGTATTTTTTCTGCCTCACGTCCTCGCCGGGTGGGTGGGGTTGAGATTCGGTTTTCGGGTGATGATCAGTGGCGTGCTGCTGGCGCCGCTCGGCTTCGTGATGGGAATGCCTTTCCCAACAGGCTTGCACGCCCTGGTGTCGCGGTCGGCCTCGGGCCTTACCTCCGGTGCGGCGCTTGAAAACAATGCCGTGGAATGGGCTTGGGCGATGAATGCGGCTGCCAGTGTGCTGGGTTCGGTGATGGCCATGGTAATCGCGATTCAGTTCGGCTTGACCGCCACGCTCGCCTGCGGAGTTGCAGCCTACTTGCTTGCGCTAACGTTGCTGCCAACTTTGCGTTCGCACCATCCTTAGAACGAAGCCGGGTTTGTCGAGTTTGTTATGATGCTGCGAGGGGCGGCGGGGCTAGTTGGAGCTGTTCATCGCATCTGAAAGATGGAAGTCTGTCTGAGGAGTCTAATTGCCGAGCCAGAAGCAACTGAAATGGTCGCAACTTCGTGTTGGCCTGACCGTCGTCATCGCTAGTTTGGCGCTGGCCCTGCTTTTATTTCTGATGTCCGGAACCACCGGCCTCTTCTCGCATCGAATCACAATTGTCTCCTTCTTCGATAACGCAAGCGGATTGCGGGTAGGCGCGCCCGTCCGCCTGAATGGAGTCGACATTGGCAACGTAGTTGGCATGCGTATTGTGCCGGATAAAGATAAGCAGCTCACTCCAGTCGAAGTGATCATGAAGGTGAGTACAAAGTACAGCTTCAATCTCCGCCGCGACTCGGTCACATCTTTGGATACGGCCGGCGTCCTGGGCGAAACTTACCTTGATATTGACAGTTCGCAAGCCATCGGCCCATTGGCTCAGAATGGCGACACCCTTCCAACCCACATGCACCCGGACTTCAACGAGGTGGTACGCTCCAGCCAGAGCACGTTGCAGAACATGGATGCGCTGCTGAAGCGCGCGGATCGCATCCTCGCCTTCGCGGAAAGTGGTAAAGGATCACTGGGCAAATTAATTTACGATCCCACTTTGTATGACCGTTTCTCGCGTACAGTGGGAGAGTTCAACGGAATTGTCGATCAGATCGCCAAAGGACAAGGCAGCCTGGGACAGTTAATCAACAGCAATGATGCTTACGACAAGTTCGTCGCCACCCTGGACCGGCTGAATGGTGTGGTGGACGACCTGCAGGCAGGCAAGGGCACTGCTGGAAAATTCCTGAAAGATCCGTCTCTCTACAATAATGCCAACGACACCATCGCCAATTTGAAGAAGGTCAGCGAAGACATCAATGCCGGCAAAGGCACCTTAGGCAAGCTAGCCAAGGACGAGGAGCTTGCGAAGAAACTCGATACCACCATGACCAAGATTGCTGCCCTCACTAGCGATCTGGAGGCAGGTCGCGGCACAGCCGGCAAGTTATTCAAAGACGAGGCGCTGTATAACAACTCGACTCAGATGCTGACTGAGACTCGCGAGCTGGTGAAAGCGATACGCGAGAATCCAAAGAAATATCTGAGCATCAAGCTGCACGTTTTCTGAGATTTTGCTACCGTGTCATCCCTCGCTGCGCTCGGATGACAAACAATGAGAAGCTGACTGGCGCTTCAGTGCTCGCCGATTCCAAAAAGCGTCCCGAGCAATAGAATCGCTAGCACTCCAAACGAGATCGCTCCGTACTTCCAATCTTTTTCCCGTAGAAAAAGAATTCCTGCCACCAATACACGGACCACCGGCGTGGCCAGCATTAGCAATACTCCAGCGCGTTCAATGCTCAGGGGAATGCCGTTATGAACAAAAAGTCCGATCATCAGTCCTGCGAGCATCACGAAGAAGCAGCCGAATGCACCCACGCGTAACACCAGTGCAACGGCGCGGTCGAAAGCTGGCTCACGTAGCTGGCTCATGCGGCGCTACCTCCCGCGAACAGATGAACGAACAGATGTCCGGCAAGGTAGAGCATGATCGCTACCAGCAGATAGACGACGTATTTTGTTTGAATGCGCGGGGCCAGCCGCGCTCCCAGCAGCGAACCCAGAAATACTCCTACCGCAAGCGGTGCGGCGATCTCGACTAGAATGTCGCCGCGCCGGTAGTAGACGATGGCGCTGGCTGCGGCCGTGACTCCAATCATGAAGTTCGATGTTGCGGTCGCCACCATCAGGGGAACATTCATAAAAATAAACATCACTGGAACTTTGATGGGACCGCCGCCGATGCCGAGAAGGCCGGAAAGGCCGCCAGCCAGCAGCGACGCAGCCATGCCGAGGGGATAGCGCCGTGGCTCGTAGGGAGGAATGATGGTCTCTCGATTTTTTTGATTCTGCTCGGGAAGCGCCTCTTCGTCTTTTACTTTGCCCCGGCGCACCAAAATGATCACGGAACTGTAAAGCAGGAAGCCGGCGAACACTCCTTCGAGCACGTTACGGTTGAAGTATCCCACCAGATAAGCTGTGACGGCCGCGCCCAGTGATGTTGCAAGCTCGAGCGTCATGCCAAGACGAATGTCCGTGGTGTGACGCTGCAGATGGACCGAGGAACTGGCGGCCGACGTCGTGATAACGGCAACCAGGCTGGTGCCGATCGCTTGCCGAATGGGGATTGCAAAATGCAACGCGAGGATTGGGGAGAGAAGAATGCCGCCACCGATCCCGGTCAAAGCTCCCAGTACGCCTGCGAAAAATCCCAGCAGAACCAGGAGCGCGCTCAACATCGTAATCTTTAAGTCACCACGCGCGGGACGGATGTAGATTCGGCCTGTTCGTGCGCATGATAGCTGGAGCGTACCATTGGACCTGATTCGACGTGGCGGAAGCCGAAGCGCAATGCTTCTTCCCGCAACTCTCGGAATTCCTGGGGAGTGTAGAACCGGGCGATCGGCAGGTGGTCGCGGGAGGGGCGAAGATATTGGCCGACGGTAAGAATGTCGACGCCGCGTCCGCCCAGGTCACGGAACACTTCGACCAACTCGTCAGTGGATTCGCCGAGCCCAACCATCACGCCACTCTTCGTCACCATTCCGGGAGCAAATTTCTTGGCATTCTCCAGTAACGTAAGGGTACGCCCGTAGCGGGCGCCGGAGCGCACGGCGCGATAAAGTCGAGGCACGGTTTCGGTATTGTGATTGAGGACGTCCGGTTGCGCCTCAAGCACGATCTTCAATGGCTCTTCAAGACCCTGAAAATCTGGGATGAGCACCTCGATGCGGCAATCGGAGATCAACTCGCGAATCTGGCGAATGGTCTCGGCAAAAACTTTGGCGCCGCCGACGTTGTCATCGTCGCGATTCACACTAGTGACAACCGCATGTTTCAAACCGAGGGTGGCAACGGCCTCGGCGACGCGGCGTGGTTCATCCCAGTCGATGGCTTGTGGGCGGCCTTTGGGCACTGCGCAAAACCCGCAGCGGCGGGTGCAGATATCGCCCAGCAGCATGAAGGTTGCGGTCTTGTGATTCCAGCACTCGCCGATATTCGGACACTGGGCCGACTCACAGACCGTGTGCAATCCTAATCCTCGCGCCAGCTTTTTCAGCTCGTGAAAATTGTCTCCCACGGGCGCTTTGGCGCGCAGCCAGTCTGGCTTGGGCATTCGAACTGGAGGGCCAAGCTCGATCTGAATGAGTTGTGAAGCGCCTGCCATCTTCTCGATTCTATCAGTTCAGCCCACTTCAACCAGTCCGTAGGTATGCTGCCAACGCGTGCGCAGCGCAACGAGAGCACGACTGATTTCGACTTGCGTGATTTCAGGGTTAGGCCCGGCCATTACTGCCGCAGCTTCGCGTTTGGCCAGTTCGAGCAGTTGGCGGTCGCGGATCAAGTTAGCGACGCGAAAGTTCGGCATCCCAGCCTGGCGCGTTCCGAAAAACTCTCCGGGGCCGCGCAGTTCGAGATCGAGTTCGGCGATCTGGAAGCCGTCATTGGTGCGGACCATGGCGTCGAGACGGCGCTCGCCCTCTTCGGTCACTTTACCGCCAGTCATCAGGATGCAGAAGGACTTCGCCGCGCCGCGGCCAATGCGTCCGCGCAACTGGTGCAGCTGGGCCAAGCCGAACCGCTCTGCATGCTCGATCACCATAACGGTGGCGTTCGGCACATCAACGCCAACTTCAATCACTGTGGTCGCAACCAGAATCTGCAACTCACCTCTCTGGAACATGCGCATGACCTGATCTTTTAATTCAGACTCCAGGCGGCCGTGCAAGAGGCCAACTTTCAGATCGGCGAAGACTTTTTCGCTGAGTTCGCGATACATCTTAATCGCCGCTTTCAGTTCGCTCTCCTCGTTTTCGGCGATGACCGGATAAACAACGTAAACCTGATGTCCCTTGGCTACCTGCTTGCGGACGAAGTCCCAAACTTCGGGCGAGCGGTCGTCTGTGATTCTGCGGGTGACGATCGGCGTTCGTCCGGGGGGAAGCTCGTCGAGGATGCTGAGATCGAGATCACCATAAAGCGTGAGTGCCAGCGTTCGGGGAATGGGCGTAGCGGTCATAACCAGAACATCCGGCTCGGCAAGGTTCTTGTCGGTTGTGCCGGCTTCGGAATCCGTGAGGGCAACTGTCTTGCCTCCGCCATCGCCCGATTTCTTCATCAGCTTCAGCCGCTGCAAGACGCCGAAGCGGTGCTGCTCATCGACAATGACAAGACCGGGCTTCGCAAATTCGACTTTTTCTTCCAGCAGAGCATGTGTGCCGATCACAAGTTGTGCGTTTCCCTGCGCGATGTGGCGGCGGACCTCGCGTTTTCGGTCGGACTCCAGGGAGCCAGTCAACAGGACGATACGGTATCCGGCGTTTTCCAGAATCTTCCGCGCGGAAAAATAATGCTGCTGTGCGAGGATTTCGGTGGGCGCCATCAACGCCACCTGGTAGCCATTCTCGATGGCAATGATCGCAGCCTGAAAGCCGATAATCGTCTTCCCCGATCCAACGTCACCTTGCAGCAAACGCCGCATGGGATGCGGCTGTTGCATGTCATCGGCAATTTCTTTCAGGACTCGCTTCTGCGCGGATGTCGGGTGGAATGGCAGAATTTTCTTGATCGCCTGGCGCACCCGGTCGTCCAGCTGAAACGCGACTCCGGTCTGCGCTTTCTGCTGGCGGCGTTTGAGCTCCAGCCCCAGTTCGGTGAAAAACAATTCTTCAAAGATCAAGCGGATGTGCGCCGGGGTACGGGATGACTGCAACGCTTCGAAGCTTTCACCGGCTTCAGGCCAATGCACTTTCCATAGCGCCTCGCGCGGCGAAACCAGCGCCAGGCGCTCGCGTACGGAGGCAGGAATAGTTTCCGGAAGGTCGGGAGTGAGATCGTCCAGCGCGGTGCGGATGACGCGGCGAAACCAGCGCGCAGTCACCCGTCCCTGGCCTGCGGATTCGTAGATCGGCACGATGCGGCCCACTTCGAGCGACGCTGCGGCTTTGTCGTCCGCTCCTTCGCCGCCAGCGTCACCTAACATTTCAAACTGCGGCTGGATGATCTGCAGTTCTCCGCTACGCGAGTCCTGTTCGACCTTGCCGTAGAGCGCGATCAACTGGCCGGGTTTGAATTTGTCTTGCAGATACGTGGCATTGAACCACAGGCATTTCAACTTGGATCGGCCCTGCCCCACGGTCAGTTGGAAGATGGGCATGCGGCGGGTGCGAAACAGTCCTGAGTTGCGCACTTCCCCAATCACGGTTGCCATTTCGCCTGCGCGCAGTTCCGCGATCCCGCGTGGATTCAGCCGGTCTTCGTAGCGGAAGGGCAGATAATTGAGCAGGTCGCCCACCGTGGCAATGCCCTTGGTGGCGAGAATCTCCGCCAACTTGGGACCAATTCCCTTGACGTATTGGACGGGGGTGGTGAGTTCCAGCATACGGAGGTGACACAGGAATGTTAGCAGCAAGTTGTTTCAGAAAAGCCTCTGCCTGTAGGTTCTTGGTCCAGCTACCGCGAACGGGGGACGCGATCATGGCGAACGGCTAAATGTAGAAGGGGCAGATTCCGCGGGTTGAGCGATAATCGCAGTGTGCCGTTTACCCTCGCACATGGTTCCGCAGTTCTCCCATTTCGCGGTTCCCGACTCGTGTTCTCCGCGCTACTGGTCGGCAGCTTCGCCCCAGACTTCGAGTATTTTCTTCGTCTCGCTCCAGAGGGCCGTTTTGCGCACACGCTGCTTGGTGCCTTCGTTCTGGATCTTCCGCTGGCGTTGCTCGTTTTGTGGCTTTTCTATTCTTTCGTAAAGTTGCCTTTGCTGAAATTGCTGCCCGACGCTCTAATGCGCAGACTGGTGGATCGGCTGCACAAATTTCATTTTGGAGGAGCAGCCAGATTTGCGCTGATAACCAGTTCGGTTCTTGCTGGGATTATGACCCACTTGGCATGGGACTCGCTCACACACCCGAACACATGGCCGTACCGGCACTGGCGAGTCTTCGCCCAACCCGTGAATCTGCCAATCGTTGGGCTGATCCCGTTCTACAAAGTCTTACAGCATGGTAGTACGATCATTGGTCTTGGTATTTTCGCCACATGGCTGGCTGTCCGGTATCACAGATGCCAATTGTCCAGCAAGAAGCTCGACAACTCGGCCTCACCGATGCGAAAAGTAGGGATCAGCGCTGCCGTGTTAACTGTGGCGGTTGTAGGTGCCGCCACACGCGCGTTCGTGGTCACTGGCATTCCGATCGGCTATCCTGCCGAAAGACGATTCGTGGGAGTGTTTGTGGCTGCAGCTATCGCGCTAGTCTGGTGGCAACTCCTCGCGTACGGTGTGTTTTTGTCCAAAATGCGCGAGAGTTGTCAGGACGAGCCCGCAGGTAATGAAGCCGGTGTCTAAACCCTCGGTGCTGGTAAATCTGATTGAAGCTCTGTGCGCCATCATCCTCGGCAATGTGGCGTACTTCTTTCTTGCGCCGGCGGTTCATCTGCCCCGGCATCGGCCCTTTCAGCCGGATTGGGGACTGCTAGTGGACTTTTGGTTTTGTGTTGTAGCTTACGGGCTGATCCGTACGGCGAGAAGATGGAAGTAGGCGGGCCGTTTTCCTCGCGGGGCGCGGGATTCGTGAACCTGACGGGGTTCTGAAGCGCTCTTCCATCATAGCGTTTGCATTGGCACGAGCACCGCTCTTCCTCAGTCGGTTGTTTTAGAAGACTTCAAAGCCGGCCTTTCTTTAGCGATTTCATGAACAGATCATAGTTACTTTAGGAACCTGCCCAACCCCTCCCGACACGTTACGATTAGCCTGCCCTATGGACAAAATTGCGGTCCTGTACGATGCAGGCCAAGCTGTGCTCTCCACCTTCGATTTAGATGAGGTGCTGCTGCGCATCTTGAGCATCGCGCACGACTATTTTCATTTGCGGAACGTGGCCATCATGCTGCTCGACCGGCAGTCGCAGCAGCTCTACGTCCGCTCGCAGATCGGGTGGGATGACGGCGAGGATAAAGTTCTGCTGCCACCTGGCCAGGGAATCACCGGGGCGGCAACTTTAAAGAAGCAGCCGGTTTATTCGCCCGACGTCAGCCAGGACCCGCGCTACTATTGTTCCGCCAAATCCACGCGCTCCGAACTCGCTATTCCTTTGATGGTACGAGATGAAGTAGTCGGCGTCCTCGATTGTCAAAGCGATCGCCTCGATCATTTCGATTCCGAGACCATAGATCTGCTCACGCTTTTTTCCACGCAAGCTTCAATGGCCCTGCAAAACGCGCGACTCTATTCACTGGAACAGCAACGGGCGCGGCAACTGCAGGCCATTAACGCGATCGCGCAGCAAACCACGGCAGTGCTTGATCTGGAAGAGTTGCTGAATCGAGTTTGCCAGCTGATCAAGGACGCGTTCCGGGTTTCGCACGTCTCGCTCTTCCTGCGTGAAGAGCAGGACCTGGTATTGCGGGCGCATCACGGCACGCTTACCCCGCGCATCCCGCAGGGCGGGCGATTCCCAGCCAGCAACGAGCCTTGGGCGAGCATCCTGACCGGTAGCCGGACCATGGTGGAAAGCGATCTGCGCAGCGCCACCACGATGAAGTTCTTCGCGGAATCGGCATCGCGCCTGCGCATTCCTCTGGTTTCCTTCGGACAGGCCCTCGGAGTTCTGGCTCTCGACAGCTCGCAGCCGGACGCCTTTCGCGATGGCGACCTGGAGTCGCTGGAATCGGTGGCCGACATCTGTGCCACCGCCATTCAGAACGCGCATTATGTTGAGCGTGTAAAGCAGCTTGCCTACCTCGACGGTTTGACTGGAATTTTTAACCGGCGCTTTTTCGAATTGCGCATCATGGAAGAGATTGAGCGTGCCCGCCGCTACGACACCGGCATGGCAGTCATCATGGCGGACATCGACCAGTTCAAGCGGCTCAATGACGAGTTCGGACATGTGCTGGGCGACGAAGTGCTCCGCCAGGTTTCCTCGCTGTTCAATCAGCAACTGCGTAAGATTGACGTCGTCTGCCGTTACGGAGGCGAGGAGTTCGGGATTCTGCTGACGCAAACCAACGCCCAACACGCCATGAATATCGCGGAGAAATTAAGGAAGATTGTCGCAGCCTGGCAGTTTCCGGGCGTCCCCCGAACCGTGACCATCAGTGCGGGAACCGCAGCCTTTCCGGAACAAGGGATTACACGAGATGAGCTGGTCAGGGCTGCGGATGCTGCTCTATACTCCGCGAAAGTCGCGGGCCGAAACCGGGTGTGCCTGGGAACGGCAGCCCGCGCCGACGCAGCAGTCAGATAGCTTCGCAAGCGAACGTGAACTTTTGCAACTGATCTAGATGTCCAGCCACGGTCCCTGCAACTCAAGCCGGAGCTCTTCCGTTTCTTTCTTCAATTGTTCGCGGGTCTTCATCAGTTCTTCCTGAACCATGGGGCCGAGCTCCTGTTGCAGTTTTTCCTGCTGCTTTCTCAGTTCCTTCTGCTGCGAGCATAGGGATTTGCGTAGTTCCTCAGCCCCCTTGCTGGTTTCTCCTATCGCCAATTCAAGTTGAGGGCGGACCTTGGCCATCTCCTCACGCACCGTGCTCAATGCCGTAGTCTCAGCATCCAGGTCCGGCATTTCCAAGCTTTCCTCAATCATCTCGCCAGACTCTTTGTGCTCAGGCAACGTGAGGGTGAGAGTCTGTTCCTTCTTGTCGCGGATCACGTTAACGTTCACCGATCCCGCGCTGCGGCCACGCAAGGCGTGGCTGAAGTCGCTGGTGTCGTGCACGGTCTGCTCGCCCACGCGGACGACTACATCTCCGGCACGTAAACCGGCCTTATCGGCGCGACTGCCTTTTTCCACGGAACGTACCAACACTCCATTTCCGCTTTTCACGCCGAAAAACTCACCCAGTTGCGGGGTGAGATTCTCGACCATCACTCCGCTTCTCATTGAAGAATGGACATAAACCACTCCAATGTTGGGAACCTCGAAGTCTGGGACGTTTGGCATCGGGGGCATCTCGAAATGAAAGTCGTCTTTATTTTTTCCGATGTGAGGAAACTCTGACCGCCGATCGCCCAGTTGAACTTTAATCGTCAAAGGCTGGCCGTCTCGACTCAGGCCCAGCGCCACCACGCGTCCTGCCGGAGTTTCATGAATCATGCGCTGCAATTGCGACTTGCTTTCGACCGCAGTCCCATTCATGGTCAGAATGACGTCGTGCTCCTTCACGCCGGCTTTTCCTGCGGGAGCATCCTGATCCACCATGGTGACCTCGACCCCTTGTTCTTCTTTCAGTTTCAACGCGCCAAGGCGGTCCGAGGTGATGTCCACGATGTCGACGCCAAGGTAGGAAGTCCTGCCCGAATCTTCGCTGGGAATTCCGAAGGGCTGTGACGACTCCACCGTCCAGTTCTGCTCGGCCGAGGACAAGCTCAGCAGTAATGGCAGGAGCGCCATCGTGGTTAGAATGTGTTTTCGCATGTGGACCTCCATGTTTGGTAAAACGCAAACGCATTGATTATTGATTGGCTCGTTTGAAACAAATATCGCCGCTCGTCGTACGAACCTTAAGTACCGGACCGCCACCATTCAACTTGCCATCAGCACTGAGACTTCGTGGTCCCCATTTGTCGCCTTCGCTGGCAATGTGTATGTCAGGAAAGTCCGAAGTTATGTGGTGCCCATTGCCTAGGTCCACGCTGGCGCGAATCGACATGGCGACATCTGCGGCAATGTAAACCGTAATGTCGCCTGCGGAAGTTTCCAGCATGGAATCACTGCGCTCAGCGCCTGTGTTAATGAACTTTACTTTAATTCCGCCCCCGCCAGTTTCCACCCTGGCGGATGGAACTCCGTAGAGCTCAATGCTTCCGGCGCCGGTATTTGCGCCCACGCGGCCCTTCGCCGAAGTCAGGCGAATGCTGCCACCGCCGGTATCGATGTCGGCAGGCCCTCCGATCTCGCCGAGGTTGATATTGCCGCCGCCCGTCGACGCCTTCACCCTGCCCATGCACCGCTTTATATCTACGTTACCGCCGCCCGCCTCGACCACCGCGCCCTGTTCGCCGGAGAGCACAACCACATTGCCTCCGCCTGTCTCGGCGTTAATCTTTCCTTTCACCGACTTAATGGTAATATTGCCGCCGCCGGTTTCCAGCTTCAGATCTCCGCCCACAGTCCCAATCTCTATTGAGTCGCCACCGGTCTCCACTCCCACCGAACCGCCAATATCATCGACTCGAATCTTTCCACCGCCACTTTCAATCTCCAGATGTCCGGATATGCCAGCCGCTTCAACTCCGCCCCCGCCAGTTTCGATCTTTAGCGAATCCGTGTCTCGCGGAATGTTGATCACTAACTCGCCCGCGAATCCGTGAGGATGTCCTCCTCCCTGCCATTCGCCGACCACCCACGCCGTATCGCCCTTCACGACGGCATTGATCTTGAACGACCCAAACTGGCGGCGGGCTTCGTCCTCCGACGAATAAGAATGGGCATGAACAACATACGTGATGCCCTGCTGCGGTCCTCCGCGAACAATGACGGAACCCATGTCCAGCTTTACTCGGACGTTTCGAGCCGCAGCCAACGTACCGGCGGCGGCCTGGCTCCATGAGCCGCCTTCATGGGACCTGTGTGTTTCCTGCGGAACGGCCAGCGGCGCAAGAATGGCCAGCACGCAAAACAGTCTGACGAATTGTGGCGAATACTTCAAAATGAAAACACCTCAGTTCCTATAAAACTCAATCAATTTCGGGCAACTGCGCCAGCATGGTGCGAGCCTGCGATTTGATGTACTGGCTTTGGTCCTTAGCTGCTAGAGCCATCAACACGCCGCGCACGCTGCCATCAGCCTTCACTGGCTCGATCAAACGCAGCGCTTCGGTGCGTACGCCAGCATTGGAATCGTTCACCAAAGCTTCCAGTACTACGTCGCGGACTCGGACATCATCCTTCACAAAACTGCCAAGGCCGTCGAGAGCCTTCAGCCGGACTCCGGGATTCGTATCGTAGCGCAGGGCGTACACCAGCGCCTCGCGCACTTGCGAAACATCCGGCTTCTTGGTCAGCAGATCCACCGAATCCATGCGCACGCCGGAATTGAAATTATTCCGCGCGGCAAACAGCAGCAATTGCTGGATGCGCTGGTCATTCAGCGATCCTTGAGTCTCCAGCGTGGAAACCGTGTCGTACTTGATGTTGATCTGATTCGTACCCGGCTCCTGCGTGATGGACCGGATGCCGGTAATGGAAGCCTCGGCGGGAGATGGGGATGCGTTGGTGGCCGCGGTCTGCGGCGGATGGGCTAATACTCTGTAAGCTGTACCCATTCCGCCCGCGAAGCCAAGGATTAAAATCGCGGAGGCCAGAGCTGGAGAGAAACGTACCTGACGCAGCCAGTTCGCCGGATCAAACGCAAGCCGCTGCCACAAGCGGCCTTGCTCCGCGCCTTCCAGTGCTTCCTGCAGTCGCATGCGCGACGCCGCCAGCAGGTTCGGCGTCGGCTCGGTCGCTTGTTCCTGCGATAGCAGCGCATGAAACTCCTGCTCTGCTTTCAGTTCCGTGGCGCAGTCGGAGCAACGAGCCAGGTGCTGATCGAGTTCATGGCGGGCATCATCGGCCAGCTCGCCATAAACATATAGCGTGATATTTTCTCGAACCCATTCGCATTTCATATTCAAACCTCCGTCGAGCCGATCGCAGCTCGTGTGGGGACGCGCACTCTTGCCCGTCCGCCGGGCGCAGCCCGGCCCTTGCTATCTCATGTCTGCCAACTGGCCACGCAACTTCTGCGTGGCCCGGAAGAGCGTGTTCTTCGCAGTCTCTTCAGTCGTATGCAAAATCTCTCCCACAGTACGCAGCTTCAGTCCGTGGTAATGCTTCAGCTCAAATACCATGCGCTCGCGCGGCGTCAATTTTTCCAGCGCTCCAGAAATGCGCGACCCTAGCTGCCGCCGCATTAAATCCTTCTCCGGATTCGCTCCGGCACGCCCATCCGGCACCTGATCGAGCAGGTTATACTCTCCGCCCGAGGCATCGGTCACCACCGGCGCATCTTCCTTGCGCACTGTCTTCTTGCGCAAATGGTCCAGGCAAAGATTAGTCACGATGCGATAAATCCAGGTGTAGAACGAGCACTCGAAGCGAAAGCTTGCAATATTTTTGTACGCCTTGAGGAAGGCGTCCTGAAAAACATCCTGCGCGTCGTGCTCGGTCCCGGTAAGGTGCAGTGCCAGCCGCAAGACCGCCTGATCGTAGTGACGCACCAATTCCTCGAAGGCGGCGCGGTTCCCGCGTTGCGCCTCACGGATGAGGATCGTATCGTCGATGCGGCGTTCTTGCCCAGCCATGCGGCCCCACGTGGGGTCCCGGTTGTCAGTAAGTACTTTCCCACTGACGATGCCACCGCTGACCTTCTCCACTCGCCCGTTTTTAGCTTTCGAGTGCGCCCGTCTACCAACCGCAAGTGTTACTGCCCAAACATCGGCCGGCATCTTTTTTCTTTTCCTCTACCGCCCGGTGTCAATGCCGTACCCGGGCTTGCATAGGAATAGACGAGCTATCAGCGGAACCGTGAGCAGGAATTATAGGCTGAGCGGGGATTTTATGAGAGCTAGGTGGTTCTTTTGGAATGGGTTAGCGGAAACAGAACGTTCAATACACCTTGGTGTAGAGACGTTGCTTGTAAGGGCTTTGCCGCCATCGTGCGGAACGCTGGAAGCAGAGATGTAGCAAGCTACGTCTCTACGAACAGCAGTTGCTTTACTCCGCGACGGCTTCTTTCTCGATGACCACCTTCAAATGCGCGGTTACTTCCTTGTGCAGCTTCACCGGCACGGTGAACTCCCCCAGGGTCTTCAGCGGCTCGTGGAGCTGGATCTGGCGGCGGTCGAGGGTGATCCCCTTTTTCGCGACAGCATCGGCGATATCGCCGGAAGTGACTGAGCCGAACAGATGATCGTGCTCGCCCGAGCGGCGCTGAAAGGAAACCGACACGCCCTCGAATTGTTTAGCCAGCTCTTCGGCCTGCGTCTTTTCCTTGGCCGAGCGGCGAACCGATGCAGCTTTCATCTGCACGATGACGGCCTTGTTGCCGGTGGTGGCTTCAATCGCCAGCTTGCGTGGCAGCAGAAAATTGCGTCCGTAGCCTTCGGCGACCTTCACCACGTCGCCGCGCGATCCCAGCTTGGTTACATCTTCTTTGAGAATGACTTCCATGATATGACTCCGATATCAGAATTCTTCTGCGACGGATTTACACGGATTGTCACGGATAAACCAAGAATGTTCTAAAAGCCTCATCCGTGAGATCACCGCAAATCGGTGGCAAATTTCTTTACGATGCCCGCCCGGCAAATGGCAGCAAGGCGATATTGCGGGCCTGTTTGATGGCGGTGGCCAGCCGGTGTTGATGCGGTGAGCATACGCCAGTCAGGCGCCGGGGGACGATCTTGCCGCTCTCGGCCACGAACTGCCCAAGCAGGCGGTAATCTTTGTAGTTGATGTCCGCGATCTTTTCGGTGCAGAACTTGCAGACTTTCTTGCGCCGGAAAAACTTGCGCCCACCTTCACGCGGAGGTCCGCCGGGGCCGGAACGCCCTCCGCCCCCGCCGCCAAATCGTGGGCGGTCTCCGCCGCCGGAACGCTCTCCGAAGGGCCGCGAGGGCCGATCGCCGGATGGCGCTGGTGCTTTTGTCTCTTCAGTCATAAATCTCCTTAGAATCAGTGGCCAGTGATCAGTGATCGGTGGCCAGTCAAAGCCGCTTCGCTACTAGAACTGGCCACTAGTCACCGACCACTGGCCACTGTTCTTAAGCCGTTGCGGGAGTTTCTGCCGGCGGCGCTGGCGCTTCTTCCATCGCTGCCGCGGGCTGCGCGCTCACTTTCTTTTTTGCGTCGCGCAGTTTCTTGATCTTATCCAGACGCTTCTGCTCTTCGTCAATGCGCACGGTGAGGAACTTAATCACCGGTTCAGTGACGCGCAGGCGGCGCTCCAGTTCATGCACAACCGTGCCCGCGCCTTCGATGGTCATCAGAATGTAGACGCCCTCGCGGAACTTGCGCACCATGTACGCCAACCGCCGTTTGCCCATGCGGTCCACGCTCTTGATGGAACCTGCCGCCGAAGTCACAGTGGATTCAAGGTTCGAGATCAGCTTCTCTAAATCTTCGTCCGCCATATCCGGCCGGACAATAAACATCAACTCATAGGTACGATTCATTCTTATCTCCAAATCTTAAGCAGTCGCCAGTGGCCGGTGGTCAGTGACCAGCAGCGCACCAGTTACCGCAGACACCATTTTCTCTCGCACATTTTGCAACTGATCACTGACCACTGGTCACTGATCACTGCTGTCCTTACGGTTGAAGCGGTTCATCGCCGCCGCCGCACCTTCGGTCAAAATTACTTTCACTGCCTCTGCGGCGGTGTCGAGCATTCCGTCCACCACGGCCAGCGCAGCCTTGCTCATTGGCGCAAGCAAGTATCTCTGACCGTCTTCTACTTTGCGTTCCGGCGCAACGCCCATCCGGATCCGCAAAAAATCCTGCGTGCCCAGCGCACCGATGATCGATTCGATGCCGTTATGCCCCGCCGAACTCCGTCGCGTATGAATCCGCAAGGTGCCGAGCGGAAAATCCAATTCATCCTGAATCACGATCAGGTCCGATTCCGGCTTCAGCTCATATTCCGCAACCAGTTCCCGCACCGACAGACCGCTCAGGTTCATGTAGGTTTCGGGCTTGGCCAGCAGCACCGGCTCATCGCCTACCTGCATTCTCGCCGTCAGCGCTCTGCACTGCCGGTTCCTGATCTCAACCCCTCGCTCGCTGGCGATGCGATCCACCACCAGAAAGCCCAGGTTATGCGGCGTCAACCGATACTCGTCGCCGGGATTGCCCAGACCAACAATCAGTTTCACGCCACCATCCCAAACCACGTAGGGACAGCCGCCTCGGCTGTCCAGCCGCGCGAAGCGAGGCGCATCCGGTCCACGGCTTTATTTCTTCTCCTTTTTCTCGGCCTTCTTCTCGCCCTTTTCGGGTTTCTCGGAAGCCGCAGCATCGCCCTCTCCCTCGACCTCCGTCTTGCCCTTCTTGATAACTTCCGGCTCCGTTGGAGCTGCACCAGCTTCCGCCGCCACCGCTTCCGGAGTAGCCACAACTTCTTCCTTCACGGATGTCACGTGGGCCACGGGCTGATTTGCGTCACTGAGAAACTTCAGCTTGGGGTTGTGCGGCAAATCTGAAACGCGCAGCACTTTGCCGAATGTGAGTTCGCTCACGTCGACATCGATGTGGCTTGGGATGTCGCCCGGTAAACACTCGATTTCCACTTCACGCAGCATCTGCTCGAGAATTCCGCCCTCGGTCTTCACGCCGATCGGCACCCCCTGCAGAATGATGGGCACGTTCACGCGCAGCGCTTTGTCCATTGCGATGCGTTTCAGGTCGATGTGCAGCAGATGGCCTTTGATCGGTTCATACTGCCAGTCCACGATCATGACCTTGCTTTTCTCGCCGCCATGCAGGGCGAGATCGAAAATAGTGTTGTGCCCGCTATCGGAACGCAGAATGCGCAGCACGTGACGCGGATCAACAGTAACCGGCAATGAGTCCTTGCCCGCCCCATATACCACTCCGGGGATCTTGCCTTCCTGCCGCACCCGCCGGGCCTGGTTCTTGGTTCCCGCTTCTCGCGGTTGCGCTTCCAGAATATTTTGCTCAATCGTAGATGCCATAATCTCGCTTCCTTGTTAAACTGCCCCACTACCGTCTAGATAAATAACTTGCTGACTGAAGTCTCTTCGTGATTCGCCTGAATCGCCCGGCCAATCAATCCCGCAATCGAAAGCACGCGAATCTTTGGCTCTCGCTTTGCCTCTTCGTTCAATGGGATCGTATTCGTAACCACCACCTCGCGAATCACCGATTTCGCAATGTTCTCGACCGCCGGATACGACAGCACCGCATGGGAAGAACAGGCATACACTTCGGTCGCGCCGTTCTCCATCAAAGCCGTTGCCGTTTTCACCAGCGTGCCTGCCGTATCGATCAAGTCGTCGATGATCAGGCAAGTCCGCCCCTTAACGTCACCGATGACGTGCATGACTTCGGCCACATTCACTTCCACTCGCCGTTTGTCGACAATGGCCAGTGCCGCGTCTACTTTCTTGGCGAAAAATCGCGCTCGCTCCACGCCACCCGCATCCGGTGAAACCACCGTCAGATTCGGCAGGTTCAACTTGCGGAAGTGATCCACCAGCACCGGCGAAGCGAACAAGTGATCCACCGGGATGTTAAAAAATCCCTGCAACTGCGGCGTATGCAAATCCACGATCAGCGCCCGATGTGCCCCCGCGGTGGTCAGCAAATCCGCCACCAGTTTTGAAGAAATCGGGCTACGCGGCTTGTCTTTTCGATCCTGGCGCGCGTATCCGAAATAAGGCATCACCGCCGTAATTCGCCGTGCCGACGCGCGCTTCAGCGCATCGATCATCAACAGCAGTTCCATCAGGTGCTCGTCGACACTGGTGCTTCTCCCGCCATCCTTGTGGGCGGCGCGGCAGGTCGGCTGCATCACGAAAACATCCGCACCGCGCACGTTCTCCTGAATCTGCACATACGCCTCGCCATCAGCGAAGCGGATCACCTGCGCCTGGCCGCGCTGCATCCCGAGGAACTGGCATACTTCGTCCGCCAGAGGCTCGTTCGCGGTCCCGCTGAAGATTTTGAACTTCTCATCCACCCGCGCGCGCGGCTTACGGTCCGACTTCTCTTCGGGCATGGGCGGAACGCTCTTTTCAATCTTCTCCGCTTTTTCGGTCGGCGTGACTAAAGTGGCCATAGTTAGCTCTTAAGCCTTTAGCTGTTAGCTCTTAGCCAAACCGCCCCGCTCTTGGCAAGAAGCTAAGAGCTAAAGGCTAACAGCTAAAAGCTGATTTTTCTGGCTGGGCCGCTAGGATTCGAACCTAGACAAAGTGCTCCAAAGGCACTTGACCTACCATTAGTCGACGGCCCAGTAGCTATTGTTGATTTTGGATTGTTGACCGTTGATTGAGACCCGGGCTCAACCAGCACCCTAATTGTCAATCAACAATCGAAAATCAACAATCAAAAACTTCCTCAGACCGCCGTCACGCCTCTACGAGGCGATTCCAGTACTGCTGCCGCGTCAAAGTCACCGTCGGCTGAGCCGCCAAGCCCTGCTTCCGCAGTTTGGCCACTGCCGCACGCGCCGCCGCTTTCGAAGCGAACAGTCCGTACAGCGCCGACCCGGAGCCCGACAGCGACGCATATTTCGCGCCCGCGCGCTCCAGCGCACGCTTACCTTCACTCAGTTCGGGATACTCAGGAAAGACGACTCGTTCAAAGTCGTTCTTGATCCCGGCCCGGACAAGCTCGAGAAGTGGATTCTCGCGCCGGCCCCTTCTAAAAGGAGCACCGGAGTACATCTCGCTCAGCCACGCCGAAAGCCCTCGGCCAAGCTCAATCATTCTATCGGATGGCACTGGTACCGTCAATTTCTCGCCGCCCGTGCGGGGATGGGCACTCTTGCCCGTCCTAGCCGGGCGATGCCCGGCTAGCTCTGAACCCTCCTCTCTTCCCGCTGTCTTTGCGGTAGTAGAGCCACACAATCGGTCCCACTGTGCAAATGCCTTTGGTGTCGACACCCCGACCTCCGGAGTCACCACCACACATGCCATCGCCGAAAAATCCTCCAGCGGATAAACCTGCTCTCCGCGCCCGAGCCCCAGCACAGTCCCGCCCACCAGAAATAACGGCAGATCAGAACCTACCTCCGAGGTAATCCGCAATCGCTCGGCTGGGGGCAGGGATTTCTTCAGCGCCCGCTCCAGCCCCAACATCGCAGCAACGGCATTCGAGGAAGCTCCGCCCAGCCCCCCTTGCACCGGCAGCCGCTTTCCGATCTCGATGGTGACCCGCCCCTTCGCCTTCAGCCCCTGCATTGCCTTGTCGACGATGCGGTAGCAAGTGTTCGATTCATCTCTCGGCACTCGAGGATCGCTGCAGAGAATCTCAATCCCGCTTCCTCGGCCTACGCTTACCCGAATCAAGTCATGCAGCCCAATCGTCTGGTAAACCGTGAGCAGCCCGTGGAAACCATCCGCCCGAAGCGCTTCAATGCGCAGTCCAAGGTTAATTTTCGCGAAAGATCGAGTCGTGACAGGCATCGAGAGATATTGTAGAGTTTCAACGGCAGAACTGACGATAGGCCAACGGAGACGCTATGCCAAGAAGATCCGATTTTCTTTCGTGGCTATATCTGGCGCGTGACCTAATCGCCTTCGTAATTTCAGCCGCAACCGGTCTTCTGATTTGGTACCGCACGCGAAGCGCCCGCTATTGGCCGATGACTTACGGGAAGGTGGAGTATGGCATGACCAGCGACGTGGACGGATGGAAAAGTAATCTGTCCTATTCCTACAACGTAAGTGGCGAGTTCTACTCGGGAGTGCTTCCGCTTAAAACGCAAAACGAGGCCGCCGCCGATGAAGAGGTCAGTAAATGGAAGGGACAGAACCTGGCGATCCGCTACTCGCCCAGAAATCCCTCAATCTCCGTCGTGCGGATGGAGGATCAGGCATCTTTGTCCGACGGAGAATTTCGAGGTCACTGAGAAGCACTATCACTAGTCACAATTCTGAATCGCCCTGTGGCCTCAACCCCTCGACACACCACCTTGGTAATCTCGACACCCACCGAAAATAAGCACACCCTTAATTTAGATATTGATTCCAGTTTCATGAGCCGCCGCGGTGACGGTCCTCCCTCGGAATCAAGTTAAGACCGCAAACACGAGCGCTGCCCGCTCACGGGGTGACCTGTCCTGTCAGCGCTATCCCGCAAGTTGCGGGTGCAAGCCGTTGCCTGCGGAGCAAGACTGATCGATCCAAATTTCAGCCCGCGTTGTACTGCGACTTCGCAAGCGCTAACAACGGGCGGTGGGCTATCAGGGGTTTGCATGCGGCTATTAATTACTCGTTTTTCTTTATTGCTTTCGCTTCTGGCGGTGGGGACTTTCGCATCTGCCCAGAGCAGCTATAGGGTCATCTCCGTCGCCGACGGTGGCACGATCTCGGGGACCATTAAATGGTCAGGTGCAGTCCCGCACGCGCTGGAATTTCCCGTTACCAAAGATCCCCAAATCTGCGACCCGCAAGGCAAGAAAAATGTAAGCCTCGAGCGCCTCGTCATCGGGCCCGACGGCGGCGTCGCCAATACCATCGTTTATCTCAAGAACATCTCAGCCGGCAAAGCGCTGGAACTTCCCGAGCAGCGCCGTCATCTTGACCAGCGGCGTTGCCGCTATGTTCCGCACATTCTTCTGGTGCCCCAGAAGGCCGATCTGCAGATGCAGAGCTCCGATGCCACTCTCCACACCATTCACATGGATGGAGCCGCTACCTATAACTTGCCCTTCCCCTTCCCCAATCAAATCAGCTCCCGCAGCATGTCGACGCCCGGCCTCGTGAACCTTCGCTGCAATGGCGGCCATGTCTGGATGAATGCTGAGATGATGGTGGTCCCTCATCCTTACTACGCCGTTACCGACGAGAGCGGACGCTTTGAATTCACCAGCGTTCCTCCAGGAACTTATCAAATCGTGGCATGGCATGAAGGCTGGGGACTGGCAGGCAAGGAACAAGCCTACGACGTTCTGACCGAACACGCAGTTCAGCGCCCCATCTTTACCGAACCGAAGACGTGGGAAAAATCAGTCACCGTCAACGCCAACCAGCCGAGCACCGTGAATTTTGTGATGGGAAACAAGTAGCTTGCCGGCGGGATCCTGAGAATTACCAGCCAGGATTAATCCGTGTGAATCCGTGGCGAACGGCCTTAGCTTCTCCGCTTATACAGCACTGCAAACTCAAAACCCGGGCTCGCCGGAAACAACTCCGCCACTTTCCGCAAGCGTTCGGCGAGGGCCGAGGGGGCCAGCAGCGGATAATCCCGCTCCCGCAGATCGTAGTAATCCACATCCAGAAAAAGAGACAACAGATAAATCGAGATGGTGTCGGAAAACGTCGCCTCGAAATATTCGCTCTTAAACCGCTCCGCCTCAGGACCACCCGCCAAAGCCAGCTTGCGGGCTTCCCACGCATCCAGCGAAGTTTCGCCGCGCGTCCCGGCCTCCACTTGCTTCCAGGCCAGTTCACTGAATTCGTGCGAAACTCCGGCAATCTCCACCAGCGCGTGTCCGACATTGATATAGAACTCGAACGCCACTGAGAACTTATCGTCCATCAGACGCGTAGAAATAAATACGCACTGCGAATCGCCCAGGTTCAGATTGCGATGGCACACCGCATTGTCGCTGAGCGCCACGTCATAGCGATCCGCAATCAGGACCTCTTCCCCCTGGCTCACGGTCAATGGCACAAAATAATAAGCCTTGCGCTTCAGCCCGGAGGCGATTTTGGCCGGCACGGCCGCGATCATCCGCTCCAGGTCAAGCGCACTGACGGAGTTTTCCCCCGCCACGGCGTAGCAAACTCCATTGGCCGCCTGCGAAACCGGCGTCATCCGGACCACATCCGCGGGGCTCCGCGTTATTGCTGGCGCTGCTTGCGACATTCTTGCTCTTTTATACACTACCGAGCTAGCTTAGAAGCATGCCGCCGAAGGACCTAAAACAACGCTCACCCCGCTGGTATGCGATCCCGGTGCGCGTGCTGCTGGTCACGTTCATCGGCACTCTCATCTCGTTTGCCGTCAGCCTGCTGCTGGCCATTATCGGCACGGTAGTCATCTCATCTCTGCGCCACCTCAATCCCAACATGACAGTGGCCTACCGCCAAATCGCGCTACCGGCGGCCGTAGTCGCGGGCAGCATTATTTTCGTACTCGCGCTTGTTATGGAAATCCGTCACTACCGGCAGTCGAAAACCTTGTCTGCGATTGCGAGGATGAGCTGATATGGCGGGCAAACCCCGGCCCCGCATCGCCATCCCCATGCCGCACTCGCTTGATCGCGAATACGCCGAGCGCGCGATTCCGCAATATGAACGCGCCGTCGAGCAGGCTGGAGGCGAACCGGTTCGCGTTCCGCTGGACCAGACCCCATTCGAAATAGAGAAGATCATCGCGCACTGCGACGGAGTGCTGCTTCCCGGCAGCAAAGCGGACGTCGATCCCGCAAGGTTCGGCGCACCCCGCTCGCCACACACCGCCGTCGCCGACCCGCAGCGTGACACCGTCGACGACCTTCTGCTGGAAGATGCATACAAATCACGCAAGCCCGTTCTCGGCATCTGCTACGGCCTGCAAAGTCTCAACGTTTTCCGTGCCGGATCTCTTATTCAACACATTCCCGATTTTCTGCCGGAAGAGTTGCGCACGCGAGTCGATCACGAAGCGGGAAAGAAAGTTGCTGTGGCGCACGCAGTTGAGATTGAGAAGGGGTCAAAGCTGGCGGAAATTCTAGGACGAGGAGAGAAGCTTCTAGTCCCCGTGAACTCGTCGCATCACCAATCCGCCGAAACGATCGGCGAAGGCCTGCGCATCTCCGCTCGCTGTTCCGACGATGGCATCATCGAAGCGCTCGAAGGCACTACGGCGGATCACTTCGTGCTGGCGGTGCAATGGCATCCCGAGCGTTCCGTCGATCAAGACGAACCATCCCGCGCCATCTTTCGCGCCCTGATTGCAGCTGCGGCGAAGTGACGTCTGCTTCCTCCTCGCCGCCAGAGACGTAGCAATCTACGTCTCTACTTGTTCTTCCGCGTCTTCTTTGGGTTTGCCAACTTTTCCAGCAACACGACCGCGTGCGCGATGGCTGCATTCTCCAGATTGAGCCCCTCTGGAGTCTTTGCCTTTAACCCGACGCAATCCGCATGCACTCCCAGCAACTGCGCGACACGCACCCGAATCGTCGCTGCGTGCGGGCCAATTTTCGGCGCTGCCAAAATCAGACTGGCGTCCATATTTGCCACCAAATATCCCGCATCGCGGACGCGTTTCAGCGCCTCGCGTAGAAAAACCACCGAATCCGCGCCCTTCCACTTCGGATCCGAAGGCGGAAATAGTGCTCCAATATCGGGAGCAGCCACCGCACCCAGCAGAGCGTCAGTGATGGCGTGCAGCAGCACATCGCCATCGGAGTGTCCGCCCAAGCCCTTGTCATGCGCTAGTGTGATCCCGCCGATCTTCAGCGGAATCCCCCGACGGAATTCGTGCGAATCGAATCCATAGCCGATGCGGGTCGTTGGTCGTTGGTCTCTGGTCGTTGGCATTCTGTCAGTGTCGATCCGCGCTCTTCAGATAGAACTCCGCTAGCTCCATATCCGCTGGCGCTGTAATTTTGATGTTGCGCGGCGAGCCCATCACTACCGCGACACCGTGTCCCGATCTTTCTACCAGGGACGCTTCATCGGTCCCTAAGAATCCGTCGGCGGAGGCCTCGTCGAACGCTTTCTTAATCACGCTGTGACGAAAGCCTTGCGGGGTTTGCGCCATCACGATACCGGCGCGCGGAATGGTCGCTTTGATCAGCGCGCCCTCGGCCGTGCGCTCGACTTGCTTCACCGTGTCGATGGCCGGCAGGCCGGCGATTGCCGCGCCATATTTTTTCGCAGCGTCGATCACTTCCTGAATGATTTCGCTGGTCACAAACGGCCGCACCGCATCATGCACCAGAACAATATCGTCGCCGCCGGCGGCAATCGCACTTAGAGCACTTTCTACCGACTGTTGGCGGTGCTCGCCCCCGACCACAAGTTCCACTTTCTTCTTTAGGACGTCTTTCGCTTCGTTTTCGAGACGCGCGCGAAATCCCGCCATCTCATTTTCCCGAAGCGCGATCCAGATCTCGCTCACCGCATCGACGGCGACAAATTTGCGAAGAGTATGGATCAGAATTGGAGTGCCGCCCAGTTCGGTGAACTGCTTTGACGGCGGCGTTTTCTTTTGCTTGCCTTTGGTGCTGGCAGCGGCCATGCGGGTGCCGAGCCCTGCTGCCGGAATAATGACAATCACCTTCATCGCGGGGTGCAAGTATACGGATGGCAGCAGGGGAGTTCAAATCGAGGGTCAATTACCGTTGGATCTACGGTTGCGGTTTCACCTCTACCAGCGTGCTGGGAACCACCGCGTTTGGAACCGCCGTGCCTGTGACTACCGGGGCTGCTGGAGGCACCGCCACAGTGGTCCGGATGAAGGCGCGCTCATCCCATTTGCCGAAAATCATTTTTCCAGCCGTAGTCTGCAGCACCGACGTAACCGAGACGTCGATCGTCTTTCCGATCATCTTGCGGGCATTGTCGACCACCACCATGGTGCCGTCATCCAGATAGGCGACGCCCTGGTTGTATTCCTTGCCTTCTTTCAGGATAAAAACTTTCATGATCTCGCCCGGCAGCACGATAGGCTTAAGTGAATTGGCCAGTTCGTTGATGTTCAGCACCTGGACGCCCTGCAACTGCGCTACCTTGTTCAGATTGAAGTCGTTGGTGATGATCTTTCCTTCGTAAACCTTCGCCAGTTCGATCAGCTTGAGATCCACCTCGCGGACGGCGGGAAAATCATCCTCCACAATCTGGATGGACAACGTAGCCATTTTCTGAAGACGCTGAAGAACGTCAAGGCCGCGGCGGCCGCGGTTGCGTTTCAGCGAGTCGGCGGAATCGGCAACCAGTTGCAATTCGCGTAGGACGAATTGCGGGGTGACGATGATGCCATCGAGAAACCCGGTTTCCGCAATGTCGGCGATGCGGCCGTCGATGATCACGCTGGTGTCCAGAATTTTGTAGCTTTTCTTGCCTTGCTTCTCACCGCCGAAAACGCCGCCTAGGGCAGACAGATTCAGCAGGTCGCCCTTACTTGCGCCGACGATCAGGCCCACATAGGCCATGAGGAGCATCACTAGGATCTGCAGGAAGCTCTGCGTATTGCCGGCAGGCACACTGCTGCGGATCACCAGCGCGAACAGATAAGCCCCGCAGATTCCGAGAATACTTCCGATAGCGGCGCCAATTAACCGCTTCAGGCTGACCATCCGCAGCTTCCACTCAAACAGGACGATGCCTGCTCCCACCAACGCTCCCACCCCAGCATCCTGGGGCTGCGATAGCCGGAACGGCTCAATGAAGTAGCAGGCAACTGAAACTACGATGACGAAAAGAAGACGTACAAGAACTAAATCCACAATATGACCTCCTCCGATGCGCTTCGCCAAATCCTGGCCGAAATACATCGGCGCCTTTTCCGCGCCGCCCCGGACGCGAATCGGCAAATCAGCATGCGAGGCGCGCAAGAATTAGGGGATGAATGTGCGCCTCGTCCGGCCCATGGAGGCGCGACCGGAAGACGTCAGTAAACCGACGCCAAAAGTATATACCGGGACATAAATAACCGGGCGAACAAACTGCTCGTCCGGCTTGGCGACTTAGGGGAACTCCAGGGTGGTCGTACAGTGTCTTCCGGGTGCGCCCTACAGTTTTCTTCCCGCGGGTGCAGCCGGCTTCTACGGCATCTCAAATCTGTAGTCCGGCGAACTGCTGAACGAACATGCAGTCGCCCGTGCCGTTACGCCATCGAAGATGGCCTTGGAGGATGCTCATGCGAGCTTTTCGGTTTTTGAATCTAGCGATTCTCTCGGTGCTGGTGGGCAGCGCAGCCCTTGTCTATGCGCAGGATGAGAAGCAGCAGGAAGACAAAGCGCGACAGGAAGAAGCCAAACCTCAACCCAGGCAGGATGAAGCGAAGCCCCCTCGTCAGAATGAAACCCGCCCTTCAAACCAGGATAAGTCAAATCAGGACAAGCAGGTAGAGAAGCAAGATCAGCGGCGCGGCCAGGAACAGTCCGGTCAGGAAGCCAAGCCTCAAGGCCAGGAGCGTCCAGAGATGCAGGGCGACCGCAACCGCCAAGGGCAGGAACATCCGGAGATGCAGGGCGATCGCAAGCAGCAAGGTCAAGAACATCCCGAGATGCAGGGCAACCATGCGCAGCCAGCCCAGGAACATCCGGAGATGCAGGGTGATCGCAACCGGCAGGGACAGGAACACTCACAGATGCAGGGCGACCGCGGCCGAGGCAAGGGCGGACATATTCCCGATGACAGGTTCCGGGCCCAATTTGGCCGGGAGCATCACTTTAATGCGAGAACCGTTATCGTGCAGGGTCAGCCGCGATTCCAGTATGGCGGATATAACTTTGAGCTCATCGATGCCTGGCCAGAGGACTGGGCCTACACCGACGACTACTACATCGACTTCATCGATGGAGATTATTACCTGATCGATCTGCGACACCCCGGAGTTCGTCTTGCCGTTTTCGTTGTGATGTAGCACAACGAGGCTAATGATTCTTGTACGGAAGGTGGTCCTCTTGAAACGGGATTCAGTTCTGCTGGATTCAATTTCAAGAGGGTCCACCTTTTTTGTTGTTCCAAAGCGTCACGGCATCTCGCAGTGAATCGTCCTGCTAGACTCGTGACATGAAGGCGCTAATGATCACCAGCCTCTCGGGGCCCGACGCTCTTTCCATTCAAGATTCCCCAGAGCCAAGTTTGAAAAGCGGGCAGGTCCTTGTCCGAGTAGCTGCTGTAGGGTTGAACTTCGCCGATATCATGACCACTGAGGGCGGCTATCCCGGAACCCCGCCTCCACCTCTGATTGCGGGACGCGAATTCGCCGGAGTGGAAGAAAACAACAAGCGCCGGGTGATGGGTTACATGCAATGGGGAGCATTCGCCGAGAAAGTCGCCGCCAATGAAACCATGCTGTGGCCGGTTCCCGAGCACTGGACAGACGAGCAAGCCGCAGCCTTCCCGGTAAACTACTTCACGGCGTATTTGGGCTACTGGCAGGCGGGGATGACGCGGCCCGCCGCGGCGGGGCACACTCACCGCGCGCTGATTCACGCCGTCGCAGGAGGCGTAGGCACGGCGGCGGTGCAGATTGGCCGCATCCTCGGCGTGGAGATGTACGGGACGTCATCGTCCGATGAGAAGCTGGCGCGAGTGAAGGACTTGGGCCTGCAGAACGGAATCAATTACAAGCAGCAAGACTACGAAGAGGTTGTCAAGAAACTCACTCGCGGCGAAGGAGTCGATGCCGTTTTTGAAATGCTCGGCGGCGAGCACACGGCCAAAAGCCTGCGCTGCCTGCGTGACTTCGGCCGCGTTCTCCAATACGGCACCGCCACCGGCAAGCCGCCACAACTCGATCTGCGGGCGCTCTATGCAAAGTCGGCGAGCATTCAGGGACTCTGGCTGACTTATCTTTCGCAGAAACAGGACATCATGGTGCCCGCCTGGAAGCAGCTCTCGGAATGGATCTCGCAAAGGAAGCTCGCGCCGGTGATTGGCAAGGTTCTTCCCCTGGACCGTGCGGTGGAGGCTTACAAGATGCTGCAGGAAGGGAAGAACTACGGGAAGGTTGTGCTGAAGCTTGAAGGATGAAGATCCGGGGATGAAATCGAAACTAACGCGCGCATAAAATCGCCGCTTCCTTTTACAGATTTCTACGGAGTTCCCGGCAGCATCGATTCATGCGCAGCCACCGCTTGCCATCGCTGATCCCGATAAACATAGATGTCCGTAAAGCGGACCTTAGCAACAACTTTACCCGAGGCGTCCACCGCCGTAGCCAACCCTCGTATATATCCGAAGTCGCCATAAACATGCGCTCTCAGTTCTTGCAGTTCATGGTGCACAGGCCGGTGGTTGGCGGCTTTGACGAGCGTTGTGTTTCGATCAAAGACGCTTCCTTGAGGATCGGTGTCCTGGAATTCATCGGCAAGAATGCAACCCAAAGCTGCAGCGTCGCGTTGCTCAAGAGAGTTGGCCCATGTCTTTTCGATCTGGACGAGAGCGTCTTCGTCCTTGGTCTGTCCTGCCGGACACGGCGCGGCGTAGGCTACACCACAAAAAATCAGAAGCCACAACCACATTGCATATCTCACATTCCACCCCACTGGTTTCCGGGCAAACACCGTCTCATCATAATCGGTGCACGGAACCATGTGCAGATTGACCATCAGAACCGCAAGCAATTAGGATCAGGTGTCCCACTCCGAATTAGTTAGGGGCGTTGTCGGATTTTGGCGGCGCCTTTCCTTTACACTGATTCATCGGGAGAATTACACTACTCGTTCGCCTATTTTCTGTACGGCAGCACCAGCGGGCGTAAGAGGCGAGCGAAAGCCCGCCAGAAAAGCCGAATATGGTGGCCGCCGAATGCCGGGCGTCGAAATTAAAATCAAATTGAGTAAGCGAGGAGAAAAATGGCAGCCGTTGACGAGAAAGTAAAGCAGATCATCGTAGAACAGTTGGGCGTGGACGAGGGCGAGGTCACCTCCAGTGCGTCATTCGTGGACGATCTGGGCGCGGACTCTCTGGACACAGTCGAACTCGTAATGGCTTTCGAAGAAGGCTTCGACATCGAAATCCCCGACGAGGATGCGGAAAAAATCCGTACCGTTCAAGACGCCATCGACTACATCTCCAAGCATTCGAAAGGCGGCAAGTAGTTTGGGACGCAGGGTCGTAGTTACCGGCATCGGCCTGATCTGTGGCGTGGGCAATACCACCGGAGAGGTGTGGCAAAGCCTGCTGGCTGGTAAGAGCGGCGTTGGCCGGATCACCCAATTCGATTCCAGTAAATTCGCCTGCCAGATCGCCGCCGAGGTCAAGAACTTCGATCCGCTGAACTTCGTCGAGAAAAAAGAAGTCAAGAAAATGGGGCGCTTCATTCACCTGGCCCTCGCAGCTGCCGATGAAGCCTTCAAAATGTCCACCCTGAAAATCACTCCGGAAAATGCCGAGCGCGTCGGAGTGCACATCGGCTCCGGCATCGGCGGATTCGACATCATCGAGCGCGAACATAGCGCCCTCATCGAAGGCGGGCCGCGCAAGATTTCTCCTTTCTTTATTCCTGCGGCCATCGTCAATCTCGCGGCCGGCCACGTTTCCATGCGCTTCGGCGCGAAGGGCCCCAACGAGGCCACAGCTACCGCTTGCACCACCAGTGCTCATTCCATCGGCGATTCGTTTCGCATCATCCAACACAACGACGCCGACGTGATGATCGCCGGCGGCTCCGAAGCCGCAATCACACCCATGGGAGTTGGCGGTTTCGCCGCCATGCGCGCTCTTTCCACTCGCAATGACGATCCTGAAAAAGCTAGTCGTCCCTGGGATAAGGATCGCGACGGTTTTGTCATGGGAGAAGGTGCAGGCATCCTCATACTCGAAGAACTCGAATACGCAAAGAAGCGCGGCGCGCCCGTCCTCGCAGAAATCGCAGGTTATGGCATGTCGGGCGACGCCTTCCACATGACCCAGCCAGCGCCGGAGCACGAAGGCGGATTTCGCGTCATGCGCAATGCAGTGCGCGACGCCGGCATCAGCGCCGACAAGGTCGATTACGTGAACGCCCACGGTACTTCGACTCCGATTGGCGACACGCTTGAGGCTCACGCCATTCGGAATTTTTTTGGCGAGCGCAAGATTCCCGTCAGTTCCACCAAATCAATGACTGGTCATCTTCTTGGCGGGGCCGGCGGACTCGAAGCCGGTATCACAGTCTTGGCCCTGCGCGATCAGATACTTCCCCCCACCATCAACCTTATGAATCAGGATCCTGAAACTGATTCCATGGATTTTGTTCCCAATCACGCCCGCAAAGCGAAGCTCGATTTTGCGATGTCGAACTCTTTCGGCTTCGGCGGGACCAACGGAGCGCTGTTGTTCCGCCGCTGGTCCGAGTAAGCCTCCGCGATAGACGTGTGCTCCATAATTCCTTTTTTATTCAGCCGCAAATATTCCTCGTACGCACCGCGCAAAAGCCGCTACCTTTCAGCCTGCCGTATAGCTTCGCGTCGTGCATCTAGTTTCTTAAGAAGTTGGTCCACTAATTGGGACAATCGCTGCGGGTCTGGTTCCGCTGCGACCAACTGACAGAGTCTGCGCCATTCTTTCTCGTCAATGCTCAGCTTGTCTTCGTTGCTCATCCCATTACTAAGGCACGAGGGCTGCCAAACTCCCCCTCGCATGCTCTTACATGCGCGGTTATGCAAGATATGAACTCCAAAGGACTTAAACGGCCACCCTGAGAGTGAAAGCGTGGGGGCTGTACGAAGATATTGCACGAATTCCCGTCGCATTGCCGACTGCAGCAACAAAGCTTTTCTATCTCACATTTTCAGCGGCATTTGGCTAATGTGCTCAGGTGTGTCCTGTATCGAACGAATGGGAATTGTCTTTTAAAATCTTGCAGTGCCCTCCTCCACAGACGCACGAATTGAGGAAATTATTGCGAAAATTCGTAAGCTTTGCTGCGAGCCGTTCAATCAAAAGGCTGAGTTGGAGCTCCGGAAACTGGCCCGCGAACTTCGCATTGCAATTCGACACCACGTACAGATGGCCACCAGTTCGCTTGGCGTGAAGGGAGCGACCATTTTTAGCTATGATTCTGAAGCTGAGAGGAAATAAGTCCGCTCCTGCGGCGCTTTAGTCGCGTCCTTACCCGCCAGTGCAAGCACGGTAATGAGACTTTTGTACTCCCCCCTTGTCCCTTAGGGTCTTTTCAATCCCTTCTAAGCCGCGCCACAATGCTCTTCATACAGAGATAGTCGGCCTCAGACATGCAAAAAGCGTTTGGTACTGCCCTCGCACTCGCTCCCTCCGGCAAAAAGGCGACAGCTCGCGTCGCGCTAGTCGATCTCAAAGAATCTTCCCGATATCTGCTGACCGAGTGCTTCCGCCAGTTCGGCATCGAAACTGTGATGGTATCGACCGGCGCAGCCGAACGTTTGCGACTGGAGAAATTCGAGGCTTGCGTTCTCAACCTGGCGCCAGGTGCAGAGAGAATTATGGAGGCCGCGCGCACCTCACCATCCAATAGTCGGTTGGTGCTTTACGCTGTAGGCGGCACCGCGCAGGACACCATTCGGTATTCCAAGTACGGCATCAATGCCATGTTTCAGGAACCTCTGGAGCGGCCGGCCGCGATGAAACTGGTTCGCGCCACCCACATGCTGGTGCTCCACGAATTTCGTCGGTATGCTCGCATTCCGATCATGACCGACGTCACTGTCATCAGCAATGACGGCCACCGCCTCAGTGCCTCGAGCATCGATGTCAGCTCGGGAGGTATGTCGTTCAAGAGCTCAGAGGACATGCCGTCAGGAACCAATGTGGAAATTTCTTTTTCGCTGCTCACGCTGCCGCGTGTTGCCCTTCGTGGCACGGTGACCTGGCGCAAGACGAAATCTTTTGGAGTCCGCTTCGACCCCGCCGATGATCGCCGTATGAAAGTCAAAGAGTGGATCGACGCCTATCTGGAAAACTAGCAAGGTCCGCGTAGCGAAAATCTCTTCGGCTGTCCAGTACCAAAACAAAGGTGCCCCTCCTCGACCCGTTACAATAACCTGGTGACGGAAGCGACTATCCCCGAGACAGCCCCTGCCACTAAGACTCACCGCTTCACCCTCCGCCAGCGCATTGTCCTCCGCATCATCATTTCCGCAGGTTACTGGTTCATCCGCCTGATCGGCCCTACTTTGCGCGTCTCCGTCTCAAGCGAAGACGGCGCGCAGGAGACAATTGCACAACGCCCAGTGATCGCCTCCTTCTGGCACGCCTGCATTATTCCCGCAACCTACATGTGCCGCAATCTGGGCATTCGCGTCATGAGCAGCAATAGCTACGACGGCGAATACATGGGACGGATCATCCGCAAATTTGGATTCGTTGCCGTCAAAGGCTCCAGCAGTCGCAACGCCGTGCGCGCCCTGCTCGGCCTGCGCCGCGCGCTACAAGAAGGATGGACGGTAGCCTTTAGCCTCGATGGTCCCCGCGGCCCCCGCTACAAAGTCAAGCCAGGTCCGGTCGCTTTGGCGCGATCTGCCGGCGTCCCGCTAAGTATGTTTCATCTGGCAATCGACCGTGCTTGGGTTCTGAACACGTGGGATCGTCTTATCGTCCCGAAACCTTTTTCACGCGTTCTGATGCGCATCGGCAAACTCGTCCCCGTTCCCACGGATGCGACCGACGAAGATCTCGATCGCTATCAACAGCAGTTACAGGACTCCCTCGACCGCGTCCGCGAATTCGCCGAGGCCAATATACAAAAAGTCGGATCGCCCGAATTTCCTTACAATGCTTGAAATTCCTCCAATGCGGAGGAGCAGAGATGTTAATGACGAACACCGCAAGCTACTCCGCCAAAAAGATAAGTCCGATGCTGGCAGTTGCCGACATGGAAGAAACGCTCGCCTTCTACCAGGAAGTGCTTGGATTTACCGCGCTGATGAAGTCATCGGAGTATTCAATCGTCGAGCGCAACGCCCAGACCATCCACTTAATGAAGGCTGCATCTGAGGAAGTGATGAAGTGCGTCCGCGGACATACCGAAGTCTATATTGAAGTTTCGAATATTGATTTGCTGTGGGAGCACGTGAAGACTTTCAAAGACCGCTACCGCGTGCGCGACTTATTCGACCGTGACTACGGCATGACCGAGTTCCACATTGAAGATCCCAACGGCTGCCTGGTCTTCGTCGGCCAGTCCACGCATGAGCGCAACCACGTCGTCGGACGCTGATTTATTCCTCCTCTGTGTCCCTCTGTGTCCCTCTGTGTCCCTCTGTGTTCCTCCGTGTCCTCTATGGTAATGAATTTGACTTCTTCCGTAAGCTCCGCTAAATTCCTCTGACGAGTATTTCCCGTTCTTTGAAATGCCCTTCGGTTTGCGCGTCTTCGCCTCGTGGCGAAGACAGGGAAGCGGGTGCAATTCCCGCGCTGCCGCGCAACTGTAAGCGAGAAAATCGCTAACCGGCCACTGGGGTAAATCCCGGGAAGGCCGTCTGCAGGATTCGGATGCAACACCACCAACTGCCAAGCATCCTCACTCGCAAAGCCAGGAGACCGGCGTGAACCGTCCCACTTAACCCCTTTCGCGTGAAAAGGAGGATGGTTATGCGCGCACTTTGCGCCTCGTTGTTTATTTTTGTTTCTATCGCGGCAGCATCCGCTGCCGACCTCAAAATTAGAGTCGTCGATCCCCAATCCGCCGCCGTCGCTGGTGCGCAAGTGATGTTGCTCTCCGAAGGATTGTTGCTGCGAACAGCCACCACTTCCGCCGAGGGTTTCGCCACATTCGGCGGCCTGAACACCGGCGACTTAACGTCTGGCAGTTATCAGATTCAAGTCCTGGCTCCCGGTTTTGCCCAGCAAACATCGGATATTCCTGCTCGAGGCGAGATCACCACGATCCAGTTGCATGTGGCGGCCGCCTCGGAAACCGTCGTTGTCACCGCGACCAGAACTCCCCTACCTGCGGAGGAAACAGGCGCCAGCATTTCCACACTGGAAAGCGGCCAACTCGAAACCATGCAGCCGGTCGCCGCCAATGACGCAATTCGCTTTCTTCCGGGAGCGATCATCAGCACCGCCGGGCAGCGTGGAGGCTTGTCCTCATTGTTCGTCCGAGGTGGCGACTCAGCTTACAACCGCGTGATTGTCGATAGTGTGCCGGTCACTGAACCTGGCGGAGTTTTCGATTTTGGAGTCGTACCCCTCGCTGGCGCCGATCGTCTGGAGTTCTTGCGTGGAGCCCAGAGTACGCTCTACGGCTCTGATGCTATGACGAGCGTGGTACAGCTGTTCAGCCGTACGGGGAGCACGTCCACGCCAGAATTGCGCTTCGGCGCCGATGGCGGAAACTTCAATACCGCGCATGGCTTTGCAGCCTTGTCTGGAGCTCGGGGCATCTGGGATTTCAATTTCTTTGCCGACCAGTTCAACACTCAGGGCAGCGGTATCAACAACAGCTATTCAAATTCTCTGCAGGGAGTCAACACCGGCATTCGGTTGAGTCCTCTCGCCTCTCTCCGCATTCGTGTGCGGCACGCAAACAGCCGTACCGGCATTCCGGGAGAGTGGAATTTCAATGGCCAGCCGCTTTTTGCACCCGATATCGATCAGCGCGCTCGTCAAAACAATCTTCTGGCCAGCGCGGAACTTACCGTAACCGCGCCTTCCCATTGGCAGCACCGTTTCACCGGTTACGAATACAACCATCGCAGGCTGAATGAAGATACGGTTCCAGACCGCGGCTGCGATGTCGTGAACTTCGACTTCTTCGATTGCTTTTTTTCGGATCTCGAGCATATCAACCGTGCCGGATTCAATTATCAGGGCGACTACACGCCGCGCAGTTGGGCGCAAACCACCCTCGGGTATGAATTCGAAGATGAGAACGGCAACTTTGATTCTCAATTTTTGACCACTGATATCAACGGCAATCCGATCGTCGGCATTTCGCTGACCCACGGACTGCGCTTAAACCATGCGTTGTTCGTCCAGCAGCGACTCACGCGCGGAAGGCTGTCAGTTGTAGGCGGTGTGCGCTACGTGCACAATGCCAGCTTTGGGGATCGCGCTGTGCCCAGAGTCGCCGTGACATTTTTAGCACTGCATGGAGGTGAATGGTTCTCGGGCACACGCTTGCGGTCCTCGTACGCTGGCGGAATCAAGGAGCCAACTTTCGAAGAAACCTTTGGCATAACCGGAACGTTTCCCACGAATCCCAATCCCGGCCTGAAACCGGAGGAAAATCATGCTTTCGAAGCGGGCATCGAACAGGAATTCCTGGGGAAACGCTACTCATTTTCAGCACTCTACTTCAACAATCAGTTCCACAACCAGATCGGGTTTGAATCCATCCCGCCTACCTTCGTTGGAGAGTTTGTCAACGTGAACCGCAGCATGGCGCACGGCGCGGAAATCGAGTTCCGGGGCAGGATAAAAAACCGGCTCTCACTGGACTCCTCTTACAATTACACTTCGACACAAATTCTGTTAGCGCCTCTTTGCACGCCGGCGAATTTCTGCGATCCACTGTTGGCCGCAGGCTCTCCGCTTTTACGTCGCCCCAAACATTCTGCTTCTCTACTGCTCAGCTATATCAGCACGCGCTGGGGAGTGAATCTGGGAGGCAGTTTCATCGGCCGACGGCCGGACTCTGATTTTCTCGGCTTGGGGTTCAACCATACCCCCGGCTACGTTCGTGCCGATCTAGGGGGCTGGTATGCCATCAACTCCCATGTCACCGCCTATGCGAACGTTGAGAATGCCCTCGACCGCCGGTATAACGAAGTCGTTGGCTATCCGGCGCTGCCCATCAATTTTCGCGCCGGACTTCGTTTCCGCCTTGGCGGAGAATAACGGCGCGGCGGGGAAAATGCAGCGGCAGGAAAAATAAAAAGAGCGCGAGTTGGAACTCGCGCCCTCTCCAAATTCTCCGTAGAGACGTTGCTTGCAACGTCTCTCTCGCGGCCGGCAAAGACGTAGCAAGCTACGTCTCTACAGATGAAATTCCAGACTCAGCTCACTTTTTCTGGAGGCCGTAACATCGCAATGGGCATCGACGCGGCCATCTTGCCGCCAAAATATTTCGTTCGCGCCAGCAACAGCTTTTCGATATCAACCCCGCTCAGCGGTTGCTGCCGGCCCAGCAAGTGCGTGACCAGCGCAATCTGAGCGAAGTGCTCCACCGTTTCCATCTTCATGTAGGCGTGCTCGACCGTATCGCCGTAAGTCACCACGCCGTGATTCGACATCAGGATGGCATCGTAGTGCGGCACGTAGGGTTCCAGCGTCTTCGCAAGTTCCGATGTTCCTGGAGTGCCGTAACGTGCCAGCGGAATGCATCCCAGCCCCATTACCACTTCACAAACCAAAGGTTCCGTCAGTGCCATGCCCGCTGCGGCGAAGCCCGTGGCAGTCGGTGGGTGCGCATGCACAATCGCTTGAATGTCGGGCCTCATGCGATAGATCAGGACGTGCATTCCGATCTCGCTGGTCACATTCCGCCGTCCCGCGACCCGCGTGCCTTCGCGGTCCACAATCACCATGTCCACGGCGCGCATCGCTCCCTTACTCACGCATGTCGGAGTGACCAGGATGCGCTCACTGTCCAGTCGGACCGACAAATTCCCGTCCATGGCCGCCACGAACCCGCGCTCATGCAGCATGCGCCCGTAGCGAACAATTTCTTCCCTGTGTTTGCGTTCAGCGGACATGGAAATACTCTCTGTAGGGGAGTGGCGAAAGCGGCTAAATCGACAGCACCCGCATAGTACCGCACCCCAGCCCGAACAAACAAACAAATTTGCGAAAAATACCGATTATTGAAGTGGTTCTACTACCCGAGCGGCCCCAGGCTTGCCCCCTATAATCTGACATCGTGTTAGTTTCCGAGTTTCACTTCCTTCTTCCCGACGAGCTGATTGCCCAGGAGCCCGCACCCACCCGCGATAGCTCCCGCATGCTGCATGTGCGGCGAACCAGCGGCAATTATTCCGACCGTTTATTCCGGGACTTCCCGGACCTCCTCAACCCCGGCGATCTGCTGGTCTTCAATAATACCCGCGTCTTTCCTGCGCGGCTCTATGGCCGCCGCGAGGGAAGCGGTGCGCAGGCCGTCAGCCCGCACAATCCCGCCGCCCGCGATTTTCTGCGGGGTCGCATCGAGGTTTTGCTCACCCGACAACTCTCTGCCAAGCCCAACGATTGGGAGTGCCTGGTCAGACCCGGACGTAAAATTGGCGTCGGCGAACGCTTGTTGTTCGGCAGTCACGATGAACTCCAGGCCGAAGTCCTCTCCCGCTCCGAATTCGGCGAGCGCCGCATCCGCTTCCACCCTATCGATGATTTTTACGGGGTTCTCGATCGCATCGGCCATATTCCGCTTCCGCCTTACATCTCGCGCCCCGATTCTTCCGGCGACCGCGACCGCTATCAGACTGTTTATGCCGAGCAGCGCGGGTCCGTGGCCGCTCCTACCGCCGGCCTACATTTCACTCCGGCAATTCTCGACCGCATCCGCCAGCGCGGCGTGGAAACAGTCGAGATCACCCTGCACGTCGGCCTCGGAACTTTTCAGCCCGTTCGCGTCGAGCGCGTCGAAGACCACAAAATCCATTCTGAGTCGTATTCAATCTCGACCACTGCGGCATCCGCCATTAACCGGGCTCTCCGCGATTCGCGTCGCGTGGTTGCAGTCGGTACTACCACGGTCCGTACTCTAGAACATGCAATTCGCACCGGTGCAGCAAGTATCCTCCCCGGCGCTGCATCCGCTGACGTCTTCATCTATCCCGGATTCGAATTCAAAGTGGTCAAGGCGATGCTTACTAATTTCCACCTTCCGCAATCCACGTTACTGATGTTGGTCAGCGCCTTCGCCGGAAGAGAAAAAGTTTTGCAAGCTTACGAACATGCGGTCACTGAGCGCTATCGGTTTTATTCCTATGGAGATTGCATGTTCATCGAATAGGGGTTTTACTTCCCATTAAGCCCCCGCGTCCCCTGTGTTTCAGATTTTTCCCACCCGAAGTAATCGCGTTATACTTCTCCCGGAGCGTCCCATGACCACAGCCGTAAAGCCCGTTCCAATCCACGATTTCGTCGCCCAACTCCGCAAGTTCCCCGAGCCCGCTTTCGATCGGACTGACCAACTCCGCCGATTCTTGCAGGATGCTCCCGTGGATGCCGACTCGCTTGCCCCCTATCTCACGTGGGACCGGCAACACTACACCCGCAATCTCATCGACAAGACCCCTCTTTACGAGTTACTCGCGATCTGCTGGGAAGTCGGCCAGGCCAGTTCCGTGCACAATCACCGCGATCAGAATTGCTGGATGGCAGTCCCGACCGGACGCTTACTGGTGGAGAATTTTCACGTCGTGCATCAGGACATTGCTGGCGGCAAGTGCGCTCTCAAGTCCACTGAAATTGTTGAAATGAATGTGTCGCAACCCTGCGCGGTCGACCCGCTCGAGCCCGTCCACCGGGTCTTCAATCCGCGCGAATTCAGCCAGCGCGCCGTCAGCCTGCACGTCTATTCCCGCCCCTTCGATACCTGCGTTGTCTATTCCGCTGAGCAAGGCACCTGCGGAGAAATCGAGCTGCATTACACCACCGAGTACGGCAAACCCTGCAAGTGACTTTGGGCATTTGCAGCCCCGCCGCAGACTTGGGAAGATGTCCTCCGGGGATTCAAGGCGTCCCTTCAGGAGGCAGTTTGAAGTCAGCTTTGGCATGGTTCGCTGTCGCTGGAATGTTGATCGCAGTATTTGTTCACTACGGAAACTCGGTTCCAAAAATGAAGCCGTTGGCGGGCGCCGAGCAATCTCAGGAAACCGAAACCCCCGCCACTCCAAATCCGGCTCCAGGTCCCGCAAATCAGAAAATGGTGACCATGGTCGGCCCCCTCGCGGAATGGATGGGGGATTCCACGGAAGCAAAGCCTGCGGAGGAGCGTCACGCAGGCAAGCCGCATCCCAGCGATCACATCGCGCTGTCTCCGGTTGGCAGCAGCACCGTGGTCGTACGAAAAACGTTTGGCATTTCCACGGCAGTAAACTTTCCCTTCGAAATTCCTGCCCACGCCGTTACTGCGCAGCTGCGCGGAACATACCGGTCCTTTGTAGCGCAACAGAGTGTTCAGGCCAGTGACGAAACCGCCGATGTAGCTTTCCTCTTGATGAATGAGGAGCAGTACGCAACTTTCATCAAGGGCGGATCCCCTGATGTCTTGATGAATCTGGAACCATCTCACGCGCAGGATGTTAACTTCGGCCTTC
Source organism: Candidatus Sulfotelmatobacter sp. (assembly GCA_025462865.1). Lineage (GTDB taxonomy): Bacteria > Acidobacteriota > Terriglobia > Terriglobales > Acidobacteriaceae > Sulfotelmatobacter. The sequence goes on along the minus strand of JAOAPI010000172.1, from coordinate 19,449 downwards.
CTGCGTCACGCGAATTGCCGGTGAAGTATCACCTCGTATTCCGCAATAATCCCGGCGAAGGCAAGAAAATTATTCAGGCCGACTTCCATGTAGATTTCTAATCCCGACCCTCACCGCTGATCAGTAGAGACGTAGCTTGCTACGTCTCTGCCGACATCGTTTCAGATCCCCGTCGCCCACCTCTGCCGCCGCTCCCGCTGGCTGCTAAACTATTTCCTTGCCCCTGAGAAAAAAATCTCCGACCCCCGAGCCTGTCGAATCACCCGCGACCCCCGCCCGGCCCACGCCTGTCGAAAAGAAAATTGCCTCCGCCAAACCCCGCATCTACCTCATCGACACCATGAGCTTCATTTTCCGCGCCTATCATGCCATGGCGCGCCAGCGTTCTATGTCCACCAAGGCCGGACTGCCAACCGCCGCCGTCTATGTGTTCGTGAACATGCTGCGTAAGCTTCGCGATGATTTCGCTCCCGCGTACCTCGCCGCCGTCTTCGACGTTGCGGCCAAAACTTTTCGTGATACCCAGGCGGAAGCCATCACCAAGGTTCGTAAGTTCGACATCAAAACGCAGACTTTTACCGAAATCGAATACAAAGGATACAAAGCCAACCGCGCCGCCATGCCGGAGGATCTCGCGCAGCAGATTCCGTACATTCGCCGCGCTCTTGAAGCCTACCGCATCCCGATTCTCGAACTTTCCGGCTTCGAGGCCGATGACGTCATCGGCACGCTCGCCCGCAAAGCCGCCGCGGAAAATTACTGCGTTTACGTCGTCTCCAGCGACAAAGACATGATGCAGCTCGTCAACGACGACGTTCAGATCCTGAATCCTCCCAAAGACAATCTGATCTGCGACGCCGCCAAGGTCGAGGAAATTCTCGGCGTCCCGCCTGAGCGCGTCATCGACATCATGGCCCTGCGTGGGGACAGCATCGACAATATCCCCGGCGCTCCCGGCATCGGAGAAAAAGGCTCGGTCGAAATCATCAAGCGCTTTGGCACAGTCGAGCAGGCTCTCGACCGCGCCGCCGAAGTTGAAAAGAAAACTTATCGCGAATCTCTCCAGAACAATCGCGACATCATTCTTTTCAGCAAGAGCATGGCCACCATCGACACCAACGTTCCTGTCGAATTCAATGTCGAAGCCATGCGCGTCGGGGAGCCCGAAGTTGACAACCTGCGCCAACTCTTCACCGAGCTGGAATTCACATCGCTGCTGAAGGAATTGCTGCCCGTAGTTCAGGTCACCGAAGGTGATTACACCGAAGCGCGGTCGGCCGCAGACGTTGAAAACATTGTGAACGCTGTCTCGGAAGATGGCGCCCTTGCCATCGCCGTCGAGCTGGGCCAAGACGAATTACCCGCCATCAGCGAGGAGGAAATTGTCGAAGAAGAATCGCAGGAGGCAATGCTCCCGCTGACTGCCGGCTCCTCGGAACCCGCGCCCCCGGAGCCCGCCTCCCGCCGCGTCGCGATCTCAGCCGCCGCCGGCTCAGCGGTCGTAGTCAAACTCGATTCCGCCAGCGCTGCTGCTAAACTCCGCTCGGTATTGACCACTCTCCAAACGAAAGCCGTTCACGATTACAAATCCGCAATTCATACGCTTGATCCCCAGGGGATTCATTTGCAAGGAGTGCGGCACGATCCCATGCTGTACTCCTACCTGCTCGATCCCACGTATTCCTCGCATCGCCTCGCGGACGTTGCCCTGCGCCGCTTCAATCTGAAACTCGGCGGCGATCTTGCCGAAGCCGCCGACGTCACCGGCAGGCTCGCAACTGCCTTCCGCGAAGAAATCAAACAGGCGGGCCTAACAAAGCTCTACGAGGAAATCGATCTTCCGCTCGTTCCCGTCCTCGCGCGCATGGAACAAGCAGGGGTAAAAATCGACACGGCCGCGCTCGCAAAAATGTCGACGGAACTCGAACGCGAAATCGCCGTTCAAGAAAAAGCAATTCACCAGATCGCTGGGACGGAATTTAACGTCGGCTCTCCTCGCCAGCTCGGAGACGTCCTCTTTAACAAGCTGAATCTTCCCAAGCCGGTGAAGTACGGCAAGGGCCGCACCATCTCAACCGCGGTTGATGTTCTCGAAACTCTCGCCGCGGATCATCCCATCGCGCGCATGGTCCTCGATTACCGCCAGCTCAGCAAGCTGAAGTCCACGTACGTCGACACTTTGCCAGCGCTTATCAATCGCGCCACCGGACGCGTACACACAACCTTCGGCCAAACCGGAACCGCCACCGGACGCCTCTCTTCTGCGAATCCGAACCTGCAAAACATTCCCATCCGCACCGAACTGGGACGCGGCATTCGCGCCGCCTTCATTGCCGACCCCGGCCATGTATTGCTAACCGCCGACTATTCGCAGATTGAACTTCGCCTGCTCGCCCACTTCTCTCGAGATCCGCTATTGGTCGAGGCCTACCGCCGCGGCGACGACATCCACACTCTCACCGCCTCGCAAGTCTTCGGAGTTCCGCCACTCATGGTCACGCCCGACCACCGTCGCCAAGCGAAAGTCGTCAACTTCGGCATCGTCTACGGCCTCTCGCCCTTCGGCCTCTCGCAAAATCTCGGCATCGACACCAGCGAAGCAAAACAATTCATTACCAACTATTTCGAAACTTACAAGGGTGTTCGCGCCTTCATCGACAAAACTCTCGAGGAAGCCCGCCGCGATCTGAAAGTAAGAACTCTTCACGGACGCGTCCGCCCCATCCCGGACATCAACAGCAAAAACTCCAACCAGCGCGGATTCGCCGAGCGCACCGCCGTGAACACCCCGCTGCAAGGCACCGCGGCAGATCTAATCAAAGTAGCCATGATCCGCATCGACGAGGCATTGCAAGAACGCAAACTGAAATCCAGGATGACCCTGCAAGTCCACGACGAGCTGGTGTTTGAAGTCCCGGAGAGCGAAGTCGATACGATGCAATCTCTAGTCCGCGAGCAGATGGAAAAAGTTCACGCGCTCGCAGTGCCGCTTCTCGTGGAAATGGGCGTCGGTCCGAACTGGAGAGATCTCGAGTGATAAGAATATGTTTAGAGTTCTGTAAATACACCAGTAGGGACAATGCGTGCCCATGGGATGGAAATCTAAAGATCCACTAGTTGAGCCGCCTCTCGCGCCATAGGCGGCAATTTGCCTCCCGCGCTTTTCGAATGTCCCTTCCGCCCATCTTATATATGTTATACTAAAGTATAACTACGGAGAAAGCTCAACCCATGCACACCACCAGCTTGCGCAAGGTCGGAGGCTCAGTCATGCTGGCCGTCCCGCCTGCCCTTCTGAACATCCTCCAATTGCAGCCTGGGGCCAAGGTGGGGGTTGCCGTTGAGAGCGGTCGTCTCATCGTAGAAGCACGCCCGCGTCCACGGTACACATTGGACGAACTGCTGGCTCAGTGCGACCCCAAGGCTCGCCGTTCGAAACTACGTTCGAAACAAGGCTCAAAACAACAACAAGAATGGCTCGATAGCAAGCCCATCGGCCGCGAGCTTATCTGATGGAACGCACGCTGAAAGAGCGGGGTCACAAGAAATGAAGCGTGGGGAAATCTGGCTCGTCAGTCTCGACCCCACGTTGGGACACGAGCAAAAAGGCCGCCGCCCGGTGCTGATCGTTTCCCCGGAACCATTCAATCGCGTCACCAAAGTCCCGGTAGTTCTGCCGATCACTAGCGGCGGTAATTTCGCGCGTACCGCCGGCTTCGCTGTTTCCCTGACAGGAGCTGGAACAAAAACCACAGGCATTATCCGGTGCGATCAGCCCCGCGTTCTCGATCTCGCCGCCCGCGGCGCCAAAAAACTCGAAAGCATTCCTGACGCGATCATGGCCGAAGTCCTGGCGAGAATAGCGCCCATATTCGAGTGAGAATCTCTGACGTCCGCCGCCCTACCTCGGCCACAGCCACGCAAACGTTCCCGCAGTCAGCAGCGCGTAAATCAGTCCGTCGACGACGTGCTTAAAGGTCACGCCCCAAGTCTGTCCTTTCCAGATCGAGTCTTGGATCTGCCCAACTCCGTATGCCAGGAAGGCCGCGAGGCCGGCGAGATGGAATACTTCCAGGTAGGGAGTCCCCGGACGGAGAGTGCTTCCCAGTACGATAGCGACAAGCGCGCTGACCACTACGCAGTACACGAACCACGTCGCCAGATATTTCCCCATCGCGGGTGCGCCGCTGGGGATCACAGTCAACAGACCGATCGGCCCTCGCTTGAACTTCTCGACCACCTCCGGCGATTTCATCTCTTTGTGTGTGGTATGGGGAAAATGGTACACCGGCCCGGGCGTCACGCCCGCCGCCCGCAACGCGTCGACCACTTTGTCTTCCTCAGGCAGCTTGCGGTAATCACTCTTGTGATACGGAAGGACCATATGCAGGATCGAACTAGCCACGAACACGATTACAGCCGAAAGCAGAATCGGAATCCATAACGCGCCGATGTGAGCCATTCGTTCTCCTTCGAAGCGGGGTGTGAACCTCAACTGCCCTTTGTCGGACTCGAAGCCTACGCTCACCTGGTGGAAGCCGTCAAACCAGTGGCAGGCTGCCCTATACTGATGTCTGCCTAAAGACCACCTGATGTGATTTAATCTGCGAGGCATTTACCCGAAATTCTTATAGACAAATGCCGCTCATCAACCAATTACCCAGCGCGCTGCGAACCTTGACGCGTGACGGATGGCTGTTATTTCTTACCCGCTTCGTACGCCTGTTCGCCTATGGCTCGCTTTCAGTCGTCCTGGTTTTCTACCTGATTGGTCTCGGACTCAGCGAATCCCAAACCGGCCTCCTTCTTACGCTCACCCTCGCGGGCGACACTGTCGTCTCTCTCTATCTCACGACTCGCGCCGATCGCATCGGGCGACGACGAATGCTTATCGTCGGCGCAATCCTGATGGCCGCCGCCGGTGTGGCCTTCGCCCTCACGAGCAATTACTTGTTTTTAATTATCGCGGGAACGATTGGCGTCATCAGCCCCAGCGGCTATGAAGTGGGCCCCTTTCTCTCCATTGAGCAAGCGGCGCTTTCTCATGTCATACCCGGGTCAGCCCGCACAGAGGTATTTGCCTGGTATACCCTCGCGGGCTCGGTGGCGACCGCACTCGGGGCGCTTTGTGGAGGCACTCTCACTCACGCGCTGCAGAAGACGGCGATCCCTCCGGTAGCTAGTTACCGCGTCGTGGTCATTTGTTATGCCGCGTTGGGAGCCTTGCTGGCGCTCATTTTCACTCGCCTCTCATCGGCTGCGGAAGTAAGTGCACCCGGAGAAGTACAGTCGCCAGAAAACCTGAAGCGTTTTTTGGGTATCGGCCGCTCGCGGCGTGTGGTGGCCAAACTCGCAGCGCTCTTTGCTCTGGACTCTTTCGCGGGTGGCTTCGTAGTGCAGAGCTTTGCCGCGTATTGGTTCTACCTGCGGTTCGGCGTAGACCCAGGAACGCTTGGCGTGATTTTCTTTTGGGCGAATATCTTTGCGGGAATCTCGTCCCTGCTGGCGTCACGGCTTGCGGCCCGCTTCGGTCTGATCAAGACGATGGTCGCCACGCATCTTCCCTCGAACATTCTGTTGATTCTTGTACCGCTCATGCCCAACCTGAAGCTGGCAGTCATCGTCCTGCTCATCCGTTTCAGCATCAGTCAAATGGATGTCCCCACCCGCCAGTCTTACACCATGGCCGTCGTGAGTGCGGAAGAACGATCCGCAGCCGCCGGAATAACGGGCGTTGCACGAACTACAGGCGCCGCCATCAGTCCATTATTTGTGGGATTTCTTTTTGCCCGGCCGCGTTTGATTAGCGTGCCATTTTTCCTGGCGGGAGGTCTGAAAATTGTGTACGACCTCTTGCTCTATAAACAGTTTGTAGGCTTGCGGCCGCCCGAGGAGAGTTCGTGATCCGCTTCGGTTGGGTCGGACACTCCTGTCCGACAGACGTCTGCATCAAGAACGAAGACGAAGAAACATTTAACGTCAAGCTAAGAAACCTACACTCCCAGCGCCTTCTGAATCTCCCCCGCAATCCCCGACGTCAGCGCCTGCATCTTCTCTTCCGATTCAGCTTCCACCATCACCCGCGCCAGCGTCTCGGTGCCCGAATACCGCACCACCACGCGTCCATTCCCATTCAGTTCGCGCTCGGCCGCTTCAATTGCTCGCTGCACTTCCGGCACCTGCGCGAAGGGAATCTTTTCGCGCACCCGCACATTCTGAATCTTCTGCGGAAGCACTTTCAAATCGCCTACTAACTCCGCGAGAGTTCTCCCGGAGCGCACAATCACATCCATAACTCGCAATGCGGTCAGCAGGCCATCGCCGGTCGTCGCGTCGCCATCGCGAAAAATAATGTGTCCCGACTGCTCTCCGCCCAGAGTCGCTCCCGTTTTCAGCATTTCTTCCAGAACATATTTGTCGCCTACATTCGCCCTCAACATGCGAATGCCGGATTTCTTCAGCGCGATCTCCACTCCCATGTTCGACATCGTGGTCGCTACCACGGTCGATCCAGCCAGTTTTCCGTGCTCCTGCAGATCGCGCGCCGTCAACAAGAGCACCCCGTCGCCATTTACGACGCGTCCCTCGCCATCGCAAAACAGCGCACGGTCGGCGTCGCCGTCAAAAGTCACACCCAGGTCGAATTTTCCACCGGACTCCGCCACCGCTTTTCCCAACGTCTCGGGATGCAGCGCGCCGCATCGGTCATTAATATTTTTGCCGTCAGGCGTTATGCAACTGAAGGTCGCCTGAACTCGCAAACTGCGAAATAATTCCGGAGCCTCTGCCGTGGCCGCTCCGTTCGCGCAATCCACCAGCACGCGCAACTTACTCAAGTCAGACGACACGCTCTCCGCCAGTGCATCGATGTATGCCTTGCGCAGCCCGGCCTCTCCAGGAAGAGATGGTCCCGCAACCTTGAGCGCGGTATCGTCCATTGCGCCCGGCTTGCCCAGCAAAGCAAAAATTTCTTTTTCAATCGCCAACTCGCGCTCATCCGTCAGCTTGAATCCGTCCCCGGAAAAAACCTTGATGCCATTGTCTGTCCATGGATTGTGCGAGGCCGAGATCACCACCCCCGCTGCCAGTCCGCGTGACCGCGCCAGATAAGCCACTCCGGGCGTGGTAATCACCCCCGCGCTGTGTACGCTCACCCCAACCGCAGCCATCCCAGCGGCGACTCGGTCGGCGATCCACGCGCTCGATGCGCGCGTGTCCTGCCCCATCACCGCCTGCGCTTTTGGCGTCGCGCGAATCAGATCGTGTCCGAGCGCCCGCCCGATCAAATAGGTGCTCTCCGCTGTCAGTGGAAATTCCCCGGCCACACCGCGTATGCCGTCCGTGCCAAACAATTGTCGACTCTGATTGCTCATAGGAAAAGACTGCTCATAGAAGAGGGTGGATCAGGTCTTCCAAGCCTGCATTTAAGGCGGTGGAAATTGTGTTTAGCAACTGAGGTTGAACGCCCGTGGCTTTCAATGTCCCACCGGCGCGCTCTTCTCCACAATCACCGTCACTCGCACCGGCGTTGGCCGCACCACTTGCACCAGCGGATCCGGAACGTACACGTTGGTCACGAAGACCTTCTCAGTCGTTGTCTCAGAAGCATCGATCGGGTCGGTGGTCGCGGCATCTACGAGTTCCACGTGATGCCGCGGTCCGGTGATGGTAATTCTTTCGGGATCCAGCAGCACCTTCGTGATCTGTGTTCCGGCGGCAAAGTTCCCCGTAACCCGGGCGCGAATTTCCACATCGCGCGTCAAACGCGTATCGAAACTCAAATGCACTTGGCCTGGGACCACTTGCACCACCGCTAAATCCCTCTGAAGGCGAAACTGCTGTGAGGTCAAATCAAAGGTCCGCTCACCGGGCTGGACGTCTCCCAGTTCAAGTTCCGCGTGGATGTCGGCTGAACGCAGTCCCCGGATCAAACGCTCCGGCCCGCGCACCCGAATTTGCGCTTCCGGTATAGCCGCCGAGCTTATCTCCAGATCCTGCGGCAGGTGCTGAAACTCGATCGGCACTCGCAATGCTACTTCCGCGGGTTCCTGGTCCGGCGAAATCGCCAGCCAAAGGCCGGTCGCGAGCAACAGCGACAAAATCTTGAGCCAGAAATTGTGTAGCACCCAGCGTCGCAGCAGCGCCATCATAGGGGACGCTCCATGTCGGCGTCATTGTCTCCATCCGCACTCGACGACGCGCGCGCACGCAACGGTGATTCCAACCCCGCATCCGAGTCGTCAGCTTCCGGCACAGCTGTAGGCAACGCTACCGGCGCCATGTACCGGCGCAGTTCACTGCTCAATCGTTCGCGCAATTGCTCGACGGTCAGGTCCCGCTCAATCTTGCCACCGACCGCCATGCTGATCGCTCCCGACTCCTCAGAAACAATCACCGCGATGGCGTCGGTTTCTTCCGTGATTCCAATTGCCGCTCGGTGACGCGTCCCCAATTGCGTCGAGAGCACTGGATTCATCGAGAGCGGTAAGAAACAAGCCGCCGCCGCCAACCGGTCTTTCTGGATAATGACCGCGCCGTCGTGCAGTGGCGCGCTAGGCCGAAAAATCGTGGCCAGCAAATCGTAAGAGAGGCGCGCATCCATCGCGACGCCACTTTCTATGTAAGTCCGCAAGCCGATCTCGCGCTCAATCACGATCAGCGCGCCCGTCTGATGCTGGGAAAAAAGATTCGCCGCCAGCACAATGTCGTCGTAGGAATCGCCCTCCACTGTCGACCCGCGAAGAAAGCTTACTCGCCGGCCCACGTCCGACAACACGTGCCGAATCTCCGACTGGAACACCACAATCAACGCAAACACGATATACGGCAGTAGATGGCTGACCAGCCAATTCAATGTGGCCAGCTCGCCGATTCGGGCCAGGTAAAACGCCACCGCCACCGCCGCCAGTCCAGCTAGCATCGGCGCCGCGCGGGTTCCCCGAATCATCACCAGCACTTCGTAAATGATCAGCGCCACCAGCAGTATGTCGAGCACCGTGAACGATGCTCTCAACCATGGCGCCATCACTTGCATCACCATGCCCCCTGTCGCAAGATTGTCCGTATAGAACCTTACATTCTAATGCGGCACATTCTAATGCGGCCGCGGAATATTAAGGTTTGTCATTCTGAGCAAAGCGAAGAACCCCTTGTCTGCCGGCGGTGCTACTGGCTTCGCAACGCTTTTCCATCACTGCTCCGGTTTGCTGCCGCTCGTCTTGCCTTCCGTGGTTCTCCTTACTGTAGCCTTAATCTCTCCCCGCGCCACCCGTGCTGAAATTTCATCCCCCACCTTCACCTGAGCCGCATCCTTTACTAAATTTCCTGCACCGTCAAACACCAAAGCGTACCCTCGCTCTAGGATCGCCAATGGCGAAAGCATTTCCAGTGCTCTTCCCATGCGCTCGAGGCGCACCTTATTCTGTAAGAGCTGATTCCGCATTGCAGCCGCTATCGCCGAAGTGCCTGCCTCCAGTTCTCCGCGAATCGCCGCCATCACACGCCGCAAGTCGTAATGTCGCACCGCCGCCGACACTGCCTCCCACCGCCGCTGCATTTTTTCCAGCGCTTGCCGTTCGCCTCGCTCCAGCCGGTAAGTCAGATCGTCCAACTTCTGTTGCCGCTGCCGGATCAAGTCCATCATCCGCGCAAAAGCCCCATCCTGCGCCCTCTCCATCAGTGCATTCCGCGCTTCCAGTAGCCTCCGCTCCATTGCGCGCACCAGTCGCTCCCGCACCGCGTCCGTTTGATTCTCCACTTCCACGCGCGACCGGATTACCAACTCTGCCGCCGCCGAAGGCGTTGGAGCCCGCATGTCCGCCACGAAATCCACAATTGTGAAATCCGTCTCGTGACCTACCGCGGAAATTACCGGGATCTCCGACGCCGCCACCGCCCGCGCCAACCCTTCATTGTTAAACGCCGCCAAATCTTCCGCCGACCCTCCGCCGCGCCCTACGATGATGACTTCCACGCTGCGGCTCTTATCGCTGCGGATTTCATTGAAGTACCGCACTCCGCTCGCCACCTCGATCGCAGCCGCATCACCCTGCACCTGCGCCGGATAAATCACCACACTCGCCGTGTGATGCCGTCTCTGCAAAATGTTCAGGATGTCGCGCAGCGCCGCCGCCTGCGGTGAAGTCACAATCCCGATTCTCGCCGGCAAAGCCGGAATCGCCTTCTTCCGCTCCGCCGCAAACAATCCTTCGGCCTCCAGCTTCGCCTTCAGTTGCTCGAAAGCAACCTGCAAACTTCCGGCGCCCTTTGGTTCAATATATTCGGCCGAGATCTGCAATTCGCCGCGGTCTTCATAAATCGTGACCCGCCCCCGTACCACTACCTGCATCCCATCCGCCGGACGGAATCGCAACAGCCGCGCCTTCGAGCTGAACATCACCACCCGAATCTGTGCATTTCCATCTTTCAGTGTGAAATAAAGATGTCCCGAATCCGGCGCGCGAAAATTCGAGATTTCGCCTTCCACCCATGCATCGGAATACTCTCGCTCCACGTGCGTTCGCACCGCGGCCACCAGGCCGCGCACGGTCCACACCCGCCGCTCTGGTGGCGTAAACCTGAATCCGAGCTGATCCGTCAATGACATGCGTTCGATTGCCTTGGCGTTTCGTCGTTCCACAACAAAGTTCTTAAAGATTGTTTAGGCGCTTATCCTCGTAAAGGACCTTCGATTGTCCGCTAAGGTGGAGTCATTCGTTTTTTGGGGGCGAGCGCGTCAAAGAAATGTCCTGTAAATAACACGTCTAGACCAACACTTCCTGCGCCGATCACGGTCTCTCCGTCCCAGACGCGGCAGTCCACCTGAAAGTGCCCCGCTCGATTCTGTGTGACCATTGCCGCCAGTATTTTCGGATCCCTCTTCAAACGTCGAATGGGTTCTGGTAAGTCTGCCTCGGCCTCCGATCTTTCGAGAGTCGCGATATATCTGCGAATTTCGGCATCACGTTCGGCAACCTCAAGGGGAATGTGGATATAAAAATCGACCCATTCCGTCTCGCCACTCAAGCCTCCTCCGCTAACCGTAACTTCTGAGGGTACCGGCTTTCTTGCCCCCTCGACAGCGATGTTGTAAACAGTGGCATCGGCTTTTAAGCCGTTTCGGAAACTTCCGGGTGTCAATGGAAAAAGCCGAGCGCCTACGTGACAGCGAATTTGGATCAATCCCAAATTGCCGACCTGAGCGATCCCTGAAGCAGTTTTGCTCACTACGCTTCCATGTGAAATCTCACATGAGGCCGGGCCGCGTTCGGCCAGCGCGAGAGTCGACAGCAACAGGAACTGGAGCACAAAGTATCTCATCGTAGTTACCCCACGAAGACCTCGGCGGTTGCTGTGTATCCTACATGTTTGGTTCTGGATACAGCTAACCTCGGTTAGCAGGCTAAGATTGTTTCCCACGCTGCCAACCTTCGAATCTTGGCGCAATATGCCCTGAATGTTGGTATATTTCCCCAGTCATGTCGGCCCCTGCTGGCGCGCCGTCTCGCCGCCTTCCCCTGCTGAAAGCCGCAATATTTGTGTTTATCCTGATCGCCCCGGCACTCTCTCACGCCCAAACGCTTTCCGGAACCATTGAGGATTCTTCTGGCGCTGTCATTACCGGTGCTCGCATCGAGATTACGGGAGCCGACCTCTCCCAGCCCATACTCCTTTCGTCGGATGCGCTGGGCAAATTCGCATCTTCCAACTTGAAACCAGGAACATATTCCTTACGCGTGACGCGCGACGGTTTCGGACCCCTGGTCCAAACCGTCGATTTGCAAGCATCGGTTGAACTGCGACTCACGCTGAGCGTTGCCGAACAGCGTGTGACTGTGTCCGTTCCTTCAAAGAGTCTCGGATTTCACAATTCCGACGCCGTTTACCGCCAGCTCCGGCAAATCGGTTTAGGTCAAACATTTCGCTTCGATAATTTCACAATGATTTGCGACGCTGCCACCTTCCATTTTCAGAAGGGAACGCTAACATTCCTTAGCCCGGTCGAGGGAGTCGTAACTGGCGCGATCTTTATTGGCGAAGCGAGGTTCAATCTAAAAGCCTTGACTGCTCTCGATGCCCGCGAGCTAAGCCGTAGAAGCGGCTCAGCGGACTACACCGAAGAAATCAATGAAGCGATATTTCGCTTCTCTGCTGAAGGCCGCTTGCGGTTCTTCCCGGGACTCGGCCCACAAACCGAACCCGCATCCGAAGCCGCGTCTGTTCTAAGTCACTGGCGGGAAAAAATGCGGCAGCGCCATGAACAGAGTTATGGATTCAGCCAGCATCTCTTGCAGGGCGAATCCATGGACAACGTGGACGCAGATGTCCTGGCCGCCATCTACAACCGCGCCCATCCGGAATTCTTGAACGCTTATCTGCACGGCAAGAAACACAAAGATCTTCGTTTTTTCCTCCGGAATCGCGTCGGAGCCTTGCCCCAGCTCGATTCACCGGAAGAAGTTGCGCTCATTAATTTCGATCCGGAAAGTCTCGACGATGGCGTCTGGTACCTCGCACACTTGAAGTCCGAGTACGCTCACCACACCGCAAGTTCCACTGAGGACCGCCGGCTATTCGCCACTCACCGCTACAAAATCGAAACCGTCATCGGCAAAAACAAGCACCTTTTCAGCACGGCCACCGTCGTTTTCGTGCCTCTGGTTGCAGGCGAACGATTGCTCAAATTTGGTTTGCTTCCGAACCTCCGAGTCTCCAGAGTTACAGATCAACAGGGCAAAGATCTGTACTTCATTCAGGAAAGCCGCAAAGAGGATGGCTCGTTTTACGTCATCCTTTCTCAGGCCCCGGCACCTGGCCAGGAGCTGTCGATCCATATTGAATATGCCGGTGATAAGGTCCTCGAGGAAGCTGGAGAGGGAAGTTTCTACGTAAGCGCCCGCACTTCCTGGTATCCCAATCTGAATGGATTTGGCGAACACTCCCTCTACGATCTTACTTTCAAGGTACCGCGACAATACAAGGTCATCAGCGTTGGGCAACTTAAGGCCGAGTCGGTTGAACAGGATCTTGCCGTGAGTCACTGGGTCACGCCCATCCCCGTGGCAGTGGCCGGATTCAACTACGGCGAGTATCAGAAGCTCGAACTGCCGGATGAGATAACCGGCTACAAAATTTCCGGCTACTACATAACTGAGTTGCCCGACAATCTGCGGAGGTATCGCGCCCTGCAGTCAATGGCGCCCCGCACCATGACTAAATATGCCCTGGAACAAACCCGCGCCCAGTTGCAGTTGTGCAGCCTGTATTTCGGCAAGAGTCCCTACGACGAAATCTACATCACCGAGCAGCCGGATTTTGCTTTTGGGCAGTCGTGGCCCAATCTGATATATCTTCCCATCTCCGCCTACACCGATTCCACTCAGAGATGGATGCTGTTCGGCTCCATCAACAATAAATTCACCGGTTTCGTTCAGGAAGTGACTCCACACGAAGTCGCCCATCAATGGTGGGGCCACGCCGTAGGTTGGGCCTCTTACCACGATCAATGGTTATCAGAAGGGTTTGCGGAATTCTCCGCGGGATTGTTTTTGCAGCAGGCCGTTGCCGGCAACTGGCGCAAGGACTACGTCGAATTTTGGGATCGCCTGCGGCTGCGTATTCTGGAGAAAAATAATTACGGCATCGCTCCTAACGATGCAGGCCCGATCTGGATGGGACTTCGCCTCATGTCACCTCGCACGCTGAGCGCCTATCAGAACATAACTTATCCCAAGGGCGCCTACGTGCTGCAGATGCTGCGCTCCTTGATGTACAGCCCTGAGGATATGGACAAGAGCTTCATCGCCATGATGCACGACTTCGTGGAGAGTCACCGGGACCGGCCGGCCAGCACCGAGTCATTCAAAGCGATCGCCGAAAAGCACATGACAAAAGGCATGGATGTGCAGGGCAACGGGCGACTGGACTGGTTCTTTGACGAGTGGGTTTACGGCACTCAGATTCCGCGCTACCACTTTGAGTCTCAACTCTCCCCGGCGGAAGGCGGCAAAGTGAAATTGCACATGACCGTTACCCAGAGTGAAGTTGACGAGCATTTTGTGATGAAGGTTCCGGTCTTTGCTGACTTTGGCAGTGGCATGGTTCGTCTCGGCCAAATCGGAATCGCCGGAAATACCACCCGCGATGTGGATTTGCTTCTGCCTGGCCAACCCAAGAAAGTCGCTTTGAATGCCTACAAAGAAATTCTGGAACGATGAGCGCCTGATACTGCACCAGATTATCTTTCCTCGTGCGGCTAAGGGAAAGTCCCATACGCTCAACCGTGGGGACGTGAGAATCTAGATGTCATCGCCGCCACCGGCTGATCAAATACAGCAAAATCGAAAGCACGACACTTACCAGCATTGATGTTGCCAGGGGAAAATACACCGTCGTATTCTTCCCGCGATACAGGAAGTCGCCGGGCAGTCGTCCTAGGGGAAAGTGCGCCCGGCCAAGCAGCATCACTACCACTCCTGCCACTACCAGCATCGCACCAAGAAAAACCAGCACCTTGCCTAGTTCCATTGACGGCATACCTCGTGCCTCAGCTTGTTGCGCCGACCGAACCCTGCAATAATCCCTTAGCGGATAGTTTCGTAGAGAGGCTCCGCAAATATTACTCTTCTCGCCGCGCCCGTCCGTGCCCGATTCGGCAACCAAGAACCGGGCGATTTAGCGCCAGCTCCAAGCCCCTCAGTATTTGGAGGTTTAGCGATGTCATCCTTCCTATTTGTCCTCCGTCGGCGTCGGCCCCACCCGGTCGCGTTAAGCCTTGCCTGTATTTCCTTGTTCGGAGCATCTCTCGCCTTCTCCCAGGACGTTCTCACCTATCACAATAACAACGCGCGCACTGGACTCAATGCCTCCGAGACCACGCTGACCCTCAACAATGTTAATTCTTCCGCCTTCGGAAAGCTGTTTACCCTCTCAGTTGACGGTTTAGTCGACGCCGAACCGCTCTACCTCTCGGCGGTTTCCATTGGAAGCGTCACGCACAACCTTCTTATCGTCGCCACCGAGCACGGCTCGGTCTATGCTTTCGACGCCGACTCCGGTTCGCCTATCTGGCACGTTACCACCCTCAAATCCGGCGAGACCACTTCCGATAATCGCGGTTGTTCGCAGGTCACTCCAGAAATCGGAATCACATCCACGCCCGTGATCCGGCATCCCGCGGGATCAAATGGCGTCATTTATACCGTTGCCATGTCGAAGGACGCTTCGCACAACTATCATCAGCGTCTGCACGCTCTGGACGCAGCCACGGGCAACGAGCTTTTCAACGGCCCGGTCGATATCGCGGCCAAATATCCCGGTACCGGCGATAACAGTTCCGGAGGCTTCGTTATCTTCGATCCCTCACAATATAAGGAACGCTCTGGCCTGCTTCTTCTTGGAGGCGAGGTATATCTGGCGTGGGCGTCACACTGCGATATTCGTCCCTACACGGGATGGATCATGGGCTACAGCGCCACCACGCTTCTCCAGAAGACAGTGCTCGATGTCACGCCAAACGGCAACGAAGGCGCCATCTGGGGCTCGGGCGCTGGCCTTACCGCCGACAACTCCGGCAACATTTTTTTCCTCGACGCCAACGGTGTCTTCGACACTACTTTGAAAAGTGGATTCCCCGCGAGCGGCGACTACGGCAACTCTTTCGTAAGGCTTACCGCGCAGGGTGGCCTCGCCGTCGCCGATTATTTCGAAATGGATAACGAACAACAGGAAAACCACAGCGACACCGACCTCGGTTCCGGCGGAGCCGTTCTGCTGCCTCCCATGAAAGATTCCTCCGGTACCACTTGGGCACTTGCTGCGGGCGCCGGCAAAGATTCCAATCTTTACCTCGTCGATCGCAAATCCATGGGGAAATTCAATCCCAACAGCAACAATATTTATCAGGAACTTCCGGGAGCGCTGCCCGGCGGCATCTGGTCGATGCCCGCGTATTTCAACGGCAGGCTTTATTACGGACCGGTCGGCCAGCCCATTCTCGCCTTTCAGTTCAAGAACGCAAAGCTGCTAACCACTCCAGTGGCGCAAACCACCAATGCCTTTGGATATCCCGGAGCCACTCCCAGCATCTCCGCCAACAAGAATCAAAATGGAATTGTGTGGGCCGCGGAGAACACCAATCCTGCGGTGCTGCATGCCTACAATGCGGCAACTCTGCACGAACTCTACAACACGAACCAGGCCGCCAATGGTCGCGACCACTTCGGCGCCGGAAACAAATACATCACACCGCTCATCGCGCACGGAAAAGTCTACGTCGGCACCACGAACGGCGTCGGCGTCTTCGGACTCTTATCACCCGCGACCGACACAAAATAAAGACGGTTCGCATGAACACCGCTCAACTTTGCACCACAAAGTACTTGACCTGCAAACCCTGCCGTTCTATTCTTGGCTCGTAATGCCCGGCCCACGCCAGCATCGCTTCCGACGTTCCCGCCGACCACTCCACTCCGTCGCGCGAAGCCCTGTTCCGAACCTTTCGCCGGATCCCGCGGCCGACCTCCGCTTCATTCGCGACACCATGGAGCGTTCCGCATCCTTCACCGCCGTTCCTGGATGGGGACAAGTTATCCTCGGCACTACCGCTCTGGCGGCCGCCTGGCTTGCCGCGCGCCAAGCAAATTCCCCCGCATGGCTGAACGTCTGGTTGGCCGAAGGCGTTCTCGCCGCTCTCATCGCCATTATTTCCATCCGTTGGAAAGCTAACCGCAGCGGCCTCCCGCTCTTCACCGGGCCCGGACGCAAAGTTGCTCTCGGCCTTTTCCCCCCGTTCATCGCCGGCGCACTGTTAACTTTCTTGCTCGTCCGCGCAGGTCTCGAATCCGCGCTCGCGCCCGTATGGCTGCTTCTTTACGGCGCTGGCATCATCACCGGCGGTGCCTATTCAGTCTCGATCGTCCCCGTCATGGGACTCTGTTTCATGGCGACTGGAGCAATCGCCGTGGTCGCGCCTGCAGCGTGGGCGAACTGGTTCCTGGCTGCCGGCTTCGGCGGGCTTCACATCATTTTTGGATTTCTCATTGCCCGGAGGTACGGTGGCTAGAGCTCTCGCCCACGGTCGCAAACAGCTGAAAGCCGCGGACGCTCCTCGCGAGCGCCCACCCGCCCGCGCTCTGGAACTTCCGGAACTCGACCGCCTGATTCACGAGCGCATCCGTCTGGGAATCATCAGCGCCCTTGCCACCAACGCCAGCCTCAGCTTCAAAGACCTCAAGCGCATCCTCAAGACCACGGACGGCAACCTCAGCGTCCACGCCCGCAAGCTCGAAGAGGCCGATTACATTTCCTGTCTGAAATATTTCGAAGCCCGTGTCCCGCGCACCGAATATCACCTCACCTCCGCCGGTCGCCGCGCTCTGACCCAATATCTCGATCAAATGGAGCAATGGATCCGCCTGACCCGCGACAAATAATTAAGCTTTTGTGGAGCGGGTGCCCTCGCCCGTGCTTTTGATCTGCCCTTGACAATCTCCGCGCCCCCCGCGCAGCTGTTCTCCGCTCCCTCCGCGATAATCCTTTTTGTTATCGCCTCTCTTCGCACCGCCGCCCTGCTACAATCCGCGGCATGAAATTCCCCATACTCTTCTGCCTGGCCACAACTCTGCTAACGGCCCAGGCCACCGCCCCTGAAGTTGAAATCACCTCCGAGCCTCACCATCACCTTGTCTTCGAAAACAAATCCGTCCGCGTCTTCAATGTCGAAGTTCCTCCCAACACCGAAACCCTGACGCACTGGCATCGCCACGACTACATCTCCACCAGCATCGGCCCCGGCGAGATCGCCAACACTGTAAAGGACAAGCCCCTCATCAACGTCAAGCTCCAGGACGGCGAGACCCGCTTCGTCTCCGCCACCTTCGCCCACTTCGTCCGCGACATCGGCGCTCAGCCCTTCCGCAACGTCACCGTCGAAATCCTCGAGGACGAATCTCTCCGCAACTCCACCCCTAAATGGGACGCCACAAAAGATACAAAAGATCAGGACCGGCGCCTCGCCGACGTGACCAACGGCACCAAAAAAGTCCTCTTCGTCAAAGACGGCATCCGCGTCTCCCAGACCGAACTCCAGCCCGGCGCCGTGATTCCCACGCATCACCACACCAGCCCGCACCTGCTCATAGCCGTCAGCGACCTCGACCTCCGCAGCGATGTCGAAGGCCAGGCCCCAACTGCCGAACACTTCAAATCCGGCGACTCCAAATGGATCCCCGGCGGCTACACCCACACCCTAACCAACACCAGCACCAAACCAGCAAAATACGTAACCCTCGAATTCCCGTAAGAGTCGTGATGCTCGAACCTACAAATGTCTTTGTAGGAAATTTGTACGATGTGAAAGGCAATTGCACGGACGGGGGGAACCCGGCAGCGTCCGATGCCAGCCGCGAAGCGGCGAAAGAATGCAGCCCATGGCGCAAGCCATGGGTAGCAGCGCACATGAGCAATAAGCCAGGGGAGGAGGGAAGGGACGAAAGAAACCTGCGAACCCGCCTACTGCCGAACCAAATCAATTACTTTCCTGCCACACAAACTTTTTGTTGCATTCCCGCCCATTCATCTGCTATAAACAATTCACCGAGAGCAGATCTGTGGCCAGCCGGTCGTATTTGTTGCATCTCTCGGCATCGTCCGGCATCTAATTATTAAGCGAGAATATAGAGTTCTCAATCGTCCCGGCCACGGGACTTCATTCGGATTGCAACACAGGGTCCGAAGGGTACCTTCAAAGCAAGGAACCTCCAAAGTAAGATCTTTTCTCAATTTCTTGTCTTCCGTATCGGGCTGCGCAAAATGCACGCCGAAATTGGCGGTTTACCCCGGACGGAAGGCCATACTGTTGCGCGCTTTAGAGCGCCCGACCCAAAGCATCTCGCTTAAAGCCTTGTCATTCCGAACGGCCTTATCGTGAGGAACCTGCTTTTGGTTTTCGCTGGCAGCTCTCCTGCTCTCGCATTCCGAAAATTCCAGATGTGGAAATCATCTGGAAATTCTGTGGGAAGCGATGATTGACGGGATTTACAGCGCACTGTATGTTTGTAAGGTTTCGAGGACAGTCGGTTTCGCTCTTGTAGCGAGATTGCCTGGACTGAATTCGCACCGCCTCGGCGGACCGCGATTCGGTCTTTGACAACTAGGTTGAACGTGCCAGTCGTGAGAAACGGATTCGGGCATTAGTCCGAACGATCTCACAAGATAGACCACCGTAAACTTCTCTTCCTCTTCGGAGGAAGCGGAGGCTGAACGGTGGCGCCATCCCGCGTTGTTGAAACCAGAGCGGCTTTTGCAAGCTGCCTTGGATATGCGGCGATGGCAGTCTGCCAACTACCCGTCGGCAGACATCAGGTTTCAAACGAGAGTTTGATCCTGGCTCAGAATCAACGCTGGCGGCGTGCCTAACACATGCAAGTCGAACGAGAAAGTGGAGCAATC
>JAOAPI010000170.1 GCA_025462865.1 Candidatus Sulfotelmatobacter sp. | reverse complement strand
CTGGGAAGAGAGTTTCGACAAACTGGATGTAGTTGTAAATCAAATGAAGAAAGAGGAGGTCAGAGATGACAAAAAACACGGTTAGCGAAATTGAGCGGATGGTCGTTACAAGAGTTTTTGATGCCCCACGCGAACTGGTCTGGAAGGCGTGGACGGACCCGAAGTACGTGATGCAGTGGTGGGGACCGAAGGGCTTTACTGCGCCCGTTTGCCAGATGGATTTTCGCGTTGGGGAAAGTCTCTCTACTGCATGAAGTCGCCGGATGGGCAGGAGTTCTGGAATGCGGTTGAATACCACGAGATTGTTCTGCACGAGAAGATCGTTTCCTTGATGTATTTTTCGGATTCGAAGGGAAACAGGATTGATCCTGCGCAATTAGGAATAGAACATGAGGCTATAGACGGTGCGTACGACGTGACCCTCTTTGAGGACCTCGGGAACGGCCAGACGAAACTCACCTTCATTGGAAATGAACCCATGGAGAGCGCGAAAAACAGCGGTCAAATGGAGGGCTGGAATCAGATACTCGATAAGGTTGCTGCTGTTGTCGCGGAGTTATCGCAGGCGAAATAGAAGTGGGATTTTTGATGATCGTGCTGCGCTAGATACAGCTAAGGCTGGCGGCGGCGGCCCGGTTAGACCGGGCTTCTCGTCGCCTGGCCGAATCATGGCCCTTCCGGACAATCGGCCCTTGCTCAACTGTTGCCTTCAGAGCAAGTCACTCGTTGAGCCACTTTACGAGCGCTTCTGGGTTCTGGGTGGATGGTCGTCTACTCATCAATAGCTACGATCGGACTTCGGCCCCCTCCGGACGATGTGGGTCGGCAAAAGGGGTGTAAGGTTCGGATTGCCCGTTATTCGCCCGCAACTCGGAGAGCCGGGGATTTCTCCACCCATGTCAGTCGATGAGCGACTCGGCGATTTTGCAACAACTGACTTCGAATGTCTTGGACACGGGATTGGAAACAATCAGCCGCATCAGCCCACAAAACCATGTCTAGAGACAGGTCGTTTTTCCTGAGCGCCATCCTGCAGATTGGCATTTTCCTGACATAGTGCGAAACTTGTGGAACTGTATGCCTACTTGGGTTGGCCGTTGGAGGTATCGCATGGAGACGGTTTCCGAGGCGTTTACGATTCGAGGGGCGGAAAAAGGGAGATCAAGTATTCATCGCTTGGGCACCTAGTCGCGACTGGACGATGGCCCCCGGATTCGCGGTGCCGAGAGCTATTGCCGGCTAATCGAATATGACCCTAACTCTGGCAGCACCCGAAACCGTTGTTCATGCCGCCCTCAGGATGGGATAGAGAACCGTGTCGTATTTATAGAAGTTGCATGGAGTGGGGACCTCGAACTAAAGACTCACCTCAAACAGCTTCTGGAGGCCGATCAGTGAGACACAGATTTGCTGGGCGCTCCACTCGCCGATGTCAACGATTTGCTGAATGACAAGGAGGCGCGCTTGCAGCCAGACGAGCTTGTTCCCGATCGGTCGCCCACCCTCCGCCCACTGATTGGCCAAATCATTTCTCATTACCGAATCATTGAGATGTTGGGTGGGGGTGGTATGGGCGTTGTGTACAAGGCCGAAGATTCGTCCCTCCATCGGTTCGTCGCGCTCAAATTTATTCCCGACCACCTGGCCCACGATCCGCAGGTGCTGGAACGGTTTCGCAGAGAAGCGCGAGCAGCTTCCGCGCTGAATCATCCCCACATTTGCACGATCTACGAGATTGGCGAGCAGGATGGCCAGGCGTTCATTTCCATGGAATTTATGGAAGGTGCCACGCTGAAGCATCACATTGCGAGAGGGCCGCTGCCGCTTGAGGAGGTTCTTGAATGGGGGACTGAGATTGCGGACGCACTCGGAGCCGCCCACAGCAAGGGAATTATTCACCGGGACATTAAGCCCGCCAACATTTATGTGACGGAGCGCGCGCACGTCAAAATTTTGGATTTTGGTATAGCGAAACTGGTACCCGCAGAAGGCGCCATGAATGTTTCGGCGAGGTCCACAGTCAGCCGGTCCGAGCATCTTACTGGCCGTGGCGCTGCGATTGGCACTATCGCATATATGTCACCCGAACAGGTGCGGGGCGAAGAACTGGATGCGCGCACGGACCTGTTTTCCTTTGGAGTTGTGCTCTACGAGATGGTGACCGGGATCCTGCCGTTCCG
Source organism: Candidatus Sulfotelmatobacter sp. (assembly GCA_025462865.1). Lineage (GTDB taxonomy): Bacteria > Acidobacteriota > Terriglobia > Terriglobales > Acidobacteriaceae > Sulfotelmatobacter. The sequence goes on along the minus strand of JAOAPI010000170.1, from coordinate 7,038 downwards.
TGGCGAGACCACTGGCATGATTGCAGAAGCGATTTTGAATCGCACGCCGGTTGCCCCAGTGCGGCTGAATCCCGACCTATCCCCAAAGCTCGAAGAGATCATCAATAAAGCGCTGGAGAAAGACCGGAAACTGCGCTACCAGAACGCCGCAGATTTGCAAACGGATCTGCGACGGTTAGCGCGAGATAGCAGCCGAAGCAACTGGGACGCATCGTCTTTAAGACAGGAACAGGAAAAGGCCAAAGAGCTGCAGCCGGTAAAACCGAAGGCGTGGAAGGCTTACTCCTATGCTGGGGTCCTTGTTCTTGTTCTGACAGTTGTGGCAGCATTTCTTTTCCGACGCTCATCCCCGAACGGTCTACCACTCAGCAAAGAGTGGGAGCAGCTGACATTTTTCACTGACTCGGCGGTATATCCCGCCCTATCCTCGGACGGACGAATGCTCGCTTTCATTCGAGGAGACAGCTCATTCATCACAAGTGGAGATCTCTACGTAAAGTTGTTGCCGGGAGGCGAGCCCGTCCAACTGACCCACGATCCGAGGCCAAAACTGGCCCCGTCGTTTTCTCCGGATAATTCTCGTATTTCCTACGGTCTCGACAAATGGGACACCTGGGAGGTACCTGTTCTCGGCGGCGAGCCTCACATGCTGCTGCCCAACTCTTCCTCGTTAACATGGATTGAAGGCGGAAAGCGCCTGCTCTTCTCTGAGATTAAAGAAGGGCTGCATATGGCCGTAGTGACCACGGATGTGGACCGCGGGAATAGCCGCGACGTTTATGTGCCTGCCGGCAAACGCAGCATGGCCCATCATTCGTACCTTTCGCCGGACGGCCGATGGGTACTCATTGTTGAGATGGACAGCCGAAGCGAAATTATTCCCTGCCGGATCGTTCCTTTCGATGGCTCGAATGAAATTAGAGTTGTAGGCCCTCCCGATGGGGCGTGCCTTTCGGGCGCGTGGTCGCCTGATGGCAAATGGATCTATCTCACAGCCAGGACGGATACCTTTCACATCTGGCGGCAGCGTTTTCCAGATGGAAAACCAGAGCAATTCACCTTTGGCCCAACGTCTCAGGAAGGAATTGCGATGGCGCCTGACGGCAAGTCGCTCATTACTTCTGTCGGGGCGGAGGACCGGTCTGTGTGGCTGCACGATAAGGACGGAGACCACCCGATCTCCTCGGAAGGTAACACTTCCTTGCCGAGGTTTTCTTCTGACGGACACAGTCTCTATTTCCTCAAAGCTATCGGACAAACGGGTAGGGATGAGTTGTGGATCAAAGACCTGAATAACGGGAAAGAAGAGAAGATTTTGAAGGATTATCCAATGCAGGAATATTCCGCTGGGCGAGAAGTGAAGCAGGCATACTCCGTATCGCGAGACGGGAAAAAAGTTGTATTTTCCATGAAAGATCAGATCGGCCACACAAACCTGTGGATTGCTCCAACCAGCCGGCGCTCGTCCCCGGTGCGTATCTCTTCTTCGGCTGTCGAAGATGTTCCCTTTTTTCTGCCGAACGGCGACCTTATCTTTCGCGCGATAGAAGGCGGCTCGAGCTTTCTCTATCGCATGAAGACCGATGGCACCGACCGCCGCAAAATTACCTCGGAGCGTATTCTGGATATCGCTTCTGTGTCACCGGACGGCCGCTGGGTTGTTGCCGGGTCGCCCAACTCCGACGAAGAACACCTGGCTATCATGAAGGCGTTTCCAGTGGATGGCGGCCTACCGGTGCCGTTGTGCGCCGACTATTGCTGGGTCAGTTGGGATACGGCTGGAAGATATGTTCACCTTTCCTTCTTGCCATATGGTTCAGGCAGTTATGTACTGCCGGTGGTGCATGACGGACTTCCGAAGGTGCCGGCCGGAGGGGCGCGCAGACAGGATTTTATCAATGCGAAAACAGATATTGCTATCCCGCAGTCTGTGCAATCAGCCGTGAGCCCATTCGTTTACGCCTACACTCACGAAGCTACTCGCCGCAATCTTTACCGTATCCAATTACCTTGAGGCACCTGCAAAGATCGATGACGGCGATCGAATACTCCATTTTTCGTACTCCAAACGGGAATGCCACCTTTATGGCAAACGGAACTGTGCTTACGACCGTATCCGTGACTCCTAGGGGAATCAACCTCGGCGCCGCCATGCTAAGTGGACAAGCGCGCCACGCATGCAACGGAATCTTCCATTCAGAAGTTGAGTTTCAGTTGGCGATAACAGATGTGGCTGTTGAAAAACTCATCTGCGGGAAGAGGTCTCAAATTACGTCGCGTCAGGATGCCCTACAAACGATTTTCTCGGGTCGCCTAGGCATTTTCTATCTTTCTATCCTCAAAAAGTCACGGCGTTTTTTGTCGATATCGACTTTTTCAACACCCACAGATCGAGTCACTCAGCGAACTCGCCTGTCAGATCAGGCCTCAGAGTTCCGGGTGGATGGTCGGCAAACCGCAACCTACTCCCCTGAACTCGAACGGGACATCGTCGCCGAAGGTGACAGTATACGACGCCAAGAATGATCGCTTGTTTGTTACTGGAAAGCGGTGGCCGAGTGATCCGTCAAACTTCCGCAAGATAGCAGCGAAGCTCTTGTAAATGGAGTTTCGGGGCAACTTCCCTGGGTGACGCAGGTCCGTAAGGCGTAGTTGCCGAAAACCCCGTTAATGAGATGGTCCGCCACTTGATCTCCACTGAAGGGGTGGGTGATGGTGTTGGCAGGTTCATGGAGGATCATCGATATGCAGATTCGTTCGGTTGGCATCGACCTCGGCAAGACTACGTTTCACCTAGCGGCTCTCAGCGCAGCCGGCAAGGTGCTGTTGCGGAAGAAGTTCACTCAGAAGCAACTACTTACATTCACCGCGAACTTGCAGACGTCTCTGATCGGGCTGGAGGCGTGTTCCGGCGCGCACTTTCTCGGCCGTGCTCTTCGCGAGCAAGGTCACGATGTGAAGCTAATCCCAGCTCAGTTTGTGAAGCCGTTTGTGAAGCTGGCGGCGCAGGAATATCCCAGGCGGTCTCCTTCGTGGGGCGAACAAAGTGCAACGTCAGAGGACCGCCCTGTGTCCACACCCCGTGAATAGAACTTCCGTCCGCACTCACGTTTCCCTCATAGCTTCCATGCAGGAAAGGGATTGAAAATTTGAAGGTGCTCCCCTGAAGCGAGACGTCGGAGGTATGCATCGGCTCCGGACTTTGGTCGATACTGTAGTTCAAGGCCGTCCAGCCGCCATCGGGCGCCTTCGCGATTCTCAAGACAAGCCGATACTTGGCGTTGGGATGGCCCGGCACAGGGAACTCGAGAGTGCCTTGCCAGTCTCCCGCGATGTCATTGCTGTTGTATGCCGACGCCGCCATCTGGGGACCGGAGACTTGCGTAGCAGATGTCTGTAAACCAATTGCAGGCACTGAAAGGATCATCCAGACCCCAGCAGTTCGAAGCGTGTGGGCGAAAGCCTTGATTCTCATCGTGGAAATCCCTTCCGCGCGGCCCGATCATATCGCCGCCCGCGCAACCCCGGTCAACAATATGAATGAGCCTCTGTTAGTTAACAGACGGCCATAAGGGGATTTCGCTCCGAAATACTTAATGATCGAGCGCTGGGCTGATTACCTTCCGTCTTCCACTGCCGGTTCTGACGGACTGTTTGCGTCCGATGATCCCGAACTGCCTGTAATGTCTCGTTATCGGCAAGTTCGAACCGAATCTTCCGCAAATCCCGTTTTCCAGCACTGGGATATTGTTCGCTCCTAGCACAGACCACTTGGTCGAGCAGCGGTTCCGGCTTCCTGCGTCGGAGAACTCTGCGGGTTAGGAACCGGATACGGCGTTGTGCTGGAGAGGCTCGCGAGACATCCGGTAATTGTCTGCGAAATTGCAGGCTCCGTGGCCGGCAGAGCAGGAATCGACGGATCCGGTTCTGTAAAGTTGAATGCGCTCGTGAGATCACCGACGGTGGCACGACGCCACGCGCTCAGGTTGGGAACTTCGGCGCCAAAACGCGTCTCGAGAAACCGCAGCAAGGAAGTGTGATCAAAAAGGCCGGAGGATACAAACCCGCCCCTGCTGAATGGAGAGATCAGAAGCATCGGCACACGGAAACCCAGGCCGATGGGTCCAAGAATCTGCGGGGAGCCCACCACCGAGGGATCCGGGACTGCGGGAGCAGTGACGTATTCGCCGGGTGTGCCCGGGGGCGCCGTCACCGGAGGGATGTGGTCGAAGAAGCCGCCATTCTCGTCGTACGTGACGAACATTGCCATCTTCGCCCATTGCACTGGATTCGTACTCAAAGCGGTGATCATTGAGGAAAGGGTGATCTCACCGAAGAGTGAGGGCTCGGGGGGATGCTCGGAGTCAACGATGGAGGCAATCACCCAAGAGACTTGTGGCAAATTTCCGGTCATTGCATCCGACAGAAAATCAGTCGGAAACTGCGGCAGGAATGCGTTCTTGTAGAGCGACGAATTTGGGTCCTGGAAATTCTTGAAATACGAGAGAACGTTCTCAGAGGAAATGCCGTTCGCAATGTTCTGGTCCGGCGACGCGTAGACCTTCCACGAAATTCCGCGAACCTGAAGCTGTTCGGGCATCGTCGTGTATGTGAGCTTGCCGAAGAACGATGACCGCTTTGACAGCGTCTGGAGTACGGGACCGCCATTCTGCCCAGCCGGGTCGATGGAAGCCGCCATGGTGTAGAGGCGATTTGGATCTGTGGGGCCGAACACCGAGCAGAAGTAGTTGTCGCACAGAGTGAAAGCATCGGCCACGGCATAGTAAAAGGGAAGGTCCGCGCGAGTGTAATAGCCCATGCTGAGCACAGCATCATCGCCATTGATCGGCAGGCGAGAAGTAACAAAGCTGTCCATCGCGCCGCCGTTCCAGCTCTGATGCAGCGCTACCCAGTCATGGGCGATGTCGTGGGTGCACGCTGAGTTCGTCCGCAACGTATCGAGATGGAATGGCAGCAATACGCCGGACGGTGAACTCGCGATGTTTGCAGGGTCGGGTTGACCGAACGCCGCACTCTGGTCCGAGAATCCGCGGACCCCGTGGTAGCTTCCGAAATAGTGGTCGAACGAACGGTTTTCCTGGATGAAGATGACGACGTGGTCGATAGCAGTCAATCTCGAACAAGCGGTTGCAGGGGTAACTGTAGATGCAGCGCCGCATCCCGGGAGAAGCGTGGCCGCGAGTTCTGCTGCACCGGCGGCGGCGCCCATCTTCAATAAATCTCGCCGGGAAAGCGCTTTGAAAGGCATGGAGAGTAGGCCCCCCTTGCATTGGATGCATAGTATCGACGAAGCAGCCATTTCCTGACGTTAGCCGCCTTGGTCTGAGTGAAATCTCAAGAACTGAGCCTCAGAACTAAAATGCCCTAGTCGCCAACAACATGTCACAATACTCGATGAACCCTCCCGCAGATATTCGCCAGCGGGCAGGTCACATCGGATGCATCGTGTTGCACTGATTTACAACCCGGTTTCTGGTCAGCATCCTCAACGGAGAGCAGCATTCATCAAGCGTGTGGTGGCGGTCCTCCATAGCGCGGCTATTGAAGTCAAAGTGATCCCAACCGAATCAGCAGAAAGCGTCGAAACTCAGGCGCAAGAGGCCATACGCGAGGGATGCGACACGATTCTTGCATGTGGCGGCGATGGCACCGTTCATGAAGTGCTACAGAGCGTGGTGGGAACATCGGCGGCGCTGGGTGTAATCCCAAAGGGCACAGCAAGTGCTTTGGCTGCGGACCTTGGTCTGCCGCCATCTCCGGAGAAGTCCGCGAAGAGGTTGCTTGCCGCTACCTCGGTGCGGGTCTCTGTGGGGCCTACTCGAGCACGATTGAATTGGTGGAATGCATCACCGTCGAATGCCGCGATCTCGAACATTCGCCGGAACCCTTGTTCGTCGAGGCTGATGGAGAGTTGCTGGGCACGCTGCCAGTCAGAATTGACGTTGTCCCTAAAGCTCTCACCCTGCTGACCCGCCAAAGCTTGTCAGCCGCGCTCTCATCTCTGAGATGTAATTTTTCTGAGGCACCCTCTGAGATTTCCGAGTTCAGGCGCCGGAAAGTCAGGTTACCGGCAAGTTGCCGATAACTCCGTATTTTCGGGAACTTCGCCTTTATAGTTCATGCAAAGGCCGGTCGGCGAAAGTTGAGGTTGTTGCCCAGGAAATCAGTAAACCCTTGCCGACCCACCTGAGCTTCGACGAGTTCACCAGCTACTTGCAACACGGGCGAAATTTCCGGGCGCGGTCATCCTGTTCGTGATCTACATCATCGCGACAAGGAGCTTCTACAGCATTTTCACTTCAAGTGCTTACCGAAACCGCGATGCAAAGTGGCGATTTCCTCAAGAAATCGCCACCCTCGCAGAAGCCAAAACGCAAGCACGTGAAGTGAAAATGCTCTAGCTAACCCTCTCTGCCTGTATTGGCTTCATATTTGGCGGGGCGCCTACTGGATGTATCTCCGCATGTGTAGCGTCCTTCAGGGTCACAATGAACTCGAAACCATCCTTAACCGTGACGTACAGCGCATTGCCCTCTAGCTTTGTCTTGGTGATCGGTGACGGCGCGCTATTGTCGGAGGGGTCTGCCTTGCTTAGCTCTCCGGCATCGTCCAGCGCTATCTTCGATCCAGTAACAGTCCCGGTGATTCCTGAGCCGTTCTGAACCAGAATCATCGTGACGAAACTTTGTCCATGGAACATCCAGTGCCAAGTTCCGGCGAACATCTGCGCGGTGTTGGTGGGTCCAGAAACTTCTTGCAGGCTCACTGCGCGCGCGAGCACCGTACTCGAGCCAAATAAAAAGCTTGTTGCCAAAGCCAGCCCAATCAGGCCGGCGCGGGATAGCGAAGTTCTCTTCTCAGTCAGAATCATGATTCGATCCTCCAGGTTGTCACCGTTGAAAATTCCCAGCCCCATTGCGTTGCTCCGCGGTACTTGCAAGCACAATGACGCCAGACGTAAGAGTGTGCGGGCATACACGATTCGCTTTCCAAGGCGAGCAGCCGCGTACTCATCGC
>JAOAPI010000149.1 GCA_025462865.1 Candidatus Sulfotelmatobacter sp. | reverse complement strand
TTCATCGAACCACCTCGGGTTCGACAAGGACACCTGTCGCGTCGCCACCGGAACCGCGGCGAGAGCGAGTAGACGGTCGCAATCGGGGAGGCGTTCAAACGGGTTCCAGGCGCGCAGCGACTCCGTGCGGATCTGTGCTCCACGAGGCCAGAACATTCCATAGAGAACCCCATACCTCCACGAGGCCGTTACCGCGTCCGCGTCAATTCTTTGGTTGACTTCGAGCATTTGTTCGAGCGAAGGATCAGAGCTTTTGACGAGTGCGAAGACTCGTGCATCAATCTCAATTCCGAGACGTTGCTCGGCTGCTTGCCACTCCTCGACCGATCTAGCCAAGAACCGATCGGTATCGGCACTCGTTCCTGGGCGCAGTACTCGTAACCCGAGTGAGATAAGCAGCGTCGGCGTCGGTTGCACACCTTCCCGACCCAACGCGGTGCGCAAGGCATTCAAGGCCTCGATACTCGCGGCGTGAGTCTCTGCGTTGCGAACCCCGGCAAATCCTGCTCTCAGAGGTTGGAATTGATCAGCATCGGATGTCACAAACTCAAGCACTCGACCGAGTTCTTCGGAGACTACCTCCAGGTCGGAGGCTGCCAGAGCGGCGTCGAGAAGACGAAAATACCGCCGTGGATCCTCGCCGTACCGGCTCATAAACTCCTCAACAAAGCCTCCGCCACCGATCGCAGATTCAGTCAACCACAACTCATCGCCGCGATCGGTTGTCGGAGGAGCGTCGCCTTGGTTTGGCTCGGTCCGTGGTTGTAGGTCGAGTATTAGAGCGTCCTCTCCCATTCGCGGACACAGACCGTGTGCTGCCTCGATCAAGGCCGTGCCCAACGTTGACTTGAATCGCGTCCTCAGCCAAGGTTCCCAATCATCGTTGATGCCTTCCCAAAGAACCCGAACCGCTTGATGAAGAACCTCGCGGGTGGCGGCCAGGTCAAGCAGATCCAGCAACTCCTGGAGACGCCGGGGAAGATCGTCATTACCAGCGTGGTTTACATCGTCGAGAGCATCCTCCCTCTCACTCCATTGCAAGATGGTTTCAAGCACTTCTCGCGTCGTGGTTGACGAGTTACCTAAATGCAATGCGGATTCTGCCTCCTGCAAGGTTACCGATGTGCGGAGAGCTTCCGCAGAAATGGCGGAGACGTAAACCTGCGCCAGCCAATCGCGCTGGAAATCATTCGCGATACCGTTCAAGTTCAATGCCGCGCGGACGAGATCCCGAAAACGGGCCGGGAGTAGACCTCTTGCGAGCCGTTCATTTCGCAGGCACAATTCGTGAAGGCGGGCGGGATACTCGAACCGGACCTGGATCCCATCGGCGTCTCCGACAAACCCAACTGCGGCCGGAATCTGGTTGCCGGTCGAATCTGGGCAGACGAAACCGAGTTCGCACGAAACTTGTGCTCCTCGACCGCGTCCGATAGAGGCACTGGCGCCGGGCGAGAAGCGGCGGATCTCGACTGGCAATCCTAGGTGATGGGCATGGACCGAAATGGATCGCAATACTCCAAGCCATCGGCAACCTTGGGGAATATCCAATTCATGACCGCGATCAGTGGTCACAATCTGGGTATTCCAGTGCAGAAATGAGTTTGAGGATTGCTGCACGCTCGGAGGCGTCAGAGCAACGTCGATCGCATGCGGGCGGAAGGTCACAACATTTTCATCCCTTCCATCCGCATCACGGTAGGTAAAACGCCCCAACTCTTGCCGGTCTGCCGACGAGCAAAAACTGTCAATCGAGACCTCAGACATATTCCCAGGAGCAATCCAGTAGCGCTGTCCTCCGTGCGAAACCCCGAAGCGGCGAGATACCCGTCCCGGAGCAAACTCCCTTAGCGCCTGAGCCACCGGCATCGACTCGCTTCGCGCGGCGGCTTGCCCCTGGGCGGGTATCCGAACCGACACCTCGGGCAATTGAAGGTCGCTGAACAGGGTTCTCGGCAGGAATTCAGGCAGCGGCGCACGTACGACGTAAGGCTCAAACCCACTGCCATCTGCCCGACGCCAGCCCCGTTCCAGTCGCCGAAGCAAGGTGGGAATCGCCTCCGTCATGAGTGAACGCGGGGCCTCCCACAAAATGGCGCTTGCTTCGTCGTCATCAACGGCTAACGAACGTTTGAGGAAGGAAGTGAACTCCTCTCGAACGGAATCTTGCTCGAGCAAGGATCGCAAGTACTGCACGTACATTGTCTGCCGCGTCGCGACATCGGCCGCTAATCGGGCGTTATCGATTTGTGTTGGAGGTTGCGCGAAATCGGTCCAAGGATCTGCAGTTTGATTGGCGGGAAGGCGACGGGCCAGCCAGTCGCATAGAACAAAAGTCGCCTGCATCTTCAGCACCGCACGGTTGCGCATCGGCAAAAACCGAGCGGGCAAGGAAGGCGAGAATAACTGATCATAGCCTTGATAAGCGGCCCGATCGCGACCATAGTCGGAAAGCACCACGGTTGTCCAAGGCCGCATACTCTGTCGCCTGCCCGCGCGACCTTTCCGTTGGAGAAAGGCAGCAGAACTGTGGGGAGCTTTGTGTTGCAGAATCGCGCCAACCTCCGGGTCATCCAGTCCGACTTCGAGTGCGGAGGTCGCGACCACGATCCCAGCGGTCGGATCGACGCCAGTATCCTGCGAACTGGTTCGCGCCACGCGGATACGACCGCCGGGCGAGAGGACGTTTCCAATATCTTCTGGAAGGACCCAGTTTTGTCCCGCATCAAACCGTTCCCGAGCATTTGGTAACGTGCTGCTTCGCAGGTTTGCGAGCGAACCCAGGGGTCGGGTTGGATTGGGGCGACCGAATGCAGTCCAACCCTCGGCATCTAGCAGGTTGTGGTAGAGGCGGTTGGTCACGTCGAGATTGTCGGTAAACGCAAAAACTCGCGTGCCAAAATAGTCGTTTGTATTGGCCGCGAGGACCCGGCGCATCAACATCAGGGCTTGGATCGTGCTCGATAGCAAACTGGTTCCCGAAGATGGGTCACCGCGCAGGGCCAGCATGTATTCCGCGCCTTCGCCTCGGAGTTCTTGGATTTCGGGCCAAACCTCAGCAACATCACCGGGGCCAATTCCTACCAACTCTGCAAAAAAACGCGGCGCGTCGGCCAAGGTTGCTGACAATCCAACAAAATGCGGGTGGGCTTCTGTGACTCGCCTCCACCTTCGCAACAACAGAGCGACATGCGCTCCATGCACTTCTTCGTAAGCGTGAACTTCATCGATGAGCACGAACTCAGGTCGACGGTCCATGCGCAAGCCGACCCCGAATAAGCGAGCAAAACGGGCGGATGCGAGCCGCTGGTTCAGCATCTCGGTCGATGTGAAGAGAATATCTGGCGGTTCCGCGAGCATGCGCCGCCGTGTGAGCCGTATCTCATCCGGTTCCACTGCTCCGTTGCACCGCGAACTACTACAAACCAGGCGCTCGAACTCCCGCTGAATGTCGCTCTCGAGCCACAGTGTACTGGCTCCGCAGTTCGGGCAGCGAACAAATGGGCACTCATATGCAATGTTCCCGCGAATCCTAACCTTCGACCAGGAAACGAAGTTGCCGGAAAGTACATTGGCTCCGGTGTATGGCACGTCGACATAAAGTGCCGCAACGATCAACTTTCGCCTGCCATGGGCAATGAGCGCAGACGAAATCCGACGCGCATTAGTGAGAGCCTCACGAAGTTGATCCTTCAGCAGTTCGTTTCTGGGGTAGAGCGCCAGACACTTAGTCCAATATTCAGCCGAAAGCTGCGGCGCGATGGCGACGTATGCCGGAAGATAGAAGGCCAATGTTTTTCCACTACCTGTGCCGGCCGAGATCACGGTCCCGGTGGGTCGATCTTGACCACTCATACGTAGAATTCTTTCCGTGGCCCGTACCTGGAATTCAGCTAATTGACGCTCATCGTCGCAACCCGACCGGACGAGTGTTTGTATGACGCTCTCTTGTAAGGGTGAAAGCGACCCGAGATGTCGCACTCGATCCAGCAAAGTTTGTGGTGGAACATCTCGTGCCGGATATAGCCGTGGCCGAATGACAAGCCTGTAGTCAGCCACCAGGTTTGGGGCTGTCCTCCAGGCTACAAGTTGGGGATCGGGAAAGATTTGCCGGAGTCGGGCGAACAGTCGCACCGTCTCGGCCATGCGGGTACGGTAACGCTCCGTCTCAGGAAGTTTCCACAGAAGGTGTTCCTCTAGCAGTTCCTCGACTAGATCCCACCCTGAGTTATAGGGCGGCCCAGTTCTATTCGCGCATGAGCGCGCCAAGAAATCGTTGGCCCGTTGCTCAAGTTCGTCTTCTGCAAAAAAGACGTCCACCAAGCCCCAGTTTAGCGCCGCGGCCTCTTCCCGCTCGAGTTGTCCTAGGAATTCCAGTGCCGACGCGTCGACGGTCATAGCTCTATCGTTCGCCCATCAGTTCAAAATGGTGACACGGACATTCTTAAGCTGGTCTCGTTTGGAAAGCCATTCTTTCAGACTGGAGGAAAACTTTTCTAGGGGTATACCTCCACGGCGAGCCGCGCTGAAAAACTCCAAAACCTCCTTTGGGAACTCCTCTGGCTTCAGCCCTTCTTCGCGCTGCCGCAATGAATCGCGGGTGTCGAGAAAGTGTTCGAGTTGCTGCGCGCTCATGACGCTGGGGTTGGTTCCCTGCTGCAAACGGTCCCGCTCTAGGCGAATTTGCTCGACACGAGCCTTGTACGCAGGAATCATTTCGACCTGCTTGAGGTAACTCTCCTCGATATTGGGCAGCGCACGGCTTACAGCCTCTAGAGCCTTATCCCTAGCCTTGATCACATCGTTTCGGACTTTGTTAAGCGAACGTTTCAGCGAACCGAAATCCTTGCCGATCTCATTGGGATTGTTTTCAAGTCCCCCCTTACATTCATTGAGGACATTTCGCGCCGTTGTAGGGGCGGGTGGTTTGTTGACAAGCATTGATCGCTTCTTGAAGACCATCAGTTTGGCCAACTCCGACGCAATTTCAAGACGGACGGGGTGCAAATCATTGAGCTGTACGCGAAATGCGTCCGCTTCCTGATGCGCCACCCGAACCTTATTGCGCTCATCGATTTGGGCCCGCACGTTGCGGCAACGCTCCGGTAGTGTCATAGCGATTCCACACCCTTCAGGACGGTCTCTAGTTCGTCCAGTTCAGCCTTGAGAGAATTTACTGCATCCTGCAGCGGGTTCGTGCCCCATTTAGCGGCGTCGCTTGCCAAATCACCCTCCACGGCTTTCAGAAATTCCTCGACTCGACTGCCAAGCTTCTCACACAATTGCGCGACAGTTTCATACCCGCGGCCCAAAACGGTGAGGACGATCCCGCGTGGAGCATCACGGTCGAGTTTGTCGGCATCGTCTAGAGCGGCGACGACCTTTGCGCTGCGAAACTCTTCCAGCAGTTGCAACAATCCCTTGGAATCCAGGTCCTTCGTCATCCCAGCTTCCTTCGCTGCTTCTACCGCCAACTTCATTTCGCTAACCAGGCTCTCCTTCTCGCTAGGATCGCCCAGCCACTCGATTGTTTCTTTCCGCCATCGATGCAGACGTTGCTGTGCCTTCGAAATGGCGCCGGCCAACTTTTTAAGGTCGGCGTAACCGGCGCGGAAAGTCGTGTAGTCCGGAGCTCCCGCTGAACCCGGCAACTTAGCGGTAAAGTCCCAAGTGCTCAGAGTCCCTTCAATCGCCGGTTTCAAGCGCGATACATCTATGGCGTAAACAATTTCTGCCTGACCTTGGCGAGCGCCCACAAGGTTCAGCAGGTGGCCCTGCCACGACAACTGGTCGCGCAACTCCTTTTCTCCGCTACGGCGGCATCGACGGAAAGCATTTGTGAAATCATTCCAAGCCATAGTGGCTTCATTCGACGTCGGGTTTCCAGTTTGGGCTGCGCTGCTAGTCGGAAGC
>JAOAPI010000145.1 GCA_025462865.1 Candidatus Sulfotelmatobacter sp. | reverse complement strand
TTATTTAGGGGTTTAAATCCCCGAGAGATAAAATGACCGAATCAAAGGGCTCTGTGCTATCCGTAGCATTGCGCATTTCGGTTAGGGAGATTACTGTAGCCTGAATTAATCTATGCGAGAGACAGGTTTTGGCGATGAATTCCAGTAAAATCCGCGTCGTGCTTCCCCAGCATTTGCGGACGCTGGCAGGGGTCGGAGCCGAAATAACCCTTACGTTCGAAGGTTGGCCGACCCAGCGCTCCGTTCTCGATGCCTTGGAGGTTACCTACCCGATGTTGCGGGGGACGATTCGCGATCAGGTAACTCAACAACGACGGCCCTTCTTGCGATTCTTCGCTTGCGAAGAAGATCTTTCCCATGAACCGCCGGACGCAGCTCTACCCGATGCAGTCGCCTCAGGGGAGGAACCATTTCTGATCATTGGAGCTATTGCCGGGGGTTAGAGGCAGATTTCGTCCCCGCGAATCGCCGACGATTGCTCGGACAGCCTCGCTCCACTATAGTTTTCCTAGCCATGTTTGAAGATTTCACTGCCACGGACCGCTGGACAAAGAAGCCCGTTCACTGCGTATATCAAGCCCTCATTGTTGCAATCGCCACGCGGCACGCCGATGCCGTCGACGTGAAATTTCTGATCGACGGACGTCCCGCGTGGGTGGCCCTGCCGCATCCCGCCTGGGTGGAATATAAGAAACGCACGGGGAAGCACATTACCGACTCGCTGGCCGTCGAAATTGCCGGTCATTATTTAAAGTCCGCGCTCGAAGCAGGCGAGGGATTGGGCCGCGAGATGTATTCACTGACGGTCGAGGAAACGCTAACCCACCTGGAATCTGTTGTCAGCGCGATGCAGTCCCCATCAATGGCATAGATTCATTGCCCGTGACTTGGAGGGGTCATCCCCTCATTTCCATCGCTTGCCGGGCGGCCTCGCGTCCTGACCTGATGCAGTCCGGCACGCCGATGCCGCGGTAGCCGTTACCCGCGAGCGCGAGGCCGGGCAATTGCCGGCGTAGGCGGTCGATGCGATCAAGACGCTCAAGGTGACCGACGCCATATTGCGCCATTGCCGACTTCCATCGATACACCCGGGCGAACAACGGAGTCGAGCGGAGACGTAGAATCTGCTGCAATTCATTGCGCGCGATGGCGATGATTGAGTCGTCGGAGAGTTCCCAGATATTGTCCGCGTTCGATCCTGCGAAGAAACAGCGCAGCAAGGCTCGATCGTTTGGAGCGCGATGCGGGAACTTGTTATGAACGAACGTTGCGGCCAAGAGGCGCTTTCCTTCGGAGTGCGGTACAAGAAATCCAAAGCCGGGAGGAAGTGCGCGACGAACTTCGCGATCATATCCAAGTCCCACGGCGATTGATGAGCTGTAGCCGATGGCGCTAAGTTCTCCGGACAACTCGGGATTACAGCTTGAAAGAATCCCTGCAGCGGCATGGGCGGGGAGCGCGAGAATGACCGCGTCGAACTGATCCGATTTCGCTCCGGCGGATACTTTCCAGTGTCCACCTTCGAACTCGACGAACTGTACCGGCGTGTTGACCAGTAACGAAGAGCGATTGAGCTTTAGAACTAGATTTTCAACCAGCTGCTGCATGCCGTTCTTAAGTGAGGTGAAGATCGACTTCGCCGGTTCGTGCGCTTTTCTCGGCATTTTTCTTCTAGCCTCCAGCATGGAGCGGCCAAGACTGCCGTGAGTACGTTCCATCTCTGCGAAGCGCGGGAGAACTGCGCGCACGCTGAGAGAATCGGCCTCGCCGCCGTAGATTCCCGAGAGCAACGGATCGGCAAGCCTATCGACAACTTCTTCCCCATAGTGCCGCTTGACCAGCGAGGCAACGCTTTCATCTCCGCCGGTGACCTGTGCGGAACGGAATAATTCCTGCGCCATGCGCAGTTTCGTTGTCCAGGAAAAGAGAGGCGAAAAACCTGTAGCCAGGATTTTCGTCGGTACCATGAACATCAGCCCGTCGGGCATGGGGATAAGCCGCCCGCGCACCAGGATGTAAGTCTTACGATCAGCGTCGGTCGATCCAATGAGTTGATCGCCGAGACCTATTTCGCGGCAGAGATCGGAGGCCCATGGCTTTTCGGAGAGAAAAGAATCGGGTCCGGCCTCGACCAGGCAGCCCTCTATGCTCTCCGTACGAAGCACTCCACCAAGACGTGACGACGATTCATACAGCGTGTATTCAACTGTGCCGGAACGCCGACTTTCTTCGAGGGTGAAGGCGGCGGCGAGTCCAGAGATGCCCCCTCCGACAATCGCGACACGGTTCACGGCACCCGGCTTCCGGCTTTCGGTTTGCGGGCCGCCGCATGCGGTCTATGCTTACCAACTGGAAGCGAAGGGGAGTATTCCTGAATGAAGCGGGCCAGATCTTTCACGTTTTCGACGGGCGTCTCTGGCAGAATGCCGTGACCCAGATTGAAGATGTGTCCCGGTCGTCCCGCAGCGAGTCGAAGGATAGTTTCTGCGCGAGTATTCAATTCCTTCCAATTCGCGAAAAGCAGTACAGGGTCAAGATTGCCCTGGACTGCGCAACGGTATTCAAGGTCGCTCCAGCCTTGGTCGAGTGGTATACGCCAATCGAGTCCGATCACATCGGCCCCCGTCTCATTCATCGATGGAAGCAACGTAGCGCTCCCTGTGCCGAAATAAATTACGGGAGCGCCGGTTTTCTGGAGCCGACCGACGAGAGTGGTGACGTGAGGCAGCACGTACTGGCGATAATCTTCCACACTAAGGCAGCCGACCCAGCTGTCAAAAATCTGGATGACATCCGCTCCGGCGCGCACCTGAGCCGAAGAATATTCGGCGGTTACGTCAACCAGCTTGCGCATCAACTCTTCCCACTGAGCGGGAGAGTCGTACATCATTTTCTTGGTGTGTAGGTAATGTCGGGAGCCGCCACCCTCGATCATGTAGCTGGCGAGCGTGAAAGGAGCTCCGCAAAAACCGATGACGGGAATTTTGCCGGCGAAATGTTTCGCGACCAGACTCACGGCTTCGGAAACATAGCCCAGTTCGGCGGAACGGTCGGTGCGAAGTTGACTAATGTCTTCTGGTGCGCGTAATGGCTTCTCGATGACGGGTCCTTCTCCCGCAGAGAAATGAAAAGGCACTCCCATAACTTCTAAGGGCAGCAGAAGATCGGCAAAGATTATCGCCGCATCAACTCCGAGAAATTCGGCGGCTGTGATGGTAACGTCGGCCGCAAGTTCAGGTTTTTTGCAAATCTCGATTAGGGAGTGTTGCTTACGAACGGCCCGGTATTCGGGCATGTACCGTCCAGCCTGACGCATAAACCAGACCGGAGTACGCTCCGTCGGCAGTGATTTACAGGCACGAACGAAAAGGGAATTGGGTGCAGACATGAACCGATCACTGTAGCATTTTTTTAGGCCATCATGCGGTAGAGCAGCAAGCGTTTGTGCGAAACTGAAAACTCAGGTCGAACTAAGAAATTGAGAAGTAAGGTGCATTCGGGATCGAAGCGCACCACGGCTTAGGCCCAAACGCGACATCGCGCCGTGACTCTGGAGTTGTGCTCTGGTAAACAAATTCGTGTCATTATTCTTCGCATCTTTTTCCCTCCTGGTTATGGCGGCATGGCAGAGGCCCAGCTCCCCTCCGGCTGGGACCGATAAAACTTCTGCCCCTACTTTCTACAAAAATGTGCTGCCGATTCTTCGGGACAAATGCCAAAGTTGCCACCGTACCGGAGAATCTGCGCCGATGCCTCTGATGACTTACGATCAGGCGCGACCATGGGCCGTCAAAATTGCAGCGGCAGTCGAAATGAGAATGATGCCGCCATGGTTCGCCGATCCGCGATTTGGACATTTCGCCAATGATCCTTCGTTGAGCGCAGAAGAGATCGCAACCATCGGAGCCTGGGCGGATGCAGGAGCGCCCAGGGGCGATGCGAGTGACGGGCCTGCTCTGCGGCACTGGGGCGCAACATGGAATATTCCTCAGCCGGATGTAATCGTGAAGATGCCGAAGCCGGTGCAGATTCCTGCTAGGGGCGAGGTGGAATATACATACGAAATCGCGGCTACACATTTTGCCGAGGACAAATGGGTGCAGATGGTAGAGGTGCGACCGTCAAGCCCTGCGCACGTACACCATGCCGTCGTGTATATCCGGCCACCGGATTCTACGTGGCTTCGGCATGCCCCGGTCGGCGCGCCGTTTACTGCATCGATGTTGACCGATCCTGAAGAGCGCCGGCAGGCGCACGAGACCACCAGTGATCTGTTGTTAGTTTATGCGCCGGGAAGCGCGCCGGACCGCTGGGCTGATGGAATGGCAAAGTTTGTGCCGGCGGGATCGGATTTAGTTTTTCAGATGCATTACACCACGAACGGCGAAGCGGCGAGTGATGAGACCAGCGTCGGATTAGTCTTCGCCAAGAGTCCGCCGAAACAACGAGTCATCACGTTGCAATTAAACAATCATGCGCTCTTGATTCCGCCGGGTGCCGATGATTTTCGCGTCGAAGTGGAAGGCACGCTCCCCAACGATGCGACGCTGCTAAGTCTGTTTCCCCATATGCATTTGCGCGGCAAACGATTCGAGTATGACATCATTCACGACGATCGCAGCGTGGAAACTCTCCTGCGAGTCAACTACCACTTTCATTGGCAGTTGAGCTACAGGCTGGCGGAACCTCGAAAACTAAAAGCAGGAACGAAGCTGCGCGCCGTGGCATGGTATGACAATTCCACAAACAATCCGCACAATCCTGATCCGGAAAAAACTGTAACGTGGGGAGATCAGACTTCGCAAGAAATGATGGTCGGTTTCTTTGACGTGGCAGTGCCGGCAGGAATGGATAAAACGAAGTTTTTTATTCGAGCCGCCGAAGAGAAAAAGAACGAGTGATTTCGCGGGTTGCTGACTGGCTCGGTATTTGTAAGACTGTCTTGGGCTCACCTCTTTGATCTCAAATCCGATTACTCTCTCCGAACAAAAACATGCCGAACGCGAGTCCAAGATTTCCTATTGGGCGTTGGCGGTTGTGTTTCTCGTCGTCTACGTAGGATCAATGTTCATCCCGGGCTTGCTGGATGACGCCGACAGCACGCATGCCGAGGCCGCGCGCGAAATGGTGGTCTCCGGCGACTACGTCACGCTGCACATCAATGGCGTCCGGTATCTGGAGAAGGCTCCTCTGCCTTATTGGTTGGTGGCGTTCAGCTACAAGCTCTTGGGCGTGAACGAGTTCAGCACTCGATTGCCAATGGTCCTGTCAGTGATGCTGTTGGGTTTGCTGGCGTTTCGCTGGGGTCGCCGCACGTTCGGTGAGCGAACTGGTATCTACGCCGCACTGTTCACTTACACCTGCGCTGGCGTTTACCTTTTCACGCGTGTTCTGATTCCGGAGGTGCTACTCAGCCTGTTGATTGCAGCCGCGCTATATTTTTTTCTGACGGCGCTGGAACCCGGAGCACCGGCCTGGCGTTGGTACGCCGCGTACGCGCTGATTGCGCTGGGCGTGCTGACGAAAGGATTGATCGCACTTGCATTCCCCTGTGGAGCGGCGTTTTTCTTTCTACTGCTAACTGGAGACTGGCGGCGCTGGCGCGAATTCCGGCTGCTGTCAGGCTTGGCGTTATTTGTGGCAATCGCCGCGCCCTGGCATATTTTGGCGGGATTGCGGAATCCCGGAACGCCCGACCATCACGGGTTCTTGTGGTTTTATTTTGTGAATGAGCATTTCCTCCGGTTCCTGGGAAAACGTTATCCGCGGGATTACAACAAACTTCCGGCAACCCTGTACTGGAGCCTGCATCTGGTATGGCTCTTCCCGTGGAGTCTGTACCTACCGGCGGCGATTACGGTTGCGCTGCAAGAGTGGCGGAGCCGGAGCAAAAGTGCCGAAGCATCCAATCAAATACTGCGAAGTGATTTCGCTTCCCGAACGCGACTGATGTGCTGGATTCTGGCGTCGGTAGTCTTGCTCTTTTTTGCTCTCTCGACCAACCAGGAGTACTACACATTCCCTGCATATTTGCCGCTGCTGCTCTTGTTGGCGGATGGAGTGGCGAGATGTGAATGGACCGAGTGTCTGACCAAAGAACGCACAGGTTGGCTCACCACTTCCGCAGGCTTGCTCGCGGTCATCGGACTCATAGCGAGCACTATGCTGGCTGTGGGTCTTTGGCAGTCCCGGAACCTACCGTTTGAACCGGACATCGGGGCCTTATTGAGCAAGCAGGATACGAACGCGTATACGCTCTCGACGTCCCACATGCTCGATCTGAGTTACGCCTCGTTTGCAGCGTTGCGGTTGCCTGCGGGGCTTGCGGCCTTCGCGCTGCTGGTGGCTCCGGTGCTGTCTTTCCTGTTGCGGTTGTATCGGCGACATTATTCTGCGACTTGGATGCTGGGAATTGGATTTGCAATATTCCTGATTGCCGCCCACGTTGCATTGGGACGGTTTGGCCCGTATTTGTCCTCGAAGCAATTGGCGCAGGAGATCTCAAGACGGGCGCATCCGGAGGATAAAGTCATGATTTATGGCGACCAAGCCTTCGGGTCTTCGCTGCTGTTTTATCTGCAGCGGCCGATTGATCTCGTCGAAGGACGAACCACATCAATGTGGTTCGGTTCTACCTTTGCGGATGCACCGAAGATTTATTTGAGCAATGCCGATTTGCAGCACGACTGGGCTGGAACCGGTCGCGTATTCTTGTTTGTGCCGCCGCATCAAAAGACAAATGTCGACGGACTTTTGCCCACGAAGTATGTAGTCGCAGAGCTTTCAGGCAAATACGTGTACAGTAACCAGCCGTAGGCTGGATTAAATCGGAGAGACGTCGATCGCATAGAAAACAACTCTCTGGCATTTTCCTATTGAGGCGACACGATGAAGAGGGAACGGCTTGTAGTTATCGTTGGCGCGGTGACTGTACTCTTCGCGCTTTTTGCAATTGTGAGTGGGAGCGCCAGGGCGCAGTCGGGCGCGGCTACAAATACCGCAAATCCAAAAAGGGCAGAGGAGCAGTTTAAGAACATCCAGGTTCTTAAGGGAATTCCAGCCGATCAATTAATTCCGAGCATGCAGTTCATCACCGCATCCCTCGGCGTGGGATGCGAGTTCTGCCACGTCGAAGGCTCATTTGAGAAAGATGACAAGAAAACCAAGCAAACTGCCCGAAAGATGATGGAGATGATGTTTGCCATCAACAAGGACAACTTCGAGGGACACCGCGAAGTGACCTGCTATTCCTGTCACCGGGGCGCTGCGAATCCAGTTGGAATGCCGCCAATAATTTCGGAAGAAGCTAAGCTCGGCGCCGTGGACGGGAAGAAAGCCGCAGAAAAGATGGGCGAAAACGACGCAGAACTGAGAGAAGCGGCTGGACCGCCGCCCAACCAGTTGTTCGAAAAGTATCTGCAGTCCGTGGGCGGAGCCGCCGCAATTGAAAAGATTAAGACTCGGGAAATGAAGGGTACGATCACGTTCGGCGACAGCAACGTCCCCATCGAAATATTCTCGAAAGATCCTGACAAGCGAATATCGTTCACGCATACTCCCGATGGAGATAGCGTTACCGCTTTCGATGGCCATGAAGGCTGGTTGAGCTTTCCGGGACGGCCGGCACGACAGATGCATGGGCCAGACATCGATGCGGCGGCCATGGATGCGAATCTTCATTTTGCAATCAACCTTAAAGAGATGTTCACCGAAGCGCACGTGCTGGGAACGGAAAAGATTGGCGAACATAACGCGTACCTCGTCGTTGGGGCGCGTGAAGCGAAAACACCGCTCCGGCTGTATTTCGACGAGCAATCCGGCCTGCTGCTGCGGCTGGTTCGTTTCGCCGAGACACCGCTCGGGCGGTTGCCAACGCAAATCGACTATGCGGACTACCGCGAAGCCGGAGGAATAAAAGTTCCCTTCCGCTGGACGCTGGCGCGCCCGGGCGGACGATTTACGATTCAGATCAACCAGATGAAGGAGAATGTGCCGGTCGACGACGCAAAGTTTGCCAGGCCACCCACCCCTACAGTAGAACCGAAAGCTCCGGCGAAGTAGGTTTCCTTGTTTTGCATTACAAATCCTGATAGGAACGATAAATAGTTTCGATTTCCGTCAGGATGCGGCAGACGATAGAGTGAGTCCCGTATTGTTGTGTGTTCGGACCGACTTCGCTTGCGGGGGCAAATTTACCTTTCATGGGAAAACGGCTGATTCCCAGGTTCCATCTGGTCCTGTTACTCATTCTTTTCTCCCAGCCGCTTTTGGCGCAAACCGCTTCGCCGTCCGCGCCTGCCACGGCCCCTGCCAGTTCCACTGATATGAATGCCCGCATGGCCAAGCTTGAACAGCAAGTGGCCGATGCCAAAAGCTCTGCGGACAACGGCTGGATGCTTACGAGCTCGGCGCTTGTGCTGATGATGACCGGCCCCGGTCTGGCCCTTTTCTACGGCGGACTTGTGCGCAAGAAAAACGTCCTCGGCACCATGATGCAGAGTTTCGCTTTGATGGCGGTCGTGACCGTGCTGTGGGGGCTGTTCAGTTTCAGCCTGGCATTTGGTTCGGGGAACAGTTTTATTGGAGGATTGCACCATCTATTTCTGCATGGCGTGGGTGCCGCTCCAGATCCTGACTATGCAGGCACGATTCCGCTGCAAACTTTCATGGTCTACCAGTTGATGTTTGCCATCATTACACCGGGCCTGATTGCCGGCGCATTCGCCGAGCGCATGAAATTCAGCGCGATGATGGTGTTCATGATTCTATGGTCGATCGTGGTCTACGATCCCATGGCACACATGGTGTGGGGCAAAGGAGGGCTGCTGAATGCCGCTTTGGGCGGGCGATTTCCAACACTCGATTTTGCCGGCGGCACGGTAGTGCACATCACCTCTGGAGTGTCAGCGCTGGTTTGCGCACTTTATTTAGGAAAGCGTGTGGGCTATCCCAAAGAGCCCATGCCGCCGCACAGCGTGGTGTTGAGTTTTATCGGCGCGTGTCTGTTGTGGGTGGGATGGTTCGGATTTAATGCGGGCAGCGCGTTGAGCGCCGGGAGCCTGGCGACCAGCGCCTTCGTGGCTACACATTTTGCGGCAGCCGCCGCGGCTGCTGGATGGGCCGGCGCCGAATGGTTCCGAAACGGCAAGCCTAGCACGCTGGGTGCGATTTCAGGTTCCGTGGCCGGATTAGTGGCCATCACCCCAGCTTCTGGTTTCGTGAAGCCCATGCCGGCTCTGTTGATTGGTCTGATCGCCGGCGTCTTCTGCTACTGGATGGTCGCCAAAGTGAAAGCTGTATTCGGTTACGACGACTCGCTCGATGCATTCGGCGTGCACGGCGCCGGTGGGACGCTTGGAGCGCTGCTGACAGGAGTCTTCGCAACCAGCGCGGTAAATCCGATCTTCAAAGACGCGCAGGGGAACACGCTGCCTTCTGGGCTGCTCGAAGGAAATGCGCATCAACTCCTGAACCAGTTTATAGGGGTCGCGATTTCGTGGGTGATTGCTATCGTGGGGACACTTGCAATTCTTAAATTCGTAGACATGACGATTGGACTGCGCGTTACTGAAGAGGAAGAGATTCAAGGGTTGGACTTGTCGCAGCACGGCGAGGAAGGTTATTACTGGGAGGCATCGGCGTAGAATTTCACAGGCCCCGCATCGAGGAGGGAAATCGGAGTTCAGAACAATCATGACGAAGGTTGAAGCGGTCATCCAAAACTCCAGGCTGGAAGCGGTGAAGAGTGCGCTGCAGGAGATCGGCGTCGAAGGCATGACAGTGATCGAGGTGCGGGGTCATGGCCGCCAGAAGGGCCATACCGAGGTCTACCGCGGCCGGGAATACAGCGTCGATCTTATTCCCAAGACAAAGCTGGAAGTGGTTTTGCCCGACGCGATGGTCGAGAAGGCGGTCCAAACGATTCTGGCCGCGGCACGCACAGGAAAGATCGGTGATGGCAAGATTTTTCTTACGCGAGTAGATGAAGCGATTCGTATCCGCAACGAAGAGCGCGGCGAAGGAGCATTATAAGAATCTGGAATCAGAATTCTGCAGAGCGGCAGTCTGAGGGCCTTTCCAAGGACGTGCGGCACGCGAGCTCGATCATTGATTTCTTCGACCCATCGCCATGACGGCAACGTCTTCACTGATCGGTGAACTGCGGAGTACTCTCTCCGAGGAATCTGCGCAAATTGCAGGTGAATTTGCTTCCACTGGTGACGGCCGCAATGCGGTTTCTCAGCGGACGCGCCTGATCGACGAGATTCTCAAGCGTCTCTGGCGGGATTTGGTCTCCTCCGACGAAGCGGGCCCACATGGAATCACGCTGGTGGCGACTGGGGGCTTCGGGCGCGGCTGGCTATTTCCTTACTCCGACATCGATTTGCTTTTTTTGTATGCCGAACGCGGCGGGGAGGAAAAGCACAAACAGGCGACGCAACGATTCTCGCAAGAGCTGTGGGATCTGAAGCTGAAGTTGAGTCCTGCTTCCAGAATACTTTCGGAATGCGACCGCTTCGATCCAACCAACCCCGAATTCACAATCTCTCTGCTGGATTGCCGTTATTTGGTGGGGGACCGCGAGTTGTTCGCGCGGCTGCACGACAAATTGATTCCCAAACTGGTGATGCGGGAATCGAAGTCGCTCCTCCAGGGGGTGGCTGAGGTGACGCGAGAGCGGCACGCAAAGTTCGGGCAGACAGTTTTTCACCTGGAGCCGAATCTCAAAGAGACTCCCGGCGGGCTGCGCGATTACAACGTGGCCGCTTGGCTCACACTCATCTCAACTTTGGGCAAGCTGGGCGACTGGCCCGTCGGCAGTTCGCTGCGCGCACCAGTGCGCAGGCAATTGGATGCTGCTTTGGAATTCCTCATGGCAACGCGCTGCTTTTTGCATTTTCGCCACGGACGCGACGACAACTCCCTTAGCTGGGAAGCGCAGGACGAAGCGGCGGCTCGCAAGATCGGGGCTTCCGACTCCGCCGACCTGACTGCTGCCGATTGGATGCGGATTTACTTCGGCCATGCCCGGGCGGTGCAGCGGACCGTAATTCAGTTGCTCGAGGAGCTTCCGGAGGCATGGTCTTCACTCCGCCGGCAATTTCAAGGCTGGAAGTCGCGTCCGTCGAGTCCAGACTTTTCGGTTGTAGACGGGCTGATTTTTTTGCAGCAGTCCTCGTCGCTGCAGGATCCCGAGATGCTGCTAAGGCTCTTCCACTTTATGGCGCATCACGGGCTGAAGTTGAGTGCGACCACCGAGCACCGCATCGAGCAGGCGCTTCCGGCGCTGGCCGTTACTCCTCCGCGGGGAGCGGAGCTGTGGCTCTACCTGCAGGAGACGCTTCTGCAGCCGCACGCCGCAGAGGCGTTGCGAGCGATGCATTCGCTGCGCTTGCTTACTCTACTTCTGCCCGAACTGAAACCCATTGATTCGTTGGTGGTGCGAGATTTCTATCATCGCTTCACAGTAGACGAGCACTCGATTCTTGCCATCGAGAGCCTGCACCGGTTGAACCAATCGCAATCGGAGTGGGATAAGCGTTACGCAGAGTTGTTGGCAGAGCTGGAGGATCCCGAACTCCTCTACCTCGCCCTGTTATTGCATGACACCGGCAAAGGAGTGCCAGGCAGCAATCATGTCGAAGCGAGTTTGGAAATCGCCGGCCGCTGCCTGGACCGGCTGGATGTCGAGCCTGGGGAACGCGCGGCCGTGCTGTTTCTGATCGGCAACCACCTGGAAATGTCCGCGCAACTGAGGCGAGATATCTTCGATCCCGAGACCGTCGCGGTTTTCGCGGAGAAGATGGGCACGCCGGAGCGGCTCAAAATGTTGTGCCTGCTCACGTATGCGGATATCAAGGCAGTGAATCCGGAAGCGCTGACACCGTGGAAGGCGGAAAACGTCTGGCAACTCTATATCGGCGCCGCGAATTACCTGAACCGCAGCGCCGACCACCGCGTGCACGGTGAGGCATACGACGAGAAATGGACGCGCCTGCGCAGCCTGGCCCCGGTCACAGGCGCCAAGTTAAAAGAATTTGTGGAAGGATTTCCACAAAGATATTTGCACGTGCATTCCGCCGAGGAAGTGATGCGTCACATGTCGATGGCGGAAGAGTTCGGCCACGATCCAGTGCAAGTCGATTTGGACCGCGGCCGCCATTGGTACGAACTGACTCTGGTCACGAAAGACCGGCCATCATTATTCGCGACCTTAACTGGAGTGCTTGCTGCCTGGGGAATGAACATCGTGAAGGCAAATGCGTTTTCGAACCAGGCCGGAACTGTGGTGGACACGATTTACTTTACTGACCGCTTTCGCACACTCGAATTAAACTTGTCGGAGTGGGAGCGATTCAAGCAGAGCATTACTGGCGTTCTGGCGGGCGCCGCCGACCTTGATCGTATGCTCCGGGATCGTCACCGCAGCGAAAAGCATGCCCGTGTCAAAGTGGTTGTCGAAACCCGGATTGATTTTGATGACGAATGTTCTTCCACGAGCACTCTCCTGCAGGTCATTGCACAGGATCGCCCGCGCCTCTTGCACCGCATCAGTTCGTGCCTTTCCCAGCATTCGTGCAACATTGTGATCGCGCTGATCGATACCGAAGGACAGATGGCCATCGATACTTTCTACCTGACTTCGGGAGGAAAGAAGTTGACTGCGGAGCTTCAGAAAAAAGTGCAGAAGGCTTTGGTGGATGAGTTGAAAACTCTGGAGCTCGGCCAGTAGCGGAATTCAAGGTCCGAACGTAAACCTACCCAATCTCACGGCCTGGTTTTTGCGATCTCGGGGAGAACTTCCTGTTCTCTTGCTTTTTTCGGCTGGCCGCCAAGGTGGTACTCCGTCAAACCGTCACGAAGGAAAGTAAAAGCGTCCTCGGGAGTGTCGACGAATTTAAACAGGTTCAAGTCTTCGGGCGAGACGGTGCCCGCGTCGACGAACGCCTGGAAGTTCATGATGCGATGCCAGTATTCGCTGCCGTAGATGACCACCAGGATTTTCTTGGCCAGCTTGTCGGTCTGGGCGAGGGTGAGAATTTCGAAAAGTTCGTCGATGGTGCCAAAGCCTCCGGGAAAGATCACCAGCGCTTTAGCGAGGTACGCAAACCAGAATTTACGCATGAAGAAGTAGTGAAATTCAAAGTTTAATGAAGGCGTGATGTAGGGATTCGGATTCTGCTCGAAAGGGAGATTGATGTTGAGTCCGATACTCTTGCCTCCGGCTTCGTGAGCTCCCAGGTTGGCGGCCTCCATTATGCCGGGGCCTCCGCCGGTGGTGACGACAAACCGCCGGCGGCGGGCGGGAATTTGAATCGACCACTTGGTAAGAAGGTGTGCCAGTTGCCGCGCATCTTCATAATACCGGGCCATTTCGACGGCCGCGAGCGCGCGCTTTAATTCCTTCTCCTGCTCGGCGGGAGTTCCTTTCACGGCGTTCTTTAGGGCGGAAAGATTTTTTTGGGCGGCAGCGCCTCCCTGGAAGCGAGCCGAGCCGAAAAATACTACAGTGTCCTGAATCTGCTCGCGCCGAAAGCGCGAGAGGGGTTCCTGATATTCGGCCAGGATTCGAAGAATGCGTCCATCCGGACTGCTGAGGAACGAATGATTTTCATATGCCAGCGGGGCGGGTTTGAGTTTTTCGACCATTTAGGGAACCGCGTTCTGAATACAACATTCTGAGATGCAGGGTTCTAAGATGCAAACTTCTTAACTCGAGCAATGCGAAACCTCAGGAAGCCCTCCTGCGGGACACCCGAATCATTTGCGATTACTGATGTTCATGATAGTGGAGAGCTTCCCAGAAGCCGATCCAAATGTCGAGTAATCCCAAGCCGCTGCACAGCCCACGAAAAAACCCGGTCGAGATCAACGTGCGGAGCCAGGGATACGAAAGAAGAAGGTAATTGTCGGTCCACTCCGGGGTCCAGGGCAGAATCACGAGCAGGACACCGGCGACGGCGCTGATGAGGACGAAAAGAAAGACGGAAGCGCGGTGCAGCCAAAGTTGCAAAGGCTGGTGCGTGGCGCTCCCCGAATCAAGGACCGTGGTGCCGACCGGTTGAGTTGACGCAGGTTGAGCAGGCACAGTAACACCTTCATCGAAGGGCAGCTTGGGGTCTGGGGTCACTCGGCGCTCCGATCGGCCGCAACGAAGCGGAGACGGAGGACAAAGCTGTTTGGAAAATGGGGCACGGCGTGTAAGTGAGGAACGAAACCCATCCGGCTATTTTACGTCTTAAGGGGCTTGATGCGCTCGGCGACATCGCGATAATCGATGTTGCGGCCGTAGACTTCCATGAAATTCTTGAGGGCGGCAGGTTTGTCGCCCGCGGTCTCGTAGGCGGAAGCTAGCTCATAGTGGAGAGCGGTGCGCGTTTCTTCATCAATGGCCGGAGCGGCGAGAGCTTTCTGGTACCAGCGGATGGCGGCCTCGGGCACGCCTTTGTCGAGGAAGCATTGGGCTAACCAGGTATAAGTTTGCATGACTTGCGGGAATGGATGTCCGCGGTCAACCGCCTGGCAGGTCTTCTGCAATTCGCCGATGGCTTCATCGAGCAGGCCCATTTCCCGGAAGGCGATGCCGAGGTTGTAGTGGGTTTCCGGATCCTCTTCTGTAGTGGCTGCCCCAGCTTCGAGATCGTGTTTGAGCTCGCCGAACATTTCCGCGAGGTCGACGCCGGCGTCCTCGCTAAATGGAGAAGATTTGGCGGCTGCTGCGCCGGGAATAATTTGAGAGATGGGCGGCTTGTGCGCTATGGGCGCGGCCGGGGCCGGAACAGCCGTTCGGTGTGAAACAGGCACTCCCGAAGAGGCGGAAGCCGCCGCAGCATTGGTTGCTACCGGGGCGCTTACTGGAACAGAGGGTGCAACCGGCGGCACGGGCCATTGCTGTGCGAGGGGTGCATTGGGAACTTTAACCGGGGGCGCAGCATGAGTCTGGGGAATAGGCTTACTCGGCGATGCAGCCTGAGGTTCAGGCACGGGAGCATCTTTGAGAAAGTCGTCCCCCAACGAAGCTTCAATATCCGCGACGAACTCTCCCATGGGTTCTGCTTGAGGCAGTCCAAAAGTAGTGGGTGCGGCGTTGCCGATGGGCTCGAGTTCGGTTGTAGCCGGTTTTGACGCCTCTGTCGACGCACGTTCAACCGCAGGCTCCGGTTCGTGTGCTACCGCGCCTGAAAGAAAAGTGTCGCCCAGTGAAGACTCGAGATCCGAAACGAATTCTTGAAGCACGTCCGGCGCCGGGGCGACTGGAGCTTCATCGACTGGATGCGGCACAGGCGCGGGCTCAGCATGCAGCGCCGATGGAACTGGCTCTTCCATCACGGGAGCGTGCGATTCGATCGAAGGTGTTTCGACAACAGGCGGCGGTTCGTCGATGGCTGCAGGCGCCTCATCGACGGCGAATTCCACCGCAGGCTCGTCGATGGCGAATTCGGCAGGAGCTTCGACAGCGGGAGCTTCCTCCTCTTCGGAGGATTTCTGCGCAGCCGCCTTCATTTCGGCGCGCAGGGTGCTGAGCGTCGCTTCGTCCTGGGTAAGAGATTGAATCTTCGTGAACGCCGCCGAGGCTTGCTCGGGCATGCCATGCTCAAGATAAAAACGGAATTCTTCAATGGTTTCAGCGGTCTTGTGTGAGTCGCTCTTAGCTACTAGAACGTGTTGTTCATCTACGGCATTACTGCCCTCAGCCTCTGCTGTTTCTGTTGCCACAGAGTCGGTTTCGACAGTGATCGAGTCGTCCCACTCAGAGGAAAGATCGATCTCCGCAGGGGCGGCGGGAGATTTTGCCGTCGACGCATGCTCGTCGATCTGGTGGTCATCTTGATTCGCGATGACCGCGAATTCAGATTCTTCCGTGGACTGGGGCGGCGCTGCGGGCCATGGAGCCGTCGCGGCAGCTGGCACTGATATTTCGTCTGGAGCCGATTGGTCCGCGGAAGGCACATGCTCCGCGATGGCATCAGAGGAAGCGGCCCCCGCCGCAACCGAGCGATCCTCATAGCGATCGGCAAGCTCCGCGTAGCGCGTTGCCTCTTCGGGATATCCGGCTTCAGAATAAATGTTCTGTAAAGTGCGGCAGCAGACGCCGGCTTCGGCGAAACGACCTGCGCGAGTGTGCAAAGCGGCCAGTCGCTGATTCAGGCGGAGATCCGTAGGCGCCTGGGGCATTGCCGCCATGAGCGGGCCAAGAGCCTTGGCCGGCATGTTGTACGAAATGAAGAGCTCGGCATCCGTAAGCGCCGATCGAATGGCGAGGGCAACAGCATCTGAATAGTGCTGGTGGATGGAAGGGGCTGTGGCTTCCAGTTCGTCGACAATCACAGCAGCTTCGTCGGGGGAAATATATTTTGCCGCCGAGGATCCGCCGAGCTGGTTGACCACCTGCTGGTAGTTGTCCATATGCAGGGGATTGCCAGGCTCCATAGTGGCGAGCTTCTGATAGAGGTCCCGGGCGCGGGGCAGTTGGCCCGCCTGCACCGAAGCGTGAGCCAGCAGCTCAATGACTTCGCTAATGTGAGTGGTGTCTCCAGCTTTCTGAAAAAGGGCGAGGAGTTTCTCGAGTGACGCGGAATTTTCGCGTACGTGTCCGATGACGGAATGAAGATTCTTTAGAACCTTCGCGGAATCTTCAGCCAGCAGCCGGTCCGCATGCTGATCGTAGACCTGGAGCGCGTTCTCATACTGTCCTGCCTGCATGAGAGCGTCAGCGAAAGAGGAGACGGCAGTGAGGTCGTTGTGAACCGACTGGAGCTTATTGGCCAGAGTTCCGGCATCGGAGAGGCGGCCGGTCTTCAAATAAGCTTTCAGAAGATCACGAAGACCTTCAGGATTGGAATCGAGATTGGAGACTTTCTGGAACGATTGGATGGCGGCTTCCGCATCGCCGGCCTCGATCAAAATACGGCCCTGGATGAGCAGGGCATAGCTGTTGCCGGGGTCGAGCGTTAGCATGCGCTGTAGAACTTCTTCCGCTCCGCTCAGGTTTCCCTTGGCGCGCAAAGTCTCGGCAGCGGCAGAGAAAATTTGCCAGGCATCATTTTTCTTGCCCAGGCGAACGTAAACCTCCGCCAGGCGAACGCGCATGGTGGTGTTTTCCGGATCCATTTCCAGAATCTTCTGGAAAATGCGGACTGCGTTATCCAGCTCGCCGGATTTCAGGAATTCTTCCGCTACGTGCAGATATTGGGCGCGAGCATCGTTGAAAAGTCCCTGCTGCGTATAGAGCTCCGCCAGCTTCAGCACGCTCTCAAGAGAAGGCTTGAGCTTGCTGATCTTCTTGTACATCGCGATGGCTTTGACCGTGAAACCCTGATTGGCGTAAGCATCGCCCACACTCTTGAAACATTCGGTTGCTTTGTCGGCTTCACCGAGGCGCGAGTAGAGATCTCCGACGGTATTGGTGACAGTAAGGTCTTTGGGATCGGCCTTCAGGACCTTTTCGTACTCAGCGATGGCGTTCTGCATCTTGCCCTGCTGGACATACTTCTCCGCAGCGTTGAGCACCTTCTGTTTGTTGAATCCGAAACCGAACGCCATATGAGTACGAACTCCGGAACCTGGTCTGACAGAAACTTTTGAGCTGAAACCGACGACGGTCCGTGGGAGTGATCCCGGGGCGCGTCATGTGGCCAAACTCCTTTTTGGAGATGGCCGGTCGGACAGGGCAATTGTACGGCTGCAAGGGTAGAAACGTGTGGTTACCAAGGGTTACCAAAAGGGAGTGTACGAACGGGTTACCAAGGGAATCAGGGAAAAAATGAGCACTGCTTGGGCGATTCGGCCCAATATATTCGCCTTAATTGATGAAGTACAAAAGAGTTCTAGTATGAATGTGCTATTTGGCCGGGGAAGGGCAGCAGTGTAGTCTTCCCGATGCGAAAGCGCAGGGGGAGTCAACGACGATGACTTGGATTCGAACCATACCGATGTCGGAAGCAGATGAAACGTTACGCCAGGCAGTCGATAGACAGAAAGCGCTGTATCCGAAAGAGTATGGCGATCCGGTGCAACCCGATGATGCTGGAGGGGCGTCCATTGTGGGGGCGCACACGTTAATTCCGGAGGCGCTTTATCATTCGTTTGCCACGTTTGGGGCTCTGATGTCTCCACAGTTGCCTTTGAGCCGCCGGCAACATGAAATGATTACCACCATGGTCTCGGTGACCAACCGGTGCAGGTATTGAATCGAGTCGCACGCAGAGTTTCTGCGTAGAGTCACGCTGGACCCGCAGTTGGTCGAGTCGCTGGAAAAAGACTATACGACCGCGCCTATTACGCCGCAGGAGCGCGTGATGTTGGATTACGTGGTGAAGTTGACTAAGGATGCTACAAAAGTTCGGAAAGACGACATCGAGAAGCTGCGGGCGGTAGGGTTTGACGATCGTGGAATCTTGCAGATCACAATGATTGCGGCTTGGTTCAATTCCATTAATCGAGTGGCGGACGCACTAGGAGTCGGCAGAGAGTGATCTCTGGTTACCGCCCGCTGCCTAACACCTATCCCGGCTGCAAGATTAAGATGAGATTCGGCAAATAGAAGTTCTGAACCCTGCATGCGCGGCCTGAAAGACAAACGAGTCCTCATCACTGGAGGCGCAAGCGGAATCGGCGCAGCCACCGCCGCTCGCTTTCTTGAAGAGGGCGCAAGAGTCTGCGTTCTGGACCGCGACCCCAAGGCGTGTGAAGCAATTCGTCACCAGTTGCCCGCAATCTCAGAGTCCATCATCGCCGATGTTACCGACCTCATGCAGGTGGAAGCTGCGTTCGCCGACGCAGTCCGGGTAATGGACGGAGTCGACGTCCTCATCAACAATGCCGGCATCAGCATCCGCCACAAATTCCTCGACATCACGCCCGAAGAGTGGGACAAGCTGATCGCCGTCAATTTGACAGGTGTGTTCTACGTCGCTCAGACTGCGGCGCGCCACATGAAGGAACGCGGCAGCGGAGTCATTCTACAAACTGCCTCGACCAACGGCATCATGGGTTATCCGTATTATGCGGACTACAACGCAACCAAAGCCGGTGTGATCGAGTTGACCCGCTCCATGGCTCTCGAACTTGCGCCAGAAATTCGCGTTTGCGCAGTGGCTCCCGGGTATGTATTGACTCCAATGCAGCGGGCCGAGTACACAGACGCCATGCTCGGCGAAGTAAACGGTAAGATCCCCCTGCGTCGCCACGCCAAGCCCGAAGAAATCGCGGGTCTCTTTGCGTTTCTCGCCTCTGACGACGCTGCTTACGCGACCGGCCACGTCTATACCATGGACGGCGGCGAAACAGCGGGCGGCCTCGCCAGCCGCTAAGGCGCGATCCACATAGCGACAGCCGCCCTTCGACTCCGCTCAGGGCAGGCCCTCGGCTGTCCGCGAAGCGCAGCGAAGCAAGCGTTCAAGCCCGCATTACGGAACGTCTACGACCGCTGAGCATTCTAGCTGCGCGCGAATCTGGCCGCCAGCCGCATCAGCCTCACCACTCGATATAGAGGAAACAGAATCTTGGGCAGGCGAATCGCCTCCCATTCCCCCGGACCCGGAGTAAAAGTAAGTCGCGTCAGAAATTTCTGCCTGTCCCCCCTCCGCTCTCGAATCCGCATCATCAGCCGAAAATAAGATACTTGCTGCTCCTCGTATGAAACTCCATGACTCACTGCGACAGCGATTTCATCTGCGAGGGCTCGCGCATCTTTATCGGCCACAACTGCTCTTTCGATCGCCGAAGGAAGCGGTTCTGCGAGAAAGCGGTTAATTAACAGCAGCGTAATTCGCAAAATGCGCTCAATGCCAAACTCTCGCGCACGAGCCTGCACCGAATCCCAATTCAAAACCTCCCGTTTTACAATTTGGGCGATATCGCACAGCCAGATCAGGCGTCCCCAGACATGTTTCGCGGCGTGTACTGACAACACCAGAAGCAAGTCTTCTGGCGAAGGAGTTTGCACCGCGCGGCCCGCTACGGTAACGTCTACCACCCGCGCAAATAGTCCATCCATGTCGAAATCTACGGCGTAGAAGCTCGGCTGTAGCGCCCACTGCAATTCCAGTAAATTTTTCCCAGCCGGACTGTCGAAAGTGCATTCGTATCCGGATGCGATGTAGTCCTGCCAGGCGGCATGTGGTATGAGAACCCGCGGTGTATATCCCAAATCGCGAACTGCTTTCCTCGCTCGTTCCACATCACGCTTACGGACGAACAAATCCACGTCGCCGGCCTGGCGCATGGCCATGTCGCCGTAGTAAACCTCCGACAACACGAGCCCCTTATAAGGAATTGCTTCGATGCCAAGGGTAGCAAGGCAATCCAGAATTCGGATCAGCTCCCGCGCCAGAAAAAGTGACTTGTGAATGTTCGTCTCATAGCGCTCACGCAGCAACGTCAGTACCGCCGCAGGCACTGCGTCATCCAGCCTCGAACAGTTCTGGTACACAATAGAGGACGTGCCGTGTTCGTCCGCCAGGCGAAGCAGAGTTTCCCAGTCGATCTGTTTTTCGAGCAAAGACCGCATTCGCCCTAGGCTGCTTTCCTCTTGACCGGTGGAACTGGCAGCCAACAAGAAATCCCACTCGCGCTCAACTGAAGCAGTTGCCGCTGAACGGTTTACAGAGATGACAGGCACTGGGTTCACTAAGGTCCAGCCATGTTATAAGCCAAAAGACGCTGCAATCCAAGCCAATGATCGCGGCTCAGGCCTAGGCTTTTGGCCTCAAGGTTACTTCCGTCATCCTCGATGTCCTTCTTAGTCCTGACGGCAACCGTCTCTTCTGTCAAAGTAGAGCGTTAGGACAAGACCTTCCCCATCCGAGCAAATCGCCGATGGAAATAGTCACGCCCAAGTCGACCCGACGCTGCACGCGATTGCGTGTTGAGATTCCGGTGATCGTCACCAGCCTGGACCGCAGGCATCCTTTCTCTGACGAGTGCCTCGCTCTTGTCGTAAGTCCGCAGGGCTGCGGGTTCCGCTCTACGGAAGCCTTGCCCCTCGAAACCCCGGTATTATTCGGCAACCTCCCAGGTGGCGGAAGCGCGTCGGGACGCGTCGCGAATTGTCTGCCTCTCGGAAACGATGGCAAATATTTTCTGATTGGCGTCGCGCTGTACAACCACGGCAATGTATGGGGCATTGTCGATCCGCCGGAGGACTGGAATTGCGATGCAACCGCCGGTGTGACCGCCCGACCCAGCGATGCAGGAAAGATCCCAGCGAAAAGTAACAATGTCTGGCCCTATAACAAGTTCTCGAATCAAGGCGAAGCCCGTCCTCGAAAAAAATAGTCACTCTAAATCGTCTTCCTGGATTTTCGGTCCCGCAACATGCTGACTCTGCTGTCCAAAGCGTTGATAGGTGCCGTTCTTTCGTAACCTCGTGCCGTGTGCGCCGAGGTGAAATACTTTTAGCACGATGTCGCAGATGCCAGAATCGAGAGCTCTGGATTCATCTATATCCAGGCCTGCGGGTCAGGATCGCCCCTTTCGCGTCAAGCTTCGGGGCTCGATCCTGACGCTGATTCGATTGCCCAACCAGCGCCAGGTTCGCGGTAAACTGCATCAGCTTTCCACCAGCGGAGGTCTGGTGCACCTGGAGAAGCCGCTCGACGAAAAGCTGAAAGTTGAGTTCATCTTCCACCTGGGTAATACCACGATTCGCGAACGAGCTGAGATCATGTTTCCCATGTGGGCCACCCAAGGTTGGCTGCAGCCTTTCCGCTTCATCGAGCTGCCCCCCGCAAGCAAAAACGCTCTGCACTCCAGCCTGCTGTCGTTGGTCCAGAGCGTCCAAGATCCAAACTCCTGATTTCGATTCGTGTGGGTAGCGCAGCGATGCTGTTCTCAAATGGTCTTTCCCTCACCTAAAAAAGCCGCCCTCGCAGGCGGCCGTTGCCAAAAAAGTAGTACACGCTGACTGAACTTAATTACTAACCCGAATCACCCCAAATGTGCCAGCCAGATTATTGTCAGGACCAGCAGTGAAGAAAAGCTCTCGCATTCCTCCATTGCTTGACGTTCCTCCGCCAAACTTAATCCCCCAGAGCTGATCGATACGGATTGCATTTCCGCTCGTATCCTTGATCCTGCCCACGAACTGTCCGGTGATGGCGTTGAAGCCGTTAATCGTTCCGTTCTTGTTGACGTTATTTGAGATCAGCAGGGTATTACTCAGAGGCCCGAAAGTGTTCGGAGCCGCAGCGAAACCCCATGGCTGGTTCAGCGGCGAGCCCTGAGCCAGGCGCTTCAGGAATGTTCCGCTCTCGCTGAATATGTCGATGTAACCGCCCGAGGCGCCGGACGAGTTGGCGAAAGACACGTATACCAGACCATTCAGATCCTGAATGCCAAACGGGGTGAAGCCTGCGGGAACCGTGGCGTCAGTGAACGAACTCACCAGGTTGAAGTTCCCGTCATACATGTCCACTTTATTGTTCGCGCTGTCCGCGGCAAAAAGGAAGTTGCCCGTGGCATTGCTGGTGATCGCCAGGCCCGTGTAGACAGCTCCGGCGCCCGAGTTGTTCACAGCGACGATTGCCTGGTTGGGATTGGATTGCGGCGCCCAACCGCTGATGGTTCCGTCGAGCGTGGCAAACAGGAAGATCGCTGCCCAGCCCTGGACCTGGAACTCCTGCGATCCGTTGAAGACAATCCCGGTGGGAGAACCCGGTCCCTGGCCGCTGGCCGAGGGCACCACCACATCAAGGCTCTGCTTGACTCCGTTGCCATCGTAAAGTGTCGACCAGCCTGAGCCGGCGTCACTGATCCAGAATGGTCCACCAGGACCATAAGTTAGTCCCCATGCATTTACTAATAGAGGATCCGTGTGCCTGGCGACCCCCACCTGATTCGAAACCAAGTTTGTAAGTTGATACTGGGCCAGTGCTGCGTTGGAAACAAAGATCAAGGCCAACCCGAGGCAAGCTGCGAAAACACTTCTGCGATGTTGCATAAAGTCTCCTTTGGCGGAACATCAGAGGCAGGGGCGGGTTAGAAATCGACCGTGAAAAGACTGTCCAAACCGTATTTTTCTCTGAATGCTGTTAGCGGATGCTAGGATTGCGCGGACTCCCGTTTGTCATCGGCATGTAACAAGTTTGCATAATTATTGTTTCGAAACCTTGCCCGGCCGCTGTACAAACCCCGCCATTTGTATAAGAATTGTGTTCCTGCCGAACGATCAACGCTTCATCTGCGGGGGCACTCCCTGTATTTCCGGCCCAACACGCTCAGCGAAGCTGTCCACGCCCTGGCCGCGTCCGGTGGGCAAATCCTGGCGGGCGGCACTGATTTTTTCCCATCGCTTGTGGATCGGCCGCCGACTGCATCCGTGGTCGACATTTCCGGTCTGCATGAACTGAAAGGCGTGATTCGCGACGCGAAACACATTCGAATCGGCGGACTAACGACCTGGACCGAAATCATTAAAACTCAGCTGCCCCGATGTTTTGACGCATTGAAGCTGGCAGCCCGCGAAATTGGCGGCATTCAGATTCAGAACCGCGGCACCGTTGCCGGAAACCTCTGCAACGCATCGCCTGCCGCCGATAGCGTCCCACCCCTGTTGGCGCTCGATGCGGAAGTAGAACTGGTTTCGCATTCCGGTACGCGCCGGATGCCGCTCACGCAGTTTATTCTGGGCAACCGCAAAACTCAGCGGCAGCCGGACGAAATCCTGTCTCAGGTGCTCATACCCCGCGGAATCGAAAATGCCGCCTCCACGTTTCTCAAACTGGGGGTCCGCCGGTATCTCGTGATCTCCATTGCGATGGTCGCAGTCGTGATCGAAAAAGATTCGGCGGCCCGTGTTCGTCAGGCTCGTGTCAGCGTCGGCTCTTGCTCAGTCGTTGCCCGAAGACTCTTTGAATTGGAGCGCGACCTGATTGGCGCACCCATAGTTGGGTTGGGAGCGTGTGCCAATGCGGCTCACCTCAACAATTTATCCCCCATCGGCGACGTTCGCGCGACGGCTGCCTACCGGCGCGACGCAGCCCTGAAACTGGTACAGCGCGTCCTGGATTCGTGCGCAGGAACCGCGTGATGGCAACTCTCGCTACAGCTTCGGAAGCCAAGTGCACTCTCAATCTGGTAGTCAATGGGCGAGCATTATCGGTGTGCACCGCTCCGGCTCAAAGGCTCTCCCGAGTTTTGCGGGAAGAACTTGGACTCACGGGAACAAAAGTCGGGTGCGACGCCGGAGACTGTGGCGCGTGCACCGTGTTGCTCGACGGAAACCCGGTGTGTTCCTGCCTGGTTGCAGTCGGGCAGATTGAAAACTGTTCCGTCACCACCGTTGAGGGGCTGCAGTCGCGTTCTCCTTTATTTGGTCGCCTGCAGGATGCGTTTCTTCGTCACGGCGCCGCGCAATGCGGGGCCTGCACGCCAGGCATGCTGGTTGCAGCTACAGCCCTTCTCGAAACCAATCAGTCACCCTCTGAGCCGGAAGTGAAGGATGCGATTGGCGGAGTGCTGTGCCGCTGCACCGGATATCGGAAGATCATTAACGCTATCCTCGGCGTGCATTCGCAAACCGCGCATTCACCGGCAGAAGAAAATACATTCCCCGCGGCTGGCTCGGCGGTCGGTCAGCGTCTGGTTCGCCTCGACGGAAAGGGCAAAGTCGAAGGCACAGAAATTTATGGTGCGGATGAAACTCCAGCGGGAGCTCTCGGACTGCGCGTGATTCGGTGCCCCTACGATCGAGCGATGTTTCGCTTTGGGGACCTGGAGGAGTTTGTCGCCGCGCATCCCGGAGTGGCAGCGATCTTCAGTTCCAAAGATGTTCCCGGAAAAGACTGTTACGGCGTGATTCCTCGTTTTGCCGATCAGCCTGTATTCGCTCACGAAGAAATCGGCGCCCGCTATCGCGGAGAGGCAATCGCGGCGATAGTCGGCGACTTGGATGCAATTGAAAATATCGACCCCGCAACTTTTCCCGTGAGGTGGGAAGAATTGCCCGCCCTGCGCACAATCGACGAGGCGCTCGCGCCGAATGCTACGCTGATCCATCCGCACCGGCCGGAGAACATACTGACGGGCGGCCGAGTGGTGCGCGGAAATGTCGAGAAGGCGTTGGCCGAGTCCCACGTAGTAGTCGAAGCTGAATTTGAAACCGGCTTCGTCGAACATGCCTGCATCGAGCCAGAAGCCGGATTCGCGCGGCGCATTGGCGATGGAATCGAAATTCAGGCCTGCACTCAATCGCCCTATATGGATCGCGCGGATATCGCGAAGCTTTTGGCTATTCCGCCCGACGCCGTGCGAATTATTCCAACAGCCGTCGGCGGCGGCTTCGGCACCAAGCTCGATCTGTCAGTCCAGCCATTTCTTGCGCTGGCTGCGTGGCATTTGCCTCGCCCGGTCCGCATGGTGTATTCGCGAATCGAGTCGATCATGGCGACAACCAAGCGCCACCCGGCGCGCATGAGTTGCCGCGCTGGCGCCGGCCAAGATGGGAAACTTTTGGCGCTCGATTTCACCGCCGACTTCAATACCGGCGCATACTCCTCGTGGGGGCCAACGGTTGCAGCGAGAGTCCCGGTGCACGCCTCTGGACCTTATTACATCCCGAACTATCGTGCGGTCACGCGGGCGGTCCATACCAACATTGTTCCGGCGGGTGCG
The DNA here is from genome assembly GCA_025462865.1 of Candidatus Sulfotelmatobacter sp. GTDB lineage: Bacteria > Acidobacteriota > Terriglobia > Terriglobales > Acidobacteriaceae > Sulfotelmatobacter. The sequence continues at coordinate 140,312 of JAOAPI010000145.1, read as the reverse complement.
TTTCGCGGCTTTGGAGTGCCGCAGACGGCAATCGCACAGGAACAACTCTATGACGATCTCGCCATTCGCCTCGGAATTGATCCGCTGGAGTTTCGCATCCTCAACGCGCTCGATAATAAAACTCCCACGGTCACGGGCCAGGTTTTGGGAGAAGGCGTAGGTATTCGCGCCTGCCTCGAAGCATTGCGTCCCCGATGGAAGACTGCCCGTGCTGAAGCTGAGAAGTTCAATGCTCAGGCGACCGGTCCAATTCGCCGCGGGGTTGGCGTCGCAGGAATGTGGTACGGATGCGGTAATACCTCGCTGCCGAATCCCTCCACCGTGCGCATTGGCCTCAAACGCGACGGCAGGATCGCCTTGCATCAGGGAGCGGTCGACATTGGCCAGGGATCAAACACCATCGTGACTCAGATCTGCGCCGATGCATTGGGCGCGTCTATTGATTGCTTCGATCTGATTTCCGGGGATACATCGATCACACCGGATTGCGGCAAAACCTCGGCGTCGCGCCAGACATTGGTTACCGGCAAAGCCGCGCATATGGCGGGGAAAGAGCTGCGATGCCTGATTCTGCGGCTAGCGAATGCGTGCGACGAAAAAGATGCAGTAATTAGATTCGGCGCTGGCACGCTAGTCATCCAGCAGGCGGAAAAACAGAAGCGAATCTCACTGCAGGATATGCCGCTTGATAGCCACGGCTACGTTCTGACGGCTGAACAAACATTCGATCCGCCGACTAGTCCGCTCGATGAAAATGGCCAGGGTGTTCCCTACGCGGTATATGGATTCGGCGCTCATCTCGCGGAAGTTGAGGTTGACATAGACTTGGGCACAGTGCGTGTCCTCAGAGTTGTTGCCGCGCACGATGTCGGCCGCGCCATCAATCCAACTCTGATTGAAGGTCAAATTGAAGGCGGCGTCGCCCAGGGACTTGGCATGGCCCTGATGGAAGAATTTTTTCCCGGCAAGGGCGAGAACCTGCATGACTATCTAATTCCAACCGCCGGTGACATTCCGCCAATCGAGTCAATCCTCATTGAGGATCCCTCGCCTATCGGACCCTTCGGAGCAAAAGGGATTGGCGAGCAAGCCGTAATTCCTACCGCGCCGGCAATACTCAATGCCATTCATCACGCCATTGGCGTACGCATTCGTCGGATTCCCGCTACGCCCGATCGCATACGGGCAGCCATTCTCGCCAAAGTTCCGGATGAGAAGACGGGAGCCGCTCGTGGCTGATGATGATGCCATTCGTTGCGACGCCTGCCCCGTTCTTTGTTACATCAAACCCGGGCGCACCGGCGCCTGCGATCGTTATGCAAACAACAACGGTCAATTAATCCGCATCGATCCGCATGTAGTTCTCGACCGAGCTGTGTCGCGCGGCGACTCCGTGGTCCCGTTCCTCGATCGCAATCGCGAATGGGATGGCAACATCGTTACCGGTCCCGAGACATTCGTTACCGCCATCGGCGCGGGTACGACCTATCCCGATTACAAACCTGCTCCGTTTATCATCTCCTCCGAGGTACAGGGCGTTGATATGGTCACGGTAGTGACCGAAGGCATCTTCAGCTATTGTGGCGTAAAGTTAAAGATCGATACCGATCGATACTTGGGTCCAGAGACAAATCTCATCCGCGTGCAAGGCGAACCCGTCGGGCACGTCACCACTAGCGAGTACGGTTCTCAAATGCTCTCCCTTGGCGGCGTTCGCCATCTCACCGGAGGCAGTCGTCGCGAAGGCACGGTTACTTGTGAAACTCTGCTGAACCTGTGCGACCGCAAGCCGGTCGAACTTACTATCGATCAAGGCGCCACCGTAATTGTCGAGGCGGGCAAGCCGCCGGTAGTCGATGGCATTCAGGAAGAACGCATGCGCGTCGGCTGCGGTTCGGCCACCATCGGAATGTTTGCGAAGCAATGGCACGGCAAGGTCGACGAGGTGGTCGTAGTCGACGACCACATTACTGGCGTTCTCTCCGAGCATCAGGCCGGCAAATTGTTGGGCATCCCGGAAACTGGGATCGAGATGAAAGGCCGCCGCTCAACTCCGGGACGCTACTTCCGCGTCGCCGAACCCGGCACGGCCTGGGGCGGCACGAACATCGACGATCCTCTATCTATCCTGAAAGAATTCGATCCTAAGATCGCCTGGCCGAACCTTCGGATGCTGATGGTAAGCACCACCGGCGAGCATTTTGCGTACTTCGAACTGGACGATGCCCTTCGCCCCGTGCAAAAAGAATTGCCCGCCGCACTCAACGAATCGGTCGCCCGGATCAAAGAGAATTGCGAGCCCGCGCTCTCTACAGTTCTGTTCATGGGCGGTGCCGGAGGCTCGCTTCGGGCCGGCGTCACCGAAAACCCGGTGCGCTTGACGCACTCCGTGCGCGACGCGCTTACCCGCGTAACCTGCGGCGGCGCTCCAGTCTACGTCTGGCCAGGTGGTGGCATCACCTTCATGGTTGACGTGAGCCGGATGCCCGAGCACGCTTTTGGTTACGTGCCCACGCCCGCTCTGGTCGCTCCCATAGAATTCTCTTTGAAACTAAAAGATTACGCCGCTCTCGGCGGGTACATGGATCACGTTCGTCCCCTGGACTCAATTTTGCACGGCGAAAGCCGCCGTCACATTTCAGCGAGGCCGGAGAATCCCTGGCCTCTTTCCAATACAAAATCCAGCAGGTCCGACAAATGAGAGTGCGAGCCCAAATCCGCATCCTGCCTGATGGACGCCGTCTACATCTTCACGATGGCCCAATCGACCTGATCATCGAGGCCTTCGGAACCGCTGCTCAAGTGAATCTCGCATATCAAGCAGCGGCAACGCGCTTCGTCACAGTCCTCGATGAACTTTGCGGCGAACTAATATTCTTGCGTCAGCCAACGCAAGTCGGCGCCCCGAAGCCTGATGGCGTCATTGCGAAACGCATGGTCGCCGCAGTCGCGCCTTACTGCGCTCGAACTTTCATCACGCCAATGGCGGCCGTGGCCGGCGCAGTCGCCGAGGAAATTCTAGCCAGCATGACTTCCGCCGCGACCCTCTCGCGGGCGTATGTGAACAACGGTGGAGACATTGCCCTCCATCTCACACCTGAGGAATGTTTTGTCGTGGGCATGGTCGATCTTCCGCACCACCCATCGCTTTTCGGTAAAGCTGAACTGCACGGGGACGAGCCGGTGCGTGGCATCGCGACTAGCGGCTGGCGCGGCCGCAGTTTCTCCCTCGGCATCGCCGACGCCGTTACCGTTCTTGCTGACCGCGCCGCCACAGCAGATGCCGCAGTAACCATCATCGCCAACGCGATCGATTTGCCGGGACATCCCAACATCACGCGCGTTCCCGCCCGCGATCTCGCGCCGGATAGCGATCTAGGCGATCGCCTTGTCACCCAGAATGTCGGCGACCTTTCTCATGAGGAAATCGCCGCAGCGCTCGACGCCGGTGTCGGAGTCGCCCGCTCGCTTCTCGGTGACGGGTTAATTTCGGCTGCGGCCCTCCATCTGCGCGAAGCGACAGAAATCGTAGGTTCAGTTCAGTACCTTCCGCGATCTCCGCGGCCTTTCTCCGCGAACCATGCGATTTCGGCTCTCGGAGGGTAGAGCCTCGCACGCAGCACGCGGACGTTGTGAAATCGTGTGATATCAATACAAGGTCACAGAGGCGTACATGCCTGAGATTCAGATCCGGAAAAAAGTTACAGTGCTTGAGGAAATATTCCACGAAGGTGGTCCGCCGTCAGCAGTACCGCTTCGCCGCGCTGCTGCGCTTACGGTAATCCTCAATCCCTTCGCTGGTAGATACGTGCAAGAGATCGCCGGATTCATGGACGACCTGAAGCCCCTCGGCCTCGAAATGGCGCGCTCCCTCGTCGCCGCCCTCGGCGGAGATGCGAAAATCATAGAAGGTTATGGCAAGGGTGCAATTGTCGGCGCCAGCGGTGAACTCGAACACGGCGCCCTCTGGCACGTTCCCGGCGGCTACGGTATGCGCGAGATTCTGGGCGGTGCAAAAGCCATCGTAGCTTCCACCAAAAAAGTTGGAGGCCCAGGCACTCGCCTCGATCTTCCCATCACCCACATCAACGCTTCCTACGTGCGCAGTCATTTCGATTCCATGGAGATCGGATTGGCCGATGCTCCGCGCGCCGACGAAATTCTGCTCGCCCTCGTGATGACTACGGGCCCTCGCGTTCATGCCCGCGTCGGCGGCCTCAAAGCCTCAGAAATCAAAGGAGAGGACGGCCTGCGATGAAAGCGCGTATCCGCAAAATCGTAACCTTCGTCGAAGAGACGAACACTGAGATGGGCCGCGCGATCAATCCTCCCACTCGCCGCGCCGCCGCGGTAGCAGTCATAGAAAATCCCTGCGCCGGAAAATATGTTGAAGACTTGTCCGAGCTGATGACCATCGGCGAGGAACTTGGCGAACTCCTCACCCTGCGCGCCGTCGCGGCTCTCGGCATCTCCGCAACCAGCGTCGAGAGCTATGGTAAAGCGGCCGCCGTCGGCGAAAACGGCGAGATCGAACACGCCGCCGCGATTCTGCATCCCAAACTCGGCGCTCCCGTAAGAAAGGTCCTCGGCAAAGGCGCGGCCCTCATACCATCTTCCAAAAAGCGCGGCGGCATGGGCGTCGTCCTCGATATCCCCCTCGGCCACAAAGATGCCGCATTCGTTCGCAGTCACTTTGACGGCATGGAAGTCCGAATTAACGATGCCCCCCGTGCCAACGAGATCGTCGTCGCAGTCGCAGTCACCGATAGCGGCCGCCCCCTCGCGCGTGTCGGAGGACTTACGAAAGATCAAATCAAGGGTGAGGACGGTCTGCGCTAGAGGGGGGAAAAACCGCCAAAACGGCCACCAGGCTTGCCTTTCCGGCCAAACTATTACCTGGACTTTAACCCGTAGCGTGTATAATCCGGCCCGCTCGTGTTTCGCCTGGCGGTCCGGCCCCGGAGGTCCATCCAATGTTCAATCTGCGCTTAACGCTTGCGTCCACTATTTTTCTCGCGGCGACGTTGGTCCATGCTGCAACTCCACCGGCCACTCTGGTGCAACTCGCCGAACTCACACCATCAACGCGCGTCACGAACGATTGGTTCGGCATCTCCATTGCCGTCAGCGGCAATACCGTCGTTGTCGGAGATTTCGATTCCAACATCGAGACCTATGGCGCTGTCTACGTCTACGTCAAGCCCGACAGCGGATGGGCAAGCATGACGCAGGTCGCCAAGCTGACTTCCTCCGACAACGGCGAAGGCTTCGGCACTTCCGTTGCCATCAGCGGGAACACAATCGTCGTCGGCGCAGCGAACACGTCCAACTTTAATAAGGCTGGGTCCGTCGCTCCTAGCGCGGGCCCAGGCGCAGCCTATGTATTCGTCAAGCCCGTCAGCGGGTGGACCGACGCAACCGAAACCGCCAAGCTTACCGCGTCCGATGGCCAACCGGGCGCCGCCTTCGGCGACAGCGTCAGCATCAGCGGATTCACTATCGCAGTGGGAGCTTTCTTCGCCGTCGACAATTCCGGAAATAGTTTCGCGGGAAAAGCCTACGTCTTTACTCGTCCCACCAATGGCTGGAGCGGAAACCTGAATGAAACTGCGAAACTCACCGCCTTCGACAGCCAGCTGCTGAATTACATGGGCGCCTCAATAGCGGTCAGCGGCAATACAGTAATTGCGGGCGCCTATGGCCACAATAATTTCCAGGGTGCGGCCTATGTGTTCGTGGAACCGGCAGGCGGCTGGGTCAACCGTACTCAGACAGCCGAACTCACCGCATCAGACGGCGCAGGCAGCGCGGACTTCGGCTTCTCCTCGGCAATCAGCGGCGACACTGCCTTGGTTGGCGCGGTCAATGCCTTCAACGGAAAGGGTGCAGCGTACGTATTCGTTAAGCCAACAACCGGTTGGAGCAACATGACCCAGACGGCCGAAATGCGCGCCCCGAATGCCGTACAGGGCGACGGATTTGGCCAGTCCGCCGCGATAAGCGGCAACGCGATTGTGATCGGCGCGCCGGGCACAACCGTTGGCAGCAATAATGGTCAGGGCGCGGCCTATTTATTCATCAAGCCGCCCAGCGGCTGGAGAACTACTACCAAGGCCAGCGAACTCACCGCTTCTGATGGGGCTGCGAGCGACAATATGGGCGTCTCGATCTCCATGAGCGGCCCTACCGCTGTCGCCGGAGCGCCGAAGAGTTCTACTCCCGGATCAGCGTATGTGTTTGGACCTTGACCCACGCTTTAATGGCTTACGATTTCCGGCACGGTCGTTGCAGGTGGCGTGTTGCGGCTGCGTTGTGCGCTCACCGTGCCGTCAATGATCACCATCCCGATCCCCGGCAAATCTCCTCGCTGAATACTTTCGAGCACCGTTTTCCCAGGTGACTGCTGCGCCCGGTCAATCATCACGAACGTTGCCGCACGGCCAGGCTCGATCAGTCCGCAATCCAGCTTCCGGATTCTTGCCGTGTTGCCGGTAGCAAAACAAACCGCTACCTCGGCCCGCATTTCTCCAAGAGATGACAGCATTGAGATCATACGCAAAATTCCCAACGGCTGCACTCCGGAACCGGCGGGAGAATCCGTTCCCAAAATTACTCGATCAAGCTTTTTCAGTTCCCGCGCGGTGCGCAGAGTTAGCAGCGCTGCTTTTTCGTTGCCATTGTGAACAACCTCGAGCGCTCGTGGAGATTGCTCGCAGAGCGCAACGATCTGATCGTCCGGCAGTGCAGTATGGCCGCCATTGATGTGGCCGATAACGTCCGCGTCGGCGGCCAGCACAATATCTTTATCGATCAAACTGGAGCCTGGAATCGACGGCCCGCCGGTATGAATCGTGCTCTGCATCCCATATTTTCGCGCCCACCCGACCATCTCGCGCGCAGTCGAACCGTCTTTCACACTGCCCAGCCCAACTTCTCCTAGCATGGTGACGCCAGCCGCCGCCAGTTCCTTGAAATCCTCCTCGAGCATCCCATGCTCGATCACTGGAGCCCCCGCATGAATTCGAACGCCGCCCGGGCGAAAGGCTGAGAATGCCCTCTGGGCAAAGATCGCCATCGCCTTCACACCGACCACATCCTTAGGCCGCCCCGGCGTGTGCACTTCACCAGCGGAGATCATCGTGGTGACTCCGCCGTGCAAGTAGCTGTCGATCCATCCAATCTGGTTTTGCCGCGGCGTCCAGTCTCCAGCCACCGGATGCACATGACTGTCGATCAATCCCGGCGCCAGAGTCGTGCCCTTCGCATCAATGACAACAGTCGCCCCTTCCGCGTCAATGTCCTTTTGTCTGCCGACGGATTGAATTTTCCCGTCGACTGTCAGCACAGTGTCGGCATCAAGAATCGGATTCTTAAGATCTCCACTGAGCAGCAGACCAATATTGCGAATCAAAAGGCGTGGCATTGAGTGAACCCCTTGCAGGTTTCGTCGCGCGGATGATGGAATCCCAACAGCCGCCAGGAATGTTATACCCTTGCTCTAACGCCACATTCGGCGGACCCGCAATGGTATCTCCGAACGCTATTTTCTGGGAAGTCGACACGCAAGTGGACTTCATGCTGCCCGGTGGCAAACTCTACGTCCCCGGCGCCGAACGGTTGCTGCCCAACATTCGCAAACTTACTGACGCCGCTCGCCAGGACCGGGTCTTTCTCGTGTCGCATGGCTGCTATCACGCCAAGGACGATCCAGAGTTCAAAACGTTTCCGCCCCACTGCATTAAAGGCACGCCGGGCTCGGCCTATGTTCGCGAAGCGCTCACGGAGAAAGTTGTCAGCGTACCGAACGAGCCGACCGCCGCGTTGCCACGCGATCTCTTTCAATACCAGCAGATCCTCCTCGAAAAACAAACGCTCGACATCTTCGAAAGCCGCCACGCCGATGAACTCGTGAAGCGCTTGCCCATGGGCGCAGAATTCGTCGTCTTCGGGGTCGTAACGGAATACTGCGTTCGTTTCGCCGCGAAGGGATTGCTCGATCGAGGCCGCCGCGTCTCGGTAGTCGAAGATGCGATTGAAACTTTAAAAGCCGAAGATGGGCAACGGACCGTTACCGAACTGCAGGACATGGGAGCGACTCTCGTCACAACGGAACAGGCTCTCGCGCTAATCGACCGTTCGCAATAGCGGGTTTACTCTGCAAGATTCTCGATTTGGCGCACGACATCGTCTGAAAGCTCCAGCCCGGCGCTCGCCAGATCCTGCTTCATGTGCTCGGCGTCGGTAGTCCCAGTCAGTGGCAGCATCCCGATCGCGCGCGCGAAAGCGAAAACGATCTGAACCGGACTGGCTTTCGCACGCGTCGCGAGGCTCGTGACTACCGGATGCCGCAATACTTCCACATTTGCTGTGAGCAGCGAGAATCCCTGATAAACAATCTCCCGTTCGCGGCAGAACAATCGCACCTCACGATCCCAACCCAGCCGCGCGTAACATCGGTTCTGCACGAACGCGGGAAGTTCCACTCGCAGACTTTCCATTTCCACAAGATGCTTCAGCGAAACATTGCTCACACCCAGAAGTCGCGTCCGTCCCGCATCGCGTTCCCCACGCATTGCGTCCCAAACCTCGGCGTCCGCGTCGGCCCAACCATAGCCGGATGACGGCCCGTGGAGCACAAAACTATCGACGTAATCGGTTCCAAGATGCTGAAGCGAACTCGCCATCGATTGCGCCACCTGAACAGACAAACTCGCCGCAGGATCATACGGCAACCGATCGTCCTGGCCCGGACGATAAGTAAACTTCGTCTGCAGAAAAAGATCCGCACGTGTTACCAGCCCCGCTCGATAAGCAGACGCCAGGCCCTGACCGACTCCCGCTTCGAAATAATGGCGCCGTTGATTAGCCGTATCGATTCCGCGAAATCCCATACGCACTGCCAGTTCAACCAGCGCTGCGGTGCGTTCTTCCTTCCACGCCGTCCCATAGATAAAATCAGGAATGAATGCAGTTCCAATGTTCGCCATGGCGATATTCTGCCATGCTCCTGCCGTACGTGATAATTGTGTTAGGTTAATAAAACCCGGGCCCGTAGCTCAGCGGTTAGAGCAGTGGACTCATAATCCATTGGTCCAAGGTTCAAATCCTTGCGGGCCCACCAACCGTTTACCGAATAGTTTTTCAACTATTTGCAGCGCTCTCTGCCGAAGTGATCTCCAGTGAATACCGAGGTCTCGGGAAATCTCATCGCGAGATCCCTAATCCGGCCAAAGGATGCCCAGTCTCGAGATGACGCCCTTCTGATAAGAGATTCGGGAAGTCAAACTGCACCCTTACCGGACTGCTTCGGGTTTGCGGAGATAGCGGTGTGATGTGACAATATGGAATGCATAAATTGTTCATCGCATCGGTAAACATATTGGCGGCTGGCATGCTGCTGCTGGGGACCGTCCTGGGGCAGGACACTCCGGCGGCGACAACTCCAAAACCGTCGTCACCATCGAGTTCATCCACGAAGGCTCAGACTCCGGCGGCGAAACGGCCTGCCACTGCGGCAAAAACTGCGGCTCCGCTCGCCCTCAAAACTTCAAAAGACAAGTTCAGCTACGCCCTCGGAATGAAGATGGGCGCGAACCTCCACCGGCAACAGGTTCCAGTGGATCCAAACATTCTCGCGCGCGGCTTGAAAGACAGCCTGACCGGCAGCAAGACTCTACTAACTGATGAAGAAGCCCAGGCCGCGATCGTCGAAGTGCAAAATGATCTGCGCAAGAAGCAGCAGGAGAAAATGCAGGTAGAAGGGGCTGCAAACAAAAAAGAAGGCGAAACCTTTCTCGCAGCCAATAAAGCGAAAGAGGGCATTGTCACACTGCCAAGCGGTCTGCAGTACAAAATCATGAAAGAGGGTACGGGACCGAAACCGACCGCGACCGACTCAGTGGTTTGCAACTATCGCGGCACTCTGATCAATGGCACGGAGTTTGACAGCTCCTATAAACGCGGTCAGCCTGCGACATTCCCCGTCACCGGCGTCATCAAAGGATGGACCGAGGCGCTTCAGCTCATGCCGGTCGGTTCCAAGTGGCAACTCTTCATTCCTTCCGACCTTGCGTATGGAGAGCGCGGACCGAGTCCTGACATTGGCTCCAATGCAACGCTCATTTTTGAAGTGGAACTTCTTTCCATCGAGGACAAGAGTAAGGAGAAAGATAAGGCTCCAGACAAAGACAAAGCTCCTGAGAAGGACGAGCCGAAGAAATAGTGGAGAGCCTCAGCTCTCGCAAGTCTTTTGTTGAGGCCTGTTAACCGGGTTGCCCGAGTGACCACCTTGAGGCAGCCCGGTTTCACATCGTTGACAGGCCCTGTGCGCGGTGATAGTTTTCCCTTCAAGTTTGCCGTACGAATTTATTTTCAATGCAGGAGGCGCAAGCCATGTTGTGCAGGATTCTTTGCGCAGCAGCGATTGTGTGTCTGGCAGCGAATCTTGCTGCGGCTCAAGATCCCACCAAAGCGGAACCCACCCATTACAAGCTGCATTTTGAAAACGACCGGGTTCGCGTGATTGACATCCACTATGGTCCGCATGAGAAGTCGGACCTGCATGACCATCCCGGTGGGGTCGTCGTCAATCTGACCGGAGGACACCTCAGGTTCACCGACCAGGACGGTAAGATCCACGAAGTTTACGCGAAGGCTGGCGAATCCAGATGGTTCCCGCCCGTTAAGCATAAAGTCGAGAACCTCGGGGACGAAACTTACAACGCGGTTTACATTGCGATCAAGGGCAAGTAAGAGGAGTCAGTCTGGCTCATCGGCCAGCATTTCAGTCTCGGTTCCATATTCATAACAAGGATCTGAATGGATGTCCGTCGCGGACGGATCCGGATACTCAGGCGCCGGGAAGAAGAGCGGCCGATAGTGCTGGCGCAGGCATCCGTGGCATCTGGCATGATCGAGAAGCAAAAGCCAACACGCCCAACCGAGGCGCGTCTCCGGCTGTGAACGGTAAACCGCGACATTGCCGCAATACGGGCAGATGTCGTCCATCCCAATTTTAAGCATGACAAAATTACCATTGCTCTTCCCGCTGCTGCTGTTCCTGATGGAGGGACAGACTTTCGCGACAAATCTTCCCACGGTTAGCCGTTTTCTTTATCGCTGCTTTGGATATTGTTACGAAATCAGAACAGACACTGGTGACCAGACGCCCTTTTAAGCTGACAGCACGGTGCTTGGTCCTTTTTCCCGCTGGAATGCTTTCCAGCAAATTGATCTCGTTACAAAATCCGAACAAGAGATCGAGTTTGAGGCAGAAGTCCCAAGCTCCTCTCCAGATTCTGCCTCAGTTCCTCCCCCGCCATCCCCTGTAGTAATCTTGAATGTAGAGAAATTTACGATTGAAGGAAGTGTATGGCGCACACTGTTTTCTGCGTGAAGTTGAAGAGAGAGCTCCCTGGGCTTGACGAGCCGCCCTTCGACAATGATCTTGGCCGCAAAGTCTATGACAACGTCAGCCAGGAAGCCTGGCGCATGTGGACCGAGCACTGCAAGATGCTGCTCAACGAATACCGCCTGAATCCGGCTCGCCGCGAAGATCAGGAAGTCATCGTCAAGCAGCTCGACCAATTCTTTTTCGGAGAAGGTTCCGCCGTGCCCAAGGAGTACGTGCCTCCGGCACAGAAGTAGTTCGGAGCATTCTTGGCTGCCCGCAAGAGGTTTATAATCTCAACAGCCTTACGGCACGCTTGCCCTGATCGAAAATGACGGATCAACTGAGAAAAAAGCTTCAGGAGGAAGTCGACGCGCTCGAGCACGAACTCGTCCACGAACTTCCTAAAGAGATCAAGCGGGCCGCGGCTCTGGGCGATCTCAGCGAGAACGCCGAATACCACATGGCCAAGCAGCGCCAGGAATTCGTCAAGGCGCGCTTTCGCCAGCTGGGCAAGCGTCTCGCCGACCTGTCGCTGACCAACATGAACAACATTCCCCACGACAAAGTGGGGCTCGGTTCTACCGTCAAGGTTTTCGACAGCTCGAAGAATGAAGAGATCGAATACAAGCTCGTCACCAGCGAAGAGTCGGACGTCGCCGGCGGAAAAATCTCTACTACGTCTCCGATCGGCAAGGCGCTGCTGAATAAAAAGGTTGGCGACGAAGCCACCGTGATCACGCCCAACGGCAAGCGCGAACTCGAAATCCTTGCCCTGACCACGGTCCACGACGAGGCCGAGCGCGAAAAGGCGGGCACCTAGGTGGCGGACGCGGCCAGCCTCACCGCCCCTCGCACTCCGAACCACAGTTGGACCAGCGCCTTCGGCCGCGCCTGCGGAGTCCTGCTCGATACCATCGTCCGCTGGCTGGCCCTGTCACGCATCAATCCCAATGTGCTCACGTTCATGGGACTGGTGGTCAACACCTGGGCCGCAATTCTTTTCGGCTCGGCCACCGCGCTCACGCAACGGCGCATGTTTTTCTACGCCGGACTGGTCATCATCTTCTCCGGATTCTTCGATCTCGTCGATGGACAAGTCGCCCGCGCCACCAACCGCGTCACCCGCTTCGGTGCGTTTTTCGATTCGGTAGTCGACCGCTACAGTGACGCCTCGCAGTTCCTCGGACTGCTTGTCTTCTACGCCCGCGGCGAAAATTTCCTATACGTCGTGCTCAGCGCGTTCGTCATGGTCAGCGCCATCATGGTCAGCTACACCCGCGCCCGCGCCGAGTCGCTGATCGGGTCCTGCCGCGTCGGCTTCATGGAACGTCCCGAGCGCCTGGTGCTCGTCATCATCGGAGCCCTCTTCAACCGCATGGCCCCCGTGCTCTGGATCATCGCAGTGCTGTCGACTCTGACGGTAATTCACCGCATGCGCTACACCTGGACCCGCACGCAGGACATCATTCCGCCCGCCGCCAAAGCCGGCCAAGCCGCGTAAGTCAAATTTCTCACCCTTCGCAAAAAACGTGAAAAGGATGGGCACCCCCGCATATCCGTCAATGGTTGACTGGTTCGGCCTCGATCACTGGCGATGTTGGCTCAGTCGGAGATATCATCTCGCCATCAGGCGTCATCAGCCCAAGCCTCTGCAGTAATAACCCGGCGAGACTATCTTTCCCATCTTCAGTGTCTCTGACAGGGTCGGGCCTCTTGCGCAGCTTTGCGCGGTCGCGGGGCTCGGCTAGTTTCGCGGCTGGCGGCACGTGCGTTGTTTCTGCCGCGTTTTCGTTGAAGTCCCGATCAAACCATTGCGGCCCATGGATGCACGTCAGGTCCAACGTATCCTGATCGATAACGACGTCGGTTGGCTGCTCGGCTTCGAACTTCAAGTGCTTGATATTCGCGCTGGCCGTTTGCAGCGCATAGAGCATTAAGCCAGCCACCTTGGTATCCATCTTCCCTGATCCAAGCGAGTGGATGACATGCATGACTGCCACCTGCACCGAATTTGCATCCTCGAGCAAGGGGAAATTGTAGACGCGAGGCTCCAACTCCTCCTCCATAAGCCTTGCTCGCGTATGCCGATAGCTGTCATGGAAATAGCAATACCTCTTGCGCCGCAGCGCCGGGGATCCACACTGCGTCCCATTCACCTTGACGTGCTGGCAGCGCGGAACGTCGTTGATACTCATGTTTCTCTCCCACCTTCCATTCTGTAGTCATGCAGGCCGAGCGGAATTCTTATCGCGTACTCCTGGCACCCTCCCCCCTCCCCCACGGTCTTTTGGAATCTTCACGTTAGCAAGAAATTCCTTCCAGATCCGAAGGTCTAAAGGACTTAGGGGTCAAAATCTAGATTGCAAAGAGCTTAGCTGCGTGCGGTTCGGTCTGCACAGCGTGTTGCGTATTCAGGATTGAACAGAGAGGCTGTGGAAGGCAAGGTTAGACGTCACAATGCGGGCCGAAAATTTTCTCTCGAAACAAATAATTGGCATTTTTGGAAATGACGATACAAAAACTTGATTCCAGAGACCGGACTGGAGCAGAGATCTGTCATGCTGAGCGGAGTGGGATGGTTCGCGAAGCGAAGCAACACACGAAGTCGAAGCACCCCTTGCCTGCATACACAAAGATTGACGCGTAAAGGAGTTCCCACGGTGCTGAGGGGCGTAGTGAGAACTCCCTGACGGGTCCGTGCCGAGGGCGAGCGGCACGGGGTCCTTCGCTTCGTGAATGCTTCGCTTCGCGAACCATTCACTGCGCTCTGGATGACAGGATTTAGGGACTCCTGTAAGGAGCATTTTGGGAAATGACAGACCTAAAAACTCTGGACAATGAGATCGAATCGAGATCGCATCTGTCATGCTGAGCGCAGTGGGATGGTTCGCGAAGCGAAGCGGCCCACGGAGTCGAAGCACCCCTTGCCTGTTTGGGCAGAGATGGACATTTAAGGGAGTTGCCACTGTGCTGCCGCGCGTGATGGAAACTCCCTGACGGGTCCGTGCCGAGGGCGAGCGGCACGGGGTCCTTCGCTTCGTGAATGCTTCGCTTCGCGAACCATTCACTGCGCTCTGGATGACAGGATTCAGGGACTCCTGTAAGGAGCATTTTGGGAAATGACAAACCTAAAAACTCTGGACAATGAGATCAAATCAAGCTCGCATCTGTCATGCTGAGCGGAGTGGGAGGGTTCGCGAAGCGAAGCGGCCCACGGAGTCGAAGCATCCCTTGCCTGCGTACAGAAAGACTGACATGCAAGGGAGTTCTCACAGCACCGTCGAGGGTGGTGAAAACTCCCTGATACGTCCGTGCCTAGATTTAGCAACATGGGGTCCTTCGCTCCGTGAATGCTTCGCTTCGCGAACCATTCACTGCGCTCTGGATGACAGGATTCAGGGACTCCTGTAAGGAGCATTTTGGGAAATGACAGACCTAAAAACTCTGGACAATGAGATCGAATCGAGATCGCATCTGTCATGCTGAGCGGAGTGGGAGGGTTCGCGAAGCGAAGCGGCCCATGGAGTCGAAGCACCCCTTGCCTGTTTGGGCAGAGATGGACATTTTAAGGGAGTTCCCACTGTGCTGCCGCGCGTGAAGGAAACTCCTTGATGGGTCCGTGCCGAGGGCGAGCGGTACGGGGTCCTTCGCTTCGTGAATGCTTCGCTTCGCGAACCATTCACTGCGCTCTGGATGACAGGGAGTAGAGGTTTCATGAAAGATCACGAATATTTTGTTTACATCGTCTGTAGCCGTTCTGGAACGCTTTACGTTGGGATGACCAACAGCATTTACCGGAGGGCGTTGCAACATAAGCGCGGAGAGATTGAAGGGTTCGCTAGCAAGTATGGATGCGATCGGCTGGTCTATTGCGAAAGCTTTGACGATGTTCACAAAGCAATTGGGCGCGAAAAGCAATTGAAGGGCTGGTCGAGAGCCAAGAAGACTGCTTTGATTGAGTCGAAGAATCCGCGGTGGGAAGATTTGGCGGAAAAGTGGGGAGCGCAGATGCTCTTTGCAGGAGAAGCTATCAAGAGTAGATGAGAAAACTCCCTGACGCGTCCGTGCCCAGGGTAACTGCCACGGGGTCCTTCGACTGCGTGAATGCTTCGCTTCGCGAAACATTCACTTCGCTCTGGATGACATGGAGGCGGCGGAGAGCGAAACCAACGTCCCTCGCTTCGCTCGGGATGGCAATCGGGAATGAAAGCCGCTTTGCTAGACTAAGCGCGATGCCAAACAATCCAGTACTGGTGGTTCACGGGGGAGCTTGGGCCATGCCGGATGACATGGTCGAGGCGCACATCAATGGAGTACGCAACGCGCTGGCAGCGGGGTGGAGGGTGCTGGAGCGCGGCGGGACGGCGCTGGACGCGGTGGAGGAATCCGTCGTCATCATGGAAGACGATGAGACGTTTGACGCAGGGCGTGGCAGCTTTCTGAACCGCGACGGCAAGGTGCAACTCGACGCGCTAATTATGGATGGAGGCACACTGCGCGCCGGGGGCGTGGGATGCGTGGAGCGGGTGCGCAATCCGGTGCGGGCGGCGCGGAAGATTTTGAGTGAGAGTCCGCATGTGTATTTTGTGGCGGAAGGCGCGGAGCGGTTTGCGGAGGAGCATGGCCTGGAGTTGTGCAGGAACGAAGACCTGGTGATTCCGCGGGAGGTAGAGCGGTTGCGGGAGTATCAGGCGAAAACCCCCACTTCTCGCGCAGAAGGCGCGCGAGAAATGGGGCACCCATCGGGATCCGCGCAGGATGGGAATGATTTGTTTGCGCCGGCGGTTCATGATGCGGCGATTTCGCATGACACGGTGGGGGCGGTGGCGTTGGATCGCGAGGGGAACATTGCGGCGGCGACTTCGACGGGCGGGACTTTGAATAAGGCTCCCGGGCGGTTGGGGGATTCGTCCCTGATTGGGTGTGGATGTTATGCGGATAATTTGAGTGCGGCGGTTTCGACTACTGGATGGGGCGAGCCGATTATGAAACTAGTGCTGGCCAAGTGGACGGCGGATCGTATTGTGGCGGGGAATTTGCCGGAGTGGGCGGCGCAGGAGGCGATGAATTATCTGAAGCAGCGGCTGAAAGGGCATGGGGGAATTATTGTGCTGAATGCGCAGGGGCAGGTGGGGATTGCGCATAATACTCCGCGGATGGCGTGGGCGTTGAAGACGGTGCAGAAGGAAGATGCAGGGATCGAGCGCGGTCAGTAACGGGATGGGGTGGCGGACGTGCGAATCTGGAAATCCTGGGAGGGCGCTGGAGGTGATTTTGAAAAATCACTGTCCGCTTGTTACGAAATCCGAACAAGATCAGTGGATGAACTGAATAGTGCGTCCCAGATGTGGCTTTGCCTTCGAACTGGATATCGGAGTTTCCCCGCGTCAGACTTGGGGATAACTTTGTTCGGAAATCGTAACAAGATGGGATGAGCGAAAAATTCTTTAGACATTGAGGCACAAATAGGGCGCGTCCTGATATGATGGCGCACACTTTCATGGAGGCGTGGCAATGCTCCCAGCAGGCAAGAGCCTTCGTACCCTGCGCGAAAAACTCGGGTTGACGATGCGCGATATCGAAATATCGAGCGCGCGCATGGCCGAGAAATACCGCAACGAAGAGTACTCGATTCCTCCCAGCCGTCTGTCGGACATTGAGACCAAGGGCGTGCTTCCCAGCATTTTCCGGTTGTACACGCTGGCGGTAATTTACCGCCGCGATCTTCGGGAACTGTTGGCGTGGTATGGCGTTGATCTGAATAATGTGGCGGCGGATCTGGGCATGATCGCTCCGCCGCGGTCGCATGTATCGGAGGCGCTTTCGGGGCTTTCGTCGGTACAAATGCCGATTCGCATGGATCCGGGATGGGATCAGCAGCGCACTACGAATCTGGGCCGCATGGTGGAGCAGTGGGGGCTGGTGCCGCTCTCTTATCTGGCGCAGTTTGCCCACAGCGATTTTACTTATGGCTACATCGGCAATCACGATTTCACGATGTATCCGATTTTGCCGCCTGGCAGCTTCATTCAGGTGGATGAAGCGAAAAATAAAGTAGTAGAGGGATTGTGGCGTTGCGAGTACGAGCGTCCTATTTATTTTGTGGAGACGCGGGACGGACATACGTGCTGCTGGTGCAGCATGCGACGCGATGACGTGATTTTACAGCCGCATCCTTTGTCGCCGGTGCCGGTGAGAGTGTTGCGGCATCCGCAGGAAGCGGAGATTATCGGTCAGGTCGTGGGGATCGCTATGAAGTTGACGGATTGGCACGCTTTTGGTCCTTCTCCAGGGTCGAAAGCGCAATCAGCACTGAATTAAGGTGGGCGGCTGAGGCCGCGTCGTCCGGCGAAGGCAGCAGTTTGCTGAACTCTTCGCGCATGCCTTCCACATAAGCCTCCGCAGTTTGGTTGCTGTTCTGGCTCGACTCCCGCAAATCTTCCACGAGTTCCGAGATCGGCGTGCGAAGCACGTTCGACAATACTTCAGTTTGAGCCGCCTTCAACGCGCGGTCTGACGATTCTCCACCGTGAACCAGCGACAATCCCCAATGCAGATATCCGCCTTCGCGACGGCGAAGAGATGCCAGATATGCCAGTTTCGCGAGGAGGCCGGAAACGGCGGCCAGCGTGGTCTCTCGAAGATCCTGCAGAGCAGATTTAAGCGTCATTTTTGTTACGAATTCCGAACAAGATAGCGACCGTAAGTGACGTTTCTATCACGTCAGGGCCATGAAAATATCACGGTTCGATTTTTCAAACAAGGAGAAAAACAACCGTGAAACGAATCCTGATGGTCGTCGCAGTAGCCCTTATGTTGGTCAATACTCTGGTAGTTCCAATCGCCGCTCATGCAGATGGCCCAGCCGGGGGTTGCGCAGCGGGCTGCAAACCGTAGTTCGCGGTTGACGTTACGAAAACCGAACGCGATTGCCGCCGACCTTGCCCGCGGCGGCAACTCGCGGTATAGTGCGCGCAGACGCCCATGCTGCAGTCGCACTCACTGCTTTGGCATTATCTCTGGCTCGGGCCGCACGTTCTGCAGCTAGTGCTCGCCATATTCCTGTGGCGGCGCGGATTACATAAGCTATTCCCGGTTTTCTTTGCCTACACAATTTTCGAAGCGGTCGAGGAATTCACGCTCTACGGAATGGACATTATTCCGTCGGTCAGCGTCAGAGCGTGGTGGATTGCTTTGTGCGCGAGCTTGGTAATCGAGGGAGCCTTCATGTTCGGCGTCCTTCGAGAATTGCTTTTGCATCTGCTCCGCTCGCGACTCGCAATTGCCAAGGTGGGGACTCGCCTGTTTAGCGTTGCGGGGGCGACCCTCTTGTTGCTTGCTATTGCTGCTGCGGCCTACGCTCCGAGGGACCAGCCGCAATACATCTGGACCTATCGTGCCCATATCCTGTTACAGAGCCTTTACATAGTGGAGGGTGGACTGGCGCTATTCTTGTTTCTGTTCGTCGGACACCATAAGCTGACTTGGGATCGAAAAGACTTCGGGATCGCGTTGGGCTTCGGCATATTGTTTTGCGAGCACATGGCCACATACTCTGTCATGGCCACTGGAGCTTTGCCCTACAGCCGTTACCCGCTTCTCGATTTGCTAAACATGGCCACGTATCACGTGTGCGTTCTGATTTGGTTTTATTACCTGGCGTTTCCCCAGAAAAAGTCAGCCACGTCTGCGGTTCCGCTGCCTGAAAATAATCTCGACATCTGGAACCGGGAACTGGAGCGTTTACTGCAGCAATGAATCTGGCCATTGTCATTGTCGCCGCTGCTGCGTTGGGACTGGGCATTATTCTGCGTCTGGCCGTGAAGCAAACTTTGCAGGCCAAGAGAAACGCCAACCTGGCGGTCGCGATACGTCCCATCGACATTGTGGCTTTTCGGAATCTCATCAATCCTGCGGAGGACGAATATTTACGTCGCCGTTTACCCGCGAACCGGTTTCGAAAAGTGCGGCGCGAGCGCTTACGCGCCATGGCCGCGTACGTTCATGTCACGGGAAGCAACGCGGGCGTCCTGGTACGAGTGGGCGAAGCGGCTCTTGCCAGCGGCGATGCCAGGGTTGCCGGACCTGCGCAGCAGTTGGTGAATGACGCGCTGCTACTTCGGCGCAATACTACTGTCGCAATGGCGCGGATTTATTTCGCACTGGCCTGGCCCAATTCCACATTCGCCGCGGTGCGTGTGGTGGAGCGTTACGAGCAGCTCAATGGAGCTGCCATGCTGCTAGGACGGCTGCAGAATCCCGCAATGCCGGTGCGTTTGTCGGCGCAGCCTTAGCAGGTTGCGGGAACGGGCTTCCGGTGGGCGACTGGAGCCGCTGTTGATGTCTAGAGAACTTTGCGGCGCGGCTGAAGCCCGCCCCCTTTTCAAGACAGAGCCCCTCGCCGCGGCGCGGAATGAAACCCGCGGGGGTAACTTGCCTAATACTTCGATGATTCTTACCTTGTTTTCTTTCAGTGTTCTGGTGTAAAAACCAGCGGGAACCTACCAACCCCCAGAATCTTGTGCGTATTTCAGCCAACCGCGGTTGGAGTTGTGTCCGCCGCCACTGTCAACTAAGCGGACTTAAGGGAGATCTATGATCCGGAGCCTGAAAGCTTTCTCCGTCTCACTATTTTTCGGGTTGCTTTCCGTCATTGCCTTCGGGCAAGGCGGCGCCTCCACTGGCGATCTGCATGTAAGCGTGAAAGATCCCAAAGGCAATGCAGTGGCCAACGCGACAGTCATGGTAGTCGATGTTGCCAAAGGACTGGAGCGCACCGCGACCGGTGACGGCGAGGGCGGCTACAGCGCGCGCCTGCTACCGCCGGGCACTTATACGGTCACGGTGGAAGCGGCGGGATTCGGAAAGGCTGAAGCGAGGGATGTGATCATCACCGTTGGCGGACTCGTCGAGCTTCCGGTCTCGCTTGCGGTGGCGACAGGGCGGGAAGTGGTGGAAGTGAGTTCTCAGGCTGACTTGGTGGAGACCTCTCGCACGTCGACAACCGACACGATTGGCCAGCGGCGGATCGATAATCTTCCGATCAACGGACGCAACTACATTAATTTCACGCTGACGGATTCTCAGGTGGTGCGTGACAACGCACCGAACACCGGCGCGGCGCCGACCTCGGGACTCAACATAAGCGGCCAGAGGGCACGCTCGAATCTGGTGAATGTGGACGGCGCGGACGCAACGGATAATTCCGTGAACGGGGTGCGCTCGACTGTGTCACAAGAGGCGGTGCAGGAATTTCAGATCATCACCAACAGCTACAGCGCGGAATACGGCCGGGCATCGGGTGGGGTGGTGAACATCATCACGCGCTCGGGCTCGAATGACTTCCACGGAGATGTCTATGGTTACTTGCGCAACCGGAATTTTCAGGCTGTGAACCCGTTCAGCACGGTCCCAAATCCCGCGTATACGCGGGTGCAGGCGGGAGCGGCTTTCGGCGGACCGATCAAGAAGGATAAAACGTATTTTTATTTTGCTTACGAAATTACACGGCGGCACGAGACCGGTTTTTCCAGCATCGGTCAGAATAATTTTGGGCTTGAACCGTTTGATACCACGCAGGTCGGGTTGCCATTCGGAACCTTGCAGTTGACTCCGGATCAAGTGGGCTTCTTCACAAATCCGGCAACGCTGGCGGCCGAAGGAGCAAGTCCCACCTTTGCCCAAGAAGTAGGTCAATATGCGGCACTAGTCGGCGCGTCGTCGGGCATGGCTGTGAACGGCGCTTGGCCAACGGGACTCACAGGAGGCTTTGCAGGAGTCGGGGGCTTTCCAACAACCTGTAGCACACCACCGTGCTTTGTTCCGGCGTCGTATCAGACTTTGGCATCGCAAATGGGAAATTTCCCAGTCTTTGAGGGCACCAGCCTTTACTCACTTCGCATCGACCACAATATCAGCAACAGCAATCGCCTGATGTTGCGCGGAAATGTCAGTCCGAGCACCGTAACCGGCATCGAAGTCAGCGGTCAGGACCAGCCGTTTGGACAAAATGCCTACTCGCGCACCTCGCAACAGACTTATCGTGACATCTCCGGTGTGGCACAAGACACCTGGACTCTGGGAAATAACAAAGTGAACGAATTGCGCTTCCAATATGCGCGCCGTGGACTTTCTTATTTTTACAACACACAAATTCCGGGCGGCTCCGACCCCGCTGTCAACATCCCAGGCTTCGCCTATTTTGGCCGAGAACCTTACTCCTACATTCAGCGCGTGGAAAACCGCTACCAGTTCACCGACAACTTCTCCTGGACCATTGGGCGCCACAATACAAAGTTTGGGGCCGACTTCAACTATCTACCAATTACTGCCACCTTCACCGTGAACTACGGAGGTGTTTACGATTTTGGCCCAATTAATGCCTTCCCACTGCCTTTCCCTCAACTTAGTTCCGTGCAGGCATACGGGGCAGGCATTCCACAAGACTTTATTCAGGGCCTCGGGAGTCCAAGTGATTCATTTTCGAACAAGGCGCTGGGATTATTCTGGCAGGATTCCTGGCGTGTTCGCCCTAACGTCACGCTGAACTATGGCGTGCGCTACGACATTGAGTTTCCGCCAACGTTGAAGCCGCCGGATGCTTTGGCGCTTGCAGCTTACAACCGATTGGGATTGCAGAAAGGAATTCAGACCGATAAGAACAACATTCAGCCGCGCATTGGAATAGCGTGGGATCCGAAGAACGATGGCAAAACTGTAGTCCGAGCGTCGTACGGAATTTTCTACGACCATCCTCTCCTCGGGCTGTATTTTCTTGGGGATGCTTCAGACGGCTCAACCAGTGGCCAGTTGGCCTTTGCGGGAGGCGCACCATGCAATGCCGCTTCCACTCCGTTCAATCCTGGCAATCTCAACGGCGCCAGCATTTTCACGGGGACGCTCACCAACCCGAATTGCATGCCTGTTGCCCAGCTTTTTTATGAGCCCGATCAACAGCGATTTCAGGCTTTGAACCAGCCCGCATCACTCTTTCTAGGTCAGCAATATTTGACTAATCCGCCACCGCAGTTTGGCGGCGCCGCTTTCCCGCTGGCCTTTCAACCCTTCGGATATCCACAAGGGAAGAACTTTGTGTATGCCTACTCGCAGCAGGCGAACCTCAGCGTCGAGCGGGATCTCGGCGGGGGTTTTGCTTTGAATCTTGCCTACAATTTTAATGGGGGGCGCCATTTGAACCGCCCTATCAATGCCAACACCGTGCGCGGCGATCTGCTGACTGCGAACTGGCAGGCAGCCTTCAGTGATCCAACTTCCAACGCATCCGCCGGGCCCTTCCAAGTGGGCACGGGCGCCGCTCCTTGTGGCATCAATCCTAACAATGGTTTGCCCTGGGTCTCCGCTGCTTTGACCAATTTCTTCCGTCCGGGCGGGATCAATCCTTCGATCGCTAATTTTCTCACCGCCGTGGGCGCGGGCTCCTGCGTAACCACAGTTTTGCCAGCGGTTATGCAGTATCTTCAGACCGCAGGATATAGCACGTCAGGCTTTAACAGCGCCTGTGATCCGGTAACATTCGCCGGTTGCATTCCCTTCGGAGATATGGACGCCAATTACTCCAACGGTAGTTCCATCTACCACGGTTTCACAGTGAATTTGCGCAAACGCTTCAACCGGCATTACGAATTTCTTGCCTCCTACACCTGGTCGCACGCGATTGACGATTCGACGGATCTGCAGGCCACAACCACTCCGCAGGACAGTTATTATCCCGCTTTGGATCGTTCCAATTCTCTGTTCGATCAGCGGCACCGTTTTGTGTTCAGCGGCGTTTACCAAAGCGGCAAGCTCGGAAGCGGTTTATCCCGCAAGGTGTTCAGTGACTGGACATTCGCTCCGATCATCGAGGTTGCTTCTGGCCGGCCTTTCAACATCATCACGAGCGGGGACGACAATTTTCAGTTGTCCTCGCTAACCGTGCGTCCTAACGCTACTGTCAATCCGATCTGTGGAGCTTCTTTCAAGAGCAGGTATTCGCCGAGTGGGACTCTGCAGGAAGGTTGCTATCAGGTTTTCACGCCCACGTCCGCATCTCAAACCGATTTCCCGCATGTGTCGTTGCTTGCCCTCGACGGCAATCTGGGACGCAATGCTGGGACGCAGCCGTGGACTCTCTTTGACGATATTCGTGTTTCCAAGCGAATTTATTTTGGCGAGCGTTTCAACATGGATCTGATTGCCGATGTCTTCAACATTGCGAACCGCAACAACGTGGCCGCAGTGAGTCCGCTGTGCAGCAGCTCGTTCTGTAACGCCGGCCAGGCCACGGCGGCTTACGATCCCCGGCAGTTTCAGTTCGCTATTAAGCTGAATTGGTAAGAGCTCTAGTTCGAACAAGGTCGGTGCGATTTCTGGGAGCTACGACCCCGGCATTCCTTATTTTCCGGCCAAATTTTCTGCAACTCCACTTCAGTCAACTGACTCTCAATAGCAGGAGCCAGGTATGAATCGCAGACATTTTCTCAAGACCGCGGCCGCGGGGACTCTTATCACTTCTCTCCACCACAAATTCGCCTATGCGGCCGATGCTCCTTTTCCCACGCGCACGCTGGGCCTCACCGGCGAGAAAGTTTCTGTGGTTGGGCTGGGCGGCTACCACATCGGCATGCAGTCCGATGAGCAAGAGAGTATTCGCATCATCCGAACGGCGCTGGATGGCGGAATTAATTTTCTCGATAACTGCTGGGACTACAACGGCGGCCAAAGCGAAGTTCGCATGGGCAAAGCGCTGCGGGATGGGTACCGGCAGAAAGCATTTCTCATGACCAAGATTGACGGACGCACGAAAAAGGCGGCGGCGCAGCAGATTGAGGAGTCGCTTCGGCGGCTTCAAACCGAACGCATTGATCTGCTGCAGTTTCATGAAATTATTCGCGACACCGATCCTGACCGGATCTTCGCTGAAGGTGGCGGGATGGAAGCCGCGCTGGAGGCTAAGAAGCAGGGCAAAATACGGTACATCGGTTTCACTGGACATAAGAGTCCTGACATCCATCTGAAGATGCTGAAGACGGCGGCCAGTCATCAATTCAGATTTGACGCCGTGCAAATGCCGCTCAACGTGATGGACGCGCATTATGAAAGTTTCGAAAAGAAAGTCCTGCCCGTGCTGGTGAAGGAAAATATCGGGGTGCTGGGCATGAAGTCGATGGGCGACAAGCTCATTCTGAAGAGCAATACGGCCACACCGGTGGAGTGCCTGCATTACGCCATGAATCTGCCGACGAGCGTCGTGATTACCGGTTGCGATTCGATGAAGATTCTGCAACAGGCGCTCGATGCCGCGCGCAGTTTCAAGCCGATGAGCCAGACCGAGGTTGCGAGTCTGCTCGCCAAGACTGCGCCTGCGGCCGGCAAAGGGGAGTACGAGCGGTACAAGACCAGCCACGATTTTGATGGGACTTATCAGAATCCGCAGTGGCTGGGATGAAATTCGTCACGTCGTTTGGCGATGGGGAAGGTGCCGTCCCTGCGGGACTCGTTCCGGTTTTGTGCCTCTACCCGGCACTGCCGTGCCGGGCTTTCACATGCCGCCCCTTCGGGGCTGTGACTCCATCCCGCCGAGATTGCATCCGACGCTGATCCCACTGCGCCGACGCTTCAATCACGCTAAGATTTCATCTCACTGATGATTTCATCCGACGCGCCGACGCCCCGCTTCGCTGCCGATGTTACACTTTTGCTTCATCCATCCTTGGCGCTTGCCGGAGTACTTCCTTCATGTCTCAGCCTTACACACCTACACCGCGGACCCGTCTGGTCCGCGAAGCTGATCGAGCTGTTTATGACCGCGAAGCGGCTTATCGGATTCTCGACGAAGGCTTTCTTTGCCACGTCGGTTTCGTGGTCGATGGGCAGCCGTTTGTGATCCCCACTTCCTACGGGCGAAAAGACGATTGCTTATTCATTCACGGGTCCGCTGCCAGCCGCATGTTGCGCAACGTGAAAGAAGGCATACCTGTTTGCATCACCGTTACGTTGCTCGATGGGCTCGTGCTGGCCCGATCTATCTTTAATCACTCAATGAATTACCGGTCGGTGGTGGTGCTGGGGAAGGCGGCGCTGGTGGATGATCCGACGGAAAAACTCGAGGCCTTGCGCTTGCTTTCCGAGCACATCATTCCGGGCCGCTGGGACGATGTGCGGCAGCCTAACGAGCGGGAGCTGAAAGCGACGTCAGTTCTGCGGGTGCCGATTGAAGAGTTTTCGGCTAAGGTGCGCAAGGGGCCAGTTGTGGATGATGAAGAGGATTATTCGTTTCCGGCGTGGGCGGGAGTGGTGCCGCTGGAGATGGTGGCGGGGGAGTCGGTGGCAGACGGGAGACTCGATCCGAAGCTGGAGGTTCCGGCTTACGCAAAACACTATGAACGTAAGGGATAATCAAAGTGATTGATTCAGAAGGTAAAGCCTGATATCTTTATTGTAAAGAACGTCAGTAAAGATGAATAGATCCAGCACAATTAGCAGCAAGGGACAAATTACCGTGCCCCAAGAGATTCGCAAACGTCTTGGTGTTGCCCCCGGGGACCGCGTCGAGTTTGTGAATGAGGAAGGCCGCATTGTAATTCGGCCAATCCGCTCGGAAGTCAATCCATTCGAGAAGTACATTGGAGTCTTGGGCCCATTCCCCGGGGGAGAAGAGGGAATAAAAGCCTGGATTGACGATATGCGAAGCGATGAAGACTACGAATGAGGACAGCTCTGGATACCAATATCCTATCTCTTTTCTGGTCGGGAGAACCTTCGGCGCCCATCGTCGCAGCCCAGTTGTCACAGGCGCGAGCCGATGGAGCGCTCGCGGTAAGCGCACTTGTGTTCGTCGAGCTTTCGGCCATTCCCACAGGCAGTCCGCGGCGCGTTGAGGCATTGCTGAAGGAAATGAATATTGCAGTAGATTTCGACCTTGGAGAAGAGGTGTGGCAATTAGCTGCGACGAGCTTCGCTGCATACGCCGTTCGTCGTCGCCGTTCTGGCGGAGGCTTGCCGAAGCGTTTGCCGGCCGATTTCGTAATCGCGGCGCATGCATCCCTGAGAGCGGACAGGCTTATGACACGCGATGCCAGCCGCTACCGCGTGGACTTTCCCCAACTCCGTTTGTTATGAGGCGGACCGCACAGCACTGCCGAGCTTCGCTCGGGCGGACAGCCGGGGGCTGTCCCCATTTGGGCTGTGCCAGCCTACGGGATCAGCAGCAACTTGCCCGTTGTCTTCCGCGCTTCCAGATCGCGGTGTGCCTGTTGCGCTTCGGCTAGCGGGTAGGTGTGAGCGATGCGCAGCTTGAGCTTGCCGGCGGATACCATGCTGAAGACCGCGCTCGAGCGGGCCAGCAACTCTTCGCGCGTAGCGATGTAGGCCACCAGGGTGGGCCGGGTCACATAGAGAGATCCTTTTTGCGCCAACACCATTGGGTCAAAGGGAGGGACTGCGCCGCTCGATCCGCCGAAGAGGACCATCATTTTGCGCGGACGCAGGACGCTAAGCCCTTTCTCGAATGTGGTTTTGCCAACTGAGTCATAGACGACGTCTACGCCTTTGCCGCCGGTGAGGCGCCTGGTTTCGGCTTCGAAGTCGGACTTGCTGTAGAGGATCACTTCGTGTGCGCCAGCGCCACGCGCTAATTGCGCCTTCTCATCGGTAGACACCGTCGCAATAACACGTGCGCCGATGTTGTGGGCCATCTGCACCAGCAGCAGCCCGACGCCGCCGGCTGCGGCATGAACTAGCGCGGTCTCGCCCTGCTTCAAGGGATAGGTGTCGTGCGACAGGTAGTGGGCCGTCATTCCCTGAAGCATAGCGGCAGCGGCTTGCTGATCGTTAACGCCATTCGGAATTGGCACCAGCCGGTCTGCCGGAACTGAGGCATACTCCGCATACGTCCCGAGGACGCTACACCAGGCGACGCGATCTCCCGGCTTGACGGAGTGCACATCTGCGCCGACGGCGGTCACCACTCCCGCGCCTTCCTGCCCCGGAACAACTGGAAGGGGCGCCTTGTATCGGCCCTCACGGACGTAGACATCGATGAAGTTCACGCCCGAGGCGGCCAGCTTTACGACCGCCTCGTTCGCCTTTGGTTCTGGAATCGGTAACTCGACGAGTTGCATCACCTCGGGCCCGCCGCCTTGTTTCACCTGAATCGCTTTCATCTCTGCTTCGATGTGCAATCCGGCGTTTGCGATGCGGGGTGGACGCTTTTGGGAAAACTTTTTCCTTATCTGCCCAGCAACTGGGCTGAGACTGTCACAAGCCGACCGTTACCCATACCCATCCAGTCATCGGCCTCGACTGCGGCGGCCGTGGCCGGTTGCAGGTCGAAGCGATCGCCATTCTTCCAGACCGATACCAGCAGGTGGTCATCTCCACCGCTAAAATCAACTCTGGATTCCTCTGGCAGTCCGGCTGCAGCTTGCACCGAAACCACGACCGCTTGATAGACCCGGGCTGCGCGATTGCGCACGATCAGAACGCTGACGGTGTCTGTAGGTCCTGGCGCGCCGGTCGCCAGTTCGAATTTGTAGCTTCCGGCAGGAAGTGCCCGGTTCCCGATGTGAAAACTATAGGGGATATTTACCTCGATTACGGGGTTCGATCTAGTCTTTGCTTCTGCATTGCCGAATAACAACGCGACACCCAGAACGAGTAATGCAGCCGCACCCAGTCTCTTTGTCATAATGCCTTGAAATCCTTTCGGTTGTTTTTTTGTCATGGGAGTTTATTTCGTCTGTCTGAGAGGATTAGACCTGAAGCCCGTTGCAGGCAGGGTAAAAAGGACGTAAGGCCAGGGTAAACTCTTTTTCAGTTCGATCGGCGCTAAGCAGGGGGCGGCGCGAGGCCAAAATGCCCCGTACTTGCTGGCCTTTTCCGGCAAGCCTTGGCGGTAAAGTGATTTTAACCGGCGGTCTCTTTACAGGGAATTTACATGTCCCTGGACCAGGCGGCAGGTACACTCGAATGACTCAGGACGTGCCAGTTCTGCCGGCACCCAGATCCTTCTTAATAATGAATTTTCTGCTCAAGAAAAACTTAGGCTCAGCCTGGCTGATTCCGCTGCTTGGGGCGATCCTGGCGGTCCTTGCCAGCTGGCAATATCGCTCTACCGAACAGGTAAGCGAGGCCACGGCCCGCGACATGGAAGACAGTCTGCGATCGGCTTTGTTCGACTTTCGCCACGCGCTGGAGCGCGACCTCTCCCACCTGTGTTTAGCCCTGCAGTCAAAGGGGGGAGATTCCGAAGTGGAAAGACCGAGAGATGTGTCGCACCGGCTGAATCAATGGCGGCAAACGACACAGCATTCCGCTCTCGTAAGCGATGTTTTCTTGTGGGACAGTTTCTCACAAGGCGAACCCATCCTGATCACTCCTGCGGGTACTCATAAATCTTCTGCGTGGCCACCGTCGCTGGCAGGTCTGACTGCGGAGCTGCGGAACTCTTCTCTCGATTCGGATGATGCGGTGCCTGCCGGTTCGCCCATGGCTGGTGCCCCCAACAAGCCTTTGTTCTTCGGCGAGGGTTCGCGATTATGGATGCTGGATCAGAAGCGTTTAGCGTTACTGCATCCCACATTTGTTGGCGGGGAACGAGAAACGGCACACATCATTTGGCTGGTGGTGCCGCTGGAACGGGAATATTTCACGCGGAACCTGCTTCCGGAGTTGGCGAAACGTCAGCTCGGCGGACACAGTGCGAACTATAAGGTAGCGGTGGTGCTGGATGGAATGGCTCCGGCTGTCCTGTATGCGTCGGAGGTTGGCTTCGGGTCCAGCCCAAATTCTGTATTCGACGCTCGACTGAACTTGTTTGGACCGCCGTCGCTGGTTCGGGGCAAGTCTTTGCCTCATGCCGGCGGGGTAGTCATTCCCGCATCCGCAGAATCCGCGGATGTTGCGCCATTGTTTATCAATCCTCTGGTTCAGTCGCCAGGCGCACCGGCATTGGCCGTCATCGCCCAGCATCGCCAGGGATCCCTGGAAGTGGCAGTGGCCCGGCTTCATGAACGGAATCTTGCGGTAAGCTTTGGAGTCTTCGGCGTTCTCGCAATCACGCTCACCCTGATCGTGATCACCAGCCAGCACGCGCGCAACCTGGCCCGCATGCAGATGGACTTTGTCGCCGGTGTCTCTCATGAGCTGCGTACCCCTCTGACCGCCATTTTGCTTGCCGCTAAGAACCTGGAAGATGGGGTCGTCGGAACGAACGGACTGGCGCGTTATGGCGCAGCGATCAAAAATCAGGCGGCGCAACTTTCAGGTTTGGTCGAGGAGATTCTCCTGTTTTCCGAGACGCATTCCGGGTATCACGTGTACAAAATTGAGCCTGTTGACGTTACGCTTGGCATTCAGAACACGCTTGAGAGTTTGGCTCCGCTGATCGATTCCACTGGGGTCATGATTGAAGAAGACGCACCTCCCGACCTACCGCTGGCCCTGGGTGATACGGCCGCGTTTTCTCAATGCCTACAGAATCTGATCACCAATTCGCTAAAATACGGAGGCGACAATAAATGGATCGGCGTCCGAGCCTTCGTATCTGAAAACGGCGGCAAGAAAGAAATCTGCACTAGCGTGGAAGACCGGGGCCTCGGCATTGGCAACGGCGAACTGAAACAGATCTTCGAGCCCTTTTACCGAAGTCCTGAAGTGGTGGCCGCGCAAATCCACGGCAACGGGTTGGGCCTGCCGCTGACCAAGACCATGGTGGAAGCGATGCGGGGCAGGATCACGGTGAGCAGCCAGCCGGGCAAGGGCAGCACGTTCACCATTCACCTGCGGCCCGCAAATGGTGCGGCTTAAAAGTTGTAAGGCCCGCATGAAGCATAAAGCAGCGCGCAATTCTGGTTCCCAGGCGGATGAACGAAAAGATACTACTGGTCGAAGACGAGGCTGCAATCCGCATGGCGCTCTCCGACCGCCTGGAGAGCGAAGGCTACGTCGTCGAGTGCGCCGTGGACGGCGAGAAGGGCTACCAACAGGCGCTCCGCAACTCTTACGACATTCTGCTGCTTGACGTGATGCTGCCCAGGAAGAGCGGCTTCGATATGTGTCGCGACCTGCGCGGCGCTGGGGTGAACATCCCAATCCTCATGCTGACCGCGCGAGACCAAGTGGTGGATAAGGTCGTGGGCCTGCGCATGGGCGCGGATGATTATTTGACCAAGCCCTTCGAGCCTGCGGAGTTAGTAGCCCGCATCGAAGCGCTTCTGCGGCGCTCGCGCAATCCCGCAGGCGATGCAGTGCGCCAGTATGGCGAGTTGCGCATCGACTTGCGCGGCACCACGGTGACTCGGGAAGGCAAGCCGGTACCACTCTCGGCGCGCGAGTACCGGTTGCTGGAGTATTTCGTGACCCATTGCGGCATTACACTTTCTCGCGACGAACTATTGCGGGAAGTGTGGGGATACAGCACCGAAGTTTTCAGCCGCACCGTCGACGTCCACGTGGGCAGCCTGCGCCAGAAAATCGAATGCGACGCCAAGAAGCCGCAGTTAATTTTGACGGTGCCGGGTTTGGGGTATAAATTCGTGGGCTGACGATTCCCAGGAGACTCCTTGATGGCTCAAAAGAAACCACAGACTTACGCTAACCACGGTCGCTTCGATCCGCCGTATCATTTCTTCGTGTTGCCGGTATTCTTCCTGCTGGCGATTGCCGGCATGGTTCATTTCATCTGGCGCCCGGGCTGGCACTCTGCGCTGATGTTCGTCGTCGCGGTGGCCTTGGCGGTCGCTGTCTCGAAAATTCGGATTTACGCGCTTCGCGTGCAGGATCGCGTGATTCGGCTGGAAGAGCAACTTCGGCTGACTGCGCTGCTGCCCGAAGTGTTACGCGCTCGTATTCCAGAACTAACCGAGGGGCAACTCATTGCGCTGCGGTTCGCTTCGGACGCCGAACTGCCGAAGCTGACCGAGCGGGCGCTCTCCGAAAAGCTATCGCGGGCAGACATCAAGAAGGCCATCCAAACCTGGCGTCCGGACTACTGGCGGGTTTGAGGCGATCCGCCAGGCTGCCGTGGGTGTGAAGCATGAAAGCGGTCAAACCTTTCGCGGGCTTTCGCCGTCTGAATATTTGGGCTTGCAGTGCGCGTGGACACCGGGTATGTGGGAGACCCGGGTCACCATAGGGTCCGATGCCGAAAGTAACCGCCAATTATCCTTTTCGGCGTTGACCCGAGCCGGGACGCAGGGTACGATTTCCAGAGAATTACGCGGGGTTCAGTAGCCGGGAGCAATCCGTATCTCATAGAGAAATATGCGAGTTGCAAAACTCCAAATGCGGATCGCGATACTGGCTGGCCTCGCTCTGGCTGCTTCGTCCTGCCAGACGGCAAAGAAACCCGTCCCACTTCTGCCTGCGAAGACGGCGCCGGCCCTTACCGCTACCGTCCCGGCTCCGCCTCAACCTCCGCGGCAGACCCAATCAACCCCACCGCAGCCAACCACGCCGAAGCAGACGCAGGCGTCGGCTGAACCAAAGGCCGAGACCAAGACAAAGGCAAAGACACAGACGCAAGCTGCAACCCCGGCGCCCGAACCCGATCCGGTGGGCGAATTGGTTGTGCGGGTGGAGAAGCAATATCAGGCAGGTCTGGACGCATTCCACTCAGGGCAAACCGACGTCGCCAAACAGGATTTTGACAATGCTTTCAATGCATTGCTAGGGAGCAACCTCGACATCCGTTCCGACGACCGTCTTGAAAACGAATTCGAACGAATCGTGCAGGGCGTCAACCATTTGGATCTCGGTGGTTTACCTTCGGACTCGGAGGCACAGAAGTCTGAGCCCGCACCGATCGATGAAACGAATGGCCTGACTCCGCCGGCCGACCCGAAAGTAAAAGCTAAAGCGCAGGCTGAGATTAAATCGACGCATTCCGACTTGCCCCTGATGATGACGGATCAGGTTGCCGGCTACATCAGCCACTTTTCTACGAGTGGACGCGGAACGTTTGAGCGCGCCTTCGCCCGCTCCGGCCGGTACCACGACATGATGGTAAAGATTTTGAAGGAAGAGGGCGTGCCGCAGGATCTTATTTATCTGGCACAGGCCGAGTCGGGCTTTCATCCTCTGGCGGTTTCTCGCGTCGGTGCTCGCGGCATCTGGCAGTTCATGGGCAGCCGGGCCCGGGGCTACGGCCTGCACCACAGCATGTGGGTTGACGATCGCCAGGATCCGGAAAAATCCACGCGCGCTGCAGCCCGTCACCTTAGAGACTTGTATGCGCAGTTTGGCGATTGGTATCTGGCAATGGCCGCTTATAACTCCGGCCCTGGCACGGTTCAGGCTGCGGTCCGCCGTACCGGTTACGCCGACTTCTGGGAACTCTACCGGCGGAATGTGCTTCCCAAGGAAACACGCAATTACGTTCCCATCATTCTGGCCGTGACCATCATGACCAAGAATTTGTCGCAGTACGGTTTTGATGACGTGTCCATGGACGCGCCGATGGCTTACGACTCTGTAACCATCAGCTATCCGGTGGACCTGCGACTGGTAGCACAATGCGTGGACGCAACCCAAGCGCAACTGCAGGAGCTGAATCCCAGTCTGCTGCGGCTGACGACGCCGAAAGAGGGAACGTTCGAACTCCACCTACCGGCTGGGACGAAGGGTCAGTATCAGACGGCCGTTGCAGAGATTCCAAGAGATATGCGGCTGTGGTGGCGCTATCACACAGTTCAGCCTGGAGATACGCTGGCATCGCTCTCGCGTTCCTATCACATGCCGGTCAAGTCGATTGCGACCGCGAACCATCTCGACGGGACGGAACTTGAGGCTGGCGCCAAGGTAATTATCCCCGTGTCGGCGGGGAAGCATCCGTTTAATGACAATGCCACGTACGCGCGCCGCATTACACGCTACAAAGTGCACAAGGGAGATACAGTCGAGACGGTGGCAGAAAACTTTGGCGTTTCGGCACAGATGGTCCGCCGCTGGAACGGGCTGCGCGGCGGCGACAGCCTGCGCGGGCGCAGGGTGCTGGCGCTCCACTTGCCGGTTACGCCGAGCAGCGAAGTGGTGGCCGCCAAGTCCAAATCGCCAGCGAGTACTCGGAAGGCTACGCAAACGGCCGCAGGCAAGGTTCCTGGTAAGACAACCCAGTCGAACGACGAAGACCGTTCCCAGCAGGCGAGCGTACTGCACCACAAGGTGAAGTCCGGAGAAACTCTCTACTCGATCGCTAACACCTACAAGACCACCGTCGCGGCTCTCAAACGCAACAACGGCAATGTCGCCACACTGCGTCCGGGGATGATTCTGGTCGTCCAACAAAGCCAATAGGGTCTTGGCGCTACTCCACAGGAAGCTTTACCAAATTTTGCCTGAGCACCAGCCGAATCTTCTTCCATTCCTTTGTCTCGTGTGATAACAGGAATAGGTAGGCTTGATGTAGTTGCGGTCCTTGCAGCCCGCACCAAACGTCGTGCTATAATCGCCCGCCGTTCGAGCACTAAGTTTTTGGTGGTCTCTTAAATTTCCCGTTCCCGGCCCCCCTTGCGCCCTCGCGCCAGGAAGCCAAGACAAGACCAGGAGGAGCAATGACGTACGATCCCACACTTTACGCACGTGACGAAGAAGAAGAATTTGGCGACACCGGCGCCTACAGCGAGTCGTTAGAGGAGGATTTCGAAGAGGAAGAAGAGGAAGAGGAAGAAGCCGGAGTTCCGGAACCCGACATGGGTGAACCCGTGACGCCTTCTGCTCCTCCACCTGCCTCCAGGCCCAAGCCTGCGGCTCCCACGGGTGGTGGTGGGGGAGCCAGGAAGC
This sequence comes from Candidatus Sulfotelmatobacter sp., assembly GCA_025462865.1. Lineage (GTDB taxonomy): Bacteria > Acidobacteriota > Terriglobia > Terriglobales > Acidobacteriaceae > Sulfotelmatobacter. The sequence goes on along the minus strand of JAOAPI010000145.1, from coordinate 106,141 downwards.
CGGCTGCCAAAAAGAAAGCACCGCCTAAGAAAAAGCCGGCGAAGAAAAAGGCGCCCAAGAAGGCGGCTAAGAAGAAAAAAGCTGCCAGGAAGCCGGCAAAAAAGAAAGCTGCCAGGCGCCCGGCGAAGAAGGCCAAGGCGAAGAAAAAAGGCAAAAAGGGCCGTCGTTAAGGCGCAACGAATGACTCAGAACCGCGGCTCGATGAGCCGCGGTTTTTCTTGCCGCCGTTCCGGCCGGTCCTCGCTATTTCTTCGTTCCCACGGCGTGTAAACATTTGCCGTATAACTCGAGCAACTGCGCGGCGTATTCGTCAGGCTTCGATGCCGAACCCGTGCCTTGAAATCCCACTCCCGACGAAGTGGTACGTCCATATCCCGTGGTCATCGCCACAAATTTCATCAGATCGAGCGCGATGTCCTCATTACGGCGCGCGCTTGCGTGCAAAGCTGGACCTTCTTCCATGAGTCCTTCTCCTGAACCGGAAATATAAGGAAGTTGTTCCTCGTCTTCCATGTCTTGAATGATGCTCATTACAAACTCCCACCACGATGATAGCAGGCCGGGCACCGCGTTAATTTGGCAGTGCCGAGCTATCTCGAAGCGGGGCTACTGAGGCACCTCGCTCATTAGCGCCAGCAGATTTCCTTCGGGGTCGCGAAAGAAAGTCATCCATAAATCGTGGGCCGGCATTCTCGCGATGAGGTGAGGTTCGTCCTCGAAGCGCACTCCGCTTTCCTTCAGCTTGCCATAAGCCGCCTGAATGTCGGCCACAGCAAAATACAGGACTGAGCTAGGATGATCGAACTCAGGCTTCGCCGGCCGCTCCAGCATCAAACGGACTCCACCGCAATCGAAGAATGCCAGTCCGGGCGGCGCTTTGAACAGCAACTTCAATCCCAGCTTTTCCTCATAAAACATCGCCGCCCGCTCTACATCCTTTGTGTTGACAGCGATTTGCCCGAGCCGGGTAATTCCGATTCCAGATGCGGTTGCGCTCATGATCTTCGCTCCAAAGCCAGATTAACTAGCGAAGCTAACTATCTTCAGCGGCCCAGTCAAGCGGATGCCTCTGTCCTGGAAATTTGTTTCCCGTAAGTGGGCTTAACGCCGCCTGGATTGGTCTTGTTCGGTTTTCGTAACGGGCGCCGGTTTTCCTTGCAGGCGTCATGCAATGTTCTACTATTCGCGCGCAGTCCCTTCCCCATCTTTTTGCTAGCGGCAAGGTTATCCTGAACTGCCCCTTGGGAATCTCTTGCTCGATGAGGACAGGGCCACAGGCTGCGAAGGATCGGAGCGACTATGGGTGCTTTTAGCACCGCTTTCGATACCATCATCGTCGGGACGCTCGCGCTTCCCTGGGTGCTCCTGGTCCTGCACTTATTCTTCTCCGATGACGAAAGCGGCGTCAAAAGTCTTCTCGAGAGGGTTACCAAGCAGAACCAGCCGGCTGTGACGGGCGTCCTACTGTTCGCGATGGCCTACTCGCTGGGCTCTGCCGTGTCGCGCATCGCGCAGGATTTCTTCGATGACGAAGATCTCCACGTCCAGATATCCAGTTATTTATTCCAGATCGGAATAACTGAGACGAGCATTCGAACCGATGTTTATTGTCAGACGCTGCAGCGAGGCGTGGTTGCCCAAAAACCAGATGAATTGTCCGCTAACAAGCGGGAACACTTCCGGGAAAATGATTCGAACTGCAACTATACCGCCCGATGGATCGTTCCTAAAACTCACGATTGGATCAACAGCCAGCAATCTTTGGCCGCAGACCTTTTTCACGTGCAGGAAGCCGCGCTGCTGTTGAAGGGAACCGATGCGACGGAAAGGCTGCGGCAGTTTCACGATCAGATCATGGTGCTTCGAGGCGCAACGTTTGACGGAATGATCGCGGTGTCTTTTCTTTTATTCTGGTGGAGCGCGAAATTCAAGTCCAGTCTGCGGTGGATGGTCCTGTTGCTTTATCTCGTGCCCGGATCGATTGCTACGTTCAACCACTTCAGTGAGCGGGCGGCCAGTGATCCACCCTACATGGAATTCACCTTGTTGGTTCTTGCCGCGGCAGGCTGGTGCGTGCTGTGGCAACGCAGGAAGAAAGAGGCGAACAGGACAGAAGGGCCGGGTACACAGAACGCACTCGAAGTGAAGCTTGCTTATATTGTTCTTGCCGTATTGCTCACTGCCGCGGGCTTCCTGGGATGGTGGGCCACTCAGGTGCTCTACGACCGGCAAGTCATTTACTCGTATCGAGCGCTGAGCGAGGCTCCAGCCAAATAGCACCGACTGCTGAAATGGGCGGTCACTTCTGCTGCATGATCAATTCTCCGTTTTGTACCTTCATGTCTCCAACATAGTCAGGAAGCTTGAGGCGGTCGTGCTGCTCGAACAGCTTTTTCTGCAATGCGCTATTAACCATCGAAACCGGTACATTCATCTCACCGACTTTGAATTCTGTTGGCTCGAAGGTTGCGTATCCGTCTTTTGAGCCGAGGTGCCCTGAGACTGTTACCCAGACGTCTTTTCCCGCTACTTCGGCAAGAAATTGTCCATGAACTACGTCGCCTTCGAAGCTGACCTGCTGTTCCTTGATCGTTGGCGCTCCGCTGCCCATGTTGGTGTCTGGCGTGAGTTCCGCGCTTCCGCCGGCTTGTGTGGCCTGAGCGAGGGCAGCGCCCACTTCCTGCGAGTTGAGATGAACCTCAGCTTTCGGTAGCGATGAAAGGGAGCCCTGTTCCTGAGACGCTGCGGTTTGATAGCTTCCGCGGGAGGCTGGCGCGGGTTGCTGCGCGGCTTGTGAAAACTGCTCCATCTTCTCTCCGAACGACTGTGCGTTGGCTGCGACTGCCGCAGGAGTCTGCGGCTGCGCCACCGGCGCAGGCTTTTTCAACACCATGACAAGAGCCACAACCGAGGTTAAAAGTGTCACGATCCGGATAATGGTGCTGAGCTTGAATTTCATGAAAACCCTTGCGCGGTCAGCCTCGGTAGGGAAAAGGCTCAGGGTTATCGTAGCGGGAAGAAGGGCGGAAAATCAGGTTGCAGAGGTCACAGATAAAGGATGCTCCTTTCGTCACAATGGGAAGTAAAAACAAGCTCTTTACTGAAGCCTCTTGAGTAACAACTCGTTCACTATCTGTGGGTTGGCCTGGCCTTTGGAGGCTTTCATCACCTGGCCGACAAAGAATCCGAGCATGGTTTTTTTGCCGGCGCGATACTGTTCGAGCTGAGCGGGATTTGCGCCGATAACTTCGTCGATGATCTTCTCCAGCGAGGAAGTGTCCGATGACTGACGGGGGCGGCCTTCTTCGTCGTAAACTTCAGAGAAATCTTTCTTTCGTTCGAAGGAGAGATCGTAAAGATCCTTCAGCATCTTGCCGGAGATGGCGCCGCTTTCAACAAGATCGGCGGAGATGGCGATGCCCTTCATCGAAATCGGAGACTGTTCGATGTCCACACCCGCGGCCTTGAGGCGGCCCATCAGCTCTCCCTGCACAAGATTGGCCACGCGCTTGGGATTCTTCGCAGCCTTTGCCGCAGCCTCGAACTGATCGGCTAGCGATTTTGAAACGGTCAGCACCTGCGCGTCGTATTCGGTGATGCCGTAGTTCTTTACCAGGCGGACACGCCGCAGTTCTGGCAGTTCCGGCATGTCCCGCATGATTTCAGCCTTCCACTTTTCGTCGACCACCAGCGGCAGCAGGTCGGGCTCGGGAAAATACCGGTAGTCGTGCGCCTGCTCTTTCGATCGCATGCTGTAGGTTTTGCCCTCGTTCGAGTTATAGAGGCGGGTTTCCTGCAGGATCTTTCCGCCGGAATCGAGCACATCCACCTGGCGCGCGATTTCGTATACGAGCGCCTCGCGGATGAAGCGGAAGGAGTTCACGTTCTTGATTTCAGCTTTCGTGCCCAATTCTTTCTGTCCGCGCGGGCGCACGCTGACGTTGGCGTCGCAGCGCAGCGAACCTTCCTCCATATTGCAGTCGCTGACCCCGGTGTAGAGGATGATCTCTCTCAGCCGCGTGAGATATTCGTAGGCCTCTTCGGGAGTGGCGATGTCGGGCTCACTGACGATTTCGATCAGGGGCACGCCGGTGCGGTTGAGGTCGATGGCGGTTTTTTCGTCGGAGTCAGGAAAACCTTCGTGCAGGCTCTTGCCGGCGTCTTCCTCGAGATGCACACGGGTGATGCCGATTTGTTTTGTGGCTGTTCTCAGTTCTCGGTTTTCAGTTCCCAACTTCTGGTTTTCATCGGCGGTTTTCGACGTCGGAATTTCAATGAATCCATGCTCGGCAAGCGGCTTGTCGTATTGCGAAATCTGGTAGCCCTTGGGCAGGTCGGGATAGAAATAATTCTTGCGGGCGAAGATCGATGTTTCGTTGATGCGGCAATTCAGCGCCATCGCTGCCAGCGTGGCGAACTCGACTGCCTTGCGGTTCAGCACCGGCAACGCCCCGGGCATCCCCAGGCATACAGGACAAACGTTCGTATTGGGCGGAGCGCCGAAGCGGGTGGAACAGGAACAGAAGATCTTCGACACCGTCAGAAGCTGGACGTGCACTTCGAGTCCGATGACCGGCTCATAGGCCGTGAGAGCGGCGGTGGAGGAAGACATATCGGGTGATTATACGAGTTCGTGAGCCGTCGCTAGTGGCCACCGGCAGGGACGCTCAGGTCGTAGCGATAAGCGTTGGGCACCGGCTTGGCTGAACTTAATGAAATTCATTAGGAAAGCCAAGGAAGCAAGCTTAAAGCAGGACTCGACTATTCTTTTAGCGGAATCTCGAAGTACATCAACTCAGTGCCTTTGGCGTCGTTGACTCCTGTCACGTCAATGTGGGCGCCGGCGAGAGAGATGTCTCCGATGTCGAAAAAAAAGAATCCAGATTGAGTGGTGTGAGGCTCGACCGCTTTGGCGGCGAATGTGGAGGATTCGATTTCGTCGCGCTCTTTTTGGGTGATGGCGCCCTTCACGTTCTTGCGCGGGATGGGAATTGGACTTGGGCGGGTGGCGGCCTGGGGATTGGAGAGCCGGCGGTAGATATCTTCAGAAGAAGCGGGCGTGATCCTGGAACGGTTCGCGGTGATCAGCTTGACGTCAACGTTCGCGATGGAGATGGGCTGGTCGCCGTCATTGGTGACGATAAAGAAAACGGGGAGGAATCCGTGTTCGTGGAAGTTGACGGAGAAAAGTTTCGCCTTGTCGGGGGTGTCGTACGGGTCGGCAGCGATGGCGACTTTCTCGTCGGTATGATCGTCGTGCGCGGGATAGGTTTTGGCGGGGTGGGCGGTGGGTTTAACGAAGTCTTTGGCCGTGAGGGAAAGCGCGAGGGCTGTGATTGCGCAGAGAACGACGGAAGCGCGGCGAAGGCCCAGTTTCATCACTGGCTGCATGGGTCCGATTATAGAGGCATGATGGGGTTCGGGGGCAGAGTTTGGGCGGCGTCCTGAAATCTTTAATCATGAAGGGCGCGATGGTGCGCGAAGGTTTTAGAATGGCTCCACTTGATCTCTTCTCTCTACAACTTTGTCTACAGCGTGGCGCTGGCCGGGGGAATGTTGGTAAGCCTGCCTTACTGGCTGTTCCAGATGGCGTTCCGCGGGAAATACCGAAAAGGATTGTCGGAGAGGCTGGGGCGTGTACCGGCGGAGCTGCGACGCTCTGGAGTGAAGGGGAGGGTGATCTGGGTTCACGCGGTTTCCGTGGGCGAGGTGCTGGCGGTTGCAGGGCTGGTGGAGAAACTGCGGCGACGCTTCCCGCAGCATCGTGTTGTGATTTCCACAACCACAAATACCGGCCAAGCTCTGGCGCGCAAGCGTTTTGGCGAAGCGAACGTATTTTATTTTCCGATGGATTTTGCGTTTGCGATCCGCCCCTACTTGAAGGCGCTGCGTCCGGCGATGCTCGTAATCGCGGAAACGGAGTTCTGGCCGAACTTTCTGCGATTGACGCATGACGGAGGATCGCGAATTGCCATTGTGAATGCACGCATTTCGGACCGGTCATGGCCAAACTATCAACGGTTTCGAGGGCTGTTGCGAAAAGTGCTGGTAAACGTGGATCTATTTTTGGCGCAAACAGCGGAAGATGCAGGGAGGCTGCAGGACATTGGCGCGAATCCGGAACGCGTGCGGGTTGCGGGGAATTTGAAATTCGATATACCGGCGCCGGTTGCTCCGGCGTTGGTCGCGGATTTGCAGAAGTCGTTCGTTGAAACGGGGGCGGGGCCCGTGCTGGTCTGCGGCAGTACTGTGGATGGCGAAGAACCGCTACTGCTGAAGGCGCTGGAGAATCTGCTGGTGCGGTATCCGCGGGCGGTGATGATATTGGCGCCGAGGCATCCGGAGCGATTTTCCGCAGTCGCGACGCTGCTCCAGCAGATGGGGATTCGTTTTTGGCGGCGTTCTGGGTGGAATGGTGAAGCATTGAGTGGCGGAGTGCTGCTGCTCGATACGATTGGAGAGTTGGCAGCGGTCTATGCATTGGCCGACATCGCGTTCGTGGGCGGGAGCCTGGTTCCCCGCGGCGGACATAACATTATCGAACCGGCGCAATATGGAGTGGCCACGGTGGTGGGCAATCATACGGAAAACTTCCGCGATATTGTTGGGCTGTTTGAGAGCCGGGATGCGGTGCGGATTGTCGGTCCCGCGGAGTTGCCGCTGGTGTTGATGGAACTGCTCGCCAATGACGTGGAACGACTTGCGTTGGGGCGACGCGCAGCAGAAACCATGCGTTCGCAGTCAGGGGCGACGGAGCGGACTGCCGATGCACTGCAAGAGTTGCTGGCGCGGCCATGAACTGGAATCCCTTGTCAGCGATCTACGGCGGTGTGGTGAAAGGGCGCAATGCGCTCTATGACCGGCGGGCGTTGCTTGCGCGGTCGCTGCAAGGCGCTGTGATCAGTGTGGGGAACCTCTCGGCGGGAGGGTCGGGAAAAACTCCTTTTGTTATCTTGCTGGGTGAGTTGTTGCACGCGCGCGGAATCAAATTTGATGTGCTGTCACGGGGTTACGGGCGAAAGACTCGCGGCGTGTTTCTGGTTGAGCCCGGCGGGCTGTCGCGGGATTTTGGCGACGAGCCGCTTCTGATTGCGCGGCGGCTGCAAGCGGCGGTTGTGGTTGGTGAGGATCGGTATGAGGCGGGGCGGTTTGCCGAGTCACGATTTGGAACGCAGGTTCATTTGCTGGATGATGGATTTCAACATCGCGGGTTGGCGCGGGATTTCGACATTGTGCTGGTGACTCCGGAGGATGTGCGTGATCGGCTGCTTCCGGCCGGGCGGCTGCGCGAGCCATTGCGTGCGTTGCGACGGGCCGACGCTGTGGTAATGGCGAGCGGAGCTGCGCCGGAATCGTTTCCGCTAGAGGGAAAGATTGTCTGGCGAGTGCGGCGGGGGATTGCTCCGCAGAACGTTCCGCAACGGCCGGTGGTGTTTTGCGGGATCGCGCGGCCACATAATTTTATGCTGCAGTTGCGGACTGCTGGCATTGTTTCCGTAGCGGAAGCGTTCTTTCGCGATCATCACACTTATACGGAAAACGACGTTCGCGATTTGCTACAGCTCCGGCAACGCAGTGAGGCGGACGGCTTCGTTACTACCGAAAAGGATGCGGTGAATCTGGGCGGATATCTTGACGCGCTGATGCCGCTAGCGGTGGTTCCGGTCAAGATGGAATTGGCCGACGCGGCTAACGCTGTGGATACCATGCTGCGTGTGATTGAGGAGCGGCGGCGGGAGTCGTGAGAAAATGCGTTGACGGCAGCGACGTGCGCAAAACCTGATGACGAAACATTTGAAAGAAGCGGAGCGGCTGCGGAAGATCATCGAAGCATTTCCCAAGGTCACCATTACGGTGCTGGGGGATCTGGTGGCCGATGAATTTGTGTATGGAGAAATCTCGCGGGTGTCGCGCGAGGCTCCAGTGCTGATCTTGAAACATCGCGAACGTACCGTATTGCCCGGAGGTGGGGCGAATGCGGTTAACAACCTGGCGGACCTGGGCGTGAATGTGCTGCCGGTGGGTGCGATAGGGGACGACGAGCCGGGACGATTGCTGCTGAAGTTTTTTCGCCACAAGCGTATTCCGGTCAGCGGCGTGCTGAAGGACAAGTCGTACACGACGGTCACCAAGACGCGCATTCTCGCGGGCATGACGCACAACACGCGACAGCAGGTGGTGCGCGTGGATCGGGAGCCGGAGAACCCTCCGAACCGGCATCTGACGCGCGAATTGTTTCTGGCGGCGCGGGAATACCTGCGAGCGTCCGATGCGCTGCTAGTTTCTGATTACGGGTACGGGTCGGCCAGTCCGGCGATTGTGAATGCGCTGCGGCAAGGGTCGAGGCGAAGAGTAGTGAATGTGCCAATGGTTCTCGATTCGCGATACCGCATGATGGAATATTCTGGAGCGACCGCCGCGACTCCGAACGAGCCGGAGGTGGAAGCGGCTCTTGGCGTTCGCATTGGACACGACTGGGAAAAACTCGCTCAGGCTGGACAGCAAGTAATGGAACGGATGAAGCTGGAGTCGTTGCTGATCACGCGGGGGCGCGATGGAATGGTCGCCTTCGATCAGAAGCATGCGCCGGTGGATATTCCTATTTTTGGGTCGGACCAGGTTGCGGATGTAACCGGCGCGGGCGATACGGTGATTGCGGCGTTCAGTGCCGCACTGGCTGCAGGGGCAACCACGGAAGAAGCGGCCCAATTGGCCAACTACGCCGGTGGAATTGTGGTGATGAAGCGGGGTACGGCTACGGTTTCTCGGGACGAGCTGTTGCGCGCTGTGGACCAGGCTCCGCCTTCGACGCGGCCGCACTGACGGAAATTTCACAGATGGGAACCAGCAAGATTCTGCGGCGGGAACAACTTGGCAAGTGGGTAGCGGAGCGACGACTTGCGGGCGATAACATTGTGCTGTCAAATGGCAACTTCGATTTGCTGCATGTAGGGCACGTGCGTTATTTGCGGGGCGCGAAGGAACTGGGTGGCAAGCTGGTCGTTGCCATCAATTCAGACGAATCGGTCAGAGCGTTGAAGGGAGAGGGGCGTCCGGTGATGCCGGCGGCAGAGCGCGCGGAGATTGTTGCCGCTCTGAGCGATGTGGATGCGGTCGTCATTTTTTCTGAGCTTGATGTACGCGCGCTGATTCGAGAGATTCGTCCGGATATTCACGCCAAGGGAACGGACTACACCGTGGATACAGTCCCCGAGCGCGACGCGGTGGCGGAATATGGCGGGCGCGTGGCGATTGTCGGGGATTCCAAGGATCATTCCACCAGCGAAATCATTCGCTCACGGCTGTCGCCGAGGCGACCGTGAGTCTTGAGCCGAAGGATATCGAAGTAACTTCCCAAAACAAGATAGAACGAGTGCTGATCGTGCGGCTAAGCGCCATGGGGGACGTGATCCATACGCTGCCGGCGGTTCAGGCGCTGCGAGAGTCATTTCCAAAAGCCCATATTGGCTGGCTCATTGAAGAGCGCTGGGCGGAACTGTTGTGCGCCGCTGGATCTTCGCGGCGCGGGTCGCGGTCGTCGCTGCGGCCGCTGGTAGATGAAGTTCATACAGTCAAATTGAAGGACTGGGGGAAATCTCTCTTTTCACTTTCAACCTTGCAGCGAATTGCTACGGTTTGGAACGATGTGCGGGATGCACGGTATGAGGTAGCAATTGATTTGCAAGGCGCGATTCGATCGGCGGCACTGGCGCGGTGGTCGAGGGCTCGCGCGGTGTACGGTGCGGCGGAGCCGCGAGAATCGCCCGCCAGTGTCTTGTACACGCGAAAAGTGGTGACTCACGGGCGGCATGTGATTGAGCAGAATGTTTCTTTGTCAGAGGCGCTTGTGGAGCATCGAGTGAAAGTTGAGCCTGCGCCGCTTCCTCGCGATACCAAAGCCGAAGCTTGTGTCGAGCGGCGGCTTGCTGAGTTTGGCATGGGCGAGTTTGCTATTTTGAATCCGGGAGCAGGGTGGGGCGCGAAACGATGGCCGGCGGAACGGTATGGCGAGGTTGCACGCAAGTTGGCGGATATGGGGATTAGTTCGATTCTCAATTACGGTCCGGGCGAGGAAGAGTTGGTGCGGGCTGCCGACGAAGCCAGTGAAGGGAAGGCTCGGACGATGAGTTGCACTTTGACGGAATTGATTGCGTTGACCCGGCGGGCACGGGTGTTTGTCGGCGGGGATACGGGGCCACTGCATCTGGCGGCTGCGTTGCGCGTTCCCGTGGTGGCGATCTACGGGCCTACGGATCCGGCGCGCAACGGACCTTATGGAACGCGGAGTGTGGTGTTGCGCAGTGCGGAGAGCGTTACATCGCATTCGCGGCGCCCGGAAGCGGATGAGGGAATGTTGGGGATTGGGAGTGAGGCGGTGGTGGAAGCGGCAAGAGAGTTGATGGAGGGATTCTTAGGTGGAGTCGGGTTGCCTCAGCGGCTAAAGCCGTAATTAATTTTGAAGTCCGGCGGCGCGGCTAGAAGCCGCGCCCTTTCAAAACGAATGACTGAATGGTCACAGATCGCGCGGCGGATTCGGGTGCCGCTGGGATTTATGTTTGCAGTGCTTTATTTCTGGCTGGCGCGGCCTTCGTGGCGATCCATGGCGATGGGTTCGATTGGGATTGTGGCCGGGCTTCTGATTCGGGCCCTGGCTTCGGGTCATGTGCGCAAGAACGAAGCATTGGCGACTTCCGGGCCTTATGCTTACACGCGAAATCCGCTTTATCTGGGCTCGCTGCTGATGGGATTGGGATTCTGCGTGGCGGCGCGCAGTTGGTGGGTCAGCGTCATACTTGTCGTGATGTTCTTTGCAATCTATCTGCCGGTGATTGGCGATGAAGAGGCGTTTCTACGTCAGACGTTTCCGGAGTTTGAGGAATACGCGCGGCGGGTGCCGCGGATGCTGCCTCGTCTCGTTCGGCCTTCTGGGCATGAGAAAGCAGGTCCAGCGGGATTTTCGTGGCAGTTGTATTTGAAGCATCGGGAGTACAACGCGCTGCTGGGGGCTGTGGCAATGCTTGCCGTGCTGATTGCGAGAATAGAGCTATTCTAGCGATGTGTGTAGGCCGACCTGCACACTGAGCGATCACCTCGGCATTTCTCAATGTTCCGTTCTCGTTGCCAAACTTCGACTCGGCGAACGGCGAAATAAAGAAACGTAATAATAGTGCCATAGACGCATGCGCCAACGAGCCACGACGTCCACTTCCAGATTTCCTTCTTACCGTCAGTAAGATCCGACAGAGCGAGCACGCCGACGAGAAACAAGACCACGACGAAAGCAGCGGTGGCGACCAGAAACAAGAGATCCAACCGCGCTGGCCTCTTCCCGATCGGGATGCCCGCCCAGTTAAGTAGCCACGACATTGGATGACGATGAAGTTCAAGTACGGCGGCGGCAAACTCCCATTCACGCGCTGCGTCCGGGCTACTTTGGAGATCGTCTAAGCGTGCGAGCTTTGCCAGCTTGCAGAGTCTTTCGAATCGGAGGTCTCGAAGAGCGGGTGTCGGCCAAGAGTCTTCGTAGGCGGTATTGAAGCCCCAGACTGCGGTAGGGTTCGTGGGCTCCGTGGGCAGATGATTCAAGAGATGATTCTCATCGTCATCGAGTGGGGCTGCCAAGCGATCTGCCTCTTGGCTGATCCGTTCCACCACGAATGCAAGGGCGGCATCCAAATCGGCACTCGGTAGTTGCATTAGTTTGGCCTCGAGCAATGCTACTTCTGCGCCACCAGTTCCCTTGCGTGGCTCAACTCTGGCCGCGTGGAGTTTGATCCGTCGCAAACTTTCAGTAGCAGGGCGTAGTACTCTGTGGCGTCTTTTTGTTTGCCGGCGGCTTCGGCGGCGCGGGCGGCGCCGTAGAGTCCGTCGAAGCGGTTGGGATATAGCTTCAGGTCGGCCTGATATTCGGTTAGTGCCTGTTGCGAACGCCTGGCTTCGAGCAGTACATCGGCAATCATCTCGCGCGCGGGAATGCCCTCCGGTTCATCGCCGACGGAATCTTCCCGATCGGCGATTGGGCGTAACGCCTCGACGGCGTCGTCTGCTTTACCTTCGGCGAAGGCTAGCCAGGCATGGGCAGTTTTGAGATCGTTTTCGACTGCGTCGGCAAATTCCGATTTCTCCGCTATCAGTCTTTTGTGAACACTTTCGATCGCGGCAATATCCTTGCGGACATCCTCCGGCTTGTGAAGACGCGCCGATCCGATGGCGCGTGCCCAATGAGCGACTGCATATTCCGACGTGCCCGCAACCTCAGAGGCGGGCAGCGCCGCGGCGCTAGCCCAGTCGTGCATCTCGATCGGGTACAAGGCGCTCAAGTGCACAAGCGCGGCTGCGTGGGGATCGTATCCCTTGCCGTACATGTCGTCGTGTTTGTTGGGCATGGCGCGAATCTCTTCGATGAGGGCCTTGGCGTCCGCGTCGTGTCCACTTTGCATGTAAGCGTAGAAGAGAAAATCCATGGCGTGGAACTGATGCCCTTCGCCGCCCATGTGCATGGCGGCGTTCTTGCGGGTGGCGGCGATGGAAGCGAGGTTGGAGTTGATGTCTTCCTGCCAGAGGCCGACTCGGGCGAAGATGTGCGAAGGCATATGCAAGGCGTGCGGAGCCGCAGGAGCTACCTGCGCGTAACGCCGTGCGGCGGGGAGGCCCAGCTGCGCGAGTTGCGGTTTGTCGTAACTGTGGATGAGGTAATGCGCCACCCCGGGATGATCGGGCTCGGTGGCGAATAGTGTTTCCAGAATTGCGGCGGCCTGCTTGCGATTAGCGAAGGTCGCATCGTCGTGCGGTCCGTAGGCGAGCAGGGATAGCGCATAGAAAATCGCGGCTTCATGGTCGTCAGGGTAGGAGGCGTAGACCTTCTTCATCGAATCGGAATAAGCCTTGGCCCGGGCTTCATGGTCGAGCTTTTTCGAGTTTTCGTAAAAAGCGGCGATGGCGGTAATGTAAGCTTTTTCCCGCGGAGTCGCTGGGCCGTCGGTGTTTTTCGCCTGGTGAATTTCGTCGAGGCCGCGCTGAACGATTTTGGCGTCCGGATGATTCCACAGCTGATGCCACAAACTCATGGCTACTCCCCAGCGCGCCATGGCGCAATGAGGGTCGTTAGCGGAGATTTGCTGGAATTCCCTTTCGGCCTCTTCGTACCAGAACGAGTGGAGCAGGGCGACTCCACGCTCGAAGGGTTTCTGTACAGAGGGGTCGCAGGAAACTGGGAAGGCGACCGTACCGAGTTGAGCGGACGTGAGGGCTTCATGATGATGTCCCTGGTTATCGTCGGCAAGGGCGTTGCCGGTTATCGCGCTCATGGCCGCCAGGCAAAAAAAGAGAATACAGAAGATAAGTTTCATAAGAATCCCGCTGAACAGGGAGTCTAGAGGGACTTAGAGCAACGGTCAAACGCAGGTCTAAATTTGTTCCTGAAGAAAAATTAGACAGTTTTTGCATTACCGATTGGCCCAGGAAGAAGGGCGCTCCAGCAGACATTAAAAAGTACGCTAGCGTACAGAGCCGACTTCTGCTACACTTCGCCGCAATCGATGGCAAGGTCGTCTGGGCGCCTCCTTTGTCCCCAGCAAAGGCACCGGAAACCGATCGGCACACGCGAGACCATCGCCAGTCTACTAGGGAGTAGCCATGAATCTGCACCCTGGGCCAGAGAAACGTCGAGGTCTTCAAGGAGCCAAAGCCGAAGTTGTTCCTATCCGGCAGGCTTTTCACGACAATGAAGATTGGTATCAGGACCTGGTTGAGCACAGTCATGACCTGTTGTGTGTCCATGACCTCGAAGGCCGACTGCTTTCGATGAATCCGGCGCCAGCGCGCCTGCTGGGTTACAGCGTTGAAGAGATACTACAGATTCCGATGCAGGAGCTGGTCGCTCCGGAATTTCGCGGTCAGTTCGATGCTTACTTGAAGCAGATTGGAAGCCAGCGGGAGGCTCATGGCTTCCTTTCCTTGATGACGCGGTGGGGAGAACGGCGGATCTGGGAGTATCGCAATACCTTGCGGACGGAAGGAGTGCCCTCGCCGATTGTGCGAGGCATGGCACGTGACGTGACCGAACAGAAGCGGGCGGAGAAGCTCTTGAGCGAGGCAAATGAGGGCCTGCTTTGCAAGGTGCGCGAGAGCGAAAGCATCATCCGACAGCTCAAGCTGTTTCGCACCCTGGTGGACCGAAGCAACGATTCGATTCAGGTGATGGATCCGGTCACGCTTCGATTTCTCGATGCCAATGAAAAAGCCTGTGCGCAGTTGGGCTACAGTCGCGAAGAACTTCTTTCTTTGAGTGTCTTCGATATTGATCCAGTAGTCACACAGGGTTCGACGGCAGAGGTTGCGGAAAGATTAAAGAGGGAAGGCTCCGTATCCATGGAAAGCGTCCACCGGCGAAAGGATGGGTCGACTTTCCCGGTGGAGCTGAGCCTGACACGCGTCCAGCTTGAGCGAAGCTATGTTGTGGCGGTCGCGCGCGATCTTACCGAACGCAAGAAAGCCGAAGAAAAGTTACGGGAATACAAGAGAGTAGTGGAAGGCCTGGAAGACCTGATCGTGGTGGTGGATCGGGAGTACCGTTACGTGATCACAAACCGTGCGTACCTGAATTACCGGGGTTTGGAGAGGGAATACGTCGCAGGGCGTCTGGTAGCAGAAATAGTGGGCAAGGAAGTATTTGAAACCAGCATGAAGGAGCAGATGGATGAGTGTTTTCGCGGCAAAGTTGTGCGATACACAATGAAATATACATATCCCAAGTTGGGAGAGCGAAAACTATTCTTGTCATTCTTTCCGATCGAAGGTCCTACGGGCGTTGACCGCATCGCCGTAGTCCTACGGGATATCACCGAGCGTAACCGGGCCGAGGAGAGGCTGCGGGAGTACGAGAGAGTTGTCGAGGGGCTTGAAGAAAGGATTGTGGTCGTTGATCGGGAATACCGTTATGTGATCGCCAATCGTGCTTTCCTGCACAACCGAGACTTGCCGAGAGAACAGGTGATCGGCCATACCGTCGCAGAGGTACTAGACAAAAAGACATTCGAGACAATCGTCAAGCCAAAGATGGATGAGTGCTTCGGGGGCAAACTTGTCCAATACGAATTGAAGTACAAGTATCCAAAAGGCGACGAAAGAGATTTGTTCGTGTCATATTTTCCTATCGAAGGCCCGACAGGCATCGACCGGATCGCCTGCATCCTGCAGGACATTACGGAAAGTAAACGCTCCGAGGATGCGTTGCGACACAGCGAAGAGAATTACCGTCTGTTTGTGGCGCAGAGTTCCGAAGGCATTTTCCAGGAAGAAATGGATGAACCCGCTCCCCTTGGCCTTCCCGAAGACGTGTTGGTTCATCGCATCCTCTACGACGCCTATATAGGCGAATGCAATGACGCCATGGCCGCGATGTACGGTTTGAAGTCCGGTCACGAGCTGCGGGGGAAGAGCTGGAAAGATCTGGTGCCCCCCGAGGATCCGTGCAACGTCGAGTTGACCCGGCAATATATTCGCTCCGGTTTTCGTTTACTGGAACAGGAGTCGCACGAAATCGATGTGCACGGGACTCCCAAAGTCTTCCTTAACAGCATGATCGGCACCGTGGAGAATGGAATGCTGGTGCGTACCTGGGGAATCCAGCGGGACGTGACCGAGGCTAAGAAGCTGGAGGCAGATCGCCAGAAAGCCGAAGAGGACTTGCGACGCAGCGTAAGCCAATTGTGCGAGGTGAAAACGGAACTTGAACAGGCGAAGGAGAAGCTGTCCGAAGAGAAACTCTACCTGGAAGAAGCCATCGACACTGAACTGGGCTTCGGGGAAATCATCGGGCGCAGCAGCGCCTTGAAATCGGTTCTGGAAAAGGTAGCAAAAGTTGCGCCCAGCGATGCCACCGTTTTGTTGCTGGGTGAAACCGGTACTGGCAAGGAGTTGGTGGCCCGCGCCCTTCACCGCCTAAGCAGACGGAATGGCAACAGCTTTATCAAACTGAACTGTGCCGCCATTCCTTCAGGACTGTTGGAAAGTGAATTGTTTGGCCACGAGCGAGGTGCCTTCACGGGCGCAGTGGCCAGAAAGTTGGGCCGTCTGGAACTGGCCGACCAAGGCACACTTTTTCTGGACGAGATCGGCGAGATTCCGCTCAGCCTGCAGCCCAAGCTTTTGCGGGTACTACAGGATCAGGAGTTCGAGCGGCTGGGCGGTACGCAGACGCTGAAAGTCAATTTTCGTCTGCTGGCAGCGACCAACCGTAATCTGCTGGAGAGTGTAAAGGAGCGAGAATTCCGCAGCGATCTATATTACCGGCTCAATGTGTTCCCGATTCTCATACCGCCTTTGCGCGAGCGGCGGGAGGATATCCGGCCACTGATTGAGCATTTTGTGCGCAAGTTTGCCGCGCGAATGAAAAAGCCCATAACAAGTATTCCGTCGAAAACCATGGAACTGCTAGTGCGTTGGGAATGGCCGGGCAATATCCGGGAGCTGGAAAACTTCGTGGAGCGGTCGGTCATTCTGACCCCAGGCTCGGTTTTGCAGGCGCCGCTTTCGGAATTACAAACCTCTCCTGAGGAAAGTAATGGCAATGGCAATGACAGCCTGCGCGATAAGGAGCGCGAACGTATTCTTCGTGCTCTTCGGGATTGCCGTGGCCGGCTAGGCGGACCGGAGGGTGCGGCCGCCCGCCTCGGTTTGAAACGCACCACTCTTCAGTCGAAGCTTGACCATCTCGGCATCAAGCCGGGAACCTACCGCGCCTGAGCAGGGACAGTTGACCTGACAGAGAGGCGCGACGAAGGGTATTCTCAGGTCATGACATCCAGATTCAAACGGTTCATGGAAGCGCTGCTGTGGTTCGTGGTTGGGTTCATCACACACATGTTGCTGTTGCACTTCCACCACCATCCTGGATAACGATGGTATTAGCCTTCCTGCATGCGTAGGCGTGTCCAATCGTCCATTGGAACAGGTCCAAGTGGGTTGAACGCCGCACAACTCCTCGCGACTACAATCTCTCTGTCGGGTTTGAACTCCGAGAGGGAGATCCGCTATGAAAAGCTTCAGGCCTTTTCGGTATGTTTGGCTTTACGCAGTCTGTGCCGTTTTAGCTCTGTTGCCGGGCTGTGGAGGGGGACGAGCAGCCAGCTTGTCGACCCCCCCGGTACCGGGAAGTTGCTCCCTACAGATCAACGTGTGGTCGCCGCCAACGCCCGCGGATGGGACTTGGAAGGCTTTTCAGACATACATCCTGCCCAGCCCTGCGATTCACGGGGTGAATATCAATACAGGCTGGAACGCGATCGAAACCAGCCAGGGCGTCTACGATTTCTCGGCATTGGACGGGGAACTGCCAAATTATCCAGGAAAAGAAATCAATCTAGTCTTCCAACCCATCAGCTACAGCAACATCAATAATCCTTCAGGCGGCGTAAATAAGCTGACGCCATCGTATGTGTTCACAGCGGGCTGGGCTAGTTCACAGGCCTCGGCGCCGCTCGATGTTGTCTCGTGCGGGCCCTACCCGGGAAATGGAACTGACCCGACGACCGGATACCCTGTGGTTTATGAGAAACCCTTTCAGGTTGCCTATCAAAACTTCATTAATGCGGTAATGCAGCACTATAAGGGCACCGCCAATATCGGGTATATGCGCTTCGGGCTCTCGGTTGGCAACGAAACCGACGCGTACTGTACAGCCCAAATGCAAAGTCTGCCTTCCCCCAACACTTTTTCGACTGCTGCATGGGAAAACTGGATTTCAACGATGGACAGCTACGAAAAGAGCGTCTTGCCCAATCCTCCCATCCAGCTTATGGAATCACTGAACCGCGTGGATACCGATCCTACGGGGACGGCGTTTCCGGATTTTGAGGCGGCGACGGCGGTCTCGAACGGATTCGGTTTCGGAAATAACGGTCTGCAGAAAAATGACATTGCCAATTCCGCTTCCGGCAACTCATGCACCGGGGATTGGTGCGACATGTTTGACAAATACGCGGGTCAGGTGCCGCTGGAGCTCCAGACGGTAAATGCCAGTAACCCGAGCGGTTCGGATCCCAACAATCTAACAGGAAACCTGCTGAACTTGATACCGCTGGCGGTGCAACATCACGCGACAATTCTGGAGGTCCTGATGCCGGACTTGCTTTTGGCCTTCGACCCGAATTTTACGCCGCAGAATCCCGCGGATGCTTCTTTTGCGGGGGCCTATAAGGCGGCTTTGACGGCGCCGTGTGCACAATAGAACGGTCGGCGGTGCGGAGTTGGAAGCGGGGGCGTGCAAGCTTACCTAGCTGGGAATTCTATCGGATTTATGCGTAGCACGAAAAAGCCCCTCGCTCGCGCGAAGGGCTTTTTCTGGGGGAGGGACTGGGCGGAGGCGCCCTCGGTCCCTAACTGAATGCAACTTATTTCGGCTGCTGTGACTGGTCCATGCTGGTAGCCGGGGCTGAAGAATTACTGGAGAGTTGCTCCAGGTCGTTCTTCAACAGGCTAATTTCCACCCGACCGCCACTGATATGCCGGTTCTTGGCATTCTCGTCGGCGGCGCCAGTCGGCGCATTTCCCATGCCTACCAGATAAATCCGGTAGACCGGAATCTCATGGTTCAGCACCATGTAACGAACCACCGACTCGGCCATCTTCTGCGAGTTGGAGATCGCCGTCTGGCCTTTGCCGGATGAGAAGCCCTGGACTTCGATGATGTAACCGCGCTGGCCCTTAACGGTATTGGCCATTTCGTCGAGAGCGTCCTTTGCATTCTTGCTCAGCATGGTCTGGCCGGGCTTAAAGCGGATTTCCGTCTGATTGGAAGCCTTGTATTGATCGATGTTACCTACGACCGTTTCCACGGTCTGGATACGGGTGCTGGCCTGCTGCGCGCTCTGCTGCGCCATGGTGGCCTTGTTGCCGGCGTCGATGGCGTGCTGGTCGGCTTCATTTGCCTTATCCGAAGCCAGCTTGATACCGGCCTGGGCGCGAGAATCTGTGTCTTTGATGGCTTTGCCGTTGGCGGCAGTCAGGTCGTCAAGTTCGTTAATCCGGTCGCGGATGGGCTCGGTCTGCCGCTTGACGTAGTTCTTGCGGGCGAATGGGTTCACACGACCCCAGAAGCCTTCGCGGGCTGGCGCCTGAAGAGGCTGCTTGCCGGTGGCGGTATCGGTGGACTGAGTTGTGGTGGCGGCAGACGGGTTGGACTGATCTTGATTCTGGGTAGACGAAGTCTGGGCGAAGGCTGGAAATGCCAGCACGGCGGCCAGAGGCAGAGTAACTAGAATGCGGTTGTTCATAAAAAACTTCCTCCGAGATTGGGGGAGCGGTTGGGGGCTCCACTCCAGCACGCCAAAACGGGCGTGTTGCGTGTTCAAAAATTGCGTCCCCTGAAAAACCGGCATGCGCTGACGCTACGCACACCCGACAAGCTCAAAACTTAGGCACCGCATTCTTCCCGGTGCCTGCAGCTTGTATTACAGGTGTGATGCCAAAACCGGGTTCAGGGTTGAATAGCTAAAGCCTTGATTACCATAGACATTGTACCTCCACCTCTGTGCCACGTAGAACTTTTCGTGCACGAGCAGGGTAATTTTGGCAAACCTGATATAAAAACTGCGTGCGGCAGTGACTTGCGGAGGAGAACTTTGCGAATAACCAGTCTGAGAACGGGATGGATGCGGAAGCCAGCGCGGTGGGATCGAGTGGTTACCTTCATTACCGTGGCCTTGATATTGAGTGTGCAAGCTTTTGCCGAACCCGCTTTGTCGGAAACCATTCCGTTAGAACAACCGGTTTCCGGAATGGCTTCGTCTAGCATTCCGGTGGACCGTCTGCAACAGTATTCGGATCTGGCGGTGGGCTGGATGCAGGAGTATTTGCGGATCGATACCACTAATCCTCCCGGGAATGAAATGCGCGCGGTTGCTTTCTACAAAAAGGTTCTCGATCAGGAAGGCATTGAAAATCGTCCCTTCGAATACGCTCCTGGACGCGGAGATCTGTGGGCTAGGTTGCCACATACAACGGTCGAGGCGAAGAGGCCAATTATCCTGCTGAATCACATGGATGTGGTTACAAGCGACGCCGCGCACTGGAAAGTTCCGCCCTTTAGCGGTGAAATCAAAGACGGCTGGATCTGGGGACGCGGAGCGCAGGATATGAAGGACGAGGGCCTGGCGCAATTGGTTGTGATGGTCATGTTGAAGCGCGAGAAGATTGAACTGGATCGCGATGTGATTTTTCTCGCTGTGTCTGACGAAGAAGCGGACGGAAGCGGCTCCGATTGGTTTATCGCGCATAAGCGCGACTTGCTGGAGCACGCGGAATTTCTGATCAATGAAGGTGGCGAGAACCTGCTCGAAAACGGCAACGTGAAATACGTGGGCGTGGACGTGGGCGAGAAGACTACGTTCTGGTTGCGGGTTGTGGCTCATGGAAGGCCGGGGCACGCTTCACGGCCCATTCCGAACTCGGCGCCGAACCGTCTGGTGCGCGCGCTGGACCGCATCCTCGCCTATCAGACGCCGCTGCGGGTGCTGCCGGTGGTGGAGGAATTCCTGCGCGGCATGGCGCCCTACGAGCCGTCGGCAAAAGCTCGGGAATATCTCAACATCCGGAAGGTGGTGGAAGACAAGAAGTTTCAAGACGACGTGGCGAAAGACGAGTCCTTGAACTTTCTGCTGCGTGACACTATTTCGCTCACCATGATGGGAGGGTCGGAGCAGACAAACGTTATTCCGCCGGAGGCCTGGGCGAATCTGGATGTGCGTATTTTGCCTGGAGGAAATCCTAAGGCGTTGCTGGCGGAGATTCGGAAGGTGGTGAACGATCCCAACGTTACGGTTGAGCCGTTGAATGCGGAGTTTCGGCAGGCCAACTACTCGCCTACGGATACCGCGCTGTATAGCGCCATCCGGGAAGTCTCAGCAACATATTTTCCCGGAACTCCGGTAGTGCCGCACATCACCAGCGGGTACACGGAGAATCAGAGGTACCGGCCACTGGGAATGATTGCTTACGGATTTAATCCGTATGCTGCGACTGAAGAAGAGGGCAACACTGAGCATGGCAACGATGAGCGCATTCGGGTGGAAGAAGTGCGGCGGGGGCCGAGGATTCTTTTTGATGTGGTGGCGGCGGTAGCGGCTGCAAGATGAATGGTTCAGAATGAAACAAAAAAGCTTTAGACACGGAGATCGCCTAGGATGCGCGGAGTTCGCGGAGGAAACTTACTCAGGGGCTTTCCCGCAGTGCTTGTCGTATTGTTCGATGATGAAGTGATCGGTCATGCCGGCAATGTAATCGCAGACCACGCGTGGCAGTGATTCCTGGCCGGCCTTCTCCTGATAGTAGTGCGGCAGGGCTGAAGGGTTTTGCATCCAGAACGAGAAGAGTTCGGTGACAATGCGTTCGGCGTCGTCTTTTTCTCCGGCCAGCGACGGGCTGTAATAGAGATTTTCGTACAAGAAGTTTTTGATTTGTTTGCGCTCCGATTCTACCTCGGGGCTGAATGCGGCCAGACGTTCCTGGTGCAGTCGAACGTCGGCTAGCGCTTGAATTCCCGAATCCTTCAAACGTGCCTGAGTGCTCCTAATTAGATCGTCGACGAAGCGATTGAAGACGCTTTTGATGGCTTCGTTGAATTTGAGCTTCTCAGGCGCGCTGGGATAAGTCTTCTCGACCTCGCGGAGGAAACGCTCGAAGACAGGAATGCCAGTTCGAATTTGTTCGAGCGTTAGCAGATGGGCTTCGTAACCGTCGTCCAGGTCGGCGGTGTTGTAGCCGATTTCGTCGGTGAAGTCGATGAGTTGGGCTTCGAGCGGCGGGCGCTGGCCGAGCAGGTACTCGGCAAGTTCCGGATGTTTCGCGGCATCGTAATCCCGAGAATGCTTGATGATGCCTTCGCGCACTTCAAAGGTTAGGTTCAAGCCGCGAAAGGCGGCGTAACGCTGCTCGAAATCTTCCACGATGCGCAGAGCGTGAAGGTTATGGTCGAAGAACAGGCCATGGGCGCGCATGGCAGTGTCGAGCGCCTTTTCGCCAGCATGGCCGAACGGTGGATGGCCGAGGTCGTGAACAAGGGCCAGCGCTTCGGACAGATCCACGTTGAGGCCTAGCGCTCCGGCGACGGTGCGTGTGATCTGGGCGACTTCAATGGTGTGAGTGAGGCGGTTGCGGAAGTGGTCAGAATATCGGCGGGTGAAAACCTGGGTTTTATCTTCGAGGCGGCGGAAGGCGCGGGCGTGGATGACGCGGTCGCGATCCCGCTGAAAATCGTTGCGATAGGGATGGGGCGGTTCAGGGAAGCGGCGTCCGCGGGAATGTTCCACCTGCACCGCGTAGGCGGCCAGCATGTTCGAAAGTTTAACAGGTGTGAGTGGCGAGTGCGAGAGTTCTAACCAGTCGCTCAGGAGCTAACGTCCGGATCGAAACAGGAAAATTGCGGCGCGGCTTGGAGCCGCGCCCTTTCAAAATCACGACTGCTGCGATGCCTAACGCTTGTCCGAATCTTCTTTGGCCAAACGGACCTTGGCGGCATCGAGTTTTCTCTGGGTCGCGGACAGCAGGTCGGTGTCTACTTCCGCGGGCACAGTTTTGTTCCACTCTTCGACGGCCCGCTCCCAGTGAGCAGCAGCCAGCTTGAGGCGTCCAGTTTTCTGGTAGAGATCGCCCAGGTGATCTTGCACTGTAGGATCGGAACCCATGCGCAAAGAAGCCTTGTTCAAAGTCTCTTCGGCAAGGTCATACTTATTGAGCTTGAAATAGGCCCATCCCAGGGAGTCGAGGTAGGCGCCGTTAGTCGGCTCCAGCTTTACCGCCTGGTTGATGAGGTTGAAGGACTCCTCCAGCTGCACGCCCCGGTCTGCATTCATGTAGCCGAGATAATTCAGGGTCATTGAATTCTGCGGATTGGCTGCCAGAATCTTGCGGAACTCGGCCTCAGCCTGTTCAAACTTCTTTTCACGCTCGTACGTCGAGCCGCGCAGGAAGTAGACATACTCTTTGTCTTCGTTCTTGGTGGAAAGATGCTCGGCTTTATTAAGAGCTTCCTCGGCGTCGTCCCAGCGCTTCAGCCGAGTGTTCATGATGGCCAGCCGCAGATACACTTCGCGGTCTTCCGGCGTGCCCTTGAGCATGGACCGCACATCGGCTAAAGGCTTCTCAGGCTCGCCGGTATCAGCAAGTTGAGCGTCGAGTACCATGCGGAGTTCGCGATCGTTAGGCAATTTCTGGGCGGCTTCTTTCGCCGCAGCGGTAGCTTGAGGCCACTGCTTGGCTTCACGATAAGTATCGATGACGTCTTGATAGCCGGTGCGGGCGTTGTCGTCACCCAGCGGAATCATCCTGCGAAAGGCGTCAACCGCGGCCTGATAATTTTCCTGATCGCGATAAACCATTCCCAGGCGCTCGATGAAAATGGCGCGATTATTGCGGTCGGCCTGGGAGTAGCTGTTTTCGGCTTTCTCGGTTTTCTTCAGCAGATCCTGCAGAAGCTTTTCGGCTTCGTCGTAGCGGCCTTGTGCCTGGTAAACCACCGCGATGTTATAGGGGACTTCCAGGGCGTCGGGAACCATCGATTGAGCTTTTTTCAGGCTATCGAGAGCCTCGTCGTACTTACCCTGGCGACGGTAAATTTCGGAAATCCGGAGATAGGTCTGCGCATCTTCTGGGTTGGCGTCGGCGATAACTTTGTACTGATCGAGCGCGGCGTCGACCTGACCATCGTTCAACAGATTCTCGGCGAGACCGCGAATCGCATCCAGGTTGTCGCGATCCAAGCGGATGGCATGTTTGTAGGCGTCAATGGCGCTCTTGTAATCTTTGCGCTGCTCGTAAGTCGCGCCCAGCGCGGAATACAGCTTGGCGGACCGGCCCGTGTCGGGCACTGAGCTAAGCACCTGCAAAGCGTGAGTGCTATCGCCTTCGTCCGTATAGAGCAGAGCGAGAGTGGTGACGGCTTCTTCCGAATCGGGGTCAAGCTTTACTGCTGTCTTGAGTTGATCTTCCGCTTTTTGCAAATCGTTGTTCAGGCGGTAGAGACGACCGAGTAAAAGGCGGTCGTCAACATTGTTGGGCTCGATCTTGACGATCTGTTCGTACTGGTCGATGGCAAGCTTGAGCACATTCTCGGAGCCGTTGCTGCTGCCGGACATATCACCGAGAGAGCGCAGATAAATTCTCCCCAGGAGCTTGTGGGCTTCGAGATTGTTTGGGTCGCGCTTGATGATGTCCTGGGCTTCGAGCACAGCGTCGCGGATGCGTCCGGTCTTGACGTAGAGCTCGGCCAAGCCGGAAGTCAGGAACTCGGAAGAAGGGTCGGCCTCGATGGCTAGGCGGTACTCCTCGAGAGCCTTATTCGCCAGTTCGCTGCGGCCATGCACCGTGACCTGCTCTTCATACATATGGGCGACGGTGTAGTGGTAATAAGCGGCCGCGCGGTCGAGCTTGCGAGAAGCCTGTTGCGATTTGGACTGGGCACCCTTGGATTCCGATGACTTAGGCTCAGCGGGGGACGACGGAGATTGTTGCGCGATTGCGGCCGCTGCTAGAAGCGATGAAACTAAAAGAGAACGAAAAATTCTATTCATGCTCGACCTGACAAGGCTGGAATTATTTCTGTTGGTTTTGATGCTGCTGGAGCTATGCGCACTTCCCGGAAACATAACCATTGGATGCAAAACCGCCCGGGATGGTGTTTCTTAATTCTAACGCGGTCAGGGGAAGATTGGGAAAAAACACTGGGCTTGGCATTTCACCTGAAGTGCCCGAAAGTACAGGGACTGAGGGTCTGATTGTGAAGTTTGGTAAAGGCAAATAACCAGCAAGGACAAGAAGGTTGACGAAGAGTTCCCATGGCCTTGGGAGTCATGCGGCTCAGTGGCGGAAGTGGCGCACACCGGTGAAGAGCATGGCCAGTCCCAGCCGGTCGGCGGCCGCAATTACTTCGGGATCGCGCTGCGAGCCTCCGGGTTGGATGATCGCAGTCGCGCCCGCTTTCGCGATTTCCTCGACGCCGTCAGGAAATGGAAAGAACGCGTCGGAGGCAGCAACCGTTCCCTTCAGCGGCAGTTGCGCTTTCATGGCGCCGATTTTGGCCGAGTCGACGCGGCTCATTTGGCCGGCGCCGACGCCGACGGTCTGGCCGTCACGAGCGTAGACAATGGCATTCGATTTCACGTGCTTGCAAACCTTCCAGGCGAATAACATGGCGCGGGTTTCTTCTGGAGTGGGGGCGCGCTGGGTGACAACTTTCAAATCGACATTGTGCAAGGGCCGCGAGTCGTTATCCTGCAAGAGAATTCCGCCGGAGACGTTTTTGAGAATCCAATTTTGCGGGGCGGCTTCGACTTCGAGCAGGCGGAGATTTTTCTTGGTGGCGAAGCGAGCCTTGGCGGCTTCGTCAAAGCCAGGAGCGGCGATCACCTCCAGAAATAGCTTATGCATCTCTTCGGCAGTCTCGGCGTCGATGGGACGGTTCACGCCAATCACTCCGCCGAAGGCTGAGACGGGATCGCATTCCAGGGCGCGCTTGTAGGCCTCGGCGAGAGTTTTGCCAGTGGCCGCACCGCTGGGGTTCGTGTGCTTGATGATGGCGCAGAAAGGCTCGTCGAATTCACGCTCGTTAAATTCCTGGGCGAGGTCCCAGGCAGCCTGCAAGTCAACAATGTTGTTGTAGGAAAGTTCCTTGCCGTGGATTTGACGAGCATTGGCCACGCCTACGCCGGAGCCGTCTGAATACATGGCGGCCTTCTGGTGCGGGTTTTCGCCGTAGCGAAGATCGAGCGTTTTTTGGAACGACAGGCGAAGGGTTTGCGGGAAGGCCTTGTCCACGAGAGGCAGATGGAAACCGGCGGGGATGCGTTCTAGAGTGGATGCGATTGCGGAATCGTAGGCGGCGGTGGTGGCAAAGGCTTTCTGCGCCAGCCGCCATTTGGTTTCGAGTGAGAGTCCGCCGCCGCAGCGGGCGAGTTCGTCCGCGATTGCCGGATAATCAGCGGGGGCAGTGACCACGGCGACATCGTGAAAATTTTTGGCGGCGGAGCGGATCATGGACGGTCCGCCAATGTCGATGTTCTCAATCAATTCTTCGAAAGCCACGCCGGGCCTGGCGGCGGTTTTCTCGAACGCGTAGAGATTGACCACGACCATGTCGATGGCTGGAATGTCGTGCTCGGCTACGGCGGCCGTATGCGCGGGATTTTCGCGGCGATGCAGAATACCCCCATGCACTTTGGGATGGAGCGTCTTGACGCGGCCATCGAGCATTTCAGGAAAGCCGGTCAGGTCGGAAATGTCTTTGACGGCGATGCGGGAATCGCGCAGAAGCTTCGCAGTCCCTCCGGTGGAAATGAGTTCTATGCCGAGATCGGCCAGCCGGCGCGCGAAATCGACCAGGCCGGTCTTGTCGGTGACGCTGAGGATGGCTCGCTGGATCTTGGGAAGGGGGCGGGACATGACCAAAAATTCTATCAGCAAAAGAGTAAAGGCTCTCGCATGCCCGCTCTTGCTGCGATCAACGGCATTCGGCTACAGGGATGGTTGAGCTCTTTAGTTCCGCCGGCGAACCCCCGCGCTTTCGAGACAGGCTATCTGGCCAGTTCCTGGCCGAATACAGTGGGATTGCTGGCGTAGGAAAGTCCGGTTTCGAGGTCTACGACGCGGTCGCGGACCAATTGGGCAATTTCGCCGTCGAAATGTTGCATGCCCTCGGAGGAGCTGGCCTTCATTGCGTCAAGCAACGTCTTGCCGTCGCGGTCGCCCTTTTCGACGCATTCGCGCGTGCGCGCGTTTGCCTTAAGAATTTCGGCGACTGGAACGCGTCCACTGCGATCCGCCTTGGGCAACAAGCGCTGGCAGACGATGTAGCGAAATGATTTTGCGAAGCGCTGCCGCAAATCATGCTGTTCCTCGGCTGACGATGAACTGACAATGCGGTTCACTGTTTTAGACGCGTCCATGGTGTTCAGACTGGAAAGGACAAGATGACCGGTCTCTGCAGCTTCGAGGACGATCTCGATCGTTTCGCGATCACGCATCTCGCCGACCAAAATGACCTTCGGCGCCTGGCGCAGGGCCGAGCGCAGTGCGTGGGCAAAGCTGGGGGTGTCGCTGTGCAACTCGCGCTGATGGATGGTGGACGATTTATGGTTATGCAAAAACTCGATCGGATCCTCAATTGTGATGATGTGATAATTCTTCTCGCGATTAATGCAGTCGAGCAAAACCGCGAGGGTGGAGGATTTGCCCGATCCGGCGGGCCCGGTGACCAGAACGATCCCGTCGCGCAATTTGGCGACATCGGCAAGGTGAGTTGGTAAACGGAGCGAAGCGAAATCGGGAATCACGGTGGGAATCACGCGCATCACTACCGCGCAGCTGCCGCGCTGTATGAAGATGTTGACGCGAAACCGCGCTATACCCGGCAGACCGTAAGAAATATCGCACGATCCGTGTTCGCGAAGGGTTGCAACGGCCTGTTTATTGTCGCCAATCAAATCCGCGGCAATGTGACGAGTGTCGTCGGTAGTGAGAGCGCTTAGCCCTGACACCTGCACCGGAATGAGCTGGCCGTACACCTGCACCTGCGGAGGACGTCCGGGCGAAAAAATGAGATCGCTGATTTTGTCAGCCGCGCGCAGCATGGCCCCCAGCAGAGCAGGAGTAGCCACCTTGCCCGTTCCGGAATAATCATCCAAAGAAACTGAAATTGCGGCAATACCAGGTGCTGCCATTCGCGCCTCGTAGTAACTGTGTTTATTTCCTAGGGAATTTCACGCGCCACAGGAGGAGGACCAGCCCTGAAAGACTCACCTGATTACCTATACTTTACCGTGATGTCTTCCAGAACGCACGGACGGTTAGGCCATAGTCCTTGGTAACGTTGGGCAAATAAAAGAGCGGCCTCTGGGCCGCTCTTGAATTCAATCTAAAAGGACCAAGGTTCAGTTATTTTTTTGGAGGGGCTTTCTTTTTCGATCCGAAGCCGGTTTCCACGGAGGATCCAATACTGGCCAGCATTTGTTTAGCGACATCAGCGTAAGGGCCGGCCGGCTGAAGTTCAAGATACTTCTGGAAGGCTTCAGCCGTGCCTTGTGGCGCCACCATTTTGTCGCCTTGAAGCGTAGCCTTGCCAATCATGTTGACGCCCTTCTGGTAATAGGCATCGGCCCGAGTGGGATCGGCAGCGATGCACTTGTCGAAGGCCGCGATAGCGTCATCCACCTTGCCCGCGTTCGTCAATACCGCGCCAACATTGTAGTAATATCCCGCCGCGCCCTCGGGATTTACAACCGCCGCCTGGCTGTAGGCTTTGACTGCGTCGTCCACCTTGCCCGCTTTACCAGCAGCCTCACCGAGGTTGTTGTAATATGCCGCCAATTGCTTGGTGTCGTCCGGCGTTTTCTTCGTTTCCATCGCCTTCTGTTTGAGATCCAAAGCTTTCTGATAGTCCGTGACGGCTTCATCCAGACGCTTTGTTTTCTCCGCGCGATCTGTCTGCTTGAGAGCTGAACCGCGATAGGCATCGGCGAGTCGCGCCCAGATGACGTCGCGGTTCGCATCCATTTGCGTGGCTTCGGTCAAAGTGCTGATGGCGGTGTCAAAATCGCCGGCCTGCATCGCCGTGTTAGACGCGACCAGTTTTTCATTCAAGCTCTTAACTGTATTGACTTCTTTTTTCTGCTTTTCTTGGGCCTCCTGCATCTGCTTGATCTGTTCCGGCGTCATGCCCTGACCCTTGGCAGTGTCTTCCGCCTGTTTCTTAAGATCGAAGTCGAGGGTGTTCTCGTCCAGCGAGACCGGGACCTTGCCGAAGTGGAAGAGTTCTTTGTTGGCTTTGGCGTCCTCTGCGCTCTTGTAGAGGCTGACGTTATAGTGTCCCGGCGCAATACCCAGGGAGAAATACTCCCCCTTCTTGTTGGTCTTGAGGGTGTACTTCTGACCATTGTCCTGATTTGAATACACTACGATTGCATCTGCGATCGGATTGCCCTGAGCGTCTTTACAAACACCTTTGACGCTTCCTGCGGCCTGCGCGAAAACCACAGGGGAACAGAACGCCAGCATTAACAAAACAAAAACAAATATTGCGAAGTGCTTTTTCATCTTGCCTCCAGGGCGTACGGCTGGATTGCCGGATCCGGATTGTTGACGGCTATTGAACATACACGATCCACAATCAAAATTGAATAATCTGATCCATTGTTGCATAGGGAATCGGATCGATGGCTCTCGCTGTCGCGAAGGCCCGCAGTCGCAGCACGCAGCTGTCACAGACCCCGCAAGCCTGATCCTCGCGACTGTAGCACGACCACGTTAAATCGAAGGGCGCGCCCAATTCAAGACCCAGCTTAACGATTTCGGCCTTGCGCAGCGCGATCAGCGGTGTGACGATTTCGATGGTCCCTTCTTTCGTCCCAGTCTTGATCACCTGGTTGAACGCTTCATAATACGCTGGACGGCAGTCTGGATAGCCGGAACTATCCGGTTCGACGGCGCCGATAAAGATTTTGCTCGCGTCCAGCGCTTCCGCCCAGCTGACAGCGACCGACAAGAAATGCGCGTTGCGGAAGGGAACATAAGTGACGGGGACATTTTCCCCAATGGAGTGAGATTCGGGTACGGCAATACTTGCGTCCGTCAGGGCCGAGCCACCAATCGCGCGCAGAGCTTCGTTGCGCACCATCAGCTTGTCTTGAATGTCGAGACGTTGGCAGATTTCCAGAAAAGACTTCATTTCGCGGTCTTCCGTGCGCTGGCCATAACTGACGTGCAATGCGGCCACGGCATAGTCGCGTGCGGCGAGAACTGCGCACACGCAGGAATCCATGCCTCCACTCAGGAGTACGATCGCCCGGGAATTTTTCGGTTGAGCCATTTTTACCTTCAGACTCCCTTCAGCGCCGGGTCCCAAATGAATTTATGCAGTTGCAGTCCCAGACGTGCAGGAACATTATCGGAGAGCATCCAGTCGGCTAATTCCTGGGGATCGAGCAGGCAGTGCGAACTGCTTCGGCCGCCGGTCGCATCCTTGCGAAAGGCAGGAGAAAATAGGACGGCATTGACCCGCTCCGCCAGGTTGTGTTGTTCGGTGAACGCTCGGGCAAATTCATAGTCCGTGCGTCCGCTCAATACAAATTTGACTTCATCATGGGACTTGAGCGCCGCGAGATTTTCCAGGCGAAACGTATCGCCTGCTCCCGAGTCTGGGCATTTCACGTCTATGATCTTAACGACCCCTGCGGGAACCTGCTCTAGTGGCCGTTCTCCGCTGGTTTCCAGTAGCACTTGATATCCATCATCCAGCAGTCGCTGCATTAATGGAACCAATTCCCGCTCCTGCAGCATGGGTTCGCCGCCGGTGATTTCTACCAGCCCGCCGTTGGGATTGAGCCGCTTTACTTCGTCCAAGATCTCCGACGGAGTCATTTTCTTACCGCCGTTGAAAGTGTACTCACTGTCACACCAGGAGCAGCGCAGATTGCAGCCGGTCAGGCGCACGAAGACACAAGGCAGCCCCGCATACGTCGACTCCCCTTGCAGCGATTTATAGAGTTCAATGATCTGCATCTTTCCGTCACGGTTCTGCGTTCTTGCTGACTTGTCGCGGGCTGTGAGGATGGTGAAGCGCCCCGGGAATGGCGGAGATTACGACTCCGAATAAGTCGCGGTAGTCATATCCGTCTCGTACACGGTGACGTTCTTTACCCGCACCCGTCCGCTGGTCACGCTCTTCAATCGCTGATTCGATTCGTCGTAAAAATACTTAGCCAGATTTTCCGCCGAGGGATTGATCACTGTGAACGGCTCAATGTCGTTGATCATCTGATGATCGAGTCGGTCAATGACGTGCCGCATTACTTCGCGCAAGTCTTTGAAATCAAGCAACAGGCCGGCCTTGTCCAATTCGGCTCCGGCCAGCGTGACCCGAATCTTGTAATTGTGGCCGTGCGGATTTTCGCACTTGCCTTTGTAGTTGCGCAGGTAATGCCCTGCGGCAAAGCTATCGTCGACGGTGACTTCAAACATGTATCCCTCAACCATCGGGCGCGAATACAGGCCCAACCGCACTTTATGCCGAAACATCTATTGTAACGCGGCTGTAACGCGTCGTGGCGCAGTGACGCTTGACTGCCCTCTGCTTCTAAAGGTACGTTGCCTATTTGATTCTTGTTAACCAGGAGCACCTCATGCCGCGCTATTTTTCAACCTTTGTTCTTGCCACCGTGGTGTTCACGATCAATCTTGCTGCTCAGAGCAAACCTGAAGCACCGGAGTACGACGTCAAGGAACATTACACGAAGTACGAGTACCGAATTCCCACGCGCGACGGCGTGCACCTTTTCACTTCCGTATACGTGCCCAAGGATAGCTCGCATTCCTATCCGTTTCTGATCAACCGAACTCCTTATAGCGTGGGGCCGTATGGAGTGGATCTCTACCGCAAGCAACTCGGCCCGTCGGCCGATTTCGACAAGGCCGGGTACATTTTCGTATTCCAGGATGTGCGAGGGCGCTATATGTCGGAGGGCACGTTTGTCGAGATGCGTCCGCATATCGACAACAAGAAGTCGAAGCAGGATGTGGACGATGCGAGCGACCTCTACGACACCATCGACTGGCTGCTTAAGAATGTGCCGAATAACAATGGGAACGCCGGAATCTGGGGGATTTCTTATCCAGGATTCTTTACCTCGGCCAGCATTATTGACTCGCATCCTGCGCTGAAGGCGGCTTCGCCACAGGCTCCCATGACCGATCTTTTCATGGGCGACGATGCATATCATGGCGGGGCTTTCATGCTGAATGCCAATTTCGGTTTCTATGCTTTTTTCAAGCCGCAGGAAAATCCGCAGCTTCCTCCTAAGACGCCCGTGCCGTTCGAATACGGCACCAAGGATGGCTACGAATTTTATCTGAACGCAGGATCGATCGGGAATCTTTCAAAGTATCTTGAAGGCAAGAGTGCGCTGTTCGACGACCAGATGCACCACGATACTTACGATGATTATTGGAAGGCCCGTAACTTGGCGCCGCATATGAAGAACATTCATTGCGCCGTGCTCACCGTAGGTGGATGGTTCGACGCGGAAGACCTGCAAGGTCCGTTCAGCACATTTCACGCCATCGACAAAAACAACACCGGAATTTTTAATGCACTGGTGATCGGCCCGTGGGTACATGGCGGCTGGGCGCGGTACGAAGGCGAGCATCTTGGGCGCGTGGAGTTCGCGTCCAACACGGGCGAATATTACCGGAAAAACATTCTTTTTCCGTTTTTCGAACAGTATCTGAAAAGTAATGGCGACGCGAAGCTTTCGAAAGCCTATGTGTTCGAGACTGGAACGAACGTGTGGCGGCGCTATTCCGCGTGGCCGCCGAAAGAGGCGGAGGTGAAGACGCTCTATTTCCGCGCAGGCGGCGCGCTTTCGTTCGATCCTCCATCCGCTGATGCGCCCGCTTACGATGAATATGTGAGCGATCCGGGCAAGCCCGTGCCGTTCGTAGACTACACCTCGACGAACGTGCCGCAGGAATACATGCTTTCCGATCAGCGATTCGCGGACAGCAGAACCGATGTCTTGGTTTATGAAACGCCCGTGCTGCAGGAAGACGTAACCATTGCCGGTCCGATCTCGCCTCGCCTCGTCGTTTCAACGACAGGAACCGATTCCGATTGGGATGTCAAATTAATCGACGTGTATCCTGCCGACTATCCTGATAGCAAGTTCGACCAGCCTAAATCGGAAGAAAAAGACAAGCCGCGAACCGACGTACCTCCGCCCACGTTCAATATGGGTGGCTATCAGCAACTGGTGCGTGGCGAACCATTCCGCGGAAAATTTCGCCATAGCTTCGAAAAACCGGAGCCCTTCACGCCCGGGAAGGTCGAGGAAATCAATTTCCATATGCAGGATGTAAACCATACCTTTCGCCGCGGCCACCGGATCATGGTGCAGGTGCAGAGCTCATGGTTCCCCCTCACCGACCGGAATCCGCAGACGTTTGTGAACATTCCCGACGCGAAGCCTTCAGATTTCGTCAAGGCTACTGAGCGTGTCTATCACGCCGAGAGGCAGGCATCGGGAATTGTGGTGGGAGTGATGCGGAGTCCGGGAGCGGCGGAAGAGCACAAGTAGCAAAAGCAAACGCGAGGATGATGGTTCGGTTTTCCGCCGCGAGCTGCGGTACAATGACGGCCATTCGCATCGCCTGCTGGATTCAACCCGCGCCCGTGGGATCGCAGCCAGGCAGTAAGGACTGGTACCCATGAATGTCCTGTTGCTTTCCATGCCGGATTCCTTCGAGCACATGCCACCGGTAGCCATTCGAATGCCCAATGGCGCGCTCACGTCCCTGGCGGGAAATGTTGATCCGCATCATCGCGTGGCAGTAGCTGATTTGATTCTGACGCATCGCCAGGTTCGTGAAACTGTGACTCGGCTGGTGCGCGAGCTCAATCCCGCGATTGTGGGACTCTCCATCATGACGTTCCAACGGCGCACCGCCGGGCGCATCATCAAACTGGTGCGCGATCTTCGTCCGGGAGTAAAGATCGTGGTGGGTGGCTACGATCCCAGCTTAGCGCCCGAAGCTTACGAGGACATGGGTATCGACTATTTGGTGCGCAGCGAAGGCGAAGTTACGTTCCGCGAACTGTTGCGGGCCATTGAAGCCGGCGACGGCTTCGAGCGGATCGGGGGACTCTCATACCAGAACGGCGAAAGCTGGGTGCACAATCCCGCCCGCGCACCTCACCGGTTGGAAGACAGCGAGATTCGCCCGCCAAACCGCGATGCGCGCGTACTGAAGGGTTACACGATGCTTGGCCGGCAAGTGGACGTAATTGAGACATCGCGCGGCTGCACTTTCGATTGCAGCTTCTGCTCCATCATCGAAATGCGCGGACGCAATTTTCACACTTATTCATTCGATCGAGTGCTCGCCGACATTCGCGATGCGCGCGACCATGGGGCTCGAACCATTTTTCTGGTAGACGACAACATCACGCTGAACGTTAAGCGCTTCGAGGCATTGTGCGAAGCAATCATCGCTGCCGGATTGCATACGCTCGACTATTTCGTCCAGGGAATGACGTCCGCCATCGCGAACCATGGCGAGACTCTTGCTCCGCTCATGCGCCGGGCCGGATTCCGCTACGTTTTTCTGGGCATCGAAAACATCCTGGAAAACGATCTGGAATTTCTGAAGGCCTCCGCCAAGAACACCGAGCGCACCAACGGTCACGACACCGGTAACGCCACGCTCAAGGCCATCGATTACCTGCACCGCAACCAGATGTTTGTCGTCGGGGGATTAATCGTTGGCAGTCCGGGAGACACACACGAGTCCATTGAAGCCAACCTCGAGTTCGCCCGCCACTACGTGGATTGGCCCTACATTCAGCACCCAACTCCATACCCGCGCACGCCCATGACGAAAGATTTCCGCGATCAGGGCTTAATCATGAACGAGCGGCTTGAGGAATACGACGGCACTACGGCGGTGGTACGCACCGAACATCTGCCCGCCGAGGAAGTTGAATTCCTGCGCTGGAAAGCAGAGCGCTGGATGAAGGTTCACCACATTCCGGCGGCGCTGCGGCACGATCCGGGGTTTGTGCTGTTCCGCGGCTGGAAGATGCTGCTCCATACTTTTCGCGGGAGTTCGATTCGCTCTGCGCTGGGGCTGGAGAGTGAAAAGAAAGTGTTTGAACGGTATCGGGAGATTCGGCGCGCGGAGCGGGAGTACGTTTGACCGACTGCACTTAGAGGATTGACTGCCGAGTATTTATCCTTACTATAATGTAAGGAATGGTGAGATACGAAAGGAGCAAACATGGCGGCTGCGACTGTGACTTCCAAGGGACAGATCACAATACCAGCGCAGGTCCGCAGCGCGTTGGGGGTCGACGCGGGCGATCGCATTGAATTCGTCGAAGTGGGGAAAGGCGAATTCAACATCGTCGCCGCCACTCGCTCCGTGCGGGAAATGAGCGGAATGCTGTATCGCAAGGGAAGGAAGCCCTTATCGATCGAGGAGACGAACGCGGCCATCGCGAAAGGCGCGTCCCGATCCCGATAACTGGCGAAGATAATGATCGGCCTCGACACCAATGTTCTGGTCCGCTACCTGACTCACGACGACCCTAGCCAAACCGCTGCTGCAAAGAGAGTAATGAACTCCCTCTCTTTCGATTCGCCTGGGTTTCTTTCCTTGATCGTTATCGCAGAGTTAGTTTGAGTACTGGCTATCTCCTACCGATACCAGAAAAAGGAAATTGAGCAGGTTCTGGAGAGCTTGTTACGCAGCAAGGAGGTGGTTATCGAGCGTGCGGATATCGTCTCGCAGGCGTCGCGGGCCTTCAGAGCCGGACGCGCCGACTTCGCCGATTACCTGATCGAGCGGTGCGCTCACGCCGCAGAATGCGAATTTATGATCACGTTTGATCAAAGAGCGGCAACCATCCCGGGCATGCGTCTTCTTCGTTGATCTCTGCTTTTCACGGCGCCCCTCCAAAAAACTCCTCAACCACCCGCAGTTCTGTAGTCTTTTTGTAATTCGGCAGGCTCTCGATGAATACGCGGCCGTATTGTTTTTTTAGAATGCGGTTATCGAGCAGCACCAGCAAGCCGCGATCGTGTAGCGAACGAATCAGGCGTCCGAAGCCTTGTTTCAACGTAATAACCGCGGCGGGCACTTGATACTGGAAGAACGCGTTGCCCCCGCCCGCGTCGATTGCCTTGACGCGCGCGGCCACCACAGGATCGCTGGGCACTGCAAACGGCAGGCGATCGAT
The DNA here is from genome assembly GCA_025462865.1 of Candidatus Sulfotelmatobacter sp. Taxonomy (GTDB): domain Bacteria; phylum Acidobacteriota; class Terriglobia; order Terriglobales; family Acidobacteriaceae; genus Sulfotelmatobacter. Next base: position 70,365 of record JAOAPI010000145.1, on the reverse strand, counting down.
GATCACGCAACTCAACTGCTCGCCCTGTACGTCCACCCCCTGCCAAAATGATGAAGTCGCAAACAGGACCGCATTCGGCGTCAGCCGGAACTCCTCAAGCAGCGCGCTTTTCGGCGCATCCCCCTGCCTGAGCATAGGAAACTCGAGTGTGCGCAGCAGACGCTGGTAGATGTCATTCATCTGGGAATAACTGGTGAAGAGGACGAACGCTCGCCCGCGTGTGATCTCCAGCATTCTGCGAATGCAATCCGCCGCCTTTGCCGTAAACTGCGGCGCGCGGGCATCGGGCAGATCCGGGGGTACATAGAAAAGAGCCTGACTTTCGTAGTCGAAATGCGAAGCGAGAACTGACTCGCGAGCATGCTCCATTCCGAGCCGCTCCCGTATGTACTCGAAGCCCCCACCGACCGCGAGCGTGGCCGAAGTCAGTACCGCGCATTCGAGCTTCGACCACAAACATTCGCGCAGGATCGGGCCTACGTCGATCGGCGTCGCTTGCAGAAAAACATTCTGTCTTCCGCCCTTCTCTGTGCTGGAGACGGCCCCGGGTGCAGTCCGTCGCGCGGGTGAGTTCGTTCTTCCACGTCCGCCGCGGCGCTCTATCCAAAACACCGTGTTGCGGTCCTCTGATTCCATGGCGAAGGCGAGTTGCACTTGAAGTTCCTGTGCCCGGCGCACAAAGTTAAAGACTTCCTCCGGTTTCTGGGGCAACCCCTCCAGTTCGCCCGCCAGCCGCGTTAACGCCTGATTGAGCGCAAGGAACTCTTCGCCATTTTCTTCCAGGAACTCGCGACGCGACTCAAAGGCGAAGCGGCCATCTCCGGGAGGCAACAGGGAGAAGAAGAATTGCGAGCGCTCGCGCAGACTTCCCAGCGCTCCTGACAGAGAAGCCGACGTCATCCGGTTGTGTTGCAGGGCCGCTTCCACATCACGCGCCAAATCTTCGACCCGCAAGTTGCTGACGGAAATTCCGAAATAACTGCCGGCCACATCCTCTAATTCGTGAGCCTCGTCGAAAATCACGGCGGCAGCATCCGGCAGAATGCCCGCGTCCGGCGCGCCTTCCGCTTGCAGTTTGATGGCGAGATCGGCGAAGAACAGATGATGATTGACGATGATGATGTCGCTCTCCATGCCGCGGCGGCGCATCTCGGTGACGAAGCACCGCTCCCACTCGCTGCATTTCTGGCCGGTGCAAGCGTCGGCACGTGCATCCAGCTTGGGCCAGAGTGCGCTGGTCTCGGGAAGTTCGGCTAGTTCGGCGCGGTCGCCGGTCGCGGTAGTTTTTTCCCAAGCGGCAATCGCGCGATATTGCTCAATCTCTTCCAATCCGCTCAGCACCGGCTGGCCAGTGAGGTCGTAAAGTTTTTTGCGGCAGAGATAATTGTTCCGTCCTTTCATATAGCAGACGGAGAGCCGCCCCGGTCCTTGCCCCGATTGGTCGCCAAACAGCGCCTGCTCCAAAAATGGAATGTCTTTATAAAAGAGTTGTTCCTGAAGATTCTTTGTGCCGGTCGAGATGATCACACGCTTGCCGGAGCGGATCACCGGCAGTAGGTAGGCGAGTGTTTTCCCTGTGCCTGTTCCAGCTTCCACAATCAGGTGCCGCTTTTCTTCGAGCGCCTGCTCGACCGCCTGCGCCATCTGCAACTGTCCACGCCGGAATTCGTACGCGGGATGCGTGCGCGCGAGCACGCCGCCGGGGCCAAAGAACTGGTAGAGGGAGACGTCTTTGCCGCCAGGGGCGGAACGGCTCGGCGTTGCGGGAGAAGCGGGTTGCGAACTTAAAGGCACGGGAGTCTCTATAATAAACATTCCCGGCGAATACTGATTGTTGCCCAACTTTGACCCAACCCACTTACAACTCGACCAGCACTCTCGCCACCACCGCAGCCGGCGTTCCCACGCTGGCCATCGTGGGCCGACCCAACGTAGGCAAGTCCACGCTGTTCAACCGGATCGTGGGCTCGCGTCGCGCCATCGTTGGTGACGAACCCGGAATCACGCGCGACCGTCTGTACGGCGACGCGGAGTGGCGCGGCCGCCGCATCCGCATCATCGACACCGGCGGAATCATTCCCGAAGACAAGGATTTCATTCCCGCGGAAATTTTCCGACAGGCCAGGGTCGCGTTTGATGAAGCCGCCGCCATCGTGATGGTCGTCGATGGCCGGGCGGAAGTCGCTGCGCCAGATCTTGAACTGGTTCGCTTGCTGCGAAAGACGGACCGACCGCTGTTTCTCGCGGTCAACAAGGCTGACAGCGAGAAGCAGGCGTCCATTGTTGACGAATTTCATCGGCTCGGAATCAAACGAATGTTTCCCGTTTCCGCCGAACATGGGCGGGGGATAGACGACCTGCTGGATGCCGTATTCGAAATCCTGCCACCCGCGAATGAAATAACGACGGAGCATACAGAGGAAGCACAGGAAAAAACATCTCAGGCCGCAGGTGAATCGGCCGCTGAGATCGAGCCAGTGTATGAGACCAAGGTCGCCATCATCGGGCACCCGAATGTCGGGAAGTCAACGCTGCTCAATTGCCTGACGTCCTCCGACCGCGCGATTGTTTCGCCCATCCCTGGTACCACGCGCGATGCCGTTGACGAAATCATCGAGCACAATGGGCGGCGCTTTCGCTTTATCGATACCGCCGGCATCCGGCGCAAAGGCAAGACTCATTTGATGGCCGAGAAGCTTTCCGTTGTGATGGCGCGGAAACACCTCGAAGCCGCGGATATTGCGCTGCTAGTGATTGACGCCACGGAAGGCGTCAGCCAACTCGATGCGGCCATTGCCGGCTATGCCCATGAGAGCGGACGGTCCATGATTGTCGTGGTCAATAAATGGGATCTCGTTACCAGCGGTACGCTAAAACCTGGCAGGCCTTCGAAGGCGATGCGCATGCGGGAAAGCAAGCGGCCCGGCGATCGCGAGGCCTATGAAGAACGCCTGCGCTACGATCTCAAGTTCCTCAATTACGCGCCTATTGTTTTTATCTCAGCGAAGGGCGGCAAAGGCACAGAAAAGATTTTCCCGCTGCTGGAAAAGGTCGCGACGGAACGCCGCAAGCGCATCTCCACCTCCGCCATGAATCGCTTCATCGAAACCGTGGACTTCGAGCGCGCCTCGGTCCCTATGCGCTCGCGGGTGAAGATTCTCTACATGACGCAAGCGTCGGTGGCGCCGCCAACGTTTGTTCTATTCACCAACCGCGCCGTCAAGTTGCACTTCTCTTACCAGCGATTTCTAGAGAATCAGATCCGCGAAGCTTTTGGGTTTTTGGGGACGCCGATTTGGATCAAGAATAGGGCGCGGAATTAAGACGGCTCTATTTATTCCTCCGTCAATTTCCTATCCATTGTCAGGAGTCCGACGCGCTGCACTCCGGCGTGATGCGCCACGTCGATCACGTCGGCCACGTACTGAAAATCCACGTTGGCATCGCCGCGCACGAAGGCGACCTTCTCAGCGCGCTTCAAGTAGATTTCCGCGAGGCGCGTCTCCAGATCTTCCCATCGCACGTCATCCTGGTTGATCTTCACTGTTGGCGGCTGATTCTCTTTCGTCCACACCACCTGGATGACGACGGTGCGTGGTTGTGAAACGTTTTCTGTCTGTTTCTGATCCGGCTGTGGAATTTGCGCTGTTTCGCCCTGCTCTTTGTCCATCGAGACTACGACCATGAAGACGATGATCAGCGTCAGCAGCACGTCGATCAACGGCGTGACGTTAATCTCTGGACCGCGCGCACCTCCGCCTGCCATTGAGAAAGACATTGAAAGCTCCTCGCTAGCGCGCGCGTCTGCAACATCAGACACCTCTGGCAGCAGCAGGGTTCCAATGTCCATTTCGAATAATCGACGAGACGTGGAATGATGTACTGATCTCGCCGCACTCTATCCAATCCGCTCAGGCGCGGGCGGCAACGGTGGCGGCTCATAAGGAGGAGGAGACGTTTCGGGCGGAGTTTGCGCTGGAGGCGCCGGGTACAGCACAGCACTCAGCGCAGGATAACGGGCTGCCAGGAAGTAAATGGAATACGCAGGGAAAAAGACGATCGCGGGCACGGAAATCACCGAACTCATAAACAGAAAAACAACCAGCAACACCGCTCCCGCCACGACCGCCAGAGTGATCGTATATACGGTCCAGGCGAGACCCGCTGACTTCCCTGCCACGACGGCCGCAATGACAACTCCTGCCACCGGAATCAAAACGATCAAAGCAAGAACAAAACCAACAATGCCGAGGACAATGGCCGCGCCCAACGCAAGCAGTATCTTCATCCCCACATAGCCAGCGTAGCCGCTCTTTTCAGCGCCCATCATTACCAGGAGCCGCCGCCAGCCTTCGAAAGCTCCAATATCTTCCAGCGCCATTTGCGGCACGACAAAGTCTTTCGTCAGAACGTAAACCACTGCTATCGCCACAAGTACAATTACAAATAGAAAAAATAAGATGATGCCGCCCAGCACCAGCCCTACCAGATGCTGTTTGGGCTGGGTGAACCATCCCAGGATGAATCCAATTCCCGCGGGAATTCCTACGAGCACGATCAACACGCCAAACGTGACCACCGTGTAAAGCAGCTTCCACAGAAAGTAGCGCCACCCGGCTGTCTGTCGCGCGCTCCAATACTGGCGGATGTGACATTCCTTCGCCAGCACGCTGTCGAACAAAATAAAGCGCATGACGCTGCTGATGTACATCAGCACAATCCCCACGACGAATGCTGTGACTATCCCGAGCGCGATCAACCCGGCGTACAGCAGAGGATTGGTTCCAGCCAAACCCGGCGCCAGAAAGTGCTCGGTGCCTGGATGATGCGGAACGTTGAAGTTGGGAATGCTGGGTGCGTTGCATCCGCCGCCCGAGCTGAGTTCGCCGGCCAGCAGTCCCACGAACGCCAGCCGTATCCATTGACCGAAGCGGAATGGGTGCAGCAGTTGCCGCTTGGTGTGCTCAAAGGCGGGAGAAATTGCGTCTACGGCGGAGAATGGCAAGCGTCTACCTCTGCATTCGTGGAATGGGGAGCAAGTTACTGCAAGGGGACGCGCGGGTCAAATGAATTCTGGACAGACGTCGAATACAGAAGCTAACGCTTCACGGTTCTGCTGATGACTTCACTCGTATCTGAGTGCTTCTACCGGATCGAGCTTGGAGGCACGCAGTGCGGGCACCAAGCCGCTGATGGCACCCACCACCAACAGCACCGCTGTGGAGAGTAGAACGGTCACCATCGAGATATGGAGGTGAATATCGCCTTGGCCGGAGTCGTCTTCAAACAGCGGCCCCATCATCGGCATGGTTCCAACGGCCCAGGCGATTAAATAAGAGAGGGCTACACCGATGGCACCTCCCAACAGCATGATCAGCAAAGTTTCTGCCAAAAACTGTAGCTTGATGTGACGCTTTCGGGCGCCCAGCGCCCGGCGCAGACCGATTTCGCGAATGCGCTCGTCCACCGTGACCAGCATGATATTCATTACGCCCACGCCCCCGATTCCTAAAGTCAGGGTGCCGATAAATGCGAGCAGCACTTGCAACCCGACGGTGAGCACATCGATCACGGGACGGAACTCATCGCGCCCGAACATTTGAAACGCTTTAGGATCGGTTGGGGAAAAGCCCTGGCGCGTGGCCACGGCTGCGAGCACCTGCGCCATTGCCTTCTTTTCAAACTGCGGCGCGATAGGCTCAAATAACATGACAGCCGCGTAGCGAGTGTTCCACAAATCTCCGGCCGCCGAGTAAGGGATCCACGACGATTCATCGTCGCTGCTGAAATAATTGCTGAGCTGAATCTTGCGTGCCATCACGCCGATCACCGTGAAGCGCACACCACTCACCGTTATGGTTTCGCCCACGGCAGGCCTGCCACTGAACAGCTCTTCCTTCAGGCGTCCGCCGAGGAAGATTACACGCCGTCGTTCGATTTCGTCAGCGGCATCCAGCCAGCGGCCCTGCGCAGGCACCTCATTGCGCATCTCACCGTACTCGGGACAGACTCCGCGAACCGGCGCCGTCCCAACCATGCGGTCGCCATATGCAATTCCAGGCCGCCTCACAGTTTCGCGGCAGACATGTTTCACCAGCGGCGCGGTTGCTTTCACCATGTCGATGTCGGCCTGCTCGATCAGAACTTTTTGGCCCGCGCGCTGACCGCCCGGCTGTTCGCTGGTCTGCTGCGGCCAGCAGATAACGACGCTTTTGCCGAATGCGTCAAACCCATGCACAAGAATGCTGCGGAAACTATTGCCATACGCGATCAGCAACGTGACCGTGGCAATTCCCCACACGACGCCGAGCATGGTCAACAGACTGCGCGTCACATTGCGTTTCAGGGCGATCCAAGCTTCGAGAATGATTTCTATTAGCATTGTTCAAAATCCTGAACCACGACGGGCGCGAAATTTCACGAAGCCGATCGAGGAAAAGCCTCTTATCCACCTGCCTCGTACCGCAGAGCTTCAATGGGATCAATCGACGCTGCTCTCCGCGCTGGATAAAGCGCTGCAGCGACGGCGATGGTGCCCAGCAGTCCGGTGGCGACCAGCGCCGAGGTCCAGTCCGGAATCAGCCCCGCGAAAAAATCGGGCATGGGAAGTAAGTTCACCACGGCACAAAAGCCAAACGCTATACCCAAGCCGATGGCTCCGCTTAGCAAAGCGATAATCAGAGCCTCTACAAAGAACTGCCGCAGAATAGTTCCCCCCGGCGCTCCGATGGCTTTGCGCACGCCAATCTCCCGCGTTCGCTCGCGCACCGCTATCAGCATTACATTCATCACGCCGATGCCGCCCAGTAACAGCGTCACAATTCCCACTGCGCCCAGAAAATATTTCATTCCATCGGTCATCGTCTTGAAGGCCTGTGCTTCCTGCACCGTATCCCAAATAGGACAAGCTTCCTTGTCTGCGGGATCGTAACGATGCATGCGGGCTAGCGCCGCGCGCACTTCATGTTTGCAGGCCGTATGCTGTTCCACCGACTTGGGCGTGACCAGAAGTTGGTCGAAGGTTGTCGAAGTTCCTGGCGGCTTGTCCGGGAAATCACGCCGCATCGCTGAAAACGGAACGAAAATCTTATTCACGTCCCAGCCGTCGTAGCTGGAATCCTGTTTCTTTTTCGCCATGACTCCAATTACGACGAAGGGGAAATCATTGAGGTATACGTTTTCTCCTACGGGGTTACGCCCTGGAAATAACTGCTTCGACGCGTCCGATCCCAGAAATGCGACGCGCCTTGCCTCGCGCATGTCATCCCAATCGTAGAAGCGTCCCTGGCCTACATCGAGAGTGCGAATATAGGCAAATTGCGGATACGAGCCGGTCACCGTCAATGCAGCATTGTTGAAGTTGCTATGTGCGCGTACCGTGTCTTGTTCCAATTCTGGGATTGCATACTGGCAGTCAGGAGCTTCCGCCTGCACGACGGGCACATCGTCGTCTTCCCAATGCAAAACACGGCCTGCATGCGTTCCACCGGCCTGCAAGCTGGTGCGGCCGTGGAAGACGATCATCACGTCTTTGCCTAGATTTCTGGTCTGCTCTTCCTGGCCCTTGCGCAAGCCTTCGCCGGCCGCCACCATCAACACGATCGACACAATGCCCCAGGCGATGCCAAACATGGTTAAGAACGCCCGCAGCTTGTGCGCCCACAGGGTCCGCAGAACATCCCGGAATAGGTCGGCAATGGTCATCGGCTTTGTTTGGACGCGACGGGTAGGGGAACGTAAGCCTGCGCGCCGGTTTCGCAACCGTTATTAGATACGGAGTTGGAAAGGATTTTGTTGCAGGGAAAATGCGGCAATGCGAATTAATCCCGGTCTCCGGCAGTCCTGAGCTACTTGGAGATGGTCTTCTCCATGGTGAAGAGGGGAGTACCGAACAGGTCGTGAGGCCCGCGCTCCGTCCGCAGAAAGCCGGACTTTTCATACAGACGGATGGCAGAATGGAGGAACGGCGTCGTGCTCAGAGACAAGGCGATAGACCCTTGGCTGATGGCCCAGGGTTCTACCTGCTGCAGCAGTCGCGAGCCTGTTCCCGATCCCCGAGCCGCCGGGAGGACGCCCATACCGCGAACGTACACGGACGCGTCTTTTATGACAGCGGCCACCGTGCCCAGCAATACTGCCTGACGCACCGCGACCCAAACCGGTCCTTCGACCATGCGCTTGGCAATCTGGTCCGCGCTCGGAGTCGTGGCAGCGAAACCTGCCTCTGTGTAAATAGGTTTGAACTCGAAAAATGATTCATGTAGCAACGCCGCAATCGCGGCCGCGTCTTCGGGCCTGGCGCGACAAATCTCGATCTGAGTTGTCGGAGGCATCTCTCCGCGATCTTGTCGTTCTCGGGTACGCCACGATCTAAGCTTTCGCGACGATCGCGCGTGTCTGTTCCAGCCATCCGTCGAATTGCTTCAATGCGAGTTCACACTGCAAGCGGTGCCGTTCTTTGCGGTCACGGATCTTCTTCTCCAGCGGCGGCAGCAGATCAAAGGTGATATTCGCAGGCTGAAAGTTTTTCGGATCCGCATGAGTAACGTAATGAGTCAGAGATCCGAAGGCCGAGGCGCGCGGTGGCGGCACGAGTGCGTCTCCGGTCGCTAGAGCGCCAGCGTTGATTCCGGCCATCAATCCGGTTGCAATCGATTCCACGTACCCTTCTACGCCGCAAATCTGTCCGGCAAATAATACTTGGGGATGCGCCTTCATCTGCAGCGTTTCCTGCAACAAGGCGGGACTGTTGATGTAAGTGTTGCGATGAATCTGCCCGTAACGAAGGAATCGTGCATTCTCAAGTCCTGGAATCAGCCGCAAGACGCGCGCCTGTTCGCCAAACCTCAAATGGTTCTGAAAGCCCACCAGGTTGTAGGAGTCCGCTCGAAGATTTTCCTGGCGCAACTGCACTACGGCGTATGGCATGCGCCCGGTGCGTGGATCCTTCAAGCCCACGGGCTTCATGGGACCAAAGCGCAAGGTATCGCGGCCACGTCGCGCAATTTCCTCAATGGGGAGACAGCTCTCAAAATAATTCAACTTCTCCCAATCACGTTCTTCCACCGGCTGCGCCGCTATGAGCGCATCGTAGAACCGGGCATAGTCTTCCGCCGTCATCGGACAGTTGATGTAATCCGCCGATCCCTTGTCATACCGCGCCGCCATATACACGCGGGACATGTCTATCGAATCCGCTTCCACAATTGGGCTGATCGAATCGTAAAAATACAGATGCGGAGCGTTCATCGCAGGATGATGTGGGAACTGGCTCGCCCGCCCAGGTGTTGTGTCTTCCGACCTCGTACTCAGCCGCGCAATCTCCGCCGCCAATGCCTCCGAAGTCAAAGGCCCGGTCGCAATGACAGTGACCGCCTGGTCCGCCTCATCAATCGAAGTCACTTCTTCCCGTCGCACTGTAATCCGCGTCTCGCGTGAAATCGCTTCCGTCACCTTCGCGGCAAACGCAACCCGGTCCACGGCCAGCGCATGCCCGGCAGGAACCGCGCACTCTCGCGCAATTTGCAGCAGATGAGATCCCGCCCTTCGCATTTCTTCCTTCAGTAACCACGGAGCTGTATTCTCGCTATCTGACTTCAGCGAATTCGAGCACACCAGCTCGGCGAAATCAGCTGTCTGGTGCGCTGGCGTTAACCGCACGGGACGCATCTCAAACAGTTCCACCTCTACGCCACGCTGGGCGCACTGCCACGCCGCTTCCGATCCCGCAAGCCCCGCACCGATAATTCTTACCCTGGCTCTTCCCATAATTCAGATTCGAAGTCTAGCTTCGTCCCCAGCATTCTCCTAGTGCCGGATCGGCGTGGCGTCAGTGGCGACGCAAACCCAGTGCCCGTCCTTATAAATCCATGTGTCGATAAACCGCTCCCGGCGGACATAAGATTTCTTGCCTTCCATTCCCTTGGCGCGAAATACTCCGGTGGCGATTGCCGTATTTCCAAACACGTGCACCGACATCGACTCCGGAGCTACCTGCTGCTCCTGAGTTCCAGCTTGCGTGCCGGGTGGCTTTACACTGGCTAAAAACTCTGCCTGGCTTTGAACCGAGCCGTCATCGTTCACCAGCACAATGGCATTGTCGAGAAGCGTATCCAGCGCCTTTGTGTCTCCCGACTTGTACGCCTGATTCCATGCGCCCTCGAGCGCTGCAATTTTAGACTTGGTAGCGGAATCCGATGCGTCTTGCGCCACGGCGGACAGGGTCATCGCGCACAACAAAACCGTCAAAAGACCTGCAGATTTCATGTTGCACTCCTCCGGACGATTCGCTTCTAATGGTTCACTCTTATAGCAGCCAGCACTGAATTTGGAAAAGCGAATTCCCAGCAGGTACCCATATGCGGATCGGCATTCTCAGCGAAGCTTCGTTGATGGTAGCAGGATGAAGGGGGCAGAGCAGGTTGGGAAAATCAGCGGGCTATCAGGATATATTGGCTGGCGATGCAGTTCAGCGGTTTTTTACTTATCTGCTACACGTGACGACCCCGCTGCGACCAACATCCAAGTGCCCCTCTCGTGAACCCAGGTATCCACGAAGCGCCAGCGGTTCAGCAAAGTCCTTCCATCTTTCACGCTCTTTTCACGGTAGACTCCAACCACAACCGCGCTGCTGCCAAATGTACGTACTGTGCTGCCTTCGAGGACAACCTGCTGCGAATGTGGGCCTGCCAACCTTATTCTGGACAAATATTCACCCTTCGTCAGTGGCTTGCCCTGTTCGATGTATACCAAGTCATTATCAAAGATGAGATCCAATGCATGGTTGTCATTGCGCGATTCGCCCTCAAACCAGGCCTCTTCCATTGCCAGAATGGCCGGAGCGGTGCCGTGCTCACCATGCTCCTGCGAGCGAACACAGACCACGGCCGCGAAAACGGTTATCAGCAACCGACCCGTCATTCTCATAAGAATTTCTGTTCTACAAATCACCAGGGGCAGAACATGGCGCGCATTAGTCGCCAGTGGCGGTCACCAGACTCGCAATCGAGACCCATTGTCCATTCTTATAAAGCCATGTGTCGACGAAACGCTCCCGCCGCGAAAAGGGCTTTCCGCTGTCCACGCCCTTTGTCAGGAAAATCCCGGTGACGATTGCCGTATCAGCATGCAGGTGCACTACCAGAGATTCTGTCAACACTTGCATGGCAGTGGATGTCTTCACATAAGCCAGTATCTCCGTTTTGTTCAGCAATCTGCCGGAGGAGTCGACGCTAATGAATGCGCGATCCAGTATTCTGTCGAGCGCCTTCGGATCCTTGACTACATAAGCTTGCGCCCACACATGTTCCATTGCCGCGATCTTCGATACCGCATCGGAATGAGAGCCTTCCTGTGCATATCCAGTTGCGGTCCCCGCGTAAGCCAATAGCGCAACCAGCGTCAACATTCTCATTGCAGACTCCTACTCGACGCTATCGTCCGTTCTAGGGCTTTCCTTGAGAGCCTGCTGCCACTTCTCCCCAATAGCCACTCAATCTGCGATGATGAAGGCGGAAGTCACCCACAATCCTGGAGAATTCGATGGCACGGATTAGATTGATTAGCCCTGAAGATGCAACGCCAGAAGTGAAAGAAATTTACGAGAAGATTCTTCGAGGCAAGCCCGGAAATGTGCAGAAAGCGCTTGCCCATCGTCCCGAAATGCTTAAGAATTTTCTTAGCTTCTACGCCAGCGTCGGGCGCTCTCTCGACCGCAAGTTGTATGAACTCATCTATCTTCGCGTCTCCCTTATCAATGGATGCCGCTATTGCACGCAGCATCACGTAGCGTCATCGAAACGTGTCGGAGTTACGCCGGAAGACTGGACAGCACTTAAAGCGGGAGATTATTCGCGCTACGGTGAGACGGAACGGGCGGCCCTTACCTATGTCGAAAGGTTGACGCGAGCGCCGCACGAAATCACGGACGCGAACTTCGAGGAGTTGAAGAAGCACTTTTCCGAACCTGAAATTGTCGACATTCACATGCTCGCCGGGCTTGCGAACCTTACCAATCGCCTGACGGATCCGCTGGGGCTGGAGCTGGAATTTCCTGAAGAAAAAATTTGAAGGACGCTCGGAGTCACAGAATCTCGCGCAAATCTCCGACGCGCCGCGTTACCCGCTCCCGGTCCAGATACTCGAGAAGGGGGATCGCGTACTTTCGGGTGACTCCGGTTAATTCTTTAAACTTCCCGACATCGATCTTTGTCGACTTGGCTTTGTAAGCCGCCATCTGGCGACGCAACTCCTCGAGAGTGCTGCGATGGAAAACCAGTTCGTCCGATACCTTGATTAACACCTTGTCGCGCAGCAGAAGGGTCACAATTTTCTGGGCGCGCACCTTATCGACCTTTAACCCCGCAATTACCTCGGGCAGCGCGGGGACTTTCAGGCCGGCGGATGAAAATGCGCTCTCGATCTTATTTTTCGATTCGGCCTCTTCATCCCTCATGACGACGCCCTGCCCGGGCAGCCGCACCAGATCTCCAGCAACTTCGAGTTTTTTGTCCCGGACCAGCATGGTGACGGCTAGCTCGAAGACCTCTGGAGTCGCATTTACCCGCTCGCGTAATTCTTCTCTACCGATTCCAGCCACGAGGGGATTGCGTTTGTGGAAATCTGTGGCTGCGATGAGAAGGTGGGCCTTCAAATCTTCCAGCGAGCTTGCGTCAAATAATAGTTCGCCCGCGCGTACGAGCGCGCCCGCCCGCATTGGCATGGCAAGTTGCTGTTCGACTACACCCCTTGCCCAGCCTGTCTCAGCGACCAGCCCAACTAGAGAGATTCCTGCACGTTGCCGGCGCGCGATCCGCGCCCCCAGAATTAATCCGGGATCGCCATCCGCTAGAACTTTGAGAAATTCGCCGAGTCCTGGCATTCGGAGAATCGGCGCCGCATCCAACACCACTCCGCCTCCAATCGTAGCCACGGGGGAAAACTGTCGAACGATGAATCGGTCTCCCGGCAAGAGCAGCGCGGCTTCGGGAAGTTTTAGCCGAGCAAATGCCGAATCGCCGGGCCGCAGTTCGCCGTGCCGAGTAGTTTCCTCGTCCTCCCGCTTCGTGTCTCTTGCTGAGCTGGGATTCGGTCCCTTTCCCGGATGCAGCACAACTTCGGCGATCGTCTCCATTGTGTGGGAATGAAGATGTACCCGGGCGCGGTTCTTAAGAGGACGCGGCGCCGAAGGCAACAAACGCAACATCACATCTATCCGCCGCGTAGTTTCGAAAATTCCCGGCGGAGCAATTGTCATGCCCCGGGCCAGGTCCTCGGTTGTTGCACCCGCCAGATTCAGCGCAGTGCGTTGTCCAGCGAGCGCCGTGTCCCCAGTATGCCCATGAACTTGTATTCCGCGGACGCGCACCCGCTGCCCGGTGGGATAAACCTCTAACTCGTCCTCGCGGCGTATCGTCCCGGCGACCAGCGTTCCTGTCACTACGGTGCCGAATCCCTTCATTGTGAAGACGCGGTCAATCGGCAACCGTGCGAGGGCCTGAGAATCGCGCGGTTGCACCTCGGCTACCGCCGCTACCATTGCTCGCTTCAGTTCCTCTAGACCTGCGCCCGTCAGGGAACTCACGGCGACGATTGGAGACTTTGATATGTCTAAAAATGTCCCGCGAAGAAACTCTTCCACTTCAAGTCGAACGACGTCGAGCGTCTCGGCATCCACCATGTCTGATTTTGTCAGCACGGTAATTCCGCGCTGGACGCCGAGCAGTTGCAGAATGTCGAAGTGTTCTCGAGTCTGCGGCTTGATCGCCTCGTCCGCCGCAATAACCAGCAGGACAAGATCGATGCCACCCACCCCAGCCAGCATGTTCCGGACGAAGCGCTCGTGTCCTGGAACATCGACAAAGCCCAAGCGCAGCGCTTCGCCATTCGGCGCGGGCAAGTCCATGTGCGCGAACCCGAGGTCGATCGTGATGCCCCGACGCTTTTCCTCCTGCAGTCGGTCGGCGTCGATTCCTGTCAACGCCTTTACCAGCGCCGTTTTGCCGTGATCGATGTGCCCAGCCGTTCCTACGATGATGGATTTCATCTGGGTGGCATCTTACGGGAACGTTTTCAGGATTGGAAAGCCGCGACACTTAGAACGCCGATCATAGCCCTACCCAGCAGACCGGCTAAATGCGACAATAGAGTTTCCCCATGACCACGACCACCACCACCCCTGCCTTTTCTCCGGAGATTCTGCGGCAGCACGGCCTCACTCTCGGAGAATACGAAAAAATCAAACAACTCCTTGGGGAGCGCGAGCCGACACTCACTGAACTCGGCATCTTCAGCGTGATGTGGAGCGAGCACTGTTCTTACAAATCATCACGCGTGCATCTGAAGCGTTTGCCCACGCGCAGCAAACGCGTGCTGCAAGGACCGGGAGAGAACGCGGGCATCATCGACATCGGGGATGGATGGGCTTGCGCTTTCAAGATCGAGTCGCACAATCATCCCAGCTTCATTGAGCCGTTTCAAGGCGCAACAACAGGAGTTGGCGGAATTCTGCGCGACATTTTTACCATGGGTGCGCGGCCGGTGGCTGTGATGGACTCCCTGCGCTTTGGGCCTATTTCCGTCCCCACGGAGCGGGCAATCGTGCCTTCTGACGCACCAGCGGCCGGGCTTCGCCCTAGCCGGACAGCCGAGGCGGCTGTTGCTACGCAGGTTGTTCCTACGCAGGGGGAGATTCACCACAATCATTCCATTCTCGAAGGCGTGGTCAGCGGCGTCGCCTCCTACGGAAATTGTTTTGGCGTACCCAACTTGGGAGGGGAGACTAAGTTCGAGCCTTGTTACTCGGGCAATCCTCTCGTGAATGCATTTGCCATGGGTCTGGTTCGCAAAGATGAAATTTTTTACGCGCGCGCCGCGGGCGAAGGCAACCCGGTGATCTATGTGGGCGCCAAGACTGGGCGCGACGGCATCCACGGCGCAACGATGGCTAGCGAGGAATTCAGCGAAGCGTCGGAAGCAAAGCGGCCGAACGTACAAGTTGGCGATCCGTTTTTGGAGAAGTTGCTGCTGGAAGCGTGCCTGGAAGCCATGCAAACGGGGGCGATTGTCGGCATCCAGGATATGGGTGCGGCGGGATTGACTTGTTCGACGTGTGAGATGGGTGGACGCGGCGGCGTGGGAATTGAAATCGAGCTCGATCGAGTGCCGCAGCGCGAAACCGGCATGACCGCCTACGAGATCATGTTGAGCGAGTCGCAGGAGCGCATGTTGCTGGTAGCGCAAAAGGGCCGCGAACACGAGGTTTTCCAGGTTTTCGAAAAATGGGGTCTGGACGCGGTGGAGGTCGGCACGGTCACTACGGGAAATAAATTACGCGTACTGCATCGGGGCGAAGTTGTTGCCGAGATTCCTAATCAAGCCTTGACCGACGATGCGCCCGTCTACAAACGGCCGCTGGCACGGTGGGAGCCTCCGGTGCCGCGCGAGAAACCGGAGCACGTTAATTTCAATGGCGGCGATGATCTCACGGGCAATCTGAAGCAGCTGCTTGCCAGCCCGAACATCTGCGGCAAGCGCTGGGTGTGGCAGCAATACGATCACATGGTGCAGACCAACACAGTAGAGTCGCCGGGCGCGGGCGACGCCGGCGTGATTCGCATCAAGGGCTCGGAGCGCGGGCTTGCAATGGCGCTCGACGGCAATAGCCGCTGGTGCTATCTCGATCCCCGGCTTGGGGCGATGCACGCCGTGGCCGAGGCTGCGAGGAAAGTGGCATGTTCAGGGGCGACTCCGGTGGGCGCAACGAACTGCCTTAATTTTGGCAATCCCGAGAAGCCGCACATCATGTGGCAGTTTTCGCAGACAATCGACGGCATTACGAAAGCTTGCGAAGAACTGGAGATTCCCATCACCGGCGGCAACGTGAGCTTCTACAACGAGACGCTTGGCGAAGGAATTTATCCCACGCCGGTGCTTGGAGTAGTAGGAATTGTCGCCGATGTGAGTAAGACCGCGAAGATGCATTTCGTTGCCGCCGGACGCACGATCGTGCTATTGCGTGCCGGTGAAGCAGCCGATATCACCGATGTGGAAAATGAATTCGGGTCGTCGGAGTACGCGAAGGAAGTTCTCGGCGAGCTGTGGGGATATCCTCCGGAGCTTGATCTTGAAAAGGAAGCCGCGCTGCAGAAAGCAGTCATCGAACTGGTTCAACAGGGCCTGGTGGAGTCGGTGCACGACTGCTCCGACGGCGGTTTGGCTGTGGCGTTAGCTGAAAAAGGTTTTGCGAAGGGAATCGGTGCGAGGGTGAGCCTGGCGTCCAATGGGCTTCCAGCGGAGTTCGTGCTGTTTGGGGAAGATGCGAGCCGAATCGTGATCTCATGCGACCCCGTGGACGTTTCGCGAATCCAACAGCTAGCAGGTAAATACGGCATCGCGGCAGAGGCGGTGGGGGAAACGATTGGGGAGCAGTTGGAAATTTCGCTGGATGCAAAGTTGATCGTGTCGGCATTAATTTCTGAATTGAATGGGAAGTACGAAGGCGCTTTGGAAACGGCGCTGCGCACTGATACGGAACGCGTGGCGGCGGAGTGAATGTTTGAATCGCAGAGAACACGGAGAAAAGCGCGCGGAGTTCGTCGAGAGACATGGGCTTTGTAGTGGGGACTAAGGCTGATTGCTAAAATGCTGACTTCCGATAAATTTCATGACGAGTGCGGTGTAGTCGCGATCTTCGCGCACCCTGAAGCGGAGAAACTCGCCTATCTTGGGCTACACGCTCTTCAGCATCGTGGCCAGGAGTCGGCGGGGATTGTCACTTCCGATGGCTTGACTTCACGTGTCCACAAGGCGATGGGGCTGGTCGCCGATATCTTTACCGAAGAAGTTCTATCAAAGATTCGGGGAACACTGGCCATCGGGCACACACGCTACTCAACCGCCGGTGATTCGGCGCTGCTGAATGCGCAGCCGATTCTGGTGCAGTCGAATAAGGGCTCGATCGCGGTGGCGCACAATGGAAATCTGGTGAACGCGGCGGAGGTTCGCAGCCGCCTGGAACGCCAGGGATCGATTTTTCAAACGAACAGCGACACCGAAGTAATCGTCCACTTGATCGCGCTTTCGCGGGAACACACTTTGCCGGAGGCGATCGCAGACGCGCTGCGAAGCGTGGAAGGCGCGTTTTCGCTGGTCCTGATGAGCCCTGACCGCATTATCGCGGCGCGCGATCCGCGCGGCTTTCGGCCGCTCGCCATGGGTCGCATTCCCGCACTCGAAGGACAGAAGCGCGACACGATTGTTTTCGCCTCCGAAACTTGCGCCTTCGATCTGATCGGCGCAACCTACGAGCGCGACGTGAAACCTGGCGAACTAATTGTGGTTGGGCCGGAAGGGATTACATCGCGTTTTTATTCGACCGATGCTCCGCCGTCGAGCTGCATCTTCGAGCATGTGTATTTTTCGCGCCCTGACAGCGTGGTTTTTGGCCGGGCGGTTCAGACCAGCCGCGAGGAACTCGGACGCCAGTTGGCCCGCGAGGCGCCTGTGGAAGCGGACCTCGTGGTTCCGGTGCCGGATTCGGGCGTCACCGCAGCCGTGGGTTTTGCGGCGGAGAGCGGCATTCCCTTCCGATTTGGCCTGATCCGCAATCACTACGTTGGTCGCACCTTCATCGAACCGAGCCAGAGTGTGCGTGATTTTGGGGTCAAGCTGAAACTGAATCCGGTGCGGTCCCTGCTGGAGGGCAAGCGCGTAGTTTTGATTGACGATTCGATCGTTCGCGGCACCACCAGCCGCAAAATTGTCCGCATGATTCGCAGTGCCGGAGCAAAAGAGGTGCATATGCGCATCTCATGTCCGCCTACAATTTCGCCCTGCTATTACGGAGTGGACACTCCTTCGAAAGACCAGCTGATTGCCGCCAATAAATCGGTAGACGAAATTCGCAAGTACATCCGTGCGGACTCTCTCTCTTATCTCTCGCTCGAAGGACTGAAGAAAGCTTGCGGCGAAGGAGAGAAAATTTCGTATTGTTCGGCGTGTTACACCGGCAAATATCCCACCAACATAGTGGACGTGGAAGAGATTCAGCCCGCCATCGTGAACCCCTAAACAACATTCCATGTAGAGACGCAGCTTGCTGCGTCTCTCTCGCCATCGTTTCGGAGAGGCACATCGCCACCCAAGACGTAGCAAGCTACATCTCGACGACACTTCTCGGTGGTTTTCGAGCTGCTACTACGCGCGGGATACCTTGAAGGTCGTTAACCGTTCGAACTTCCTTCCATCCGGCAAGCAGTCGCTTCACTTCTTCTGAAATCGTGCCACTGATTTCCATGACCAGCCAGCCGCCCGGCTTCAGCGCTGCATAAGCCTGCGGAATCAAACGCGCGATAACCTCTGTTCCCTTGTCCCCGGCAAATACAGCGCTCCGAGGCTCAAACTTACGAACTTCGAGCTGCACCGTCTCTTCTTCTGACTCGCCGACGTATGGAGGATTCGAAACGATGAAGTCGAAAGAACTATTTGCAAAACCGGTGAGCAGGTCGGTCTCTAAAAAACCAATGCGAGCTTCAAGTTGGTGGCGGACCGCGTTAATGCGGGCGACTTCCAGCGCCGCGGGAGAGATGTCGGTGGCGTCGATTTCAGCCTGAGGGAATTCTTTTGCCAAAGCCAAAGCGATGCATCCCGATCCGGTGCCTACATCGGCGATGCGAAGTGTGGGAGGGTGGGACGGGAGCTCTTGCGCGCCAGCGCTCTTGATATCCGACAGCTCGAGCATCGTTTCGATCACATGCTCCGTCTCAGGACGCGGGATGAGAACAGCTGGGGTGGCGATAAGATCCATGCCCCAGAATTCCTGATGGCCCGTAATGTATTGTGCGGGCACACCGCGGGAACGCTCCGCGATCACAGCGTTGTACCTGGTTTGTTCATCTGCGCTGAGTTCGCGCTCTGGATGAGCGTAAAGGTAGGCACGGTCGCAGCTCAGAGTAAACATTAAGAGTGATTCCGCATTCATCCTTGGAGAGGGAACCTGTTCTTTTGTGAGGTTCGCGATGGCGAAAGTCAGAGCTTGTTTTAGCTGCACAAGACCATTTCATCATGGGGAACTCGCGGAACCGCGAGGAAAATAAGAGAGAGCAGCCTCATTTCGATCCAATTTTGATTTGCCGCCGCATTTCGTATTCAAGATAAATCATCTGGCCAATGTGATGCTGCATATGGGCGGCACACTGCACTACCATTTCGAGACGATTCCTGGCATCCGCGCCTGCTCCTGAATATTCCCGCGACCAATCTTCAGAAGATTGGACTTCGATGGTCTCGACCACCAATCTAACTGAGTCGTCGAAAAGTCTGAGAGCCTCATCTTTAGACGGAGGATTCGGGTCGTTAAATTCGCGCGGGCGATCGCGCACGTAGCCACTCCCGGCAATTTGCGCGCCGATATAGTAATTCAAGTTTCCGGTAAGGTGCAGAACGAGATGTCCGAAACTGTTTCCAAAGGCAAACGGTTTTCCCCAGAACTGTGCGTTATCGAAAGGCACAGCAAGCTCACAAACCCGCGCGGCGTTCTTCCGGTAGCGATCAAGGAGAGCCGTAAGGAGAGTCAGCTGCAAGTCGCTCATAGGTGCTTCCGTCGCGTCTGGTCGATAATTAAACTACGGTCGCAGCTTCGTGCTTCAGCTTTTCTGCTTGATAATGTGTCGTCAAGGCTTCGATCAGCGGCTGAAGTTTGCCATCCATCACAGCTTCGAGCTGATGGAGCGTGAAGCCGATACGATGATCGGTGACGCGGTTCTGGGGAAAGTTGTAGGTGCGAATCTTCTCGCTGCGGTCACCGGAGCCCACCATCGCCTTGCGCTCTTTGGCCAGCGCCTGCTGCTGCTTTTCCATCTCGATTTCGTAGAGACGGGAACGTAAAACGCGCATTCCCTTTTCGCGGTTTTTTATCTGCGATTTCTCGTCCTGACAGCTGACGACAGTATTGGTTGGGATATGCGTGATGCGTACGGCAGAGTACGTCGTATTCACAGACTGACCGCCCGGACCGGAGGAGCAAAACGTGTCGATGCGCAAGTCCTTGGCTTCAATCTTGATGTCCACATCTTCTGCTTCCGGCAGTATGGCGACCGTGACGGCCGAGGTGTGCACCCGCCCCTGCTGCTCCGTTGCGGGAACTCGCTGCACCCGGTGCACACCGCTCTCGTACTTGAGCTGCGAAAAGACGCGATGGCCTTCGATGATGGCGATGACTTCCTTCAATCCTCCCGCCGAAGACTCGGAAGAGGAAAGGACTTCGACCTTCCAGCGTTGCGTTTCAGCGTAGCGGGTATACATGCGGAAGATTTCAGCGGCGAAGAGCGTTGCCTCGTCTCCGCCAGTGCCGGCGCGGATTTCAAGGATAATATTTTTCTCGTCGTTCGGGTCTTTCGGCAGCAGCAGCACTTTCAATTCTTCTTCGATCGCGACGACGCGAGGCTCCAGCTTGTTGAGTTCTTCCTGCGCGTAGGCTCGCATCTCAGGATCTTTTTCCTCGGCGAGCATGGCTCTGCTCTCGGCGATGCCGCGGGTCAGATCCTTGTATTCACGATACCTTTCGACCACGAGCGAAATTTCCGAATGTGCCTTGGCAGTCTTCTGATACTTCGCCGAATCGTTGACAATGTCCGGCGAAGCGAGAGCGCTGGTCAGCTCTTCGTAGCGGGTTTCGATCTGATCAAGTCTTTCAAACATCGGAATTCTTTCGTAGAGACGTAGCTTCCTACGTCTCGGTTCAACCTCAGCCCAGTGGCGTAGAGGCGAAGACGTAACAAGTTACGTCTCTACGGCATTTTAGTGATATTGGGCGGGAAGAGAAAATATTCGCGGCGGCACCGCTAGGCAATGACCAATTCGCCGCCGTGATCTTTTTCCAGAATCATGGCTTGATCGAGGGCATCGATGGCGCACTGGGCCATGTCATCCGAAGGAGGTTGGGTGGTGATGCGCTGCAGCCAAAGGCCGGGAGCGGTCATTAACGCGAAGAGTGAGCCACGATGCTTGGCGGCGAAGCGAATGATCTCATAAGAGACGCCGGCGATTACGGGCAGCAGCACAATGCGCGACGCAAAGCGCGCCCAGAATGTCGTGAACGGAACCAGCATGTAAAAGCCGATTGAGATTAGCATCACGGTCATCAGAAAACTCGTGCCACAACGGGGATGGAACGTCGAATACTTCTGCACGGCCGCGGTCTCAAGCGGGTCGCCATTCTCGAAAGCAAATACAGTCTTGTGCTCGGCGCCGTGATATTGATACACCCGGCGAATATCGGGGAATAACGATACTCCCCAGATGAAAAGCAGGAACAGGATCAGGCGAACTGCGCCATCCACTAGGTTGAACATGATCTGTCCGCCAAGAGCAGGGTTCGCTTTCTTGAGTTCGGTAGCTGCCAAGAGTGGCAAATACTTGTACATGAAAATGAAGAAGGCGAGCGAGATGACGACATTGCCAGCCGCCAGCCATCCACTAAGAGCGGCGGCTTTTTCGCGCGTTTGTGTTTTGGAAGAGGCTGCTGAGATGGGTTCTGAACGTACAGGCTCCGCCTCGCTTCGCTTGGGCGGGACAGCCGAGGCGGCTGTCGCTACCTCTTTCGTCCCGGCGTCGTTTTCCATGGCGTCTTCGATAGCAACGTTGGCCGAGAAGCGCAGGGCGCGGTAGCCGAGCGACATAGCGTAGCCGAGGGTCATGACTCCGCGAACGACGGGCCAGGCCATCCACTTATGCTTCTCCGACGGCCGCTCCAGCGGCTCGCTCATAGTCACCACTTCGCCGGTAGGCTTGCGGCAAGCGATTGCCCAGGCGTGCGGCGAGCGCATCATCACGCCCTCGAGCACGGCCTGGCCGCCTACCAGAGTTTCTTCGCCGCTCTCCAGCGCAGGCAAGAGCTGTACGGCTACCAGGAACCGCACGAAATTTCGAAGGGGATGCACAGTGTTTAGATGCTCCGGACGCCGGAAAAGCGACAAATGATAGGTTATCACAGGGAAAGACGCTCTTCACGCCCGATCACAATGCTGGAAACCGGGGTCTCTAGCCCCGCGATGCGGAATCCCTTTCATCGATTCTCAAACGTTCGGAGCGCATCATAATTTTGCCATGCGTAAGCTTGCAAAGACCTGTGAGGCGATTGCCGCCACCACCAAGAAACTGCAGAAGACGACGATCGTGGCTGAGTACCTGAAGTCTTGCACCACGGACGAGGCCGCAGTGTCGGCTGTCTTTCTCTCGGGAAAAGCATTTCCAGCCTGGGAAGAAGCTACGTTGCAGGTGGGCGGCGCATTGTTGTGGCGCCTTGTGCAGGAGATTTCCGGCCAGACTGAAACTGCGCTGACTGCCGCTTATCGCAAGCATGGCGACCTGGGTGCGGTAGCGGGGCATGTCTTGCAGGAGCGCCCGGGACAGAGTTTGAGCGTCGTCGAGTTGAGCAAGATTTTTCGTGAGATCGCGACGGCGCGCCGTACGGAAGCGAAATCAGCGCTCGTCCGCGATGTGCTGACACGGGTTTCCCCGCTGGAAGCGAAATACATTGTGAAGATCATGACCGGCGATTTGCGGATCGGTCTGAAAGAAAGTCTGGTGGAAGAGGCGATTGCAAAGGCGTACGGCAACCCGCCGGCAGACGTGCAGCGGGCGAGCATGCTGGTGGGCGACGTCGGGGAGACGCTGCGGCTGGCCGTAGGGGGAAAGCTGGCCGAGGCGAAGATGAGAATGTTTCATCCGCTGGGATTCATGCTGGCCAGCCCGATCGAATCGGCGGAAGAGGGGCTGAGTTATTTTGCGGAACCTGCGGTCGAAGACAAATACGACGGCATTCGGGCTCAGGCCCACGTCTCCGGGGGCCAGGTGAGGTTTTTTTCTCGCACGCGGGATGAAATCACCGAGTCATTTCCAGAATTGCCTGACACGCTAGCAGGTTTGCCTGTGGATGCGATTCTCGATGGTGAGATTGTGGCATGGGAATATCCGCCGGACCCCAAACAGACGCGGGAAGTGGTGGACGAACCATTTTCCGAAGAGGCAGAGGCGAAAGCTGAAGGGCTTGGCCAGGCGCGTCCATTTTCGGTGTTGCAGCAGCGTTTGGGGCGGAAGAAAGTGAGCGAGAGGATGTTGCGGGAATTTCCGGTGGCTTTTGTAGCGTTTGATGTTTTGTATGCCGCCGGGGAAGTGCTAATTGATCGTCCTTTGCGGGAGCGGGCGCGGGTGTTGGATGAGCTAGTCAAAGGGCCTAAACATAGGGGACACACGGGGTCACAGGGGAATATCGGGAGACAAGGAGAGTTGGGGTTCGAAGAAGTCGAGAGATCTTTCACGGGCGGGATTGTTCGTGCACCTGTGTTTCGAGCTGTGTCGGCTGAGGAGTTGGAGGCTTTGTTTTCTGCGGCGCAAGCAAGAGGGAATGAAGGATTAATGATCAAAGACCTCGCCTCGTCGTACTCTCCTGGCAAGCGCGGGAAATCCTGGCTGAAGATGAAGCGCGAGCTGGCCACGCTGGACGTCGTAGTGACTGCGGTCGAATTCGGTCACGGCAAGCGCGTGGGCGTACTCAGCGATTACACGTTTGCGGTGTGGGATGCGAACAAAGACCGGTTGTTGAATATCGGCAAGGCGTACTCGGGACTCACGGATGTGGAGATCGCAGAAATGACCAAGTGGTTTCTCGAACACACGATTGAGGATCAAGGCTTCCGGCGCACGGTCGAGCCAAAAGTCGTGCTGGAGGTGGCGTTCAACAACATGATGGAGTCAGACCGGCATGAGAGTGGCTACGCGCTGCGCTTTCCGCGGATCGTGAGGCTGCGGCCTGATAAGTCGGCGGAGGAGGCGGATACGATTGAGCGAGCGCGGGGAATATTTTCATCGCAGACTCCCGGCTCAAAGCTTGATCGGAAAGATTTGTGAACAGATCGTGGAGCGCAAAAGGCCCCGCCTTAGTGGCTATGATGCTGATGCTCTGCGCTCTCCCCCACGGGTATCACGCATCCATGCGCCACTTCACACTCCACGTGCTCGAACTGAATCGTGGTGTGGTCGATGCGGAAGCTGTGGTGCAGGCGGTCTTTCACGTCGCGCAGAATTCGTTCGCTGACTGAGGGCGGGATGTCGGCGATCGCGAT
Source organism: Candidatus Sulfotelmatobacter sp. (assembly GCA_025462865.1). Lineage (GTDB taxonomy): Bacteria > Acidobacteriota > Terriglobia > Terriglobales > Acidobacteriaceae > Sulfotelmatobacter. Next base: position 46,243 of record JAOAPI010000145.1, on the reverse strand, counting down.
GTGGCAGGAGAGCGCGCGAGTTTCCGATCCGATACTCCAGCAGTGTAGGTCGTGGACGTCATTGACGCCATCGATCGAGCGGATCGCAATCTCGACCAGTTCAAGCTTCACTCCGCGCGGCGTTCCTTCGAGAAGAATATTCAGCGTCTCGCGGACGATGCCGAAACCTGACCACAGAATCAGCAGGCCGATGCCGAGCGAGAGCGCCGAATCGATCCAGGAATTGCCTGTAATCAGAATCGCCCAGCCGCCGGCAATTACCGCGGCAGTCGAGAGCGTGTCGCCCACCTCGTGCACCAGGGCGCTGCGGATGTTGACGTCGCCGCTGGAGCGGTAGAGGAGTAAGGCTATTACCCCATTCATCAATACGCCCGCCGCCGCGACCCACATCATTACCGAGGCTTGAACGTGCTGAGGATGCTGCAGTCGCCAGAAGGCCTCGTAGAAGATGAAAAATGAGACCGCCACCAGAGTGACAGCATTCACGAAGGCGGCAAGCACTCCCGCGCGATGGTAACCATAAGTCTTGGTTGCACTGGCTGGGCGTGACTGCAGATAAACCGCCACCAGGGAGAGCAGCAGCGCGAGAAAGTCCGAAAGATTGTGTCCAGCTTCAGAGAGCAGTGCGAGTGAATGTGCGCGAAGGCCCGCCACCACCAGCAGCACGATGTAAGCCGCGGTTACTGCCAGCGAGATTTTCAGAACTCGCTTCGGGCCACCGCCTTGGGCATGAACGTGCATCTCTTAAGTGTACGGTCGACGAAGGCGAGCTTCAAGCGGCGGACGAGCTTGGGGAACGACTAGCGATTGAAAAGGTTCTGCATGTACCGGTCGTTGTACAGGGTTGTCTTGCTCTGTACAAATTCGAGGATGCGATACATTTTTTCGCGCGACTCGCGGCTCATTTCCTTGAACTGTACGGCCACGCCGGAACCTGGATGAATTCTGGCGATGGTACCTTCCGTCGTCAACGCGCCGTCATCGATGGAGAACACTAATTTGAGAATTGAGCCCGGACTCAAAATCGAGCTGGTTTCCACATAGCAGCCGCCCAGACTGATGTCGATGACATTGCCGAAGATTGGCGCGGCGGCGCCCTGAGGATGCAATTCAATCGTCAGCCGGCACTTCATTCGTGTGTGCAGTCGCTGGTCTTTCTGAGTCGGCTGTTTTTGCTTCTCCACATACATGCGGCGGTCGGCCTGAGTGAGCAACTGCTCGGCGTCGTTGCCATCGTCCGGCGAGACGGCTACTCCTACACTGAGCGAGAGGATTTCTTCTCCGCAAACATCAAATCCGGCTTGCCGCGCCAGAGGGCGAATCAACTCAACTTTCTTAGCCGCGGCTTCGACTCCCAGACCGGGGGCAATTAATACAAATTCATCTCCGCCCATACGGGCGACGTAATCGTATTCACGGCAACTGTCTTTGAGCGCCTGGGCAAACAAACGCAGCACCCGGTTCCCTTCCAGATGCCCGAAGCGGTCATTGATTTTCTTGAAGCCGTTCATGTCGCAAACCATCAGGGTGAGCGAGTCGTTGTCGCGCTTGCATCGGGCCAGCTCGCGGTCAAGCTGCAGAAAGAGCGATCGCGCATTGGGCAGGCCAGTAAGGTAGTCGGTAGTCGCGGAGCTTTCGGCCTGCTGATATTTCAAAGCATTTTCAATGGCCAGCGCCATCTTCCCGCTCACTGCCAGCAGGAGCCGCAAATGATCGGATGTGAACGCGTCACGTTCAGCCCGGTAGAGCGCGAGAACTCCAATAACTCCAGCTACTCCCTCCAGCGGGACGGCCAGAGCCGAACGCAGAGTGCTGAACTTGTCAGGATCGTTCAGGTACCCCGGCTCAACCGAGGGGTTGCCGTTCACAATCGGCTTCTTGTTCTGTGCTACCCAGCCGGAGAGCCCATCGCCCAAGGGAATACGCAAAGAGGAAAACAGGCGATAGTTATCTCCGTTTACATACTCCGGCATCAGGACTTCATCGCGCAGAACATAGATAGCGATGGCGTCGTACGGAACCATGGGCTTGAGCTTTACTGAGAAAACTGAAAGCGTTTCTCCCAGGCTGAGTGATGCGCCCAGATCCTGGCTCAACTCAAACAACGATTGCGCTTCCTGTCGGGCGGCGGCGATCGAGGAAAGGAAAGTTGCTTCGCGGCCGGGTGCATCCAGGACCGCGGCGTTTTCGTAACCCGCGGCGGGCTCCTGACCCTGCGTCATTTTGCGTTCAACGTGAGGACCGGCGTTGCCATCTCTCGCCGACCGCGCCAAGGCCAGGTTTTCCAAAGTTCGGTAGCGGCTCTTGAGAACGTCAACGACCTTCGGATCAAAAGACTTCCCCGACTCTGCAGCGAGTCGCTTCATCACTTCATCAAGCGGCATGGCGCGACGGTATTGGCGGTCGGACGCGAGCGCATCCAAGTAATCGACAGCGGAAAGAATTCGCGCTCCGATGGGAATCTCCGCACCTTTCAAACCATAGGGATAACCAGATCCGTCCCACTTCTCGTGGTGCGCCCGCACAATGGGGACAACTGGATAGGGGAAGCGAACGCGTTCCAGAATTTCCGCCCCCACGATGGTGTGAATCTTCATCTTCTCGAACTCTTCCGGAGTCAGCCGCCCGGGCTTGGCGATGATATGTTCGGGCACAGCGAGCTTGCCGATATCGTGCAGAAGTGACGCCGCATGCAAGGCTTCCAGATCAGTCCCCGTCATGCCTAATTCCTTTGCGACTTCAATGGCATAAATCCGTACTCGTTGCAGGTGGTCGTGGGTGGTTTGATCTTTGGCCTCAATAGCCAGGGCAAGCGCCTCAATGGTTCGCAAATGCAGATCGGCAATCTCTTCAACGTGTCTCTTCTCGTCCTCCAATTTCCCCAGGTACAAGCGGTAGGAGCGGTAGATCAGATAAATGGCGGGGACGAACAGCAAGGAAGTTTCCCAGTTAAATTCGCGGTTGAACCATCCAATGACGCCTGCGATACCCGCACCGAGCAGGTAGTAGGGAAACGACCAGAAGTAGCAATCTACAAGGATCCGTCGAAGAGGTTTTCCTTCGCTGAGCGAAATCACAGCTGCGATCGATCCAGCATTAACGATGAAGTAGGTCGAGGCCGCGAGGCACAGAATCAGTGGCCGGCTCGAAATGTACTGGTTGGCCAGCGGGTCGTGATAGACGAGATACGCTACAGCCGTGGACAAAGCTCCGGCGCACACATTGAACGCCAACTGAATCGCAGTGGGCCGCGCCGGGTACAAACTTTGCGCCAGCATCGAAACCGCGCCGAGGGTCAACGCTTCGGAATAGCTCAGCTCCGCAATCCCAACCAGGATAAACAGGAAGTTCACCGACATAGTGCCGGTGATGCCCGGGAGAATCACTCGAAGGCGGGATGCCAAAATCGCGATGAGTAGATAGCAGATGAATTCCGCAATATTTTTACTGCTCTGATGAATTGCGCCTTCGAGGAGCGACGCCATGCCCGCAGTGATCACCAGGCCGACGAAAGCCTTGGCGCCAATGGGCAGGCCCTTCCACGAGTGTGTGCTGGCGGACATGTGTTCTGCTGTCCTGCTGCGCATTGCAGCGCGGGACTCGCATTTAGGATAAATAGCTAACAGGTTTAGTAACAACGATTTATGGGCATTTGAGCAAACTTCGGTAATGCCTGACAATTACCTGCGTATCAGGAGGTTTCCAAGGCATTTAGCTGCCGCAAGAAGGGAGTCAGGTGACGTCTCCGGTACGTAGAATCTCAACTGCGGCTAAAAATGCACCCACTGATCGTCAAGTAGAATGTCGATAGCCCATGCGCATGGTCCTGGACATCTTCGCGCAAATCTTCCGCACCCTCTGGGTGCACAAGTTGCGCTCATTTCTGACGATGTTCGGAATCGCCTGGGGCGTGGGTTCTTTGCTTTTGCTGGTAGGCCTCGGCGAAGGGTTTCGCTCGGGCAACAAGCGCGAATTGGCCCAGTACGGCAAAGACATCATGTTCATTTACCCCGGACGTGCGCCCGCTTTCCAGGGCAGCATGAATTCAGCTCGCAAATACTTGCTGACTTATCAGGATTATCTGGATATCCGCCGGGAGGCTCCGCACGTTCGTAACGCCTCTCCGGTACTCATTCGCAATGACGTGCGTGCTGTCAGCGAGTTTGCCAGCGCCAGCGGAGAAATCGCCGGCGTGGAGCCTCAATTCAGCGACATTCGTTACCTTCCACTGAAACAGGGACGGTGGCTGAACGGCCTGGACGAATCACAACGGCGCAACGTCATCGTTCTGGGCGATGAACTGGTCAAGAATCTGTTTCCGGGACGCCCTGCCGTTGGAGCAACCATCATTCTCAACGACATTACCTTCGAAGTGATCGGGGCGGTGCAGCGGGTCGGCCGCGGCGACGATAACTCCACCAACATGCGCGGGTATTTGCCTTACCGGGTAATGGCCACTTTGTTTCCGCTCAAAGGGGAAAACCACGAAAATTCAATTTCGTTCATCAATTATCAGCCGCGCGTGACCGACGAGCACCTGCTGGCGCAGGACGAAGTACGCAAGATCGTCGCCCGCAATCACGGTTTTGACTATCACGATAAAAATGCCTTCGAAGGCTGGGACACCATTCAGAATTCTAAAGCCGTGGGCACTATCTTCGATGCCATGAACATGTTCTTGGGCGCGGTCGGATTGGTCACCTTAGCCTTAGGCGCAATCGGCGTGATCAACATTATGCTGGTGACGGTGAGCGAGAGAACGCGTGAAATCGGATTGCGCATGGCCCTTGGGGCCACGCGACGCAGCATTCTGGCGCAGTTCTTCCTGGAAGGAATTATTCTCACGTTGTTCAGCGGGCTGATCGGCATGGGGTTGGCCGCTGCGCTCATGGCCATTCTTGGAACACAGCAGGGGCCGGGTGGTTTTGATCCACCAAAGCTTGTGCCTACCACTGCCATTTTGGCGATTGGCAGCCTCGCGCTGGCTGGCGTTATCGCAGGACTTTATCCCGCGCGCAAAGCAGCTCTGCTACAGCCTGTGGAAGCGCTGCGACAAGAGTAGGGCGAAGATTAAAAATATGTTCCGAGATTTGTTGCAAGAAGCCTACGGCGCAATGCGCCACAATCGGCGCCGCACGGCACTCACAATGTTGGGTATGGCGTGGGGCATCGCCACGGTGGTAATGCTGCTTGCTTATGGCGATGGTTTCGGGCAAGCATGCGAGGCCATTTTCGCCAACTTCGGCACCAAGCTGATGATCGTGATACCGGGCCGCACTTCTATGCAGGCCGGTGGCCAAAAAGCAGGCATGCAGATTCGCTTTACCATGGACGACGTAGACTCTCTCACCACCAATCTGCCGCAGATTACTCACATCACTCCTGAGGTCAGCAAGCAGGCTAACATCCAGTTCGACACGCGAACTTTCACCTTCGACGTAACTGGAAACTATTCGAATGTAGATTCCGTCCGCGCCCTGAAGCTGGGAAACGGCCGCTTCTACAATATGCAGGACGAGACGCAGCACGCCCGGGTCGCCGTCATTGGTTCCGAAGCGAAAGAGAAACTTTTCTCCGGACGTAACGCTCTAGGCGAGCGCATTCGCATTGACGGGCTCAGTTTCGAAGTGGTGGGTGTGCTCAGCGCCAAAATGCAGGAAGGGGACGACGATATTAATCGCACCATTTACGTTCCCTTCACGACCATGAGCGACTTAAAGGACACGCATTACCTCGATTCCATTTGGTTCAACTATGAAACTCCGGAGTACGCCAGACTGGAACAGGCGGCCCGCGGCGTCCTGGCCAGCGAACACAAGTTCAGTCAAACCGATCGCCGTGCCGTGCGTGTCTTCAACTTGATGGAACAGGTGCATCAGTTCGAAGTCATCACCATCGGCCTGAAGATTCTCCTCGGCTTCATCGGCACGCTCACGCTGGGTATCGGCGGCGTCGGCCTGATGAACATCATGCTGGTTTCGGTAACGCAACGCACCCGTGAGATCGGCGTCGAGAAGGCCCTGGGCGCACGCCGCGGTGACATCCTGCTTCAATTCCTTGCGGAAGCCCTCACCATTACTTTCATCGGTGGACTTTTAGGAATCATCCTCGCGTACGCGGTTTCGCTGTCTGTGGGAAGGCTGACGCTCTACAGCGCTATGGCGAAGAATGCTGAAGCCGGGGACATCCGCCTGATCATCGCGCCCGGGACGGTGATTGTGGCCACAGTGATTCTTACGGCCGTAGGACTCATCAGCGGCATGATTCCCGCACTGCGCGCCTCGCGCCTCGATCCTATCGAGGCCCTGCGCTACGAATAGACTGGCTGTCTATCAGTTCGAAGTCTTCTTCGCCACGTGCTTTTCCTCTGCGTTGTATGCCTTCCATGCCTGGTCAATCACGTAATCATGAATCGCGTCAGCATCTCGCGTGGTCATCTTCAAATGAGGGAATGCGAATTTCGGCGGATCGGCGAAGCCCGGCATTCCTTTACTCCAATGTGTGCCCTCAAGGACGACGTCATACCATGCCTGGTGAACCTCGGGCGGCGCATAGCGCAGATCAGGGACCGCGCCGTTGAGCACCCATGCTCCGCTTCCGTCTACATCCGGTGAGTGGCAGCCGTCGCAGACAAATTTGCGGTAAAGCATTTTGCCCTGTTGGATTGTTTGCTGGCTCCCCGTTTGGCGCGGAGGTTTTGGCACCGGGGGTACAGCATTTGCCGGAACCGGAAACGGAGTCGTCGCTCCCAGCTTGAACGCCAGCAGCCGTGACGGTCCCCGCTTCGATTGCGGAGTGGCCATGGTCCATGCCGGTGCAAATAATCTGGTGCCTGAGCCCCAGCCCACGGGTGTAAGGACGTACTGGTCGCCGTTCAAGGCGAAAGTAACGGGCACGGATTCGATCGCCGAGCCGGTCTGAATCGACCAGACTTTTTTCCCGCTGTCGGCTGCATAAGCCGCGAACTCACCCGTCCCTTGCCCTTGGAAAACCACGTTTCCCGCCGTAGAGAGAACACCGCCGTTGGTAGCAATGGGCTCCTCCACGGTCCAACGCGGCGATTGCTTCACAGGGTCCCACGCAATCAGCTTTCCTTGTGTGCCTCTCATCCATTCTCCGGATTCCACTGCCGCTTGCGAACCAGTCTGCCGATCCGTGGCCGGGACATAAACTAATCCGGTGAGCGCGCTCAAACTCATCGGCCACCAGTTATGAACCGTCCATTGCCTTCCTCCGCCCTTCGACGCTGGCACTTCCACAGCTTTCCCAGTGCGCAAATCAATCGAGGACGCCCAAGCCACTTTTACTAGCGGTTTGGCCGAAAGCAGTTTCCCGGTTTTGGCATCGAGCACGTAAAAGAAACCATTTTTCGGCGCCGTCATTGCAACATGCCGCTGCTCACCATCCAAAACAAGATCGGCGATGAGAATATGATTGTTTTCGGTTTGCAATCCTGGAGCACTGGTTTGAAAGTGCCAGGCATATTCTCCAGTGTCGGCGTTTACCGCGATGATGCATCCGGCAAAAAGCAAGTCGCCGCTCACTTTGATGGATTCCAGTTCGCCATAATCGACACCCGCTCCCGCAGTCCCGAAAATGATCAGGTTGGTCGAAGGATCGTAAGTAATTGCGTTCCAAACGTCACCACCACCAATCTTCCAGGCGCCTTTGCCGTTCCACGTTTTCGCTGCCATCTCGAGCGCTTTCGTTTCAAATCCTTTCGCGGGATCGCCGGGAACCGTCCAAAATCGCCACAGTTCTTTTCCGGTCTCAGCATCGTAGGCCACCAGGGAACCACGCACACCGTCGTCGGAACCGTTGTAGCCCATGAATACTTTTCCCTTCGCTACATGCGGCGCGCCCGTGATGCCCGTCTGGTGGGGGTCGCAGACGGTGGCCTCCCACAGCTGTGTTCCGGATACGGCATCAATGGCGATCAGCCGGCAATCTCCCGTCCCGACGTATACCTTCCCTTCCCACACTGCGACGCCAGCATTGGTCCGAGCCGAATACGACCCATTGATCGCTTGATCGAGGCGTACCTTGGGATCGAAGGCCCAGAGCGATTTCCCCGAGGCGGCCTGGATGGCATAGACCTTCGACAGTGGAGCGCTTAGGTAGATCACATCGTCCACAACGATCGGCTCCGCGACCAAACCCATTGCGCTGTCAATGTCGAGAGACCAGGCCAAACCCAGCCCGCCAATATTCTTGTCCGTGATCTGCTGCAGCGGACTGAAATGCTGCGCCTCGAAAGTCCGGCCATTGAGCAACCAATTGTTTCCCTCGGCGGCTTCAGACTTTGCCCTCGCCTCATTGACGTCGCCTGCCTTGGCTCCATTGTTTGCCGAGGAACGAAGCACAAGCGCCATTCCGAACGCCAAAAATGCAATGGTAAGACCAATTATGCGTATCTTCATGCCATCCCCCGGATGAGCGAGAGTCATCAAATACCGAGAGTTTGGGTCCGTCCTTGGGCCGCAAACGTATCGAATTTCTCGTCGTCGGAAGTGTACCTCAGGTCGGGATCGGCCATCCGCTCGACCGCCAGCTTCACGAATTTGTATCCGCGATTGGACTCGCACGGGCTGTATCAAAGGCAACCTACGCCAAACCGGCTTCATCCAACACGCACCTTACAGAAGGTGTTGGGTTGGACAGAATAGCCGCTCATCGTCGCGAATGACTTTTATGAGGATGGATCTTATGAAGAAAATCGTCTTGGTTCCTATATTTGCTTTGATGCTGGCGGCCGTGAGTTCTGCGCAGGACAATACCTCGGCTCCGCTTTATCCGGATTCTGCCCACCCAACTCAGGCCCCTGCTCCCGAAAAGGACGCCGCCCCGCAGCAGATGAACCAAAATACAGGGCAGAACGATCAGATGCCGGTGTTCCGGGTGAACGTCTATGCGCGCACGACCCGCGCCGTCAACTACCGTCATCGCGGAGGTTCGACGACGGTCGATTTTAGGGGCACGGAACTCATGCCGGAAGTTGGCGGGCGTGCAAAGGTTGACGGGAAGGCCGGGCGGTTGGCCATCAATGTGGAACTGACGCATCTCCGTCCCGCTACTGGTTTCGGAGGACAGTACCTCACCTACGTTTTATGGGCAATCACTCCCGAAGGGCGCGCTGTGAACTTGGGTGAAGTTCTGCCTGGAGAGAACGGCAAAGAGAAAATTGATGTCACTACCGACTTACAGGCGTTCGGAATGATTGTGACCGCTGAGCCCTACTATGCCGTGACGCACCCCAGCAACAAAGTAGTGGCTGAGAATATTCTTCGCCAGGAAACCAAGGGCTTCGACGAACCGATCGACGCCAAGTTTGACGTGCTTGAAGGCGCTCAGTACACAATCGATGTGCCCGCCGAGCAGTTGCCCTCAACGCAGGCGGATTCCCGGGTTCCATTAGATCTGCTCGAAGCCCGCAACGCCGTAGCCATTGCGAAAGCTGCTGGAGCCAAGCAATATGCCGCCGACAGTCTGGCCAAAGCCGAGGACATGCTGCAGCGTGCCGAAGATTACCTGCAGCGCAAGCAGGGGCGCACACCGATCGGCACCGCCGCCCGCGGCGCCACACAAATGGCGGAGGACGCGCGAGTCCTGACTCTGCGCCGTAAAGAGCAGGAACGGCTTGACGCGGAAAGACGCGCCACGCAAGAGGCGCAGGCAAAAGCTGAGGCCGACGCCCGAGCGGCGCAGGAACACGCTTCGCAGGCTCAGGCTCAATCCGATGAAGACGCGCGCCGGCGCGCCCAGGCTGAACAGGCGCAAGCGGAAGCCGAGCGCCAACAAGTCGCCGCCCGAGCTCAGCAACAGCAAGCCTTGGCCGAAGCCGAAGCCGCACGCCAGGCCGCCGAAGATGCTGCTCGCCAAAAAGAAGTCGCCGAACGGCAAACTCAGGAAGCTGAACGGCAGCGTCAGGAAGCCGTGCAGCAAAAAGAGGAAATGCGCGCCCGTCTTCTGGCTCAGTTAAATCAAGTTTTGCAAACTCGCGATAGCGCTCGCGGACTGATCGTCAGCATGCCCGATGTTCTTTTCGATTTCAATAAATACACGCTGAAACCGGAGGCCCGGGAGCGGCTGGCCAGAGTCTCCGGAATCGTGCTTGCCTATCCGGACCTGAAACTCCAAATCGAGGGTTATACAGATTCCATCGGCACCGAAGAATACAACCAGACGCTTTCCGAAAAGCGCGCCGAAGCTGTGCGCGACTACCTGGTGAGCTCCGGAGTTTCCATGAACAACGTGGCCGCGCAGGGACTTGGAAAATCCGACCCTGTGGCCGACAACAGCAGTGCAGCCGGCCGCAAGCTGAATCGCCGGGTCGAGATGATCGTCTCGGGTGACGTAATTGGCAGCCAGCTGACTCCGGGAGCACAAGGGAACAGTAATCAAAACTCGCCTGCATACCCGCAAAATAGATAGAGCGAGCGCGGGGCGACAGCTGTCGGGGCGGGTGAGCAGAGAGTTGGTGGCGGCGCGTGGACTCGAACCACGGACCTACGGATTATGAGACCGTCGCTCTAGCCACCTGAGCTACGCCGCCAGCAAGTTGGGGAAACGCAACAAGAGGGACTAGTCGCAATCTGCGAACTCTCGCTGCCTTGGACGCAACGCACCGGTGGGGTGCCCGATCCAATTTCTCATTCTAAGAGGCATTCCAAAAAGGTGTCAAACGGAGCAGCGGGAACCTGCCTTCCCAGGCAGATTTCGTTCTTGCCAGTTACCGCAGGAAACTGGACACTAGTCCTCTCATGAAAGCCATTGCCGTAATTCCTGCCCGTCTTGCATCCACCCGTCTGCCGCGCAAAATGCTGCGCGAGATCGCAGGCAAGCCGCTGGTGGGATGGGTCTACGAAGCTGTTCGCTCCTCGCCCCTGCTCTCGGATGTGATTATCGCTACGGATTCTGACGAGATTCTTGATGCATGCCACACTCAGGGCTGGAATGCGCGAATGACTTCGTCTATTCACCGTAGCGGCACTGAGCGTGTGCACGAAGTTTCGAATTCGATTGCTGCGGATGTTTACGTCAACGTGCAAGGGGACGAACCCTTGGTGCGCCCCGAGCAGATTGCCACTCTTCTCGAGGTAATGAAGAATCCCGCAGTACAAGTTGGAACGGTGAAGACTCCGTGTCCCACTCACGACGTCGGCAATCCCAACGCAGTTAAAGTTGTGACCATCCCGGACGGGCGCGCGCTCTATTTTTCGCGGGCCACAATTCCCTTTGATCGCGACGGCACTGGCCCGCGCTACTTCAAGCATCTTGGCCTGTATGCCTACCGTAAGCCGGCCCTCGATCTTTTTGTGAGCCGGCCGGAGTCTGCGCTCGAAAAACATGAGCGCTTGGAGCAGCTGCGTTTCCTCGAAAACGGAATTCCGATCTACGTGGGCGAAACTCCTTATGACTCGGTAGGAGTGGATACAGAAGAGGACTTGAAGCGCGTCACGGAAGTGTTACTGAAACGCTGAATCAGTCTCGACTGGAAAGGGGCGGAGTTGCGGCCGGCCCTGCGCTCTGAGCACGGTTCCATGCCTCCGCAGCCGCTACTCTCTTCGAGATTGCGGGATGCGAGTGGAACAACACTTCGATCCATTTCGAAGGTGTCCGCTCTGCCAGGTTCTGTTGCGCGAGCTTGTTCATTGAGGAAATAAACGGTTCCACGCTGGCAATGGATTCAAAAGCGTAACGGTCCGCTTGCCGTTCGTTGAATCGAAAATATGCATTGAGCGCCGGCATCAGCAACAGGGAAAGGGCGGTCGCCGTGATTGCCAGCAATGGCAGGTTTGCGAAATCGGAAAGCTCTTCGAACATCTGATGATCGACTGCGTAGTGCAACACCCAGTTGGCCGCCCACAGGCCAAGCAACAGAGTTGCCGCTTGCACGAAGATGCCCTTCAGAATATGCCGGTGGACATGGTGCCCAAGTTCATGCGCAAGCACGGCTTCGATTTCCTCGGGAGCGTAATTGTCCAGCAGGGTGTCGGCAAGAATGATTCGGCGCGTGCTGCCCATTCCGGTTAGAGCGGCATTGGCCTTCTTACTCTTCTCTGAAAGCTTCCAGCGGTAGACGCCGCGCACGTGAGTGCCGGCACGCGAGCTTAATAAAACCAGCCTGCGCCGAAGGTCTTCATTATCCAGCGGCTCGAATTTATAAAAGATGGGAAACAGCACCACGGGAGCGAGCTGCGCCAGAAGTATGAACAGACCCATGAATAAAATCCACGTAATGACCCACCAATGCTGCGGAGATTGGCGGATCGTGAAATACAACAACTCAACTACAATTCCTCCCAGCAGCAGTCCCACAAGAAAGCCCTTCACTTCATCCCACAGCCACGAGCGCACTTTTTGCGTTGAAAGTTGAAATTTTCGTTCCAGGAGGAATCCGTAATAGTCGAGGCCGAAGCCCAGGACTTTGCTGATCAGGAGCAGAAAGAACAAATACAGAAAAAGTGCAAGCGTGTAGTTTTGAAATCCGCGTCGCAACGCAAGGTCGCGCAGCCAGCCCGTCCATCCGGTAAACAGCAGGACCACCAGGAAAGCGGTGCCGATGACGAAGTCGGCAATTCCCAGCCAGCGGTGGATCTTGTTATAGCGGAGGGCTTCAGGCGAGTCGTCCGCTGGCGAAGTTGGGCTTCCGGCGAAAGTCATGCGCTGTTAGCAGTATCGCATTCCCGGCCCATGAAATGTAGAGTTTTCGGAAGAGTCGAACAGTGCTCATACCGCTAATCGCCGCTTTTTACAAAACCTTCCGCGGCTGTGAGGATTTCTGTCACCAACTCTGAGGAAGCCGCTTCCGCGTACACGCGCAGCAGGGGTTCCGTTCCCGAAGCGCGAAACAGAATCCAGGCTTCCGCCCCATTGCCATTCGTCGGAGCGTCGAGAAAAAACTTAATGCCGTCTAGATTTTCTTTTTTCAGCACACGATAGCGTCCCAGGGTTTGAGTGTTCTCGGCACGAGCCCGCTGAATCGCATTCTGCTTGATCTCTTCCGCAATATGCAGATCGCGCCGGCCATAGTAATGCGGGCCGAACTCGCGTTGCAGGTCCGCAACCAGTTGTCCCAGGGGCTTGCCTTCCTCTGCCATTACATTGGCGAGCAGCAGACAATTCAGTACGCCGTCACGTTCCGGCAGAAAGCGCGAATACCCGATGCCACCGGACTCTTCCCCACCGATCAGGATGTCGTGCTCCATCATCAAATCGGCGGTGTATTTGAATCCGATTTGCGTTTCGTAAAGTTTACGGCCGTGTTTGGCGGCGATGCGATCGAGCATGCGCGTAGTGTTGAAGGCACGTACAACATCGCCGGACCACTTCTTGCGCTCGAGCAGCCAGCGCAGAAGCACGCAGAAAATCTTGTGCGAATCGACAAAACTTCCATCTTCTGCGACGGCGCCAATTCGATCGGCGTCGCCATCGGTCGCCAGGCCGGCATCACACTTTTCAGCCAGCACACTTTGCTGGAGTAGAGCGATGTGCGGTTCGATGGGCTCGGGGTTGATGCCCGGAAAGAGAGGGTTTACTTCTTGACGGATGGCGACGTGCTGGACTCCACGGTTCCGGAAGATTCCAGCGAGAATTCCGCGACCGGAACCGTACATCGAGTCCACCGCGATCTTGAACTTGGCTTTGCCAATCAGATCCAAATCTGCAAAACGGCAGACGGCGGCGATGTATGGCGTCCTCAAATCCGCTTCTTCGATGGCCGCTTTCTCTCCTTGCGGAGTGGCACCGGTCCGCAATTCTTCCTCAACTTTTTTCATGATGGCGGGGGTGGCGGAACCGCCAAATTTTCCTTTGAGCTTCACCCCGTTCCAGTTCCACGGATTGTGACTGGATGTAACCATCACTCCAGCGGCGGCGGCATTGGCCTTCACGGCATACGATACAGCCGGCGTGGGCGTGTAATCGTTGGCCAGTTTCACCGGAATGCCGGCGGTTGCGATTACGTCAGCGACCGCCTGCGCCGCGCGCTGCGATGCAAAACGCGTGTCGTAACCGACGAACACTCCGCGCTTCGCGTCTTCAAACTTCGAAACGTATGAAGCGATCGCACCCGCGACCCGACGTACATTGTCGAACGTGAAATCGTCAGCGATAATGCCGCGCCAACCGTCGGTTCCGAATTTAATTTCTTGAGCCATTGAAAATTAGTGTCCAGTGATCAGTGGCTAGTGGTGAGAAATCTTGTTTGGCTGGCACGGACCACTCCCCACCGCTTCACACTAGTTTGTGCAGCTTCTTCTCGTCGAGATGCTTCACCACTTTACCGACGTCCTGCGCATGCTGCCGGGTCGTGATCAGCAAAGCATCTTCGGTCTCGACAACAACCAGATCGGTCACGCCGACTGTCGCGACGAACTTTCCCGGCGCATGCACATAGTTGCCTTGCGCATTCAGAACAAATCCCCCCGCGCTGTGAATGATATTGCCTTCGGGTGGATCGCTCTTCGCCGTGTGATGCTCGTGCAGCGCCGTCCACGAACCCAGGTCATTCCAGCCGAAATCAGCCGGCAAACAATAGATTTCTCCCGCCTCTTCGCCCTTGGCAGAACGTGGCTCAAGCACGGCGTAGTCGACGCTGATGTTCTCACACTTGGGATACAGGCGCCGAAAGGTCGGAACGAATTTGTTCGTGCCGAAAGCGGCGGCGATTTCCTCCAGCAAGAAGGCGGTTTTGGCAAGATGCTCACGCAGGGCATTGGCCAAAGTGCCGGCGCTCCACAGAAACATTCCACTATTCCAAAAATAATTTCCCGCAGCGACAAACGTGGCGGCTTTTTCCGCGTTGGGTTTCTCTGTGAAGCGGCGCACGTGCAGGGCTTCGCCTTTGAAAAAACTCCCTGCCTCAATGTATCCGTAGCCGGTCTCCGCGCGATTTGGCCGAATGCCGAGGACGACGATATTTTCGCCCGACTGCGCGATTTCTATTCCACGTTCAAGGGTCGAGCGATAGCTTTCTTCATCTGCGATGACGTGATCGGAAGGAAACATGCCGATCACGGCATCCGGATTTTCACGCAAAAGAAGGAACGCTGCAAGACCAATAGCAGGCGCTGTGTTTCGTCCCATGGGTTCGGCGAGCACTTGCGGCTTGGGTAATTTCGGGAGTTGCTTAAGAATCGCAGGACGCAGATCGTCATTGGTGACAATCCAGAATTGTTTCGGCGAAGCCATCGGCAGCAACCGCGCCACCGTCTGCTGAATCATGGTCTGCTTCCCGTCGAGCGCCAACAATTGTTTAGCGCGCTTCTTGCGACTGAGAGGCCAAAAGCGCGTGCCCCGGCCGCCAGCAAGAATTACGGGATAGAAGTTAGAGTTCTTAGCCAAGTTCGGAATCCAATCGTTACATTCGTGTTTCCGGTTCGGGCAGTGTGGCTCCGGGTACACGCGCTCGCAGAAATTCCAACGTCCATTGCGGCCGCACAGTAAACTTGCCAACCGATGCCGGAATTACCACGGCATCACCTTTCGCCAGAGTGACGGGCTCCCCGCCGGACGCTTCCACTACGCCACATCCCTCGGTTGCAACCATGATGTGCGCTGAATTCTTTCCAGAGTCGTCGCGCGTGTTCAATTCCTGCGGATCTTTCATCTCAAACATATCCACCACAAAATAAGGCGCAGCAACCAGCGGAGCGAGGCGGTTCTTGCCGCCGGGAACCTGTGCGGGCGCAGGCCTCACCACTCTTCCCGATGCAACTTTCAACTTCACCGCCGCCAAGCCTTCCTGCAGATGCAGTTCCCGCGGCCGACCATAATCATACAAACGATAGGTAGTGTCCGACTGCTGCTGCGTTTCCACAATTACCGAACCCGGGCCGAGGGTGTGCACGGTGCCACCAGAAACATAAATCATGTCTCCGGTATAAATGTTCAGCCAGTTCAGCAATTCCTCCGCGCGCTTCTCCTGAATTGCATGTTCCAGTTGCGCCACAGTCACGCCGGGCTTCAATCCCAAAGCAATCTGCGCGCCCGGTTTCGCGTGGGCTACGTACCAACATTCAGTCTTACCCCAGGGCTGAGCAACGCGGCGCGCCTGCTCGTCATCCGGATGTACCTGCACCGAAAGTTTCTCATGCGGGAAAAGAAACTTCAGCAGCAGGGGGAACCGCCGCCCGTCGCGGGCAGCCTCGCCCACTAGTTCACGCTGATACTTTTCGCTGACTTGTGCCAGCGTCTGCCCGGCGAGTGGCCCATTGGCGACCTGGCAATCATCGCCGGTGAGCCATGCTTCTCCAATTTTTTCCTCGAACTTCCGATTCGGATAAATCGGCGACAGATCGTGCGTACCCCACGGCCGCGGGTCGAATTTCGGAAGCATTAAGAGTGGATAGAGCTTGTCCATACAAGAATGATCTACATGAAAAAGGCCGCTCGCGAGCGGACGGCCTCAGTCGTACCCGAACGTCTTTTATGATGCAGCCGCCTGAATCTGCGCCTATAGCGCGGCAAAGAATTTCCGCATGCGTTCGAGGCCGCGATCCAGCTCCGCCTTCGAGGTCGCATAGGACACGCGGATATGTTCGCCGGTGCCGAATCCTTCTCCTGGTACGGTCGCCACATGCGCTTCTCTCAGGAGCTTTCCTGCCACGTCTGACGCGGATTTCACGCCGGTCCGTCCCAGAAATGCCGAGACATTCGGATAGGCATAGAACGCGCCTTCCGGCATTGTGCAGCTTACGCCCGGAATCGAACGCAGGCCTTTCACGACATGGTCGCGCAGTTGAATGTATTCGCGCCGCATCTGTTCGACACATTCCTGCGGTCCGTTGAGCGCGGCTACGGCAGCCTTCTGCACAATCGAAGTCGGGTTCGACGTAGATTGGCTCTGCAACTTTGACATAGCCGCGACTACAGCAGTCGGACCAAGAGCGTAACCCAGGCGCCAGCCCGTCATCGCATAGGTTTTCGAGAGCGATCCCAGCACCACAATGCGCTCTTTGAATTCGCGCAGCGATCCTACTGAAAAATTCTTGCCGGTGTAATTCAGATAGACGTAACACTCGTCAGAAAGCACCCATATGCCGCGTTCGTGCGCTAGGCGGACCACTTCCGTAAGATCCTGAGCACTCATAACTGCGCCCGAGGGATTCGATGGCGAATTCAAAATGATGACCTTCGTTCGCGGCGTGATCAGCCGCGCGACCATCTCTGCGGTAACTCGGAAACCCTGAGCCTCATCCGATTCAAGCAATACGCACTCGCCGCCGGCATAACGAATGATGTCCTTGAACGACACCCAGTAAGGCACCGGCAGAATAACTTCGTCCCCATGATCGACAAGAACCTGAATAGCGTTGAACAAGGCATTCTTGCCGCCGGTCGAAGCGATAACCTCTTCACGGCGGTAATCAGAATCGAAATCAACGGCATGACGGTGCACGATCGCGTCGCGCAATTCGGGAGTGCCCGGGACCGCAGTGTACTTTGTAAAGTTGCCCTGAATAGCTGCGATCGCGGCATCTTTGATGTGTTGGGGCGTGGCGAAATGCGGCTCGCCGGCGCCGAAATCGACCACATCGATTCCTTGTGCGCGCAGCTTGTCAGCCTCGGCAACGACTGCCATGGTGGCTGAGGGTTGAATGCGATTGATTCGTTCGGTAAGTTTCAGCGCTTCGCTAGTCGCCGTAGTCATGCCTTCTTTTTCCTTTTCGATTCTTTCGGATCCAATTCTTTTCCGCCGAGATCAATCCGATCTAGAATCTCAATAGCGCGGGTCTCGCGTCTGGGGGTAGTTATTTTTTCTTTCAGCCTTTGCTCTACTACTTCCGGAACCAGTCCTTTCACCGGCCCACCCGCCTGCGCCACTTCGCGCACCAGGCGCGAACTCACGTAAGAGTATTTATCGGCAGGCATCATGAAGACAGTCTCAAGCGTGGGTTCGAGTTTGCGATTCATGAGGGCCATTTGAAGTTCATATTCATAATCGCTGATCGCGCGGATGCCCCGCAGGATGCAAGTCGCCTCGAGAGATTTCGCGTATTCCACCATCAGTCCGTCGAACGTGTCGATGCGCACATTTTTCAGATTCGCCGTGAGTTCCCGCAACATTCCCAAGCGCTCGGCCACGCTGAACATCGGGCTCTTCTCCGAATTCCGCAAGATCGCGACCACGAGTTCCTCAAAAATCTTGGCCCCGCGCTCAATGAGATCGAGGTGCCCGTTGGTGGGCGGATCAAACGACCCGGGATAGATAGCTAGACCCTTGTGCAATCGTCCTCGCAGGAACAGTGCGGCTGAATAGAAGATTCTATGCGGGCGGGAGTGGAGATGGCAATTGGGGAATGCTTGTGTGCTGGATACTCGTGTGGCGCGGGCACTCTTGCCCGCGCCACACAATCTGCTCTAGCGCTTCGCCGCTATCGGCACCCTTACTGGCTCCTGAACTGCGCTCGGCATGGTCGTGACCCGGGCGCCTTGCGGGGGGGCCTGTCCATTTCCCGCTGCGGGTTGGGCTTGCGACGAGGCCGCAATCAGGCCCAGAGCCTTGCGCACTTCATTGTCCAACTTGGCCATGGTGTCTTTGTTGTCTTTGAGAAACTGGCGGGCGTTCTCGCGGCCCTGGCCAATGCGCTCGCCCTTGTAGCTGAACCACGACCCAGATTTCTCTAGAATGTTGTTATTTACCGCAATATCCAGCAGGTCGCCTTCGCGCGAAATGCCTTCGCCGTAGAGAATGTCGAACTCGGCTTCGCGGAACGGAGCGGCCACTTTATTCTTTACGACCTTTACGCGAGTGCGCGACCCAGTAACTACGTCTCCGTCCTTAATCGCTGCAATGCGCCGAATATCCACACGCACGGACGAATAAAACTTTAGAGCTCGACCACCGGTGGTGGTCTCGGGATTGCCGAACATTACACCAATCTTTTCGCGGATCTGGTTAATGAAGATCAGGCAGGTGCGCGATTTCGAAACCGTTCCCGTCAGCTTGCGCAGCGCCTGCGACATCAGCCGCGCCTGCAAACCCATATGACTGTCTCCCATTTCGCCGTCGAGTTCGGCCTTGGGTACCAGCGCGGCCACCGAATCCACAACCAGCACATCAATCGCGTTCGAGCGCACCAGCGCTTCCGTGATTTCGAGCGCCTGTTCGCCGTAGTCTGGCTGCGAAACCAGCAGGTTGTCGACATCGACGCCCAGCTTCTTGGCGTAGCCGGGATCGAGCGCATGCTCGGCATCCACGAACGCGGCCATGCCGCCGGTCTTCTGTGCCTCGGCAATTACCTGGAGCGTGATCGTGGTCTTGCCGGAAGACTCCGGTCCGAACACTTCCACCACGCGCCCGCGGGGAAAGCCGCCCACGCCGAGCGCAGCGTCGAACGAGATCGCTCCGGTCGAGATCACCGAGATGGGAACGATCGCTTCCTTCGACCCCAACCGCATGATCGAACCTTTGCCAAACTGCTTTTCAATCTGCGCAACCGCCAACTCAATTGCCTTGCCCCGTTCATCCGCCATGGGAGTGTGGCTCCTTTAAGATCGCCGAACTAAATTTGCAGAAACTAATCTGGCCGGATTATACATACAGATCGAAGCGAATAAAAGGCGAATCTTAATAATAAACAGTGGATAACGTTCCGAAATGGGCAGCGGAAAGAGTGTGGCGCGGGCACTCTTGCCCGCGAACTCTATCCACGAAGGGAAACCAGGTGGGCCGCGATCCATTGGTGAATCAGCCCGAAGCGAAACTTGCCTTCCTCCATAGCCTTAATCATGAACTCGTAAGCGGCCTGACTGCTTACATCTAAATCGAATCCATTCATCAGCAGAAACGTGTGCATCGCCGCAAATCCTACCCGCTTGTTGCCGTCTACGAAGGCGTGATTATTGACTAGCGACTCCAGCAGCGCGGCCGCTTCTTCGCTGCTGTCGTTGTAGTAACCCGTCTGGGGACGGAAAACCGCAGCTTCCAATGCACCCTGGTCGCGCAGGCCGTGCGCGCCGCCGTATTCCTCAATCTGGTGATGGTGGATCGCGATGACTTCAGCCACGGTCAGATAGACGCGCTCGGCCATTACTTGGCCAGTTTCTTGTACAACTCACGATACTTTTCGTTGGAGCGGCGATACGCGGCCATCACCTCAGGCCTCACCATGCGCTGCGAAGGCACCACGTTGTGCAGGTAATGCTCCAGCGCCCGCTCCAGCACAAAGCGCTGCGACTGCCCGTTCTCCTTGGCCACGGAGACGAGCTCCTGATAGAGTTTGGCATCAATTTCCGGAGCGATTTTGACGGAACGCGGCATGGGGGTCCCTGAGTTAAATTCTAGGCGAACGGACTGGCAAGATCAAGATAACTCTAGATATTGCTACAACGCACTCGGCGAGGGATTCCGGCCGCCTATTCGCTGGGTTTGGATGCACCACGCCGATTGCGGCGTTGATAGTACGACTGCAGTCCCCAACCAATAACGAAGCCGAGACCAGCACCTGTGAACAGTCCTATGACTTCGTTTCGCGTATTCTCGATCGCAGCCTTTGTGCCTATCGAATAACCCAGGAAGCCGAGCACAGCTGTCCAAATCCACACCCTACGCTTCATCTCGCTCGGTATCCATCGGAGACACAATGACTCACCTCTGCAGCAAATCCACCGGTGCCGTCACATCGTGCACCCTGAAATACTTGGCCAGCGCCGGATACTTCCGCGCCACGGCCTCATACATCGCATAGGCCACGTTGCGGTAGGAAACGTGGCCCGCGGGAGTGGTGCGCAGTTCGGAGATGTAGACAGCCTCGGCGAAGTCCATCTTGAACAGGGCGCGCTTACGATAGGCCAGCGGAATCGCGTACTGCGAATTCTCTTCGGCCTCGGGCGTCTTGCGCGCGGCGAGCTTCTCGATGGCGCTCTGCACGCGGCGCATCGAGGAATCGTAGCGGCCACGCATGCCGGCGTCTTCCACATCGAGCAACATCTCGTAGCCGTGTTGCGTGGTGAAGCCCTGCATCACCTGGATGCAGCGGCGATGACGGTGCATGTCGCGGAAGCCGCCCGTATCCATGAGGATGTCGAAGCGGAACTGCTGCCCGGCGCGGAAGCCGCGCAGCATTTCGTCGTGGTTGCCGCGGTGCCGCAGGCCGATGTCGATGATCTCGCGGCGGTATCTTTCACCCGAGATCTGCACCGCCTGCCGGACTTGCCGGTAGGAGTGGTGGCAGTGTTCGTAAAGCAAAGTGGTCGCGATTTCCACTTCGAGCGGCTCCTCGTCGAGCAGATCGACAATGGCTTTCGATGGGGCGACTGGCTCGCTCTTCATCAGCTCGCGTGCTGCCTGCCGCAATTCGCGACGCGTTTCCATCTCATACGGATTCGGATCCGCATACTTCACCAGTGTGGGCGCGACTCGAACCTCATGCAGCAATTCCTGCTCGGCCCGCGCTCCCAATTCTGGATTCACAGCCCGGATCTCCTCCACTAATTTCTTCAGTGACTCGGCATTCACGTTATAAGCAGCCGAAGTAGCCGCCTTTTTCAGCGACTCGCCGAGAACCCGTACTTCCTTATGTGTGTGCGAAAGCAGGTGGGCCACCTGAGTTTCCAGGGTGCGCGCGTTGACGATCTCGCCCAGCGAAGTGTTCGTAGCCAGCGGCAGCAGGTACCGCGTGATGTCGAAGGCCCGCGCCTTCAGCGTGCGCTCGTACCCTTCCTGCTTCATGTCCGCAGGCTTGGGAGTGATGTTGATGAGATGCTGCGTCATGTGCGCCGATAGCGCTTCGTACTCGGCGAAGAGAAAATCCAGCGTCTCACAGTAAAGTGTGTGCGCTTCGTGGTCACCCCTGAAATCCGGAACGTAGTAGCCGCTCTTTTTGAAATCCTGATAGCGGGTCGAGCGTTCCTGCCCATCCCAGCGCTGTTCGTCGGCCAGTTCGATCGCCGCCAGAATGGAGAGCCTCTCGACAGCCAACGCGATATGCGCCAGATCAGCAATCGACCGGTGGCCGTACTGGAAATAAAACGTGTTGAGAAATTTTTCCGCCTTCTGTGAACTAATCTCGCGCAGCGACTCTTTCATCGACAGCGAAGACCGCGAATACTTCGCCATGGCGTAAGCCTGAATCTCCGGCTCAACGCCGTAAACCGCAAAGACCTCGGTCGAAGGAGCGTCATGTTGAGAACTTTCCGGACCAGCGGGAGTCTGCTCAAATGAAGCTCGCTGCGGCGACCGGTGCCCTGAGCCGGACGAAGCCGAATCTAAGTTGGATAATTTTTGCTTGGAAGGTTCGGGCATGGCGATCACTTCGTTGACAGTTTGAGACATGGAAGTGCTTCGAATGTTAATTGGCGAAGCATCAATGCGCAATGCGTTTCACCGCGCGATTCCGCCGCAGCTGTGGATATCTCAACCAGGTGAAATTCCTACGGGAAAGGGATCGCGTTGTCGCCTAGCGTCGAGTGCCACACTTTGCCCTACACTGGAGCGTGGATTCCACGCTTCATCACGTGGCGCATCGTCCCTGGCCGTTACCTTCCGGCCCGTGGGTGATGAAGCAGATCTGGCATGATCTGCTATTTGCCCACTGGCCAATTCCCGTCGTCATGATGCGGCTTCTCGTTCCAGTTCAACTCACGCTCGATACTTTCGATGGTCAATGCTGGGTTGGAGTCGTCCCTTTCCGGATGAGCGGCATACGCGCTCGCGGGTTTCCTCCCATCCCTGGCCTCTCGCGTTTCCCCGAATTGAATGTGCGCACGTATGTGACGTACGGCGGGAAAGCGGGCGTTTATTTTTTCAGCCTCGACGCCGCCAACGCTCCTGCGGTCTGGGCTGCCCGCAAGTTCTATCATCTCCCTTATTTTGAAGCAAAGATGACTTCGAAGGAGGTTGGCGAAAGCATTCATTATTCCTCGCTCCGTCTTCGCAGTGCCGCGGAGTTTCGTGGCGACTACCGTCCCACCGGCGAAACGCGCCTAAGCGAGAAAGGCTCGATCGAACACTGGCTCACGGAGCGATATTGTCTTTATACAACACACGATAATCAGGTCTTTCGCGGCGACATTCACCATCGGCCGTGGCCCCTGCAGAATGCAAAAGCGGAGTTCGAAATGAACACCGTTGCCGCTGCCGCCAGGATCTCGCTGCCTCGCGTCCAGCCGTTGCTGCACTTTGCTCGCAAACAGGAAGTTCTTATCTGGCCGCTGCGCCGCGCCGAATAGACCCAGCGGCGGGTATAATTCGACGTTCTAACGTAGAGCGTTATCAATCAAACATTCAGCAATTTTGGGAGAACCGCTAATGTCCCTTTCAGGACGCGTGGCGTTCGTCACGGGCGCGTCGCAAGGCATCGGACGCGCTTGCGCGCTGAAGCTCGCCACAGACGGCGCGGTGGTCGCCGCCGCTGCTCGCAATCAAGACAAGCTAGACGAACTAGTAAAGGAGATTACAACCGCGGGCGGCCAGGCCGCCGCCTTTGCTCTCGACGTCACCGACGAAGAGCAGGTCAAGTCTGCAATCAAAGCGGCCATCGCCCAGTTCGGCAAGATCGATATCCTGGTCAACAATGCGGGCATCACCCGTGACCAGCTCGTCATGCGCATGAAGCGCGCCGATTGGGATTCGGTGCTGAATACGAATCTCACTTCGGCGTACCTCTGCATCCAGCAAGTCAGCAGCTCCATGCTCAAGCAGCGCTGGGGACGCATCATCAACATCGCCAGCGTTTTCGGCCAGATAGGGCAGGCCGGGCAAGCCAACTACGCCGCGTCCAAAGCTGGGTTAATAGGATTAACCATGGCCATCGCCCGTGAACTGGGATCGCGCAACATTACTTGCAACGCCGTCGCACCCGGCTTCATCGAAACTGCCATGACGGAAGCGCTCGGCGAGGAATTCAAGCAGAGCGCCGCCAAGCTAATTCCGTTGGGCCGGGTTGGATCGCCCGCCGACGTGGCAAGTGCTGTGGCTTTTCTCGCATCGGACGAAGCGTCGTATATTACCGGGCACGTTCTTAACGTGAACGGCGGAATGCTGATGGGATAAAAAATCTTCCTCACAGAGGCTCATAGGGGAAATGAAAGCCAAAGACTCAATACCCTTGATTTACCCTGTGTCCCCCGTGCCCCTGTGTTAAAGGTTTTGACTTTTGCTCAAGCCGAGTCCCGTGCCCAGGTATCCCAAGCCCGCGAGTTATTTCTAGAGTATGCGCAATCCCTAGGCTTCAGCCTCTGCTTTCAAGGCTTCGATAAAGAACTCGCGGAACTACCAGGGGACTATGCTCCGCCCGAAGGCCGCTTGCTGCTCGCCGAATACGACGGTCAACTCGCTGCCTGCGTTG
This sequence comes from Candidatus Sulfotelmatobacter sp., assembly GCA_025462865.1. Taxonomy (GTDB): domain Bacteria; phylum Acidobacteriota; class Terriglobia; order Terriglobales; family Acidobacteriaceae; genus Sulfotelmatobacter. The sequence goes on along the minus strand of JAOAPI010000145.1, from coordinate 21,950 downwards.
CGCTTCACAAGCTGGAATCCGGTATCTGCGAGATGAAGCGCCTTTACCTGCGTCCGCATTTTCGTGGAAGGGGCCTGGGACGCGCGCTGGCCGAGCACATCATCGCAGAGGCGCGACAGATCGGCTACAAGCGCATGCGACTCGACACTGTCGAACCCGTCATGAAAGACGCGGTCGCAATGTATCGGAAGCTTGGCTTCCGGGATATTGCTTCCTATCGTTCGAACCCGATAGCCGGAGCGATGTACATGGAGTTGGAATTGTGAATCACGAAAGGTTTTAAAACCATGAAGAAAATCTGTTTACTGATCTTGATGTCAATATTCGTCGCCACTTCGTTCGCCGCCGACAGCAAGCCCGTTTCCTACAAAAGCGGCGACGAAACCGTGCAAGGACTGCTTTACATGCCAGCCGGCAAGGGACCATTTCCCGCCATCATCGTCATCCACGAATATTGGGGGCTGAACGACTGGATCAAAGAACAGGCCTCAAAGCTGGCTGATCAAGGCTATGAAGCTCTCGCAATCGATTTATATCGCGGGAAAATCGCCACCACACCAGAGATGGGACACGAATTGATGCGAGGAGTCCCTGAGGACCGCGCCAAGCGCGATTTACACGCCGCATTTGAGTTTCTGCAGGCGCAGCCGAATGTAAAGAAGAATCGCGTTGGCTCAATTGGATGGTGCATGGGCGGCGGTTATTCGCTCGATGTAGCTCTGCAGGAGCCGACGCTCGCCGCCGACGTTATTAACTACGGCCACCTTGTTACAGATCCTGATGCAATCAAGAAAATCAATGCTCCGATCCTAGGAATCTTCGGCGGTCAGGATCGCGGCATCACTCCTGATGACGTGCACAAGTTCGAAGCAGCGATGAAACAGTTTGGCAAGAAGGTTGAGATCAAGATCTACGATGATGCCGGCCATGCGTTCGAAAATCCTAACAACAAAGAAGGCTACCGCCCTGATGATGCGGCCGACGCATGGAAACGGACTGTAAAGTTTCTTGCAGAAAACTTAAAAAAATAAGTTACGGACTTTGCGAGGACACGACTTCTGCCGAGGTAAGGGCAAACTATTTTCTATACGTTGTATAAACATTCGACCGTCTGTTAACTAGCTGAAACCTGATTGCACTGATTTTGTCATAGCACTAATTTCCCCTTGCCAGAAAATCCCGATGTGGTTACTATGTCGCATCCTGCCATGCTCCCCCAGATCAACATCGGCGAAACGATTAGAAACTACCGGCTGCAGAAGGGTATGTCCCAGGGGGACATTGAAAAGCGCACGGGCCTGTTGCGCTGCTATCTTTCGCGCGTAGAGAACGGCCACACTATCCCGTCGCTCGACACGCTATCAAAAATTGCAGGCGCAATGGAGATCGCGCTCTCGCAGTTCTTTTCCGAATCCGGCCACACCAACGGCTCCAAAGGATTGCCGCAACTTTCCGACGACGAAGTCCGCTTCCTCAGCCAGGTACGCCGCTACGCTACCAATCTCAATGACAGCGACCGCAAGCTGGTGCTGGCCATGGTGAAGAAGATGGCGGCGAATTCCAAATAATGCTGGCTTCTAGCTCCTGGCTTCTAGCTTAACCTCCCAAGCAGCGTGCTTCCCTCCATCACCAAGCTAAGTCCTTGAAATTCATAAATTGCTTCGTTCGCGCGAACTGGAGAGGGTAAGCTAGCGGCCAGAAGCTAATAGCTAGAAGCGCTCCCCTTACTTTCGTACCATGACCTCCGGTGACCGCCGGGTACCTCGCCGCGGCCCCGTCTTCTCACTACACTGGTCACTTGGAGATTCCTCGTGACCACCGATGAAGAATTAAACACTCTCGAGACGCAACTGCGGCGGCTGAAGATCGAGTACGAAGTATTCTTCAGCAACCCGACCAAGCGGCCGCCCACCGACATCGAGTGGAAGGTTCTCTCCCTGCTGCGCAAATTTTCCGATGGCGGGCGCATGAGCTTCTCCCAGCGCTTTCGCTACAACGAAATGGCTCAGCGGTACGCCATCTACAGCGACCTTTGGCGAAAGAAGTCGCGCATCCGGGAAGAAGGCTATCGCCGCCCGCAGGATGCGCTGCTCGCCGTGCAAGGCGTGCGCCCAGAGCAGGAACACAAGACCCATCATCCGGTTTACGGTCTCAGTCACGCTGCCGTCGCTGGCGCGGACGGCGATTCCGTTGTCTCTTCACCGCCATTCACACTGCACTCTGCTAAGGATAAAGAACGCGAACAGGTTGAGCGCTTGTACAACACACTGGTAGCAGCCAAAAAGAAGGCGGGAGAAAATGTCTCGGGCACTCTCGATTCGTTTTCCAGTTTCGTGCAGAAAAAGACCGCAGAAATCCGCAAGCAGTACGGCTGTCAAGATGTGGAATTCTCCGTGGAGCTCAATGCAGGGCAGGTCAAGCTGAAGGCCAAGGCGAGATCGTAGCGGCGGACGGCTATGAGGTTCCTGAGACGCATCCGGACAACAATAGCGATCCCGTTGCAGTTATCGAATAAATCGCATTTTGCAGTCCCTTCGTAAACTTGCGCTACGCGACATCAACCTCCTACAAGGCGGCAAAAGTTATGCAAATGATGCGTGGAAATTCTAGCGGGATGCGCTAAGGAACCTGTAGGCCAGTCCTGACAACGAAACCGCCATTAGGAGGTAGGGCCACAACCGAGCGATCCGCTTCAAGTACGACACTTCTGGCTCTTTCGAAGTGGACCCCCACAGACCCGTCCCATAGTGTTAGTTGTCCTCATGCCGTATCTTTTCCCGCTCAGCGACTTCTTCCAGTATTCGTAGGGTGTGGAGCGCCTCACGGAGGGCGCGATGTTCCGCGCCTGAGGGTTGGGTTAATACTTCTTCGACTCTATCGAGGATCGCGCGACGAGCAACTTCAATTCTGTCGGGCAATAAACCGCCGTCGAGTTCTAGAATCGCGCATTCGTAGAGTCCTCTCCATCCTGTGCTGAAAGAGGGAATACTTGTTTGAGCCATGACAGATTCTCCTTGAGCGGAGATTCTCTATCGAGTCTCACACGATAGCCAAGGGAGGTTAATTTGTCGGTACGCTCACGCACTTTTCATTGTCCACTAGCGACCATAGACGCAGCCTTAGGGCTCTTTTGGTCGCGCCCAAAAGCCTTTGTCTATTCCGCGGTGATTGGGATTGGGATGACCGTTGGGTTTGGAAAGGCGTCGCTGCACCTAGCACTCGTGGACGGCCTGGCGCTCCCATCCGCAGAGAGGTCACGGCTCAAGGCCTTGTGGACTGTCGGTAACCCATCGGGCTGATCCCTCAAGTGTTCAGGCGCATCGCCGATGAAACGCTAGAGCCGAACCCCCGCTTTGGAGGGCCTAATGTCGCGTCTGTCCGCCCGGAGTTTGCTGCGCCACGTATTTTCATCTCTCACATTAACAGTTTTCTTATCATTCACTTCCGTGGACCTGCCCGCGCGGACACAGCCTCGAGTGGATCCGCTATTTGCGCAGCCCAAAGACCGCATCACCACCTTCATTGACGACGAACAGCGCGTGACGCTGCGCGGAAACCGGCATCCGTTAGCTTCGATCCGGTACGATGCAGGCAGCGTTCCAGCCGACTATCGATTGGACCGTATGCTCCTCACCCTGTTGCCCGACGCCGCTCAGCAAGAAACGCTGAACCAATTCGTCGATGCTCAACACAATCCCGAATCTCCCTATTATCACCAGTGGCTTACACCTGAGCAGTTCGCCGAGCGATTCGGCGTTTCTGAAGCTGACACGGAACAGATCGTCGGCTGGCTGCAAGGCCATGGTCTGGAAGTGGAAGAAGTCACCGCCGGCCGCCGGTCCATTATTTTCAGCGGCACGTCAGCGCAGGTGCAGGCGGCATTCCACACGCAGATTCGCGCCTACAGGATTGGCGGCGAAGTTCATCATGCGAATGCCAAAGAGCCTGAAATTCCGGCCGCATTGATTCAAGTGGTGGGAGGGGTGGTTTCGCTGCATGACTTTCACAGTGAACCGCTGCACGCGTTCGCGCGCAAAGCGTCCCCTGAGTTCTCAAGCGGCGGATCGCGCTATCTGGCCCCAGCGGACTTTGCCACTATTTATGACCTCGCGCCGCTTTACCAGCAATCGATCAATGGCAGCGGCCAGTCCATCGCAATCGTTGCTCGTTCGAACATCAAGATCGCCGACGTGCGCCAATTCCGCAGCATGTTTGGATTGCCCGTCAACGATCCGCAGATCATCGTCAATGGAACGGACCCGGGCATCCTGAGTCCCGGGGAAGAAACCGAAGCCGATCTCGATGTGGAATGGTCGGGAGCAGTGGCCAGGAATGCAACCATTAAGTTTGTGGTTTCGAAATCCACGAACTCCAGTGACGGCGTGGATCTCTCGGCGCAATACATTGTCAATCACAACCTTGCGCCCGTGATGAGCACCAGCTTTGGTCTGTGCGAAGGATGGCTGGGTTCTTCCGGAAACAATTTTCTGAACAGCTTATGGCAGCAAGCTGCGGCACAGGGCATCACCGTTCTGGTTTCCTCAGGAGATAACGGCGCCGCCGGATGCGATTCCGCCTCGGCCTCGAAGGCAACGAACGGGCGTGGCGTGAATGGTCTCTGCTCCACGCCCTACGGCGTTTGCGTTGGTGGCACCGAGTTCAATGACAGCTCGAATCTTTCGCTTTACTGGGCGACATCAAACGCTTCCGGCACGCAGGCCTCGGCGGTCAGTTACATTCCTGAAATCGCATGGAATGAAAGTGGACCAGGCGCAGGGCTGTGGTCCACTGGCGGTGGCATGAGCACGGTATATGCGAAGCCAGCATGGCAAACTGGCGCGGGCATTCCTGCGGACGGCAAGCGCGACGTGCCCGACGTTTCCCTCACCTCCGCTGGACACGACGGCTACCTCATCTATCAGGAAGGCGGACTTTATGTCGTCGGTGGGACCTCCGCCGCTTCACCGGCGTTCGCCGGCGTGATGGCTCTTGTGGTCCAAGGCACAGCGGCGCGGCAGGGGAATGCCAATACCGCCTTCTATTCGCTTGCCCGCAAGCAGATGACAGGCGGAGCCTCTGTTTTTCACGACATCACCAGCGGCAACAACAGCGTGCCCGGACAAACTGGATTCATTGCCGCGGCGGGATACGATCAAGCCACTGGCCTTGGTTCAATCGACGCGTCCCTCCTGGTGAGCCACTGGAACGACGTCAACATTGTCTCCGCCTTTCAGGCGGCGCTGTCTGCAAATTCTCTTTCGGTACAGGCCGGCTCGAACAACAGCGTCAGAGCGAATGTCACGGTCAGCGGCGGATTCAACGCGGCTGTAGCATTTTCCGTCACGGGACTACCCAGCGGAGTTTCAGCGGCATTCACCCCAGGCACTCTCTCGGCTCCGGGTTCGGGGAGTAGCGTCGTAAAGATTACAGCGACAAGCAGTGTCAAGCCCGGCGTCTACTCCGCAACGGTTGCAGCGCTCAGCGGAGCGACGAGGCAGGCGGCATCGCTCTCGGTGACGGTTGCTCCCGTGCCTGCATTCACGCTGGCATCCTCGGTGACTTCGATGAGCGTTGCGGCAGGAACATCTCGAACACTAACGCTCACAACCATTCCGAACTCGAGCTTCGATTCCACTGTCACTCTAACGGCAACAGGTCTGCCGAATGGCGTGACCGCGCAATTCTTGCCATCGAGTGTCGTTGCTGCTCCCGGCGCTGGTACGACCGCCGTAACGCTTTCGGCGGCGTCGAACGTCGCGCCAAGAAACTATTCAGTAACGCTCACTGCAACAGGCAGCGGCGTGACACAAAGACAAACGGTGACAATAAATGTCGCGAGATTGTCGCCTACGCCGAACCAGTCCGGCTCTCACTGGCCTCAAAGGTAAATCAGGCACCGGATCCTCCTCATTCCCCGAAGATGTGAACCTCCTGGCTGAAGAGGCGGATTTTTACCGAGACTCGCAAAAGTTTGGCCCTTAACCTATCCGGCGGGCCTGTTGACGCATCTCATTTGAGACGCTTATCATTTTCGTTTGGCCCAAACTCCACAGGCAGTTCAAAGAACTGTCGCAGGATTTCATAAGTGAACCCATGGATAAGAAGAAGTTAGAGACATTTAAGAAGCGGTTGGAGACGCGGCAGCAGGATCTGCGCCGGACTGTCTCACGCACCCAGGCGGATGGCCGCTCCGCTGACGAGGATACCGCGCAGGACATTGCCGACCGCGCCGCTAGTTCCTACACCAAAGAATTTTTGTTCAGCCAGAGCAACAATGAACGGCAGCTGTTGCAGATGGTTGAAAAGGCTCTGGCTCGTATCCGCGAAGGCAGCTTTGGCGAGTGCATCCATTGCGGAAAGGAAATTAACGCGAAGCGACTGGAGGCTGTGCCCTGGACGCGGCACTGCATCGAATGCCAGGAGAAGCTGGAACAAGGGTTGCTGGAAGAAGCTCCACGCTAGTTCGCGCTTTGACTCTGCTATTTTTGGGCTGGTAAACTGGTAGTTCGTCCCACCAAGACAGAGACACACGAGACTGAGATTGGAAAGGTAGTCGTGCGCGCAGAAACCCGCCATCAACTTAAGCAGGATGCATTCAGCCGAGTCACCATCGGAGCCGCGGAGAGAACCGCGCACTGGAGCGTAGAACATCGGAATACCCTCGCAATCGCCATCGTTGCAATTTTGCTAATCGCAGCCGCAGTCGCAGGGGGCTGGTATTACCTTAGCGCGCAGGATGAGAAGGCAAGCTTTGAGATGTCGCAGGCAGTCCGGACCCTGGAAGCTCAGTTGCGGCCTGCCGGTACCCCCGCGCAGCCGGACGTGCCCAGCTTCACTTCCGCAAAGGAGCGTGCTGACGCCGCAAAGAAACAATTTCAGGTGATCGTGGACAGGTATCCGCACACCCGCACCGCCGATATGGCGCGTTATTTTTTGGGCGTGACTTCTGCCACCGCGGGCGACAACGCAACTGCTGAAAACAATTTCAAGACTGTGGCTTCCGCGGGCAACAAAGAGCTCGCCTCCGTGGCCAAGCTCGCTCTGGCCACGCTGTACGGGAATACCGCGCGAACCAAGGACGCTGTTGCCCTTTATCAGGAACTAATCAACAAGCCCACCTCCTCGGTCAGCAGGGTAACCGCACAGTTGCAACTAGCAGAGCTTTATAAAAGCAGCAATCAGCCCCTCGATGCCAAGCGCATCTACGAGCAGATCAAGAAAGACAATCCTGGCCCGGAAGCAGTCCAGATAGCGACGCAAAAGCTCACGGAAATAAAGTAGCCAGGCCCCCACCCAAACGAAAGTCAGAGGTCGCCCAGCAGAGCTTGTTCCACAGCGAGCTGGCGGCACGTAGCCTCGATGATTTCCATCACTGGCTTTGATTCCACGAACTGCATGCCGTAGCGAAAGGCACTTCTTTGGCGCACCATGGCGTAAACAGTCACCGCACCGATGGGTACAGTAAATTCCAATTCGACGAGCTCCCCTAAGGGAACTTCGATTTTCAGCATGGCGGAGATTCCGGACCTGCTGATGTCCACGGTATGACCGCTCAGTGAGCCGCAAGTGCGGGAATTGACCCTTATCTTGACCGTAAGCTTGAAGCGGGGCTGTTGACGCTTTTCGGCGATATTGGTGTGAGGGCCGGTCACGTGTTGATTCTGCGCTTCCAAGTTCGATTCTCCCGGCTACATTCTTTGTCGGCAAAAAATGAAAAAACATTAGGTTGAGCCTGCCGACACCACGAGCCCATTCCCCTTTTCCGTGTTGTTGAGTAGGATTATGGTCCAGTTTCGATCATTCCTGGAAAACATATGGCTGATTTCATAGTACGCGTGAACGGTAGCGAGAAAAAAGTTAGCGTGTCGCCGGAGACTCCTTTGCTTTGGGTGCTTCGGGACACACTGGAACTGACGGGAACCAAATTCGGTTGCGGCGCGGGATTCTGCGGCGCCTGCACGGTGCACGTCGAAGGTGAACCAATACGGTCGTGTTCGACGCCGGTGTCGCAGATTGCCGGCAAGAATGTCACGACGATCGAGGGCCTGGGCGCCAACGGACTTCACGTTCTGCAGCAGGCGTGGATTGCCGAAGAGGTTCCGCAATGCGGGTACTGCCAGACGGGGCAGATTATGACTGCCGCGGCGTTGCTCTCGAAGACACCGCATCCGAGCGATGACCAGATTACGCAGGCGATGAATGGAAACCTCTGTCGCTGCGGAACGTACGAACGGATTCGCAAGGCAATCCATCGAGCATCGGCGCCGGCAGCCGCCCCGGGAGGCACACGATGAGTCCAATCAGCCGGCGGGAATTTGTTGTTGCTGGAGTGGCAGCGGGAGCAGGTCTGGCAGTGGGCTTTTACCTTCCGCACGGGAAAACCGGCACGGACAGGGGCTCCTTCTCGCCGAACGCGTACCTGCGAATCACTCCGGACAACAAAATCACAATCGTGGTAGCGCGCTCGGAGATGGGACAGGGCGTACGTACAGCGCTGCCCATGATTTTGGCGGAAGAGTTGGAAGCGGACTGGAAGCAAATCGAGATCGAACAGGCGGGAGCGAGCACGCTTTACGGAGATCAAACAACTGGTGGCAGCGCAAGCGTGCGGACGACGTGGGATCCAATGCGCAAGGCCGGCGCCGCGGCGCGAGAGATGCTGATTTCTGCGGCGGCACTGACGTGGGGTGTGTCGCGATCCGCTTGCAGCGCGCAGAGCGGTAACGTCGTCCATGCGGCCTCCAATCGGCGGCTTAGCTACGGCGAATTGGCTGGGAAAGCCGCCACATTGCCGATTCCATCCGACGTGACTCTAAAGCAGGCGAAAGATTACAAAATTGTCGGACTGCGACTGGCGCGAGTGGATACGCCGTCAAAGGTGAAGGGCGAGGCCGGGTTCGGCATCGACTTCCGCATGCCGGGGATGAAGTACGCGGTGCTCTCCCGGTGTCCCACGATCGGCGGGAAGGTCGTGAGCTTTGACGACAAGGAGTCGAAGAAAAATTCCGCAGTGAGTTACGTGGGCAAGATCAGCGATGCGGCGGTGGCTGTTGTCTCCAATAGCGTCTGGGGTGCGATGGAAGGGCGCCGTTTGCTGAGTGTGAATTGGGACGAAGGTCCGAACAAAGATTTGAATACTGCGGCCGTGATGGAGTCACTGAAGCAGACGGCCACAAAAAAGGGCGTGAGCCTATATTCGGTTGGCGACGTGGCTAAAGCTAAAGGCCGGCGGATTACGGCGGAATATCAGTTGCCCTTCATGGCTCACGCACCTATGGAGCCAGGGAACTGCACCGCGAATTATTCGGCCACAGGATGCGAGTTGTGGGCACCAACACAGGTTCCGCAGGATTGCCGCGATTCTGTAGCGCAAGCGGTGGGGCTCGATTCGGATCGGGTGAAGGTTAATGTCACGTTGATGGGCGGCGGGTTCGGCCGACGCTTAGAGCATGACTACGCAGTAGAAGCGGCGCTAGTGTCGAAGGCGATAGGCGGTCCCGTAAAGGTAATTTGGACTCGCGAAGATGACATGCGCTTCTCGACTTACCGGCCCGCGAGCTTGCATCAGATGAGCGCGGTCCTGGACGGAGCGGGATGGCCGGTGGCGTTCACGCACCGGATCATTGCACCCTCGATCAGCGGGCAGAAGGGGCAGCCAGTGCCGGGCGGCGTCGATCCGGATCTGCCGGATGAAGCGGCATTCGTCTATGGGATGGAAAACGTACTGATCGAAAGTGTGATTGCAGAGACGCCAGTGCCGCTGGGCTGGATGCGGTCAGTTTATGCGTTGCAAGCAGGGTTTGCGAGCGAAAGTTTCATCGATGAACTGGCGGCGGCGGCCGGGAAAGATCCCTTGGAATATCGGCTGCACATGCTGGCGAAAGATCAGGACATCCAGTACTTCACGACTACCTGGCATACGGCGAGGATGCGCGGCGTGCTGCAACTAGCGGCGGAAAAAGCGGAATGGAAAAAGCCATTGCCGCCAGGGCGCTTTCGCGGCATCGCCTGCTTCGGATGTTTTTCATCCTATATGGCCGAGGTAGTGGAGATCAGCATGGAAAATGCGACTCCGCGAGTACATCGAGTAGTGGCGGCGGTGGACTGCGGTCAAATCGTGAATCCAAGCATTGTGGAGCAGCAGATTCCCGGCGGCATCGTTTACGGGCTATCGAACGCGCTACGGGCGAAAATTACAATCGACAAAGGACGCGTGGTGCAGGGGAACTTTGACGACTACGCTCCGTTGCGCATGGAGGAAACGCCGATGGTGGAAGTGTATGCCGTGCCGAGTACGGAAGTGCCGACGGGAATTGGCGAGCCGTCTGTACCGCCATTGGCACCCGCGTTATGCAATGCGATCTATGCGGCGACCAAGAAGCGCATTCGCGCGTTGCCGATTTTGAGTTGAGAACTTAGACCGCTGGATCGCCGGGAATAACTATTCGGCCCTAAAAGCACCCAGCCATTTTACCGGGAGGTGGGCCGCCAGCGCGTTAGCGAGTCGCTCGTCCGCAGTAATCATTTCCGTCTTGAACTGAATTGCCAAGGCGACATAAAGGCAGTCGTAGACGCTGCGGTCGTAGGCAAAAGCCAGCTCAACCGCTTCGGTCAACAGCGCCCCAGAAGACACTGTGAAAAAAGCGCGGGCGCTCATATCGGATATAGCTCTTTCAGCGAGAGCCCGCGGCCATCTTCGCTGACGAACACCCTTCCATAGGATATTGCCAACTTCAGCCCAGAACAAATCTGGCACGATGAAATTAATTTCTCCCTCTGCATAGCGTTTCAGCAGTTGGAGCGATTCCGAGGTAAGCGTTTCGTTGGCAGGAATCGCCCACTTTACTGCCACGCTTGCGTCGAGCACTATGTCTCTAACGATTGCGGTCCTCGCGGATCATTTCTTCAGTGGTTGGAGAAGAATTTGAACCCTCACCGTTTTTAGCGTGAAGGTCCGCCATTCGTGTGTAGAACTCACGCCTCTGCCGCAACTCGTCGGCTGTAGGTATGTTTCGCTCCAACAAGCCAAGCACCTCGGCTGCAATCGATTTGTGATTCTCGCGGGCGCGTTTGCGAAGAGCCTTGTAAAGGCTATCCGGGATATTTTCGACGTAGAGCGTTGGCATAGGCAAACCCTATGAGTATTATAGCATTTCCATAGAAAGAAAGAACCGCCGATCAGACCTTGACACTAGTTTCTCTCAGACCTTATCCTTGAATCTGCTCCTTGCGGCACTTGCGCCTTCTTCTGGCGTGCTTCCGCGGGCCTGGGGCGGTCATTGGATGGGGCGCGGAGGTTCCATGTTCTTCGAGATCAAAGATTTAGAACTTCATCCCGTGGAATTTGCGGAGAAGTTCGATCCCGGTGTGATTGACCTGGGAACCGATTATCGCCCCGTCACTCCGATTGAGACCAGCGGACGCGCCGATCTGGTCGAAGAGCATCATGGCAAGCATAAGGTAATCCAAGACATACGGGTAAAAGGCAGACTGTCGACCCGGCTGGAATCGAATTGTGCTCGCTGTCTCGAACCTCTGACGCAAGATGTGAAACGCGAGTTCGATTTGTTGTATCGCCCTCAGGGTGCTGACGCGGGTCGGGATGAAATGTCCATAACCGACGCGGAAGCCGAGATCAGCTATTATGAGGGCGAAGGCCTATTACTGGACGACGTGGTCCGTGAGCAGGTTCTTCTGGCCGTTCCCTTGAAAGTGACGTGCCGCGACGATTGCAAGGGTTTGTGTCCGCACTGCGGCAAGAATCTGAACCAGGAACAATGTTCGTGCGCAGTGACGCTGGAAGAACCCCGCTGGGCAGCCTTAAAGGAAATCCGCGGTAAGCTCGCGCATTAAGTTTAGATAACGAGAAATTAATAGCACGCGAGGCGAAGAGCTTCGACGAGAAGGAATTTCACAATGCCGAATCCAAAACGACGACATTCTCAGAAGCGAACTTCGACCCGCCGGGCGCATGATGCGCTGACCAGTCACTCCCTCTCCGAGTGTCCCAACTGCCACGAGAAGAAGATGCCGCATCGTGCCTGCGCCAAATGCGGCTACTACAAAGGCCGCGAAGTTCTGGAAGTAAAGGAAGCCAGCTGATTTTCTGCCGCCATGCCTAGCGTGATCGCGCTGGATGCGATGGGTTCGGACCGGGCGCCCAAGCCTGAAATCGAAGGCGCGATCCATGCTGCGCGCAATTATGACGTGCGCGTCTTGCTGGTCGGGCCCGAAGCCACGATCAAAGCCGAACTTGAGCGTCACCCCGCAGCCGAGCGCCTGCCGATCGAGATTGTCCACGCCAGCGAAATCATCACCATGGAAGATAAGGCGGTGCAGGCCGTGCGTTCGAAGCGCGACTCCTCCATGCGCGTAGGACTGCGAATGGTCCGTGAAGGCCGCGCTGCCGGCTTCGTAACTGCCGGAAACACCGGAGCAGCAATGGCTTCGGCAAAGATGGTGCTGGGAGCGCTGCAAGGAGTGGATCGTCCCGCGCTGGCGGCCGTGTTTCCAACGGCTCCAGGCACTGCGGCAATTTTGCTCGACGTTGGAGCGAATGTAGATTGCAAACCGCATAATCTCGAACAGTTCGCGGTGATGGGTGAGATTTATTTTCGATCCATGTTTGGCGGCGTGTTTGAGAACAAGGCTTTCGGCCGGTCGATACAGGGGCGACGGCCGCGGGTGGGTTTGCTCTCCATTGGCGAAGAAGAGAGTAAGGGAAACGAACTGACGCGCGAATCTTTTCAGTTGTTGAAGCGTCTGCCCTTAAACTTTGTCGGAAACGTGGAAGGCCGCGACCTGTTCAATGGACAAGTTGACGTGATCGTGGCGGACGGGTTCGTTGGCAACGTAGCACTCAAAGTCTCCGAAGGCGTAGCGAACCTGGTGCGCACCGTTCTGAAAGAATCGTTGAAGGCAACGATTTCGCGGCAGGTTGGCTATATGCTTTCGCGCAGCGCGTTTTCTGATTTCAAAAAGCGCATCGACCATACCGAATATGGTGGTGCGCCTCTGTTGGGAGTGAAAGGGGTTTGCATCATCACTCACGGCTCCTCCAATGCGAACGCCATTAAGAACGCGGTACGGGTGGCTGCGGAGTTCTCTCAGCGACACATCAATGAATCGATCGAGCAGGGACTGGCAGCGCTTCGTCCCGCGGCGGCTGAAGTTGAAGCCGCCCCGGCCCACTAAGACTCCCCAACAATCATGAACGAATCCAACCACGCTCCTGATGTTGCCGAATCCAGGCTTGCGGGAGCCAGGATCGCATATATTTTTCCCGGACAGGGATCGCAGTTCCTCGGCATGGGCAAAGATCTTGCCGAAAAATATCCCATTGCGCGGCAGACGTTTGAAGAAGCCGACGAAGCCTTGGGGTACCAACTGTCGCGAATATGTTTTGAAGGCCCGGAAGAGCAATTGCGCCTGACTGAAATCACGCAGCCCGCGATTCTCACTATGTCGATCGCGGCATTACGAGTTCTGGAGGGCCGGGTTCCCAAGCCCACGTTTGTGGCGGGCCATAGCCTGGGTGAGTACTCGGCGCACGTGGCCTCAGGAACAATCAATTTTGCCGACGCTGTCCGCACGGTGCGTAGCCGCGGCAAATATATGCAGGAGGCGGTTCCGGTTGGAGTGGGAACCATGGCAGCCATCCTGGGCATGAAAGCGGAGAAGGTGGAGGAAGTTTGCCGCGACGCCGCGCAAGGCGAGGTGTGTTCGCCGGCCAATATTAATTCTCCTGAACAAATTGTTATTTCCGGCAACACTGCGGCGGTAGAGCGTGGAGCGAAGCTCGCCGAGGAGCGCGGAGCGAAACGCGCGAAGTTGCTACCTGTCAGCGCTCCCTTCCATTGTTCGCTGATGAAGCCGGCGCAAGATCGGCTGGAACTCGATTTGAATAAGCTGAAGACTCAGAAACCGGTCTATCCGGTGGCTTGCAACGTAGAGGCAGTATTTGTCACTAATGAACAGAGATCGCTCCAAACGCTGATCGCCCAGGTTACAGGCGCGGTGAAATGGGAACAATGCATGCGGCTGCTGATTGCAGAAAACGTGCAGACTTTTGTGGAGATCGGACCGGGAAAGGTTTTGTGCGGACTGATGCGGCAGATAGACCGGTCCCGAACCTGTTTGAACGTCGGCGACGAAGCGTCGCTCGCGAAAACGCAAGAGCAGTTTGGCAGCTAGAAACCGTTATCTCTCACGAATCCGCTCCGCCGTTGAATACCTGTCCTGAGTTTGCCCTAGTGAAATTCCAAGTCGCAGGGCGGCGTGCTGATGGTCTTATCGGTCTTATCCACGTACAACTGCGCATGTTGGGCTCGGTCATTCACAACCGCGTCAACAACGACGCCAGTTCCACCCTTGGGGCAATTACTGGTGCCGTAAATCTTGTAGCTCTTCACAATGCCCCACTGGCCGCCCGGACCCCAGTCCTGCCGAAATTCATTGAAAGGATACTGGGCGTGATTCTGCGGATGCTGCTTCCAATCAGGATCGTGATAGTAGATTCCGTACGCCGTTTCAAAATCTTGCTTCTGTAGCGCAGAAAAGAATTTCTCTGCCACGCGTTTTTCCGGCCAGAAGCGGTTCCACCAACCAACGATGGCCAGAAACACAATCAGAACGATTACCGAAATAATGCGGCCTCTCTTCTGCCGCTCTTTCTCCGGGTGATATTCTTTGGCGTCCAGTAAAGTCATCACTGTCTAGAATAACGGACTCGGGCTGCAACTCAAAAGTTCCAGGAAAGATTCTCCACGCCCGCACGCAAATAGTAGCAAGTACCGCACGGAATCGGATAGCCGGTCCGCTCTCGGCGACTTTCCGCCGAAGTCAGTTACAGCGTGCGCTTAAACAACGGGATTGCGATTCCGAGAGTCACCGCTGCGAAAAGTGAAAGAAACAGCATGTCGCCCCACACCGCTCCCAATGTCGTCTCTTTCAGCAGCAAGCACTTGAAGCCGTCAACGGCGTAGGTAAAGGGATCAACTCTGGCGATGGCCCGCAACCACGGAGGAAAGGCCTGGATCGGATAGATGGAGCCGCTGGGAAAAAACAGCAGTGTGTTCAGAATGCCGAACATCGCTCGTGGCACCAAAGGATCTTCGATGCGTACCATCAGCAAAAACATCATCGTGTTGAAAGCAATCGATGTGAGGACGATCATCACCAGCAAACCAAGAATTGTGACCGGATTGAAAATCGTGCTGACGCCAGAGATCAGCGAGCCGATCACACAGATAGTGACACCGGTCATAACCGCCTTGATGGCCCCGGCCATATTGAGTCCCAGCACCAGTTCAAGTTTCGTGATGGGAGTGACCAGGTAACCCTCGTGCACGCCGCGCGCCTTGTCGTCTATGTAAAGCATTCCGCCGCCGATCATGACTGAAACAAACATGGCGAGCGTCAGTGACCCGGGCAGCAGATATTTCATGTATTCGATATAGGGATAGAGTTCCACGATCTCGAGCGCCGTTTGCTGCAATATGCGCGGCTCGATTGTGGGCTGGTTCAGCGCCCGCGTCAGGTCGGTGAGTTCGGCTTCCAATGCCGAGCTCATGAAGTTGTCGCTGTTGTCCACGACCAACGCAATTTGCGGATGGTTTTCCTCATAGACGCGACGGGAAAATTGCGGTGGGATAATTACCGCACCTTCCAGTTTGCCGTTGCGAACGTCTTCCACAGCTTTCTTTTCGTTGTCGTAGTAAACCGGAACGAAGGTGCGGATGTTTGATCGAACTGAATCGAAGGCCTCGCGAATCTTCAGAGCCTGCGTGCCTCCATCCTGATCGACAATGGCCAGGCGCGCATCGCGAATCTTGCCGCCGAAGGCGTTGCCCAGAATAATAAGTTGCACCAGTGGAAAAATCATCGACGCTAGTAACAGTGCCGGGGAACGAAAGAATTTGCGCATTTCGCGCTCTACAATGGCCATCATCCGGTTCATGGCTGCAGCCCCGGCCGTTGCGGCATCACGAATGTGTAGGCTTTTTGCAGTTCATCGCGCAATTGCCGCCCGGTATAGTGCACGAATACGTCGTCGAGCGTGGTGTTCTGCACCGACAACGACTTCACCGCAACGCCAGCCTGTACGGCCATCTCAACTAATTCGGTGGTGGTGCGCGAACCGCTACCGGTGAGGACTCGATACATCCCTGCGCCTTCGTGCTGAACGGAGGTGACATCATCGAGTGTATGCAGGCGTTTCTCCCAGTCCTCTGGAGGATTTTCGAACTGAACTTCAATCACGTTCGACCCGGGCACGCTCGCCTTCAATGCCATGGGAGTATCGAGCGCGACCAACTTGCCGTGATCGACGATAGCGATCCGGTCGCAAAGCCGATCGGCCTCGTCCATGTAATGCGTTGTAATCAGAATGGTGAGTTGCCGCTGGCTCTTGATATTGCCTAGCATCTCCCATACGGCAACGCGCGAGACCGGATCCAGCCCCGTGGTGGGCTCATCGAGAAAAAAGATTTTAGGATGATGTACCAGCCCGCGCGCAATCTCCAAACGCCGCCTCATGCCGCCGGAGAGCGTCTTGGTCTGCGCGTCGCGCCACTTGGTCAGATCCACCAGTCCCAGCAACTCTTCGATCGAACGTTTTCTTTCTTTGGCGGGCACGTCGTAGAGCTTGGCGTAAATGTTCAGATTCTCTTCCACTGTCAGATCCAGATCGCTGGTCAGCGCCTGCGGAATCACTCCGATCATTCGCCTAGCCGAGTCCGGATCCCTGGCGACATCTTGGCCTCCAATCAGCGCACGTCCCGCCGTAATTGGAATCAGCGTGGTCATCATGCGGATTAGCGTCGACTTACCGGCGCCGTTGGGCCCGAGCAAGCCGAAGATTTCGCCGTCTTTAACATTGAATGAAATGTCGTCAACTGCGGTGAAGTCGCCGTACTTCTTGACGATGTGCTCGACCTCGATGGCATGATGCGTTTCCAAGGCAGCCGTGCCGCTGTTTTGTTCGGCGGTTGGGTTTGGCATCATTGTTGCCCCGTTACGGCAGCGTTCCGGGGATTGGTCTCGCCTTTTATCTGTGCTGGCGAAACTAGTACCTCGGCGGTGATTCCCGGCACAAATGCGCCTTTCGGATTGTCCAACCTTACCTTCAGCACGATGGTCTTGATATCCCGCTTGCGACGGCTCACATCGCGTTGCGTGGCAAAGTCGCCCTCAACCCCTTTGAAGAAAACTTTGCCGCTTGTGATCGTTCCGCCCGGGAGTCGGACACGCAGCACGTCCCCGTATCCGATATGGTCGGCATACGTTTCCGGGATTGCTACGCGTGCCCACGTGTCGGTCAGATCAACGATAGTCACGATGGGCACGCCAATATTGATCACTTCTCCCTGCCGCGCAGCTCGCACCGATACCGTTCCGGTCACCGGCGCATAGATATTCGTGTAGCCCAGCCGGACAGCCGCCTGATTCTTTTGCGCTACCGCGTTCTTGAGATCAGCCTGAGTGGATTGCACCGTGCTCTTTGCCGCATTAGCCTGTTGAGTTCGCGCAATGGCAGCGTTCAAATCGGCTTCCGCCGCTTTCACCAACTCCTGCTGGGCCTGCAGAGTCGCTTGCGCCGCCTCTAAGTTGGTCTCGGCCTGCACTCGATCTTGATCAGAGGCCACGCCCTCCTTCGCCAGTTCGATCATGCGGCGGCTGTCGCTCTCGGTGCGGTCCAGCGTGGCCTTTGCTTGAAGGAGTTGCGCTCTCGCGGAAGAAAGCTTGGCTCGCGCATTTGCCACATCGCTCGAAGTTGCGCCTAATGTGGACTGTTCGGTGTGCTGCGTCTCGGAGACTTTATGCTGCAGGCTCGTAATGGTAGCTGCGGCAGCCGCCTCCTGCGTCTGCAGTTCGGAAGGATCGAGTACGGCAATCAAGTCCCCCGCCTTCACTGGCGTTCCTTCGTCAACCAGAAGTTTCTGGATGCGGCCTCCCACCTGCGCGCTAACGATTACCTGATTGGAGTCAACCGTGCCAATCAGCACCAGGTCTTTGGAATGGTCCGAGGAGAATACGTAGTAGACCAGCGATATTACGAAGATGATGCCGAGAAGAATGAAGAACCGGTTGCGAGCGCTCATTGGCGTGCTCCTGATTGTCGAGCCGCTGGGCGGCGAGCTACTGGAGGACGAACTGCTCGATCAGCGCCGGGGGCTTCAAACAGTGCTGCGGAGATAAAGTCCAGAACCGCGGCCCGCCGCTCGGCGATTCGCTCCGGCGCCAGCGGATTGAAGCGCACGATTCGCTGCATCACGGGCGCGCTGTTGAAGTAGAAGACAATCATTGCCACCATGGAAGGAACGAAATGGGCAGGATCTACTTTGCGGAACTTGCCTTCCGAGATTCCTTTTTGCAACAACTCGCCGACTCGCCGGTATAGCGGCTGAAAGTAGGTCTTCACGAGTCTGTCGATATGCTCTGAATGGCCTTCCCGTGCCCGCATCATTTCGCGCTGCATGAGCTTGGGGTAAATCTGGTTCGAGGCGATGAAATCGAAATAAGCCCCGGCATAAGCCATGATCTTTTCTCGCGGCGGCATTTCACTGTCGAGCACTTGGAACATCGTTGTCTTCATCCCAGAAAATGCGAAGTCGAGGACCGCGCCGTAGAGCGTCTCCTTGTCCTTGAAGTAGTAATAAAGCAGGGCCTTGTTCACACGGGCAGCGCGCGCAATCGCGTCGGTGCGCGCTCCGGCAATGCCGTGTTCGGAAAACTCTTTTGCGGCCGCCCGGAGTATGGCAGCGCGGCTCTCCTCCGGCTGGCCTCGCGAACCGAGCCGCGGAGCTTGCCGGGCACTAGAGCGGGAGGGCATAGGTTAATTAACCAGTTAGTTAGATTATAAGCACAGCGTTAGCAGATTGCAAATTTGGGGTTCCCGCAGGACTATTGAGGATCTAACTAACTGGTTCCGCCTGCGATCGAGGGCACAAGCAATACTTCATCTCCCTCCTGAAAGGTGTAGCTGGGGCCTCCCAGAAAGCGGATGTCTTCCTCATTCACGTAGATGTTGAGAAAGCGGCGAATCTGTCCAGCGTCATCGCGAAGATGCGGTTTTAGTTCTGGAAACTTCTCATCGAGAACGGAGAACAGTTCTTCCAGATTCGACGCGGCGCAAGCGATTGAGTTGACGCCTGCGGTGTGCCGGCGCAATGCGGTCGGGATGTGTACGGTAATCGCCATCAGAGTACCTCAGCGGCTGAAGCCGCTCGTAGGGGTGGCTTTTGCGGCGCGGCTTGAAGCCGCGCCTTTTCTAAACGAACGAGCTCGAACGAACGGAGGTCAAACTGGTGCAGCTTTTATGCTCCAACTAGGGTCGCCGCCTCTTTCGCGACTTCGACTGAGTCCAGTGTTTCGCGCAGATACTTCTCGAATTCGGCCAGCTTGGGCGCGATCGGCCTTTCGATCTCATACACGCCAGCCAGCACGTCGGTGGTCTTCAGGCCATTTCCGGTGATGCACAACACGGTTGTTTCTTCGGGCAGAATGCGGTCCTGGCGATAGAGCTTCCCCGCCGTGCCTACGGTTACGCCGCCGGCGGTTTCCGTGAAAATGCCTTCGGTAGCTGCAAGCAGCCGGATCGAATCGATTACTTCAGGATCGCTCACATCCTCGCTCCATCCCCCGCTCTGCTTGATGGTCTTGATGGCATAATGCCCGTCGGCGGGATTGCCGATGGCGAGCGAGCGCGCAATGGTCGCGGGTTTCTGTGGATCGATCTCAGAGCTGCCGGTCTTAACGGCAGTCGAAATCGGAGAGCATCCGGTAGCCTGGGCGCCGAAGAATTTCACCTGTTTGTCTTCGACCAAATTGAGCTTTACCAGTTCATCGAACGCCTTCTTGATTTTCGTAATCAAGGAGCCACCAGCCATAGGCACGACCACGTTATCCGGCAGACGCCAGCCCAGTTGCTCGGCGATTTCGAAGCCTACCGTCTTCGATCCCTCGGCGTAGTAAGGCCGGAGGTTCACGTTAACGAAGCCCCAGCGGCGCTCTTCGGCGATCTGCGAGCACAGCCGGTTCACCTGGTCATAGTTGCCCGCGATGCGCACAACATTCGCCCCGAATACTTGTGTACCAAGGATTTTGGCCGGTTCAAGATCGGAGGGAATGAAAATCCAGGCTTTCAGGCCGAGGCGAGCCGCGTGCGCGGCCACAGCATTGGCTAAATTACCCGTCGACGAACAGGCTACCGTATCGAAGCCAAAAGCTTGCGCCTGTGCGAGTGCCACGGCCACAACGCGATCTTTAAAGCTCAGCGTCGGCAAGCACACTGCGTCATTCTTGAGGTAAAGATTCTGCGCTGCAACCTTCGCATCGTTCGTGTTGCCCACCAAATGCTGCGCAAGACGCGGCGCCCCGAATAGCGGCGTGAACCCTACCGGCAGTCTGGGTTCGAACCCCTCGGGCAGCGGCAGCAATTCGGAGTAGCGCCACATGTTTGGAGGCCGTTGCGCGATGCGCTCTCTGCTGGATTTTGGCTTATCGCTTGAGCCCTGAGCCAGCGAAGCCCGGACAGCGTCGTAATCGTAGGTAATTTCCAGGGGAGAGAAACACTCGTCGCAGATCGAGCGGGGCTGGTTGCCCCAGCTTCGTCCGCACTCCCGGCAGCGCAATTCGTAGTGAGCGTCGTGATTCGACATTAGGTTACTCGCTTTCTTTCAGGCAGCGAGCAACTGGGGACGAGCCCCAAAAAGCGCCCTAAAATACAAAGGCCTCTTTTTCCAGGAAAAAAGGAAAAGAGGTCGGAATGCAAATAAGACTAAGCTTCGCATCCGAATCTCATGTTCCCCGTTTCCGGGCGGGAGTTGGCACCTGGCGGTCGGGATATATGATCCCGATCCGGTTGCCGTGGCGTCATAGGGCTCGTCCCTCAGCCACTCTGCATGAAATTCCAAGTCTGCCCCGAAAGGCAAACTTCTCAATAATGCTACAACGGAGGATGGGGTTCGTCAACAGTTTCGTAGATGCAACAGCAAAAGGTTTGAAAAGTTTGTGCCTGGCGGTCCCGATTAGTACACTCTTTGTTCGCGAGGTGAGCATGGAGAAGTGGAGAAATAATGTTTTTGTTTGCTTGAGCGGTTCGTGGAAAAGTATTTGGTCGTGTCGCAGTAAGTCTTATCTTTTCGTTCTTCTGATTTCATTTTTCCTCGTCCTAACGTCTCTCCCAGAGCGGAGCGCCGGCCAGAGCGCTTCCCCTACGTCAGCTTCCGATTTGAGCGAGACGCCTGCCAAGTTCACACCGGTCACCGACGCCTTTGACTATGTCAAGCGAGACGTCATGATCCCCATGCGGGACGGAGTAAAGCTCCACACAGTGATTGTTCTGCCGAAGGGTGCCAGGAACGCTCCAATCCTGCTGACGCGAACGCCTTACAACGCCACGACGCAAACCAGTCACGCGAACAGCGCTCATCTCGGCCCCATCTTGAACGGTTATGACAATCCGACCGAGGTGATCGTGGAAGGCGGCTACATCCGCGTAGTGCAGGACGTTCGCGGCAAGTACGGTTCCGAAGGCGACTACGTGATGACCCGTCCTTTGCACGGGCCGCTGAATCCGACGCCAGTCGATCACGCCACTGACACTTACGACACCATCGACTGGCTGGTAAAAAATATTCCTGAGAGCAACGGCAAAGTCGGAGTGCTGGGCATTTCTTATGACGGGTTCACGACGTTAATGGCCTTGGTGAATCCTCATCCCGCATTGAAAGTCGCGGTGCCGATGAATCCCATGGTCGACGGCTGGATGGGCGACGACTGGTTTCACAACGGCGCCTTTCGCGAACAAAACATGCCGTACATCTACGAGCAGGACGGCACGCGCGACAATTCCGCCAAATGGTGGACCGCTCATTTCGATGATTACGACGTTTTTATGGAGGCGGGCTCAGCCGGGGAACTTGGCCGCCGTCATGGCCTCGAACAAA
>JAOAPI010000138.1 GCA_025462865.1 Candidatus Sulfotelmatobacter sp. | reverse complement strand
GGCTCTGAGATCTACTTTGATGATGTCGGCGAGATCGGTCAGGCTCTCGCGGGGATCGTTCACTCCGAAGTCGTCCAATGCAATGGCGTATCCGGATTCTTTCAGCCGGCGACAGGCCTCCATCACCTGTTCATCGGCAGGAACTGTTTCCAAAACCTCGACCACGGTTTGGCCGGATGGTAACAGTGTTACGTAGTCGTTGAGCAGAACGTCGCGCGTGCAGTTGACGAAGGCCCGGCGACCGTCACAGAGCACGTCGAGACCAATGAGCATGGACGTGTTCAAGGCGCTGCGCGAGGCGGCGTTCACGTCCGAACTGCGAAAGAAATTCTCAATCCCATCGCGAAACAAGAGTTCGTAGCCGAAGACTTTCTCGTCAGAGGTGAGAATTGGTTGTCGCGCCACAAAGCAGGTTCCGGGCTTGGATGGGGGTTTGCCCTCAGACGGGCTGAGTGCGGAGGAAGGGGTAGTCACAGTTTGTTAATCGGCACTTCGCCACGGATGATTACTCCTCATCCTGTGAGTTCAGCTTCTAGTTCGGAGTCCTAAGGCTCTCAGCAAGCTAAGTATGAATTTCGAGGGAAATGACGATGGGCATGCTCTCAAACAACATTCTGACTTCGAGCGCAGGAAAATCTGACAGAGAGTGCAGATTGTAGTCACTGCCTGTGATCACGGTAGGGGGAGAAAGCATGCAGCCTTCCGCGAGGCCGACGATTTTGTTCTTGAAATTGCCCGCCACCATATTGCAGATTTCGCCCACTGCGTCGGAGACCTCAGGGCCAACCTTGTACAGCGGCACACCCAGCATTTTAGAAGTCATAAGGGCGGCCGCCTTTCCATCGCAACGAACGCTCAATACGCCACACAGTTGGCCCGCCAACCCTACCATGGAGGTGACATCCAGATTGGCGTCGTCGGTGGAAGGCGATGGTGTCAACTGGCACCCCATCATCAGTTCAAAGACCTCCTTGGCTGCTGTGTCGAGCAGTGGGACCCAGTTCGTGTGGCTCGCCGCGTCGGTGCCAAGCGGCTCACTGACGGATTTCATGATTTACCTGCCAGGACGGGAATCACATGATCTTTCACCTGCTCCGGCGTGAAAGGCTTGCGAATATAGCCACGGGCGCCGCATGAAAGCGCCTGCACCACATGGGACTCGCTGCCCTCAGTCGTGATCATGACGACGGGAACGCCTTTGGCATTCTCAACTCCGGGCAGTTTCTTGATGAATTCGAGTCCGTCCATTACGGGCATGTTGATGTCGCACAGGATGATATCGACCTGGCAGTCTTTGAGTACGCCAAGCGCCTCGGCTCCATTGCCAGCCTGGAACACTTCGCTGAGATCGATGCCAGCCTGGCGAAGCGAACGTTCAACGATCTTTCGCATGACAGACGAGTCGTCAACGATGAGAGCACGGATGGCCATAGGGCTGTACTCATTCTCCACGGGAGGAAGCGGTCACTTCTGTTGATGTGCTTTTACTTTTCTGTATATCGGCTGGCAGGGAACTGGGCTTTAGCAAAGGAGAACCGCAGGCGTCAGGGGCGAAAGTGGTGATCCGTTCTTGGGTGATGGGTCGTGCATCGAACTGCAGATCCTACTTCATCCCCAAGTAAGTGTTCCCTTGGTTACTATCGATTACTCTTCTGGCTAGGGGATCGGCACCCTGTGCTATAATGAACATCAGCGCTACTGCCACGGTTTGCTCGTGACGCGGTGATCCTGTTGGATCAGATTCATCTCCGCTTTTCCTGCCCGCCGTTTATTCAGCGTAAATTCAAAACAATTAAGAGCGGCATGGGAACTCACGACACGTGTCTGAGGCTCGATTCAGGCCCCTCCAGAAAGAACAATAAGAATGACAAGTTTCACAGAACTACCGCTTTCCTCTACTTTGCAGCAGAGGCTGGCGGCAGCCGATTTTATTATCCCTACGCCCATTCAGGCGCAGGCTATACCAAGCGCACTTGAAGGCAAGGACGTGCTGGCGACGGCACAGACAGGAACCGGCAAAACGCTGGCGTTCCTGATCCCGGTGATCGAAATGCTGCAGCGCGAACCGGCCCCGAAAGTACGAGTTCTGGTTTTACTGCCCACGCGCGAGTTGGCGATTCAGGTCAACGAAGAATACGAAAAACTCCGCGGCAAGGGATTATCCAAAGCGGCGCTGGTGATTGGGGGAGTTTCCGAGAAGACGCAGATCCATGCGGTGCGCGGCGGCTCCAGCCTGGTGATTGCTACCCCAGGGCGCTTGCAGGATTTCATCTCGCGACGGCTAATCGATTTGCGGGAAGTGAAAATCCTGGTGCTCGATGAAGCCGACCGTATGCTCGACATGGGCTTTTTGCCGGCGATTCGCCGCATTCTCGCGGTGCTGCCGCAGCGCCGCCAGACGTTGTGTTTCTCAGCCACGCTGGAGCAATCCGTCGCTGGACTGGTGAACGATTCCATGCGTGATCCAGTGCGGGTTGCGATTGGTTCGGTCCTGAAGCCGGTGGAAAGTGTACGGTTGCAGGCATACGAAGTGCGTCCCGCCGAGAAACCCGATGTGCTGCGGCAATTGCTTTATGCCGAGAAGGGACAGACACTGATCTTTGCCCGCACCAAGCGAGGCACGGAGCGCCTGGCCAAAGAGTTGGTGCGCGAAGGTTTCTCTGCGGCAATGATTCATGGTGACCGTTCGCAATCTCAGCGCAATGGTGCACTCAGTGGATTTCAGCAGGGAAGATTTAACATCCTCGTCGCGACCGATGTAGCGGCGCGCGGGCTGCATGTCGATGACGTGGCGCATGTGATCAACTACGACTTACCCAAGATGGCCGAAGATTTTATTCACCGGGTGGGAAGAACAGGGCGAGCTGGATCGCAGGGTCTGGCATCGAGTCTGGTGGCGGGAGCAGAGGTCATCGAACTCCGGCACATCGAGCGGGTGTTGAAGCTGCGCATCGAACGCAAGCAGGTGGATTGGGCCAATGCGGAGCGCTCCGAGCATGTGGTAGAGAATACTTTGGCCAGCCGCACACTGACGAAGTTGCCCGGAGAAGTGTTCGCGTAAGCCGATAAAAATCAAAAGCAAACGGGGCGCGTCGTGAAGACGCGCCCCTTATTTTCGTTCGGTTGTTCTTGCGAACCGAAGTTTAGGATTCTGTATCTCCCCGCTGTGGTTCGCGGGGAAGGCTGGAGATATCGCCGTCATCATCTCCCATTTGGAAGAGAGCGGCTTGCTCGGCAGCGTGCTTTTGCAACTCATCCAAATCCAGTTCGGTGGAATCGCTCGTAGTTCCTAGCGGTTCTTCAGTTTTGCGCTGGCTGCGACGTTCGGCCTTGTCGCGCTGTTTTTGCTGGCGCGTGTGTTCTTTCTGGCGCTTAGTAAAGCTAGATCGACCTCGTCCTGGCATCCCAATCTCCAATTATCAAAGTGTGGCAACAGCGGCTTGCGCTTTGCTCTTATGTTAAGTCCCGGAGTTCGAGCGGTGGGCAGGCTGAAACCCTCCGGCTATCGAAGTCCCCGGTCTAGATAACTAAATTCTACCAGCGTGGCTCGCGAGGCTGGCGTGCGTGACCCTGATAGTCGTCGCGGCTGCCTCCCCCGCCTCCACCGCCAAAGCGTTTTCCGCCCCCTCCGCTGCCGCGCGGGGAATCGGTCTTCGGCTTCGCTTCGTTAATTTTTAGCGCTCGGCCGCCTAGGTCCGTGCCATTTAATGCTGCGACGGCCTTGTCAGCCTCACCGGCATTGGTCATCTCGACAAAGGCGAAGCCGCGGGCGCGTCCGGTTTCGCGGTCCGTAACAATGCTGACGCGCTCGACCGCGCCGTGCGCCTCAAACAAGCCGCGAAGTTCTGGTTCGGTGGTGCTGTGGGGTAAGTTGCCGACGTATAGATTCTTCATCAGTGTTCTCTTTCTGTGGTGAATAAAGAGCTAGGGTTCGTGGTTCCGGGTACGGAATGTTGCTCGATGGCTTCAGCCCATCGGGAAGGCCTGGGCGTTTCGCGTATTGAGCGCGAACGAGCTTCGCTTACCGCGCGGACGCTGGAAATTCGTTTGCAAGCTTCCAGTATTCCCCAACGCTGATGCGACGAAATTGGCGAATCATTCGCGAGCAGCGCAGCGACAAGTTCTTTGTGAATGCAGTCGGCGCCCGGGCCTTCGGTCCCCTGATCTGAATTAGGTACCGCTGCAAGGTACTCAGGTCCGCCAACAAAAAAAGCAATACGCTGCGGAGGAGTTGCGCTGCGAAGGTCCATGCAAAATCTGTCGCGGATGTCGTTTTCTCCGGCGACATTGATAAGCACCAGATTGTATAAGTCAGCTCGCCACCAGCACCGGGCCTCAAGTACATCCGCTGCGCAGTCAACTTCAATGCCGAGCTTTCGCATTACGTCGGCGCGCAAATCACGCTTGGTCTGCGAGGTGTCCAACAAAAGGACACGCTTTTTCTTACCCGAGCCGGCCTCGTGCATTAAAAGCGGTGGCAGCCCGATAGCAGGCGTAGTCACTCTTTCTCCTTCGAGCTGGCTTGCAATGCTGGAGGCGCCAGATTCTTCTCGGCCAGGGCCTTCAACATTTTTAGAGTGCTCTGTCGGCGGCTAATCTTTTGCCTACGCCGCCGGTTAAATCTAGCTTTATCGCCGTTGACTCCAGACATCTCTTATCTCCTGCCGCTCTGTCGGCTTAACACAAAACAATTTGTAAAGGTCGAGGATACTCGCCACCCTGTTATGAGGGAATCGTCGTAATAAGCAATTCGTCGATTTGCTCGGTCGTCGAGCGGTCTGTTCTGGGATGGAAAAAACAGCGTTGTCGAGGTTCTGGCCACGTCGAACGCCTTTCAGGGGAATTTCTCAATCGCGAAGGCGCTACGTGCTGTTTAAGGTCTCTTCGAGGTTAAGATCTTCAGTATACGCTGCATTCGTAGATTCTGCTCGGACTCCTGAGGACCGGTAAGTAGTCCACGGTCCAGAGATTCAGGGTCGAAGCTATAGTAGAGTGCTTGTCTATGTGCTGGCTAAGGGGCTGCGGCATTGCCTGGTTCGCAATGAGCCTTCTTGTTTTTGTGGAAGGGCAAGCGGCGACACCGATGCACCAGATTGCGGGCACGCCAGGAAAATTCACCGACATAACGGCTGCCGCCGGCGTCCACTTTCAGCATATTGCTTCCCACACATCCCGAAAGTATCTGCTCGAAACGATGGCGCCCGGTGTTGCCTTGTTCGACTTTGACAACGATGGCCGTCTGGATATCTTCGTGACCAACGGCGCACCTCTCAGCGACCCTACTCCGAAGGGGGCCGTTCCACAGAAAAGTGGTCCGCAGGATTGGAATCGTCTTTACCGCCAGCAGCGCAATGGCACGTTCGAAGACGTCACGGAAAAAGCCGGTCTGCAAGGAGTTGGCTACGGCATGGGAGTCGCTGTGGGCGACTACGACAATGATGGATACGAAGATCTCTTCGTGACGGCATACGGCGGCAATCGTCTATACCACAACAACGGAAATGGGACCTTCACAGACGTGACCGCCACCGCTGGCGTGGGTGGCAGTGGTTGGTCCACGAGCGCGGCCTGGGTTGATCTTGATAATGATGGTCTGTTGGACCTCGTGGTCGTGAGATACGTCACGTGGGACTTTTCCGATATCTGGTGCGGTCCGCCACAGCCTGCGTTACGCGTTTATTGCCATCCCGATTCCTTTCCACCCATCAGCCTGTTGGCCTATCACAATGACGGCAACGGGCACTTCACTGAGGTTGCGCAAAAGATCGGCCTGTCTAAACCTGCCAAGGGATTGGGCATAGCGCTCGCCGACTACGACCGCGATGGCCACATCGACATCTACATCGCCAACGATTCGTGGCCTGAGTTTCTCTTCCACAATAAAGGCAATGGGACATTCGAAGAAGTTGGTTTAGCCGCTGAAGCTGCGCTGGATGGCGATGGCCGGACTTTTGCCGGCATGGGGGTGGATTTCGCGGATTACAACAATGACGGGCTTCCCGATCTGATCGTCGACGACCTGGCGAATCAGATGTATGCACTCTATTTGAACAATGGCGATCGCACCTTCAGTTATGCAGGTTACTCGACAGGGCTTTCCCGCATGACTCTGCTGCATTCCGGCTGGGGAATTCGTTTTATGGATTACGACAATGACGGCTGGAAAGATATTTTGATTGCGCAGGGTCACGATCTCGATACCATTGAGAAGACGAACCCACAACTGCATTATCGTGAGCCGATAATGCTGCTGCGCAACACCGGCACGGGATTCGTAGATGTTTCCGCGGATTCAGGAAGCGTTTTTCATGACGCGTGGGTGGGGCGAGGACTGGCCATCGGTGATATCGACAACGACGGTCGCATCGATGCCGTGGTGGCGACTAATGGTGGACCCTTGCACATCATCCACAATGAGTCACAGAATTCGAATCACTGGTTGACGCTAAAGCTGGTGGGACATCGCAGCAATCGGGACGCCGTTGGAGCAGAAGTGAAGATCGTAACAACTCAAGGGCCGCAATGGGTTACGGTGACCACGGCATGCAGTTATCTTTCCTCCAGTGACAAGCGAGTGCATTTTGGTTTGGGATCGGAAACGACAGCGCTGTCGGTTGAAATTCACTGGCCCAGCGGAATCATTCAGACGCTCCAGGGCGTTCGAGCAGATCAAATCCTGCAAATTGACGAGCCGGTCGAGGCTGATCCGAAATCGAGCGCGAAGCCGTGAAGCGAAAATCCCCGGCTCACCGACTGTGATGCAACGCTGGTTTGAAAAATGAAAGTAAACCATTCCGAGGATCCGGCGATTGAACTTCGCGACGTTGCTTACACGCTGCCGAACGGGCAGCTATTGCTCTCTGCTCTCAACCTGCAAGTGGAACGTGGCGAGACTCTGGTGTTGCTGGGCCGCAGTGGTTCGGGAAAAACTACCACGCTGAAGCTGATCAATCGGCTGCTGATTCCCAGCAGTGGAGAGGTGTTGGTGAATGGCACGTCCACGGCGAAGAGTGACGTGATCCGATTGCGGCGTGGCATCGGATATGTCATCCAGGAAGTAGGGCTGTTTCCGCACTACACCGTAGAACGAAACATTGCGCTGGTTCCACGACTCGAGGGTTGGCCCGCCGAACGGCTACATCAACGTGTCGAAGAATTGTTGCAGATGGTCGGACTGGAGGCGCAACTGGCCGCGCGCTATCCCCACCAACTTTCCGGGGGACAACGGCAGCGTGTGGGAGTGGCTCGCGCTCTGGCCGCCGATCCTGCCATCCTCCTAATGGATGAACCCTTTGGCGCCCTCGATGCAATCACCCGAGACCAACTGCAGCGCGAGTTTCTCTCTCTGCAACAACGCCTGAACAAGACCGTCGTCTTCGTCACTCACGACCTGCGCGAAGCCTTACGCCTTGGCTCTCGCATCGCGCTCATGGAGGCTGGTCGGCTGATCACGATTCTTTCTCCCATAGAATTCCTGCACTCAACAGATCCGCTGGCGGCTGCCTATGTGCGGGCGTTCGCAGCCGGGTTGGACTCGATAGCGAATCGAGGCACATCATGAACCTCTCTCATTTCCTCTCGCAGAATCATGGCCAAATTGTGGAACTCACATTGGAGCATCTTTGGCTGGTCAGCGTCTCAACGATGCTGGCAGTACTGGTGGGTATTCCGTTGGGCGTCGTGAGCGCGCGCTGGCCGGTGCTGAACAGGCCGGTGCTGGGAACTGCAAACATTATTCAGACCATTCCAAGTCTCGCGCTGTTTGGCTTTTTGTTGCCCGTCCCGTGGCTGGGAGATCGTGCGGATCGGCTGGCGATTCTGGCACTCACGCTTTACGCCTTGCTGCCGGTGATTCGCAACACCTACACGGGAATTCGCGGCGTCGATCCGGCGGTGATCGAGGCAGGGCGCGGCATGGGTCTCACCGACTCCCAACTCTTGTTTCAGGTGGAACTGCCGCTAGCCGCGAGCGTGATACTTTCCGGAATACGGGTGGCAGTTGTCGTTTCAGTAGGACTGGCGACGATCGCGGCCGCGATTGGCGCGGGAGGATTGGGCGAATTTATTTTTCGCGGGCTTGCAATGGTAAACAACCAGCTCATTTTGGCTGGAGCCATTCCCGCCGCGATTCTGGCATTGTCTGCGGATTTCGGACTGGGATGGCTGGAGAAGCGTTTGCGTCCACGATGAAACGGGATGTACAAAGTCGGCAACCGGACCAATGCAAACGACGGCGCTGGTATGCGGGATCCCTGATTCTGGCTTTGCTGATTGTCTCCGGCTGTGCTCCATCGCACTCTGACCGCATTGTCATTGGATCTAAGAATTTTACCGAGTCCCTGATGCTGGGCGAACTCCTGGCCCAGCAGATTGAAGAGCACTCTCACGCGAAAGTGGAGCGCCGCTTTTATCTTGCGGGAACCTATATTTGCCAGCAAGCTCTTTTGGCGGGGCGCATCGACATCTATCCGGAGTACACGGGTACAGCTCTAACTGCGATTCTGAAGAAGAAAGTTGGAGGCGACAGGGCCGAGGTTTACCAGCGTGTGAAAACCGAATACGAATCGCGTCTCGGCCTGACGCTGGGTCCACCTTTTGGTTTTAACGATACTTTTGCGATGGAAATTCGTGGGACCGATGCGCGCCGCCTGAATTTGAAAACTCTTTCGCAGGCAGCGGCTTTTGCTCCCCAATGGCGAGCTGGATTTGGCTACGAATTCATGGAGCGACCGGACGGATACCCCGGACTGATCGCGGCATACGGCCTGCACTTCGCCGCGCAGCCGCGCATCATGGATTTAGGCTTGCTCGCACCCGCCTTGAAAGATCATCAAATCGATATTGCCGCTGGCAATGCCACCGACGGTCTGATTCCAGCGCTTGATTTATTTGTGCTGGAAGATGATCGCCACTATTTTCCGCCTTACGAAGCGGTCGCGGTGATTCGGCAACAGACGATACGGGAGCATCCGGAAGTTGCCCAAGCTGTGGCGGAATTGAGCGGTAAGATCTCCGACCAGGAGATGCAACGGTTGAATTACGCGCTCGATGCCCAGCGCCGGGACGCGAAGGATGTTGCTCACGAATTTCTGCGGAGCAAGGGATTGGTTCACTAGACAGCCAGTCTGCGTGTGTTAGATCGTCAATTGACCCCGTAATGTGAGAACGGCATTCCCCTTGATAATCACTCTGTCGGCCCGGAGTTCACACCACAGTTCTCCGCCGCGCTGCGAGACTTGGCGAGCGTGCAAACTGCTTTTGCCGAGCTTCTCGCTCCAATACGGCGCGAGGGAACAGTGCGTTGAACCGGTCACTGGATCTTCTGGGATGCCGTAGCTGGGCGCGAAATAACGCGAGACAAAATCGGAATCTTCACCCGGCGCAGTAATTGCAACACCTGCCGGATGAAGTTTCTCAAGCATCCGAAGATCAGGACGTATACGTCTGACATCCTCTTCTCGGTCAAAAACGGCGAAGTAGTTGTCCTCGATTTGGATTACGTTTCTGGGAGCGGATCCCAAGCCCTGAAGCAATCCTTCGGGCGGGTTAGGGCATTCCCAGGGTGGCTTTCGAGGAAAATCCATAGCCAGCAGGTCGTCCTCACGGACCACGGTAAGCCTGCCGCTAAAACGAGTTTCAAAGCGCACGGAATCCACGCCAGGTGCAAGAGTTTGCATTACGACGAGCGCAGACGCCAGAGTCGCGTGCCCGCACAATTGCACTTCGCAGCAGGGCGTAAACCAGCGCAGGTCATAACGGTCGCCGCGGGGCACTAAATAGGCGGTCTCGGAAAGATTGTTTTCGAGTGCGACCGCGCGCAGTAAATCGTCATCTAACCACTCGGTTAGAGGGCAAACGGCAGCTGGATTGCCTCCAAAAGGCTTGTTTGTAAAAGCATCAACGTGAAACACCGATAGGTACATTACCGTATGTTACTCGCCCACTCTGGCACCTAGAATTTCTTGGTTGTGCTGTTTTCAGTGAAATCTGTGCGCTGACGCCGCTTAGGGAGGCCGAATGCTTGCAACACAGAGCGATCCCGCTGTTCGTCATGATCTGATCGAACGCCTCTCCGATGCACGCCGTCGAACGGACGATCTGTTTGCGGTGGTTAGGCACGATTCTCTGTACGAACGTCCAATCGCCGAGCGTCACCGCATCGTCTTCTATATCGGACATGTTGAGGCCTTCGACTGGAACCTTTTCCGCGAACGTGTTCTGGGATTGGAGAGCTTTCATCCGGAGTTTGACAGGTTGTTTGCTTTTGGCATCGATCCAGTGGGTGGCGGACTTCCGACTGATCGACCTTCCGACTGGCCCTCGATCGCGGCCGTACACGAATACGTGCGAAAAATTCGCGCGGTTCTGGATGAAAAACTGGGGGAGGCGCTCACTGATTCGGTTCCGCCGGGCCCGAATGGATTTCCGCTCAGCACTCTTCTGAATGTAGCCATCGAGCATCGCCTCATGCATGCCGAAACGCTGGCTTACATGCTTCATCAACTGCCTGTGGCTAAGAAGCTGCCGCAACCCGAAGGCGAGAGTATCGTCGGCGCTCCGGTCGTGCAGAGAAGCGTGATGATCCCCGAGGGTGAGGTTACGTTGGGCATCTCGCGGGAGAGTGTTACGTTCGGCTGGGACAACGAGTTTGAGGAAAACACTACAAACGTCCCTGCTTTTTCGATCGACCAGTACAAAGTAACGAACGGGCAGTATCTCGAGTTCATTGCAGCAGGCGGTTACGAGGAACGGGGATTTTGGAGTGTCGACGATTGGGCTTGGAAGTCAGAGCAGGGAATTTCGCATCCGGCGTTCTGGAACCGCGAAGGCGATCAATGGCTGTATCGAACAATGTTCAACGACGTTCCACTTCCCCTGGATTGGCCTGTTTATGTAAGTCAGGCGGAGGCCAAAGCATTCGCCACCTGGACAGGGAAGTCGCTTCCTACAGAAGCCGAATGGCAGCGTGCCGCCTATGGGACTCCAGAGGGCGACGAGCGGGCTTTCCCGTGGGGAGCGATACAACCGAATGCCGCGTACGGCAATTTCGATTTTGAACGCTGGGACCCGGTTCCTGTGAATGGATTTTCTCAAGGCCAAAGCGCATTCGGTGTGCATGGAATGCTGGGTAACGGCTGGGAGTGGACTTCCAGCGAGTTTGCACCATTCCCCGGATTTGAGCCTTATCCGTTCTATCCAGGTTATTCCGCGAACTTTTTTGATGGAAAGCATTTTGTCATTAAAGGCGGATCAGCGCGCACCGCGGCATGCATGCTGCGGCGCAGCTTCCGCAACTGGTTTCAGGCGCACTATCAGTACGTCTATACGGGATTTCGCTGTGTAAGCCGGTTGTCGTCAACATAGAACTTACAAGGAGTTCTCGAATGCTCGTCCATGCCATCACTCCGAACACAAGCTACGAATTCGCAACGGATGTGCGCGCGGGCCTCGCCAGGGCGGGGCAAAAGGAATTGCCGTCGAAATATTTGTACGACGACGTGGGTTCCGCATTGTTTGAAGTGATCAGCCATTTACCGGAATACGGCCTGACGCGAGCGGATGAGCGGCTTTTGCAGCGGCACAGTCGCGACATCGTTGACCGGCTTGCTGGTCCTGTGGCTGTCGCTGAACTGGGCAGCGGAAGCGGTAAGAAGACTCGCCAGATCCTGGAGGCTCTTTGTAGCCGCCAACTGACGCGTTACTACCCCATCGAGATTTCGCGTGCAGCGCTCCTCATGTGCGAACGCGAGCTCAGCGATATCGATTGCATCAGCATTCTGGGATTTGAACGCGAATATCTCGACGGACTGCTCGAAGTTGCGGCCCATCGCAGCAAGGGACAGCACCTTCTCGTGCTATTTTTGGGCAGCACGATTGGAAATTTCGATCGGCCCGCCGGTATCCAATTCCTGGCCGAAGTTAGACGCATCCTTCAGCCGGGAGATTCGCTTCTGCTCGGTACCGATCTGATGAAGTCCAATTCGCAATTGCTCGCAGCATACGACGACGAACTGGGTGTCACGGCCGCGTTCAACCTGAATCTGCTGGCGCGCATCAATCGCGACCTGGATGCAGATTTCAACATTGCGGAGTTTGAGCATGTGGCGAAAATTAACCATCAAAACCGCAGCGTAGAGATGCATCTGCGTTCGATGTGCCGACAAACCGCGAATATTCGAGCCGCTGAAATTTCCGTCGAGTTTCTGGAAGGCGAAACCATATGGACCGAAAGCAGCCATAAATATTCTCCGGAAGAAGTGTTTGACATGGCCCGCGCTACTGGCTTTCGGTGTGTGGCGCAATGGGTGGACGAACAGTGGCCGTTCGCGGAGAACCTGCTGGTCGCGGAATAAATACCCGGAAATTGTTGTTGAAGTGTCCTGCTTGTGTCCCTTCAGTGTTCTCTCCGAAGAATGTTCTTTGCTGGGAGTAAAACTTTGTAAAGACTCAGGTTTTGCTCTTGTCGCCGTGTAGATTAATAATCAGAAGAATAGGTGCGCAGCGCAACTACAAACCGTCTGCTGGCGATCGCGCTTTGTGTAGGAACAGCTTCGACTTTCGTCGCATTGGGCTATGCCGCGCCTTATGTTCAGCAATCCCCGCCGACTAGTGGTGCGAACCGCCGCATCGGAACGGTAAAAGAAATCAGCGGCACGGAAATTACATTAGTCCCGGACTCCGGCTCCGATGTCATCCTTACGATCGAGGAAACGACTCGAGTCGTTCGTGTTGTTCCCGGCGAGAAGGATTTGAAAAACGCCGTGCCGATCCGATTGCAGGATATCCAAATTGGCGATCGCATTCTAGCCGGGGGAAAAGCGGCCGACGACAATCGCTCGTTTGCGGCTTCGTCGATTGTGGTGATGAAGCAAGCCGACCTTGCAGCGCGGCACGAGCAAGATTTGCAAGATTGGCAAAAGCGCGGTGTGGATGGGCTTGCCAAGGTTGTGGATGCGGCCGCGGAAACGGTAACAATTTCGGTGCGAGGGAAAGACGTCCTAATCCATACTTCGAAGAGCACTGCGATTCGCCGCTATGCTCCTGACTCAGTGAAATTCGACGATGCCAAGTCGAGTACGCTGCAAGAAGTCCGTCCCGGCGATCAGGTTCGCGCGCGTGGGGATCGGAGCGCGGATGGCGGCGAGTTGACCGCGGAAGAAGTTGTTTCTGGATCGTTCCCGCTTTTGGCAGGGACTATCAACTCCATCGACGCTAACTCTTCGACCCTCAGTATCCATGATTTGTCATCGAACAAAAATGTGGTCGTACGGATTACGCAGGACTCGCAGCTCCGCAATCTTCCGCCTGAAATGGCTCAGAGGATCGCGATGCGTTTGAAAGGAGCTGGAGGAGCAGCCGCCGCCGCGTCGGCAGCGCACGATCCGAGTGCTGGAAATAGCCAAATGAAGAGGGAAAAAACCGCAGATCCATCCCCGGCGGCACCTGAAGGGGGGATGGCGTCGAGAGGAAACGGCACAGGCGGACGTTCCAGCGGCGGACCAGATTTACAACAGATACTCGGCCACGCGCCAAATGTTTCGCTGGCCGATCTGCATAAGGGCGATGCAGTGGTAGTCCTCGCGACTCAAGGCAATGCCGGATCAGGCACTGCACTTAAACTGTTCAGCGGCGTCGAACCAATTCTGCGGGCCGCGCCGAACGCCGCTCAGGCCATGATGTTGGCGCCCTGGAATCTCAGCGGACCCTCTGGCGATGTCGGAGGCCCATAACTGACCCCACTCCCACGCGAAGTATCGAAGCCTTATTTCCAGCGTATTTGTTGCGCAATGAATAAAGAACGGAAAGCTCGGCGTTTGGTTTATTGTGCGTTGTTTTTGGTTTCGCTGCAGTTGTGCGCAACACGATCGTTATCCCAGACAGGCGCGGCGGCATCGAACTCTGGATCTTTACGGGGACAGGTAACCGATCCTTCCGGCGCTGCTATCGCGAATGCCGACGTGCTGCTGACGGCCGCGGCCAAATCTTCCACGCCCATCAAAGCGCGAACGAACGGACAGGGTGAATATGAATTCAACGGGCTGGCGGCGGGCCATTACATTCTGAACGTTACTGCCGAAGGATTTTCTGTCTATCAAAACGACAACATAGTTATTACGTCGGGGCAGCCGCTACGACTTAATGTTGCCATGACGATTGAGGTTGAACAGGAGAAAGTTCAAGTCTCAGACAGCGGTCCGGCGCTGGACGTAAATCCGGCCAACAACGCGGGAGCCATTGTGATCTCGGGTAAAGAGCTGGAAGCGTTACCTGACGATCCCGACGAATTGCTCACAGACTTACAGGCGCTGGCGGGGCCTTCCGCGGGTCCGAATGGCGGCCAACTTTACATCGACGGATTCACCGCCGGGCAGCTTCCTCCCAAGTCATCGATTCGCGAAATTCGAATCAATCAGAATCCGTTTTCCGCGGAGTTCGACAAGCTTGGCTACGGCCGTATTGAAGTGTTCACCAAGCCCGGCACGGACAAATACCACGGTCAGTTATTGATCAGCGGAAATGATTCGGCTTTTAATTCTCCGAACCCCTTTGCGGGTGCGAACCAGCCCGGTTACGATTCAACCCAGTTCAGCGGCAATATCGGCGGACCGATCAACAAGAAGACCTCATTCTTTTTGGATGCTCAACGACGAAATATCAACGATCTTTCCGCAGTGAACGCCTTGACGCTTGATCCTACGACCTTCGCCGCGGTTCCGCTCATTGAGGCTGTCCCGAACCTCCGTCATCGAACCAACTTTAACGGGCGGATTGACTATCAAGTTAGTAAAAACAATACCCTAACCGCTCGTTATCAGTACTACCGCAATACGGAAAACAACGATGGCGTGGGCACGTTCAACTTGCCTTCTCAGGCTTACAATTCCGAGTCGACCGAGCACACGCTGCAGATCAGCGACACGCAAGTCATTGGGACAAAGGTTGTGAATGAGACGCGATTCCAGTACTTGCGTGAGCTCAATAATCAGTTTGCTCTGAATGGCCAGCCAACCCTGAACGTTCTGGGATCATTTGGGGGAGGGGGAAATAATCAGGGCAATATTCTTGATCATCAGGACCACTATGAGCTGCAGAACTACACTTCCCTGATCCACGGCAATCACACATTGAAATTTGGGGCCCGGCTACGGGGCATACGGGACTCCAACAGCTCAACCTCAGGGTTCAATGGCACGTTCACATTCTCGTCATTGCTGGATACAGCGGCAGAGATTGTCTGTGTGCCCGCTCCCGGCCAACAACCGTGCCCGGTGTCTTATGCGCACGCTGTGGCGAACGCCGGAAATATGACGACGCCTATCGCGACGCAGCTTACTTACACGGTGGGGACCCCGCCTGTTGTGGCGACGAATTTCGATGCGGGACTTTATTTCCAGGATGATTGGCGCTTGCGCCCGAACATCACTATCAGCTACGGGCTGCGGTTCGAGACCCAAACTGGCATTCAGGACCACACAGATTTGGCTCCCCGGTTGGGCATAGCCTGGGGCATCGGCGGCAAGTCAGCGCCTCCCAAGGTGGTGCTGCGAGGGGGCTTTGGAGTCTTCTATGACAGATTTCAGGAAGCCCAAATTCTTGAGGCTGAACGTTTGAACGGCATCACGCAGGAACAATTTGTCATCAGCAATCCGAAATGCCCTAGCCTCACGAATTTCTCTTCCTGCACCGGCGCGGTCACGCCCGCTGTGCCAACGATCTACCAGATCAGCCCGAGGCTGCACGCGCCCTACACTTTGCAGTCGGCGGTAAGCATCGAACGTCAGTTGACGAAAGCCGCAACGTTATCAGTAACGTATCTGAATTCCCGCGGCTTTGATCAATTGCTTACCATTAATGCCAACGCGCCTTTTCCCGGCACCCCTTGCAGTCCGGCCTGCGTGACGACCGCCAGCGGAAATCTTTACCAGTACGTGTCCGAAGCCGTCTTCCGGCAAAATCAACTGATCACCAATGTCAACGTCCGGCTTGCATCGAAGATTCAGCTTTCGGGCACCTACGTTCTCAATTACGCTGACAGCGATAGCGCAGGGGTGTCCAGCTTTCCCTCGAACTCGCACAACATTAGCGCCGACTACGGCCGCGCTTCTTTCGACACTCGCCACCGGCTTTTCCTGATCAGTTCGTTTAGTCTTCCTCTCAACTTCCGCATCAGTCCGTTCATGATTGTGAGCTCCGGCTCTCCTTTCAACATCAGCACGACTAACGACCTCAACAACGATTCCATCTTTAACGATCGTCCGGGACTGGTTTCAACAGCGACGTGCGGCGGGGTTGTGACGCCGACGCCTCCGTCGACCACTTATTGCACGCCCTTGGGAACCTTTAATGCGAATCCCTCCAGCAGCGACAAGATTGTTCCGATTAATTATGCGACTGGCCCATCTCACGTTGTAGTCAATCTGCGGCTTACCAAGACTTTCGGTTTCGGTCCGCGGACCGCACACGGCGTCAACAATCCAGAAGGTCACGGGCCAGGAGGCGGTGGAGGAGGAGGACGGACTGGTGGTGGTGGTGGCGGGCTACGGGGCCCTTTATTCGGCGGCGGCTCTGGACCGACGTCGAGCGGATCCGACCGTCGCTACAGCCTGACCTTCGGGGTTACCGCTCGGAATGTTTTCAACAAAGTAAACTTTGCAAACCCGAGCGGTATTTTGGGTTCGCGATTTTTCGACATACCCAATCAGCTTCAGACTGGATCTTTTTCCAACTCCGCCGCCAACCGCCGCATCGACCTGCAGGCGACGTTTAGTTTTTAACCAGGCTAGCTGTTTCCTGGGGCAGTAAGGCCTTTGCACGCATGTCTCAGCATGAAAGTTGCAAGTGCCTTCACATTTGTTTATTTACTTCGAACTCGATGGTGCGCTAACCGCTTGATAACACAAGACGTGAGGCCACCTCATAGCTGGCCACCCAGTTGCCGATAGGGTTAAGCGGAAAGGTCCAAGCCTATCCGGGAGAGTCTATCGCATGTTTCGCATCTGGACCTGGTTTTTGATTATTGCGGTTCCGGCTGCCGGTTGCGCCTCCGTTGAAGCTCCTGCTTCGATATCGCGACACCCTTTGGTGTCGCAGCACGAACAGCAAATGTGGAACATTCCCAAGCGAGCCGCCGAATTTCGAGAGGTACCGCACGTCAGCGCGAGAGCCCGTTGCGAAGACACCAGGCCGCCGCAGGCCTTGACCACACCGGATCCGTTACTGGTCGGAGCCGGAGCAGGACAGATGATAAAGGTTAGCTTCATCGTTGGCACGGACGGCCGGGTGCATAGTCCGCTGATTCTGCAAAGCGCCGGCGCTGTTGGGGACCGCAATATTATAAGAACCGTGCGCACATGGCGGTATCGTCCCGCAACCTGCAACGGCGTCCCCACCGAAGCAGAAGGCAAAATCGAGTTTTCCCGCCGTTAGGATTCACTGCCCGTGGGCTAAAATGAAGCTGGAGAATGGGGCAGTCTGAATCGTGGACACAGATAGAGACAAGAAATCCGGCAAGACCTTCAGCCAAACTGAATCGCAAGATTCGGAAAGCGCGGTGCCCATCATTGGGCCACACAATCCGGCGCTGGGCGAGATTTATCAGCGTCTTTATCCGGAAATGCGACGGCCCAAGCCGAATCAGGAGGCGATCGCTGCGGCCCTGCAAGCCATGCAACGACTGACAATGGAAGCGGATTCCGAAACCGTTGCGGAAGATATTTCACCGGCAAAGGCGGCGCTCGAAACCAGCGTCAATACTCACACCGCCTGCCGTGTCTGCGGCCATCAGAATCGCGAGGGCAACAAGTTCTGCGGCGCCTGCGGAATTCTTTTGGGAACTGAGCCCCCCGAGCCCTCTACTCAAGGCTCTTCAGCGGAACCCTCGCGGCCGCCGGTTGTCGAGGAAAAGTTGTCTGCACAGCTTCCGCCAGCCCCACCGGCGCCGCGAAACGAGAAAGAAATTCATCCTGCGGCAGGCAGTCCAGCCGGCGCGCATCATTACCACCATCACTATCACCACCACTACTTCCAGGGGGCGGAGACTGAGGCTGGCGGTTCGGTAGCGCGCAGCAATGCGCCTGACAGTGCGCGCGAAGCGGATCGTCTTCGAATCGCAGCTGCCGCCAAGGGCGAACCCATGAGTCGCAGCGAGGCTGCGGTGCGGCGTCTG
This sequence comes from Candidatus Sulfotelmatobacter sp., assembly GCA_025462865.1. Lineage (GTDB taxonomy): Bacteria > Acidobacteriota > Terriglobia > Terriglobales > Acidobacteriaceae > Sulfotelmatobacter. The sequence goes on along the minus strand of JAOAPI010000138.1, from coordinate 58,639 downwards.
ACTCAGGAGTGGGTTTTGGCCTGCAATACGCGACAACTCGAAGAGCTGATCGAACTCTACGCTGCCGATGCGCTGGTGCTGCGTTCGAATCTGCCGCCGATTCGCGGTGCAATGGCGGTGCGTGAGTTCTTTTTCGCATCGCTGGAAGCGGGTTTCGGAGAAGTAGCTCTTGATCCAATGCGCGTGGAAGTCTCTGGAGATCTGGCACACGAAGTGGGCCGCTATAGCGCGCTCGTCCCGGGAACTGCCGGCAAGCGCCGCGAAGAACGCGGGAAATATCTTTGGGTCTTCAGCAAACAGAGCAGCGGAGAGTGGAAGTTGATTTCAGAGTCTTGGTCGAGCGACTTGACACTCTCGGGCGCGGAGTCGGATATTCCGAAAGCTGCAACTCCATCAGCTAAGACTCAGCCGCGGCGGTCCTAGGTGCAGCGGTCTGCGTTGCGCACCTTCATGGCTTAACACCCAACTTCGCCAACTCGTCCCTTAACTGTTCCAGCGTTTGCATTTCTATCGTGCGGATTCCCATCTTCGCGGCGACTTCCAGATTGAGAGCGCGGTCGTCGATGAAGCAGCACTCCTGGGGATTGATCTGCGTGATTTCAATCGCAAGGCGATAGATGCCACTCTCCGGCTTTCGCAGCCCCACGAAGCACGAACTTACAAAAAGGCGGAAGATTTCCCGTAGGCCGAACTTCTCGATGCGATACAGGTTCAATTCGCGGGACTCATTGTTGATTGTGCCCATAAAATATTTGCCGGAATCGGCTAGAGCATGCGCGAATGCAAGAACATCAGGCATGGGCTGCGAGAGCGAGAACATGTACTCCCGAAACTCATCGCGGTTGAAGGAACGGTTACGGTAAAACACGGTTCGATCCAGATATTCATCGAGCGAAATTTTGCCGCGTTCAAACGAGGAGACGATCATCTCGTGCCGCGCTTGAAACTCTTCTTCGTCTAAACGAAAGTGTTCGAGCGCAGCGGCGCGTTCGCTTCGGTCCCAAGCGTTGGTGAGCAGTACTCCTCCAACATCCCAGAAGATGGTATGAATTGCTGGCAAGCGGGAAGCCTCAGTTGTCATTTCTAATTTTAGGCGATTGTCTTAGTGTTTGTAGATCGTGGTGTCGGGGTGGTAGTTGCGCCAGTCGAACCAGTAATCCTTCAGGGCGGGGATGCGGGCGAGGCATTTTCCCTGCGCGGGGCCGGACGTGGCGCATCCCTGAAAGTTCCACTGGCTGGCAGTGGTAGCGTCAACCAAGATCCAGTCTTTCGCATCTGCCTGCAGAAAAAATTCCGCGTCATGGCCATCGATGCGACTCAGGAAAACGCGAAAGGATTTGCCGTCAGGCCCGAGGACTAGAAGCAAGGGCGTGCCGTTGACGCGATCGACAACGGGAGACTGCTTGGCGAACGCTTCCCAAGGATAGGCGCGGTCGCCGCCGTCGATGGTGAGCCCGATCACGATGTCGCGTGACTTGAGTTCGGTGCCCGGAAAGCTAATGACGACAGGCATCTTGGCGACTTTGGGTTCCCAATCGCTCTCGTATTCTTTCGTATATTTGGCGACGGGAGCTAGAAGCTCTCCGGAGGGGGATTCGGTTCTCCACTGGCCGAAGGTCAGTTCGTCGCTTAGGACAAGTTTCAACACTGCGCCCTGCAGTGGGCCGTAGATTGCCTTGCCGGTAATCTGCTGCCACCAGCTGCCGGTTTCCTTATCGCGCATAAGGAAATTCTGGTTGTTGATGCCCGCCAGGTAAAAATGCAGGGCTCTTCCGTTCACCGTTCGCGTCCACACCAGACCGGTGTGACATAACGTTCAATAAGTGACGGCGATCGGCACACCGTCGATAACATCGTTGAGGACGTGGTGATACGCCATCTCGCTGATGGGATAGGCGCGGTCGTTGTCGCCGATGCGGACCGCCATGATCATTTCTTTCGCATCGAGCTTGCTCTCGGATTGCGCCATGAATTGCGCATCGGGGATGGGATGGAACATCCACTCGAAGTAGTTCAGGCGCGCCATCACTGCAGAGAACGTGACGATGATGAGCGCAAAGCCCAGGAGAGTTTTACCCCAGCGGCTTGCCGTTCTCCAAAGCACGAGGGTTAGCAGAAAACACGCCACGGCGGCGACGAGGGTGGGCATCGGAGCGCGCTGCCGAAATGCCATCGCCGCCAAAAGCGCTCTCGGCGCCTGGTGCCCAAATGGACGAATGATGAACGCGGGGACAAAGAAAAAGGCGGCGGCGGTAATGGCGCAAAGAAGAAAGGCCACCCAAAGCCAAGGCGAGCTTCGACGATCCAGCGGTTGCGAGAAATATGGCGGCGGTGCTGGCATGACTATCCCCAAGAGACATTGCGATTTTACCGCAGACGGAAAAAAGAAGGCCCCGACCGGTGGGTCGGGGCCTGAGAATAGCTGAATCGCAACGCGCTCTAGTACATTTCTTCGCGCGAGGCGACCACCATGTAGTGCATGCTGTTACCGATATTAGCCCAGCAGCTGTTGTACTGAATGCCATTGGTGCCGCCGCCGTTCCAGGCAATCAATGGGGATCCCAAAGTTGCAAGTTGAGTGTAAGGAGAGACCGGACTGTTTGTTCTCGCCAGGAAAACTGATCCGTTAAATTGGCCGTTGCCGCCGCCACTTTCGTTGATGATTCCCTGACCAACGACCAGAATGAGGCCGTTGAAGCTCGAGTTGCCGGTGATGTTCAGTGATCCGGTTACGATCAGAACGCCGGAGCCGCTGGCGTTGCCGAAGTTAAAATCACCGTTGACATACGTGACTTGTGGCGCGGCATCGGTGCCGTAAGGGCCCGATCCAGTGCACGGCGTACCAATGGCGCAGGTGTAGACTTTATCGGCTCCATTGGCGAGGGAGGAAACCATGTTGTTGAGGGCACCCGGGCTGGACCACGTCCCAGTTAGCTGGTTCCCACCAGTCGATCCCTCATTGACCACGGAGGGTGCTGTTCCCGTTCCGGTGTAATTACCGGTCCGGTCAGGCGGCCCTTGAAGATTGGTTACGATTCCGGTCGCACCAGTGGTGTCTCCTGTGCTGATGGCGGGCGACTGCGTCGGCTGCGTGGTGGCGCAAGCGGCCTGTCCGCCGGGCCCGGTAAACGGAGTATAAATTCCCGAGTTAGCGGGGTTGCCGCTGTTGTTGCCGTTGGCGAAGTATTGGCTCGAACTGGGCGTCGGACTGAAGGTGGCGGCAGGGCCATCCAAAGCCAGAGCTCCAGGGGGCGGCGTGATGTTGTAAGCCGCGGACTCATATTGACCCACGCGCCGACTGCCTTGGGGTGTGATGGCCATCGCAGTGACGAGATATACGGGTTCAACGTACAGTCCGGCGCTTTGCGCCGCAGCGCAGTTGGCATACCCCAGAGCGCTCGCTACTACTTCCTGGTTGGTTGTCGAGTTCCAGCAGACCTGTGACGCGAGGTTCCCGCCTGTCTGAGTAGGATCGACTAGAGCGCTCGGGAATGTTCCATTTTGCTTCAACGTGATTCGGACCCACTTATATTTCAGGGACGACGCGGTGTTGGTGTATGGGGACTGGCTAAGAGTGGTGGTCACGCTGGCGGATGGCGGAGCTCCAGAGGACGTACACGCGGTGCCTGGAGCCACATACGTAACGCCTGAGCCTACGAAGGACTCATGGCAGAATTCGTCATCGAAGTAGGTGTTACTGTAAGTCTTCGGATCAACGGTATCGCCTGCGCTGGAGGGGTTGAGGATATAAATAATCGATCCTGCCGTGCCGGGCATCGCGGTGGTTGGAATGGTAATCGGATATGTGCTATCGGTGCGCATCCGGTCGCGCATTTCTTCCAGACCAGCGCGCATGGCAAAGAAAGCCAGTTGCGTGTCTTTATAGTTGGTGTTGATTGAGGTTTCAGTGGTGGACATGTAAACCATGCCCAGGCCGACGGCTGAAATCAGAAGCAACAACAGCAACGCGATAATCAAAGCCATTCCACGTTCGTTTTTACGAAAATTGGGTTTGCGCATAATGGAAGAGGTCCTCCTCAGTTGTTCACCAGACGAGCATTCCCCACCAAGGTCGTAACGGGCCGCACGTTCGTCTGCATATCGGCACCCGTAGTTGCGTTTGCCAAAAGATTGATGGTGAGGCGGATCGACTTTATACAAGTTATGGAGCTAACAGTGCATGTAAGCGTTTGCGTGGTGCCCGCCACGCTCAAGTCGACAGGGAGTGGGACGATGCTTCCATCCTGAGCATAAGCCTGAAAGACCGGATAATCCTTGAATGTGCTGATGGCGGCATAGTAGGCGCTGTCGGTAGCTCCCCACTTTGTATTACCCGCAATAGGCAGGCCGCCTCCGTATTGCGCAGTGCCTCCTGGGACGCCGCTGTTGACCACGTTCTGAAGTTCCTGACTGAAGTTCGTACCCTGCAACCAGGGGTTCACATTGTTCCCGACATTCTTTGCTACTTCGCTGCGCTGGAGGGTGCAGGGGCAGGTTGTGGTGGGCGGCCAATTATTAGCGGAATCTACCAGTCGATACTGAATCGAATACACCGTGCCGCTACCGTCGACAGCTCCCTCAAAAACAACCTTTGTGTTGGAGACGTACACCAGGCCAACCGCCATTCCTGAGTACTGCGCCTCGATTGGCGCGGTGGAATAATCCGTGGGACAGGCTGAAGCTACTGTTGTACCGGCCATGCGGCAGTTGGGATAGCCCGCCTGGTGCAGATCTCGTTCAAACTCATCCACGAACTCCCGGCCTTCCTGGGTCAGGTCGACCTTGACCTGCTCCGCCTGACTACGCTGAATCGTAAGGCTGATCCCGCTGAACACGGACGCCAGCACAATCGACAGGATTGCACACACCAGCACGAGTTCGAGCAGCGAGAAGCCCGCTTGCAATGGAGTCGATGTTTGTCGATGTATCTTCATGTTTATTCCAATCGAATCAGTTTTCAATCAGAGTGCGTAGCGTCGTTGGGTTGGAAAAAAGTATGGAGGCGTGAGTGCTCTGCGCTGAGAGCTGCCGCGAAGAAACGGTCAACATGCTTATGCGGCTCAGGCCGTTTGCATTGGGGTTGACTTCCATGATGTTCCAACGGACTTCATAAGTGTCTCCGCTGCATGCCCGGTACTGCATGGCATATCCCGCGGTTGCGGCTGTTGCCAATGTGGGGGTTGCCTGAGTCCAGTCAATGTCTCCCACCTTGCTGGGAAGTGGCGCTGTAGCCGTGGTATAGAGAATTGCGCCGGCTCCCCCGGCTGCAACCGTTCCCTGAGTTAGCGAAGCCAGATGTTGATTGGCCGTGCCGGAGCCGGTTTGGAGGCCGCAGTCGAAAATCGTTGCGGTTCCCGATTTCGGATAATTGGTAAGGGTTGCAAACTTTTCCAGGATCTCCTGATCAAGAACCACGGCCGTGCTGTCTGTCTTGTTCCGAGTATTCGATTGCACGCCGGCAAGGATCATTCCTGTAGCTCCCAACATTCCAATGGAAAGCACGCTCAAAGCGATCATGAGTTCCAGCAAGGTCATTCCGCACTGGCGGAATCTATCCTGTTGCCGTGCAACAGCGGAGCGACTGTTTAACGATTGAGCCATTTTGTTCCTCAGTTCCGTTGTATCCAGCTGCCGTTGGTACCAGACGTCCAAAGCTGCACGCGTCCGCTGGGGTTGATGACGACCGCGGCCCAGGGGGTATTGCCCACAGTTGCACTTTTGGACATGAACACGACAAAGCCTTGACCGGTGGTCTGCACGCAAGTGGTCAGCGTACCGAGACACGGAAGTCCGCGAGCGTTAAAGCTGGGTGGGTTTCCGCCCGCATAAATCGTGAAATTCAAACCGGCAATAAACGTTGCTTCGTTCGGAGCGCCACTGCCGGTTCCCTGAAAGAGGGTAACGCTCGGGTCGAACGGAAGTAATGGGTCGCCGTTTACGTAACTCGCGGTAGGTTTGTCGACATAGTAGATCGGATGATTCGTACCTAGCGAGCCCGATTGAACCGCATAAAAAGTATTCTTTTTCACAGCCTGGATGCGAGCTGACTGTAATAGCCCGCTGAAATCCGAAGCGGCATTTCGCAGGCTCATGTCGCTGATGGTCGACATCATTTGGGGCACTGTAAGCGCACCTAGCACCATGATGATGGTGACAGCGATCATCAGTTCAAACAGGGTGAAGCCCTGCGTTTTGTTCTGTGTCTTGAGAGTCTGCATAGGAGCAAAGTTCCGGCGTCGGTTCGTGAGGATCTCCCCACTTGGTGTCATCGTAGGGGTGGGCTGGAGAAGAATCAAAGCACTATCGGTCAGTGGCCCGGCATTGGGCTTTTGTAATCAGGCGGATTACGATCGTCACTCGTTGAGAACAGTTCACTTACGAGGTGGATCGAGGAAATGTTCAGCGATAACAATGACTGCGGTAACTTGTTGCCGGAACCTGCGTGATTCTAGGATGGGAATCGGGTATGACTCTTTCTACGTTATTGGTGTGCTCGGATGCAGCTGCGGTGGACGTGTTGCGCCGCGTGGTCGAAAAGCTGGAGATGAAAGTTGAGTTGTGCGCGGACCCGGTGCGAGCTGCTGTGAGATTGGCGCAGGAACGTTTTGATCTGATTGTTCTGGATTGCAAAACACAGAGAGAGACGATTGCTTTGCTGCTGGAGAGCCGTTCCTCCCGGCTGAACGATTCGACTCTGGCGGTGGTGGTTGTGCAAGGGCAGGAGAATATTCGAGAGATGTTTTCCCTGGGCGTCAATTTCGTGGTGTACAAGCCGATCGCCTATGAACGGGCATTGAGCAGCCTGCGTGCCGCGCAAACCTTGTTGTACCGGGATAAGCGGCGTAAAGCGCGCGCGATCGTGCATACGCAGGCGACGGTCGATTATGCGGGCGGGGAACAGGTTCGGGCTACGCTGGTCGATCTGGCGGAAGATGGAATGGCCGTGACTTTCGGAAAGAAATTGCCGCCGACTTCTAAGGTTTATTTTCAGTTTCAATTGCCGGGGCATAAGTCGACCATTCGGCTCTCCGGGCAAGTGGTGTGGCAGGATTGGAATGGACGTGCCGGAGTCCAGTTTGTGGATGTGCCGCAAACTTCGCGTCGCATCATAAGTGAGTGGTTGCAAAAAAATCTGGACGATGCGGTGAGCGACGAGTTGGCTTCGCAGGAAGTTGGCGTGAGGCAGTCCATCCAGCCGCAGGGAGTGTCCACGGCAGGCGCGCAGACGGAGAAGCAGGCAGGGAAGAGTCGCGAAAGGGAAGCGGTGGCTCGACTTCGCTCCGAGCCGGACAACCGGCGCGGACAAACCAGATATTCCTGCCGTCTGGGCGCAGAAGTATTTCAGGCGGGAAGCTCCGTGCGAAACTACTGTCATCTCAGTGATCTGAGCCCGGGCGGATGCTATCTGGAAATGCCGCTGGTTTTTGCGCAAGGTTCGGCGATTGAAATCACAGTGCGCACGCACGAGATGAAGTTGCGGCTGAGCGGTCAAGTGAAGGCGTCGCATCCGGGTTACGGGATGGGCATTTCGTTCAAGCTGAATACCAAAGATGAACGTGCGGGCGTGCAGCAGTTGATTGATTTCGTGGCGACTGCGACGCCGAGCAGCGAGTAACCGCGCGCAAATACGATTTCGCCTCAGCTTCTCTCATTGTTAGAATCCTATTCAGATAGCCCCAAAGCCGGCTAGATCGACGCTCGCTCTGAGCGCTCTCAGGTCCCGCAAAAACGACGACCACCGAGGCACCCGGCTAACGACTGAGTGTTCCCTCCGTCCAAAACGCCATGCGACTTGTGATTGCCTGCTTACTGCTCGTAACGGCGGCGCCTGCTCAATCCGCGGGCGTGCAATTACCTCCGGAGGATGCGATTCGAGTTCGGGAGTTCTATCGGCTTGCTACGCAGATTCAGGACCAGATCTGGCCCGATTGGGATAAAGTGCTTACGCCCCTGCTGCTGGTAACGGAAAAAATGGAATTTCTTTTGCATCATACCGAGCCGCCACGGGGATTCTCGAAAATCGGCGATAATATTTATGCGCGGCCGCGTCAGTTCCCGACCAGACTCCTGGCGACCTTTCCAGCATTTGGGCCACCATCTGTCATCGTGATTGGCGAGCCCCAAAATACCGAGAGTAAGACGAGCACGCCCTGGCTCATCGCAGTAATGCACGAACACTTTCATCAATTGCAAAATGGCCAGCCGGGTTACTATGCCGGAGTAGAAGGTCTCGGGTTAAGCCATGGCGACCAGAGTGGTATGTGGATGTTGAACTACTCGTTTCCCTACGAGCAACCTGAAATCTCAGAAGGTTTCAGTCATCTTCGCGATCTGCTGTTGGCCGCAGAAATAGAAACGAACGAAGCCGAGTTTCCCAAACTAGCAAAGCGCTACATCGCAGAGCGCAAGAAGTTTCTGGCGCAGCTTTCAGCCGACGACCATAAATACTTCAGCTTCCAGCTCTGGCAGGAGGGGATCGCCCGCTACACCCAGATCAAGGTGGCAGAGGCTGCGGCATCGTATCAACCGACCGAAGAATACAAAGCCCTCGGAGACTTTGAATCGTTCGTTGACTACTCTGCCAGAGCGAGGCAGGAGACGTTAGACGAACTGAGGCGGGCTGAGCTGGCAAAGTCGAAGCGCGTGGTTTTTTATTCATTCGGTGCGACGGAAGGTCTGCTGCTCGATCGGCTTAACGCCAGGTGGAAAGAGAAATACTTTCAGCAAATGTTTTCCACAGATTCGTATTTCGAGTCTCGATGATAGCCAGCTGTTGGCGGTGGTGGACTCTTCTGACACTGCCTTTCTGAAATAGTCCAACGATATTCCCAGGCCACTCTGGAGATCGATCTTCGGTTCCCGGCCCGGCAGTTGCCCGGCCTTCGTGATGTCGGGGCGGCGCTGTTGGGGATCGTCTTGGGCCGCCGCACGAGCCATCCACCGGGCTGTGCGTTCCTGACCTAAAATAAATTTTGCCGAAGACTCCTGGCGTGCCGTGGCGGGGTATGAAATATGTGGGTACCCCCACCCCCTCGGTCATTTGAAAACATTGGGTTAGCGGGAAATTCCCGCCAGATCCGAAGGTCTAAAGAACTTAGATATCAAAATCTAGAGAACAAAGAGGTTGTGGCGGCGTAATTTAGTTTCTCACGGCCGTCACTGCCTCGACCATGATACGCAGTTTTGATGCGGGCACAAGGTTGGATGTCACAGAGCCAATGTGGAAATATCAGACGACGCCGCGCAGGCGCTTAGTCGCCGGTGCCAGAAAGCGGGATTGACTGTGGGTTGCCGCCGCCATCGTCATTGACGCTGATAAAGGCGGTGCGGGATCCCGTCATGCTGGGCCGGAAGATCACGCTGATGGTGCAACTGGCTCCCGCAGCGAGCGAGGCGGCGCAGGTATTCTTTTGCTGGAAATTGTAATAATCAGTGCCGGCGATTCCGATCGCCTGAGGTGGAAAATTCAATATTGAGCTGCCAGTGTTGGTGAGCTGAATTGTTTCGGTGGCACTCCTTGTACCGACCTTTTGCGGGGGAAAATTCAATTGTGCGGGCATGAGTTTCACGACCGTGCCGGTGCCCATCAGTTCGACGACCTGCGGCTTGGAGGACGCGCTGTCGCGGATTGTGATTGTGCCGGAGCTTATGTCGATTACCTGCGGGCTGAAGGTCGCCGAGATCGTGCAATATCCACCCGGAGGTACGCTTCCTTTGCAGGTTGTCTGGAGATGAAATGGTTTCCCAGTGTAAGTGACCGACGAAATTGTGAGTGGGGACGCGCCATTGTTGGTCAAGGTCGCGCTGAGGATTGCACTGGTGGTGCCCACAAGCTGGTTGGGAAACGTGATCGGCGTGGTCGGGGAAAATGTCACCGTACCGGTGTTCAGCAAAGTGAACACTGCGTTGCCTTGTGTATCCACGGCTACCACGTCTGGCTTGTGATCTCCATTGAAATCGCCTATCGCAACATAGTTGAGGCCTTTCCCTGCGGGATAAACGACGCCCGTCCCGAAAGTGCCATCGCCATTTCCCGAGAGCACAGTCACCGAACCGGCGAAAGAATTGGTTGGCGATCCAAGGTTTGAGACCGCCAGATCCTCCTTACCGTCACCATTGAGGTCGCCAACCGCAACCCAAGTAGTGAAGCCCGCAGTGTCATAGTCCGCCGCCTGCCGGAACCCTCCGTTGCCGGTCCCTATCAGGACGCTGACACTGTTGCCCAGGAAATTTCCAACGGCCAAGTCAACCCGGTTGTCGGCGTTGAAGCGACCGGTAGTCACCGACAATGGGTCAACCGATACGGGATAGTAGCCATTTGGACGGAAACTCCCGTCTCCGTTTCCCAACAAGATATCTACCTGGTTCGTTGTGCCAAAACCCCCCGGCACGGCCACGTCGAGTTTTCCGTCGCCATCAAAATCAGCCGCGACCATCGCAAACCCCGTCACGTTGTATGGAACGGGAGTGACGATAGCCGGGCTGAAAGTCCCGTCGCCGTTGCCGGGCAGCACCTCAACACAGTCGCAACCAAGTTGTGAGAAGGTACCGATGTCGACTTTGCCATCTCCAGTGAAGTCTCCGGTGCTCACCGCCAGCGGACTGCCGGTTGTAGGATAGGGAACCGCCGCTTGAAACGTTCCATCACCGTTCCCGAGCATGATATAAACATTGTCGCTTCCGGTATCTCCAACGACCAAGTCGAGTATTCCGTTATGCCTGAAGCTCGACGTTGCCAGATTCAGAGGCTGAATAGCTACGGGATAGGAAGCGCCCACAGCGAAGGTGCCGTCACCGTTTCCTAGAAGGATTATCACGCTGCCAGAAGGCAAGTAGTTCACAATAGCGAGGTCGAGCTTGCCGTCGCGGTTGAAATCACCCATCGCAGCCGAATTGGGCACATATGCGCCGGTACTCACGCTGGCACGGGTTTCGAACTGGCCTGAAGCGGACGATCCCGCCGTTGCAACCATGAAGAGAGCCGTGACAATGGCGCGCACGGTTTGTGATTTTCGGGCCATCATCGCGTCCCAAGGCGGGCAATGGATGCCGAGGTTAACATGAAACAGTCCACGTCGGTGTCATAAATTGGGTGGGAGTTCGCAGCGCAATTTGCGGTTGAGGTTCGTGGTAGCCACCTCGAAGAGCGCGACGAGTGGGCAGCCGGCGAATGAGTGCCTACCGCAACCACGCCGGTGCAAGGGAGAGTCACTATGCTGTAGACGAACATGCCACGCATCAAGAGGCAGCGCCCTCGCTACTGGGCCGGCTTCGCAAACCCCATAAGACCTGCGGAAAACTTATCGCAGCCGGTGCCGTCGCCACCCACTCCGTTGCAAACTCCATTGGGATACGCTGTGGGAGCGAAGAAGTAATTCCCGCCGGGCCAAACAAAAAATGAGTCATCATTCGGTTCGATGCCTTTATGGTTTGGGGCAGGGGACATCTTCAACGTCGGACATCCAAAAACCCGCGAATCCGCAACTGGCGTCCGTACAGATGGGAGTAGCGGTCATCCAGTAAACGTCGGCTGCGAGACTAACGGCCGTCGCGGGGGTTAGATGACCGAGGGCCGTGTACTCGGTAAGACCATTCCAGTTTCGACCTGTCGGGGTGTAGGTTGCATGAATTGTTCCCTGCGCGATAACAGTGCCCGGGTTTCCCGCGCTGAGCCCGCTGGAAATGCTCCACTTGATCGCGGGGGGGTCCAGAAAAGAATTGTTTGACATGTTGTTCGAGAAAAGGCCAGTGACCACCCAGACTTGGCCTGCTGGAACGACGAAGGGCACGTACACAGCACTCTGCGAACCGTGCTGTTCAAAGCCGTTAGAGAGAACGTTTGCTGCCGGGTTCGAGGCGTCGAAATCTCCACCGTAGAAGAGACAAGGATGGCAGTACGACGGCGGTGTACCATTCTGCGCTAACGCCGACTCAGATACTACCGAGATTCCAGCGACCAGTAACAGCGCGATCAAGAATGGAATTCTTTTCACGATAAACCTCCAGAGGGGCCGGCCATGTGCGGGGAGGAAGGCGACAAACTCTCGGCAATCAATGTGACGGGACGAGCGCCGTGAGTCAAGCAAAATCAGCGACCGTTCTGGTCGCCCGATACCTGATCAGCGGCGGATGGCCGCATCTCCAGTCCAAATTTACGGCGTTCCGAAAATCGCGACGAGTGGGCAGCCGGCCATCCTTCAGGCGGTTACTTCCTAGTCGAAGATTCTTCTGCTACTGCTTTTCGGAAATAATCCAGCGACATTTTCAGGCCGGCTTCCAACTGGATCTTTGGTTCCCAGCCGAGGAGGGTGCGGGCTTTGGTGATGTCGGGACGGCGCTGTTTGGGGTCGTCTTGCGGCAAAGGCTCGTAGGCGATTTTGCTTTTCGATCCCGTCACCTTTATTACGTGCTGGGCGCATTCGAGAATGGTGAATTCATTCGGATTGCCGATGTTGACCGGCAAATGCTCGTCCGACTTCGCTAAACGAATGAAGCCGTCGATCTCGTCGCTAACGTAGCAGAAGCTGCGGGTCTGGCTGCCGTCGCCATAGACGGTGAGGTCTTCGCCGCGCAGCGCTTGTTTCATGAAGTTGGGGACGACGCGTCCGTCGTTCAGTTGCATGCGCGGGCCGTAGGTGTTGAAGATGCGGACGATGCGTGTGTCGACTTTGTAATAGCGGTGATAAGCCATGGTGACGGATTCGGTGAAGCGCTTGGCTTCGTCGTAGACCGAACGCGGACCGATGGAATTTACGTTTCCCCAGTAAGTTTCTCTCTGGGGATGCTCGAGGGGATCTCCATAGCACTCGGAGGTGGAGGAGACGAGATATTTCGCGCCGTGTTTGTGGGCGACATCAAGGGCGTGGAAAGTTCCGAGCGATCCGACCTTCAGCGTGGGGATGCCGTGAATGGTGTAATCCACCGGGCTGGCGGGGCTGGCGAAGTGAAAGACGAAATCGACTTTGCCGACATCGAAGGGCTCGCAAATATCTTTTTCTACAAACTCGAATCTGGAATCATTCGCGAGATGAGCGAGATTCGCGTGGCGGCCGGTGAGGAGGTTGTCGACGACAACCACGCTCCAGCCATCACCGAGCAGGGCATCGCAGAGATGGGAGCCGAGAAAACCGGCGCCTCCAGTGACCAGGGCGCGTTGTTGTGAGCTCATGCTTTCTTGGCGCCGTTGCGGAGAGCGGCGGGAACTCCATCAGGATGAGAGGCCGCGCGTCCCACGCTGTAGTAAGTGAAGCCATGCGCCGCCATCACTTCGGGATCATACAGGTTGCGGCCATCGATCACGATGGGATATTTAAGTTCGCGGTTGAGACGGTCGAGATCGAGGTTGGCGAATTCTTCCCACTCGGTGAGGATCAAGAGCGCGTCGGCGCCGGTGGCTGCCTCGTAAGCGGAGCTGGCATATTTAAGGTGGGAAGTGATGACTTCCTGCGTGCGCTCCATGGCGGCGGGATCGTAGGCCGTAATCTTGCAGCCTTCCTGCAACAGAGCCTGCACGAGGAAAAGCGCGGGTGATTCGCGAATGTCGTCGGTGCCGCCCTTGAAGGCGAGGCCGAGCACGCCGAGATGCTTTCCGCGAAGGGTCCACAGGGCGCTGCGCACTTTGCGAAGGAAGCGATCACGCTGATCTTCGTTGATGCGCATGACTTCATCAAGCAGGCGGAAGTCATAGCCGCACTCGCGGGCGACGGCGCGAAATGCCAGCACATCTTTTGGGAAGCAGGAGCCGCCGTAACCGATGCCGGGATTCAGGAAGCGCGGACCGATGCGAGTGTCGGTGCCGATGCCATGGCAGACCTGATTCACATTGGCACCAACGGTTTCGCAGACGGAAGCGACCGCGTTGATGAAAGAAATCTTCATGGCGAGAAAGGCGTTAGAGGCGTGCTTGATCAGTTCCGCGCTCTTGGTGCTGGTCACAATGATGGGAGCGGGAATGGAAGTGCGGTCGGGCTGAGGGATGGCGTCGGTGCGTTCGTAATAGGTGCCGCTGGTGAGCGGCTCGTAGACTTCGCGGAGAACCTCGGCGGCACGTTGAGTATCGCAGCCGACTACGATGCGGTCCGGAAAAAGAAAATCAGTGACGGCTGTGCCTTCGCGCAGAAACTCAGGGTTCGAAGCGACGTCGAATGAGTCTGGGTCGGCCCCGTTGCGCAGGATAATTTTGCGCACCCACTCGCTGGTGTAAACGGGTACCGTGCTTTTTTCCACGATGACTTTGTATTCGTTGATGGCGCCGGTGATTTCGCGAGCAACGGACTCGACGTAGGAGAGGTCGGCATCACCACGATCGGTGGGAGGCGTACCCACGGCAACGAAAATCACGGAACTGGCGCGCACCGCTTCCTGCAAATTGTCGGAAAATTGGAGGCGCTGTCCGCGATGACGGCCTAATAATTCGGGCAGGAATTTTTCGTGAATAGGGACTTCGCCGTTCTTGAGGGCCGAGAGCTTGCGCTCGTCATTGTCGACGAGAATGACGTCATGGCCGAGGTCGGCAAAGCAAGCGCCAGCGACCAATCCTACGTATCCGGAACCAACTACAGCGATCCGCATGTTTCAAACTCCCTGGATGAAAGGTCTTGGAGTGGCCCTGTTTTCAGGGATTTCCAAAAGAAAAGCCATGGGGAGGAAGCGACAAAAAACTGACTTGGAAAATAATTTCAACGCGCTCCAAGATTGGGTGATTCTAACATTCTTTAGTAGCTGGGGAGAAAACAAAAGACTCCTAACAGGCGCGTTTTGCGGTTTTTTTCTGCCATTGTGGAACTGTATAACCCTTTTATTGGCACCCACCAGGAAGTTGAAAGAAAGAAATCTTTGTCGCCCAGGAAGCATTTCCCGAGGGCCAGTACTCGTTCACGTACCAGAACGTGCAATCGTCTCCGGGATCGACCGTAATACTCGAGTAAGTCCCCCACTCACCAGCAAAGGGAGCGGAAGGTGTGAGCTCTTGTCCAGGACCGCTAAGAATTGTAACTTCAGTTGTCGGAGCGTTCGGGGTGCGGAGGTTCCAATATGAGAAATCAATCCCAGGATTCGTAGAGGCACTGGACAGGCTGTAACCGACTGCAGCGTTCGCATTCTTGTCCTGAGCCATCGTGGGCAGGAAGCGAAAGTGGGTGTCGTCCGGACTGATCAAGCCATTTTGATAAAGAGCTGGCGTCCCACCGCTATCAGGGCGCATTTCGTACCAGCGAATGCCCGTCTGCCACGGGTTCTGAGTCGAGTTCAAATTCGTCTGCACCGTGTGGCTTACCGAGTAAGATTCGTATCCGGTGGTGGTAAAGTTTCGGTATGCAAAGCGCGGCATAAGCCTGTCGCCATTTGAGTCAAGGTATTGCGGATTCGTTCCAAGCGGCGGCTCAAGAATGCAATTGGTTATTGTCGGGCTTTGCGGGTCAAAGAGATAGCATCCGGGATTGTAGGTTGGGACAGCCAGAGTAGTCAGCGTCGGCGCATTCAAAGCAGGCGGGGTGGCAGCCCAGTTGACAGGCTTGAAATCCCATAAATTAATGGAGGCAGAACTCGTGGCATTGTTTTGAATGCTGGGATTCTCAATGCTAACCATGAATTCATCACGGCCCACGGGCGGCGCCGAGGTGCCGTCAATATCCGCTGGAATCAAGCTGTGTCCCAGATAACTTAGGGAAGATGGGTCGAGGGAAACAGGGATCACGATGCATTCCATGGGGTAAAAGCCAACTGTGCTTTGCGGAAGGCCTGCTAACATTTGCGTGCGGTTGAATGCGCAGGCCAGCACGCCAACTTCTGTGTTCTGGCGTACGCCGTTGACAATTTGTACGTCAATCTCGTCCATGGCGGCGTAGTAGGAATCGGTCCACGTACCAAACTTCGGCCAATCCGGCTGGTAAACCGTAGTTACACCATTCTTAGTGACCGTTAGAAATTGCGTCAGCTCGCCGTAATAGGTGTACCACGCGAGAGACTTTGAGCTCAGGTCATCGGTATTGGAGACTGCAATGCAGAAGTAGTAGCGGGGAGTTTGCGTGGTCTTGGCGGCAATGACCCATCGCTGCGCGAGCCGGTCGAAAGTGACGATCGCATCCAATTGGATGGCCGGATCAGCACAGGGAGAAGGGGGAGACAATGAGTTCCATGGAGTGCCAATCGATTGTGGAGAAGACCAGACAGGCGTGTACGGAGGAGCCTTACTATAAGCCTGGTACTGGGTATTCACGTATTCCATGAACTGCTTGGTACCGACTGCACCGTAGGGATCCACATCATTCGGATTCTTCGTCCCGAAGGCGCTTGCGGGCTCGGGCATACCGTCGAAGGAATTGAGCGCGGTGACAGAAACGTTTACCGCAGCCGATGTAGTCTGCTGGCCATTTCCGGTGGCGACCAGGGTGTAAGCGGTGTTTGCTGTTGGCAAAAGGGTAGTGCTGCCTCCGGCGACCGGCTGAACCGCCTGTAAGGAGCTACCATTCGCATAAATTACGACGGAGGCCGCATTGGTTGAGAGCCAGGTCAGGGTAACGCTCTGACTGGCAACTATCGAAGTGGGAGAGATGCTGAGGTTCACCGTAGGCGCCGGCCCGGCAGCGGTTGAACCACCCCCACCCGAGGAACTGCAACCTGCCAGAATGCTCAGCCCCAAAAGCATTCCCAAGAACTTGGCCCGTTGTTGAATCATGCTACTGACTGGAGACCCCGCAAGAGCTCCATCCTACCACCGGGACGGAATCTTTGGGATGGCCCGTCCGTGGCGGGTGAAGAGATGGCGATTGCATATTGACAACCCCTGGTTTTGGGGCGAAACTCCGCACAGACGTAGAGTGTTCCATCTGAGAATTCCACTTGGCTCATCATTCCATACCGGAGCCGGAGCCTGATCTGCCGGAGCCTGATCCGTCGGCGTCGTCGCCGCGGGACCAGGTTGTGGAGGCTGAGGGAAGTGAAACGTTTGTCAGTTTTGAATCCGATTTAGCGCAGTTGGAGGCCAGATTTTCGTCGGATGAAGGCGGTCATCTGACGCCGGAGCTCTCCGCCGATTTGGCCCTTGAGGTTGTGCTGAACGAAATCGTGGAACAAGCTTGCCTGGCAACGCGAGCGACCGGCGCGGCAATTATTCTTGAGCGCGACGGCGAAATGGTCTGCCGCGCCAGTAGCGGAGTGAATGCTCCGGAGTTGGGGGCTCGCTTGGGAAGCGAGTCTGGCCTGACCGCCGAGTGCATCAAGACGCGGCTTGCGCAGCGCTGCGACGATGCGCAGAGCGATCCGCGCGCCGATATCGAGGCCTCTCGTAACCTGGGTGTACGTTCGGTTTTCATACTCCCTCTGTTGCGAGATGATGAGCTGGTGGGCGTCTTTGAAGTGTTTTCCTCAAATGCCGCTGCCTTCGGAGAACGGGACGAGCGCACCCTCGAGGCACTGGCGCATCGCATGCTCAAGATTCTCAATCGGGTAGCCGACCCTGTACAGGCTGCGGTGGAGATGCCGCTGGCTGGGCCCGCGCACATTGAAGAGGCATACCTCGAAGCCGCTCATACCAGTAACCCCATCGATGACCCCGAGGAAGCAGCGGGAAATTCCTCGGGGGAAAGCGATTTTGCCGCTAAGAATTCGCTGGATCAAGAATTGCTCGAGGCTGCCAGCCAAATTGCCTCGAGCAGACGAAGCATTGATGTTTTTACGTGGATATTGGCCGCAGCGGTTCTAGGGATTACCGCGTGGCTATCTGTGGTCTTGGGGGGATGGTTGCTGGGACGGCCGGTCGTAGCCCGGTCGCGTCCTGCGGTTCGTGTCTCCCGGCAAACTGCCACGACAGAGGTCCGGTCTGGCGCGATCCGAAACAGCAGTACAGATGCCTCACCTGCTCCTGCCTCGGGAGCGCAATCAGGAGCGGCGCAGTCCTCCTCTGCTTCTGCGGCGCCGGCTCATCCAGCCGGCGGAGCTGAGGCTCCGGGCGTGAATCAGACGGCGAAACCAGCTCCCCCGGCCGGCAGTTTGACGGTCTATGAAAGAGGAAAAGAGATTTTCAGCTTGCCTCCGAATGCAGAACAAGGAAGGGTCACAACCGCCGCGACTCGAGGTGGCACCGCTGGCGGTTCTCAGGTGGTGGACAAACCAGAGAAACCAATCGTTCAGCCGGCTGCGATCTACGAATTATCCCCGGAGCTGGCGGAAGGGAGCCTGGTCTACCGAGTAGAACCGGAATATCCTGAGGACGCCCTCAAGCAGGGGATTCAGGGACCGGTGGTGTTGGAGGTCCGCGCCGCCTCCGATGGTGCCATACAAGGAGTTAAGTTGCTGAGCGGTGAGCGGCTACTGGCCGACGCTGCGATTGCAGCAGTGAAGCAATGGCGATTCAAGCCGCATGTGGTGAACGGGCGGCCGGTTGGTATGCAGACCCGGATTACCCTTAACTTCAGGGTGCCGCGCTGATCCAAGATAGGCTGATCCAAGATAGGCTGATCCAAGATAGAAGGTGTCCATCCAGCGCGGGCTTTTGAGGCAAGGATACCGAAAACTCGGCGTAGGGTCTTTTTTCTCTTAACTTCCTACCTCTTGCAGCAAATTGCGATGCCACGTACTCTCGACCCACTGAGCGAGCTGTTTCTGATTCGGTAGTATCCTCTCCCCAACAGTTAAAAGATGCAATAATTCCGCCTTACTTTCAGGCAAATTTGAAAAGACCATATCTTCTATTTTGGACTTTGCAGTGCGGTACCGGTATTGCGGGACTCCTTTTCAGGGAGAGCAGATGTGACTTAGAGGGCGGAGCTGTGTTCCCTCCAATGTATGCGACGATTCAGGCCATTTAATTCCACAGGAGAAAGTCGATGAAGTTTGTTAAGGCAGCTACTCGAAATCTTAAAACTGCTGGCGAGCTGTTTTCATTTTTTGGTGGCCGGCGCTGGTGGGTTCTGCCCATTATCGTAACGCTGTTCTTGCTGGGAGCCTTCATTGTGGTCGCGCAAAGCTCCTCACTCGCGCCTTTTATCTACACGATGTTCTAGGCAGTCGGGCTGGGTGTGATTCGAAACTGTTTCACATCCAACGCCCGCTTCTCTTGCAGACATGGGGAGGGAAGCGGTGACGTTAACTGGGAAGAAGTCCCTTGATTAGGAGCAAAGTTCGCGCATGAGCACGAGTCCGGTGAGTACGATTCCGACGAATAAGGGTGGGCACGGATTCTTAAAGTCCGTTCTGTGGTTCCTGGTATTGTGCCTGCTGTTTGAGGGCACACTGCGGCTGTTCGGTTACGGGCATTACACAATTTATCGCCCGGACCAGCGCTTGCTATGGGTTCCAGAGCCGGGACGCACGCTGACGGTAGTCAATCATCTGCCGATTACGATCAACAATCAGGGCTTTCGCTACGCAAGCGATCTAACGCCGAAGCGGGATGATCAGTTTCGGGTAATCGCTTTTGGGGACTCTTCGACCCAAGGCTGGGGTGTGGACGACAATTCACACTACAGCGCCGTGATGGAGAGTGAACTGAATCACGGAAGCTGCAAGCGCGAGCATTTCCAGGTGGTATCGGCGGGCGTGAATGCCTATCCAAATTCATTGGTCGCGGAAAAGCTCAAGCAGGTGGTAGAAGACGATGCCACGCGTCCCGACGTTGCCATTGTCGCTTACAGCTACAACAGCAACTTCGAAAAGCTGACAAAGTTGCAGGGCGAGGACCGAAAGAGATTTTTGCGCCGGGTGGAATGGAAATCGATTGCCCGTCGCAGCGCCATTTACAACTACGTGATTGAAGATTTGCTCCGCAGGTTTGCTTACTACCGGCTACGTCACCTGCTTATGGCGGGAACGCTCGACACGCTGAAAGGCATGGATGACCTGGATGTGGACCAGTTCAACAAGAACCTGGAGCAGAGCCTTGAGCTTTGCCGTTCACACCATGTTCAATTGATGTTCCTCATGCTCGGCTCCGATGGACAGACGCCAGAAATGCCGATGCATCCCTTTCAGAAAGCCATGATTGACTTCGCCGCCAAAGAAAACGTTCCGATGTTGAACATGATTCCCATCATCAGCACCAAGGATCAGAAAGCGATGTTCATGGATCCGGCGCACCCAACCATTGCGGGACATAAGATCATCGCGGATGAACTGGTCAAGACAGTCTCGACATTGCCGGCTTATACAAATGCGTGCGTGAATCCAGCGACGCAAGTGAATTCGGCGAAAGCGATGTCTCCGGTGCAAGGTTCTACGTCGGTTTCGTCCCGCTAGCGAGAGATTCGCAGTACAAGTGTGAAGAATTTGTTGTAGGAAAAAGGAAGCTTATGAAAATGCTGAAACGAGCATGGCAAGCCTGGAAGGAGCTGGCGCACAAGATCGGCAACTTTCAAGCGCGAGTCCTGCTGACAGTCTTCTATGCGCTTCTGGCGCCCTTTGGTGTGGGAACCCGCTTTTTCTCCGATCCCCTGCGCATTAAACGTCCACCGACCCAATGGCTGGACCATCCCGATGACGCCTGCGATTTGCAGCAGGCGATGAGGCAATAATCCAGTGTATATCCTTGGAGTTTCCTGTTATTTCCACGATGCGGCCGCGGTGCTGTTGAAAGACGGAGTTCTGGTTGCCGCCGCTGAAGAAGAGCGCTTCTCACGCATCAAACACGACTACAGCTTTCCCAAGAAGGCCATCAAATTCTGTCTGGACCAGGAAGGCCTGACCGGCGAAGATCTGGACTACGTAGTCTTTTTCGAGAAGCCGTTCCGCAAACTTGACCGCATCCTGATGATGACGCTGCAGACCTATCCCAAGTCGTACAAGGTCTTCCGCGAGTCGATGATTGCATGGATGACGGACAAGCTGTGGGTCAGCACGAAGCTGCAGACCGAAATCGGAATTGCCAAGGACAAGATTCTTTTCTCGGAGCACCATCTCTCACATGCGGCCAGCGCGTATTTGTGCTCGCCCTTTGAAGAGTCGGCGATTCTGACCGTGGATGGAGTTGGCGAGTGGGTGACTGCGACCTACGGAGTGGGACGCGGCAATGAAATCAAGTTGCAGAAGCAAATTGAGTTTCCGCATTCGCTCGGCCTGCTTTACAGCGCGTTCACGGCGTTCCTCGGCTTCGAGGTGAATGAAGGCGAGTACAAAGTGATGGGCATGGCGCCCTACGGAGTGCCGCGCTACGTAGATAAAGTCTGGAAGATGATCACCCAGTACCCGGATGGATCGTTCACCCTGGACATGGATTACTTCTGCTTCCATCACTCTACGTATAAGACGTACAGCGACAAGTTTGAGCAGTTGTTTGGCGCGCCGCGGCCGCCGAAGAGTTTGTTCTTCACGGAAAGCACCGGATTCCCGAAATACTTTGGCACGGCGCCGGGCAACTATCAGGAACTCTCAAAGCAGAACCAGCACTACGCCGACATCGCGGCAAGCATCCAGAAAGTCACAGAAGAAGTGCTGCTGGTGATGGCAAAGAATCTGCGACAGACAACCGGCATGAGCAGGTTGTGCATGGCGGGCGGCGTCGCTTTGAACAGCGTGGCGAACACTCGCATTCTGAATGAAGCGGGATTCGACGAACTGTATATTCAACCCGCGGCGGGCGATGGCGGCGGAGCGCTGGGTGCAGCTCTGTGGGCCTACAACACGGTTCTTGGCAAGCCGCGCAATTTCACCATGCAACACGCCTACTGGGGACGCGAGAACTCGGATGCAGAAGTCAGCGAGTTCCTGGTAAATAACAATATTCCTCACAGCCATTTCGAGAATGAAGATCAACTGCTGGAACGCGTGGTCGATCAATTGACGTCGGGGAAAGTAATTGGCTGGTCGCAGGGACGATTCGAGTGGGGGCCGCGGGCGCTGGGCAATCGCAGCATCCTTGCCGACCCGCGCAATCCGAACATGAAGGAAATCGTCAACGCTAAGATCAAGTTCCGCGAGCCCTACCGTCCGTTTGCGCCTTCCGTTCTGGCGGAGTCCGCGGAAAAATATTTCGATTTGCCCAACGCCGTGAATCACTGCCCCGCGCGCTACATGCAGTATGTGGTACCGGTGAAAGAGAACGAAAAGGAAACGCTGCCGGCGATCACGCACGTTGACGGCACCGGACGCCTGCAGACGGTGTTCAAAGATCAGAGCCCGCGCTATTACAAGCTGATCGAGCGTTTCGGAGAAGCCACGGGAGTTCCGGTGATTCTCAACACTTCGTTCAATCTGAAGGGCGAGCCCATCGTGAACACTCCGGCGAACGCATTCAATACGTTCTCCAAGAGCGAGATGGATGCTTTGATTCTGGGTAACTTCATCATCGACAAGCAACTCGTGTAAAGGATAGATATGACCACGGTCGCGACCCCGACAGTACCGCAAACTTTATTGGAACGTTCGATCGATATGCTGGCGTGTCCGTATTGCGGCGCCGGTGTGCGCCACGATGGCGAGAGAATTTTCTGCCAGGATTGCGGCAAGGCTTTCAATATCGACAGCGGAATTCCGCAATTGTTTGCACCGCACGATCCGGCCCAGCAAAAGGGCGATGTCACTCAAATTGTGAAGGCGTTCTATGAAGAGAATCCCTTCCCGAATTATGACGACATCGACAATGAAGAGAGCCTGCTGGAGAAGGCGCGCCGGGGACTATTCGCCCGTTTGCTGGATGAGCAGATTCCACAGGGAGCTGCGGTGCTCGAAGTAGGTTGCGGTACGGGTCAGCTCACGAATTTTTTGGGGATGCACTATAACCGCCGCGTCTTCGGTTCCGATATGTGTTTGCATTCGCTGCGGCTGGCCAATGGATTTCGTGAACGCTGTAAAATCAAGAACGCCGGCTTTGTGCAGATGAACCTATTCCGTCCCGCGTTCAAGCCGGGAGTTTTCGATCTGGTTGTGTCGAACGGAGTTCTACATCACACAGCTGATCCTCTGGGGGCGTTTCAATCCATCTCGCGCCTGGTGAAGCCGAATGGCATTATCATCATCGGCCTCTACAACAAGATTGGGCGCTTGACCACGGACTTGCGAAGATTTCTGTTCCGGGTTTCGGCAGACAAGCTGGCATTCCTGGATGCGCACATGCGCAACAAGAACTACAACAAGGATCGCAAGAGGGCATGGTTTTACGATCAGTACAAGCATCCGCACGAGAGCAAGCATACGTATAGCGAACTGCTGAACTGGTTTGAGTCGAATGGTTTCGAGTACATGTCCAGCATTCCCAAGATCGATCCAGGTGCGTTCACCGATGAAGAGAAGCTGTTCGAGCCGCATGACAAGGGCACAAAGCTTTCTCGCTGGTTTACTGAAATGGAAATGCTGATGACCGGTGGTGCGGATGGCGCGCTATTTATCATGATCGGTCGCAAGAATCGGAAGACCCAGTAGTCGGACGTCGCAGTAAAGTAATTAAGATCGGCGTTGCAATTGTGGCTGCCGGTTCGTTGTGCCCTCTTTCGAGTCAGCCCCGACTTGATATTTAAGAGAAGATCGTCTCTCCCCTATTTTTTCCGTTTTCATAGCTAAAAATCCCAGGTGAACATGAAGACCTTGTTTGCATCGCGCCGAGGCCCGGCGTGCGGTTCCGCGCTGGCGGCCGCACTGTTGGTGCTGGTGTTGCATGGGGCGCAAGGGGTATCTCAGGTGAGTGTTACGACTTACCACAACGATTCGCTGCGCTCCGGGCAGAATCTCCACGAGACCGTGCTGACTCACTCCCTGGTCAACTTCAACACCTTCGGCAAGCTTTTCGCTCAGCCGGTTGACGGTCAGATCTACGCTCAACCTCTGGTGGTATCCAACCTTCAAATTGCCGGCAAGGGAAAGCATACGGTGGTGTATGTGGCCACTGAGAACGACAGCGTTTATGCATTTGATGGCAACAGTAATACGGGGACAGATGCCACTCCGCTGTGGCAGGTGAGCTTCATCAATCCGGCGCAGGGGATCACGACCGTCCCAGCATCGGACTTCGGGACTACGATGATCAGCCCGCAGATTGGCATTACGGGTACGCCGGTCATTGATATCAGCAACCACACGCTTTATGTGGTGGCCGCCACGAAAGAGAACGGCGCCTACTACCAGCGGCTGCACGCTCTCGATATTGCGACAGGTGCGGAAAAGTTCGGCGGGCCAGTCGTTATTTCTGCGGTCGTCAAAGGCACCGGAGCAAACTCCGTAAAAGGATATGTTTACTTCGATCCTTTCCGATCGAATCAACGCGCGGCTTTATTGCTGGTGAATGGGTTTGTCTATATTGCCTGGGCATCACACGGCTTCGAAACGGTGTATCCGTATCACGGCTGGATCATGGCATACAACGAAAGCACGTTGAAGTTGGCGGGAGCCTTCTGCATCACGCCCAACGGTGACCAAGGCGGTGTGTGGCAAAGCGGGAGCGGGCCTGCGGCCGATACTTTGGGAAACATCTTCTTCATGGTCGGAAACGGTACGTTTGACGCCGATACCGGCGGTACCGACTATGGCATGAGCTATGTGAAGATGTCGTCCAATGGCGGGCTCAAGGTGACGGACTACTTCACACCGTATAACCAGGCCCAGGAAAGTTTTGCGGACCTGGATTTGGGGTCGGGAGGAGCGCTGCTGTTTCCGTATCAAAGTGGATCTTCACATCCTTATCTTGGGGTGGGAGCAGGGAAAGATGGCTCGCTCTACCTGGTGAACCGCCAAAATATGGGCGGGTTCAACTCCAAACAGAATTTGATCGTCCAGCAGATCACGAACGCTTTTGCCGGACACAGCGTTTATTCGAGCCCGGCCTATTGGCAGGGATATCTCTATTATTGGGCGACCTATGACACGCTCCGCATTTTCCAATTAAGCAATGGGCTGGTTGGAACAACGCCGATCGCGATGTCAAACTATTCTCTGGCTTCACCGGGGGCGACGCCGGTCATTTCGGCCAATGGCACCACG
Organism: Candidatus Sulfotelmatobacter sp.; assembly: GCA_025462865.1. GTDB lineage: Bacteria > Acidobacteriota > Terriglobia > Terriglobales > Acidobacteriaceae > Sulfotelmatobacter. The sequence goes on along the minus strand of JAOAPI010000138.1, from coordinate 33,739 downwards.
GACGGAATCGTTTGGGCTCTCGATACCAGCAAATCGATGACATCCGGGCCAGCGGTGCTTCATGCCCTGGACGCGCAAACCGCCTTGGAGCTTTACAACACCACACAGGTTTCGACACGAGACCAGGCAGGTAATGCGGTGAAGTTTGCCATTCCGACGGTCGCAAACGGAAAAGTTTACGTCGGCACGACCACCGAACTGGATATATACGGGCTGCTTCCGTAGAGACTTTCGACACCAATGCTTTTGGCCTCTTGCAGCCTCATCCTGAGGCCGGATAGGGTAGACCAACATTGTGAGAGGCTATCTCTGATCCTGTGGTCTTGAACAGTAATTCGCATTCCCCCCGACTCATAACCCTTAGCGAAAGAAATCTTCCGCATAGCTGATGCGGCGCAGATACGCCCCCGAGCGTGCGTGAAATTAGGAATGCTGACAGAGAAGGGTGACCGATCCCCTTCGAAGTTCAGGCCGAGATAACAGTTTGGCAATCGTCACTGGGCCCAATCAACAATTTTGAACTGTGCGGGAGGATTCGTGAATTTCAATCATTGTATCCGCAACATCACATGCGCGATATTTGTCGGGCTGGTTGCAGCAGCGTGTTCGCTGGGTGCGCAAGCGCAAACATATACGCAGAACTATATCTACACGATCGCCGGGGGAGGAACTGTACCGACCACTCCTCTCAGTCTTGATCTCCCGGGTCCAACGGCTGCTATTAAGGATGGCCTTGGAAATATCTACATTGCCGCTCAAGACACTGCCTATGTGTACAAGTTGAATACGTCTGGAACGCTGAGTGTGTTCGCGGGTCTCGGTTACGGCGGCTACAGCAATGACGGCAAGAAAGCGACGAATGCCCTCATCGGTGGAGTTACGGGTATGGCCGCCGACAAAGCGGGAAACATCTATCTGGCCGATGCAGTGGGTTCGCGCATTCGCAAGATAACACCTGCCGGCATCATTTCGACGGTAGCAGGGGACGGCGTGAAGTGCGACCACGCGGCCGTGTGCGGCGACGGTGGTCCGGCTACATCAGCAGACTTGAACCTGCCGGAGGCAGTTGCACTGGATAGCGCAGGCAATCTTTACATCGCGGATATGGGAGACAACCGCATACGCGTGGTGAACGTGGGCACCACCACAATCACGATTGCGGGTGTGAGTATTCCGCCGGGCTATATCAAGACCGTTGCGGGCAACAGCCAGCAATGCGGCAATTCACAGGGAACGAAGCCAACTTGTGGCGACGGTGGGCCGGCGACCTCGGCGTTTTTGACCATGCCGTTCGGTGTGGCAGTCGATGGTTCGGGCAACATTTATATTGCCGACACGCACGACCAGGAAATTCGCATCGTTGCTGCGGGACAAAGCATTATCCAGACTTTTGCGGGCAACGGCCTTTCTTGCTTCAACCAGAGGAACGGTTGCGGCGACGGAGGAGCTCCGACCTCTGCATTGCTCTGGTTGCCGAAAGGTGTATTTACCGATGCGGCCGGCAATGTTTACATTGCCGACACGAGCTCAAACCGAATTCGTTATGTTGCCAAGGGCAGCAACGTAATCACCACGCTGGTGGATAACACCGGCGCGCTGGGATTTTCCGGAGACGGCGGTCCTGCGACCGCGGCTAAAACAGACGGTCCGGTAGGAGTCTTCGTCGACGCTTCCGGGAACATGCTGATTGCCGACACCGGCAACCAGGTAGTTCGCCAGGTGACGGCAGGAGCTACTCCAACGATCTCGACCATTGCTGGTGGAAGCATGGGTGGCGATGGCGGACTGCCAACCAAGGCGACACTGGCGAATCCCTGGGACGTCGCCAAAGACGCCACAGGTGATCTCTACATTGTGGATCAGGGCAACAATCGCATTCGCAAAATTACGAACCCGGGCGTGACCAATGCTGTCATCACCACAGTGGTGGGAACTGGCCAAGCTGGATACACCGGGGATAATGGACCGGCCACAAGTGCCACGCTGAACGGTCCGAGCGCCATCGCGCTGGATACAGCCGGCAATCTTTATATCGTGGATGCAAACAATCTGGTGGTCCGAGCGGTGAACACTGGCACGAGCATTATTACTCTGGGGTCCGTGACAATCGCGCCTGGGGCTATCGCCACGGTTTTTGGAAACGCCAATCTCTCCTGTAATCCGATGTCAGCGTGCGGTGATGGTGGTCCGCCACTTGGCGCCATTTTCCAGGGACCGTTGTTCGTCACCCTGGATTCATCGAACAATGTCTATGTAAGCGACTATCAGGGGGGCAAGGTTCGTGAATGGAATATCCTCTCCAACATAGTCAGCACAGTCGCGGGCACTGGGTTCCAGGGCTATCAGGGGAATGGCGGCACGGCGACACTGGCAAGGATCGACCATCCGGCTGGCTTGGCCATTCAGAGCAATGGCAACATTATTATCGATGATCAGTGGGCTGATACTGTCCAATATGTCGCGGGCGGGATCATCAACACCTATGCACTAAACACGAATGCAAAGTTTGCAGGAGATGGTGGACCCTGCCCGGTGGGTTCGATGTTCAATCCGCTGGCGCTCGCGGTCAATTCGGAGAATGACATCTTCATCTCCGGCGGCAACGACAATCTGGTGCAACGTTGCAGCAATGCTACGGGAATCTTCAGCACGGTGGCGGGCGCACCGACTCGCTCGTATCAGGGAGCATTTTCGGGTGACGGCGGACCGGCTATCAATGCGCGCATGGCAAACCTGGGCGCGCTGGTGGACGCCAATAACGGCCTTTACATTGCTGACGGCGGAAACAATCGGATCCGTTACGTTCCGTTAGCACCAGCAGTGACCTTGAGTTCAAGCGCGCTGAAGATGGGCCAGTACGCGTTGGGAACAACTGGACACCCGGTGCCGCTCACTCTGACCGGTGCTGGAGGGGCGGACGTGAATTTCTCAGGCCTTACATTTACCGGCCCCAATGCTTCCGACTTCTCCGTACAGACCAATGGCTGCGGAACACCAGTCTCTCCGCAAGCCGCGTGCACTGTGCAATTGGTGCTGACGCCACATGCCTACGGCCCGGAGACGGGAACGTTGAACATTGCCGACAACGTTACGGGTAGCCCGCAGTTGGTCACCTTAAGCGGATTTGGTCCCGACTTCGCCATTGCGGATTCGCCCAACACTCTCACCGTCACAGCTGGTTCCGCGGGAGTATCCACCGTATCGCTAACGCCGCAAGCGAGGTTCGCACAAGCTGTTACATTAGCTTGCTCGGGATTGCCGGCTGGTGCGAGTTGCAGCTTCTCGAACAATCCAGTTCAACTCTACGGCGGAAGCGTGCAGAGCTCGACGCTTACGATCCAGACTTCAGCGACTACACCGGTGGGTACCTACACTGTGACCACGACCGGCGTTTACACGACGCTGTCGCATCCGGCGACTATTACTCTAACTGTTCAGTAGTCTCGGTAACTTTATGGGGCTGATCCGAAATCGGGTCAGCCCTTTTTTCTTTGCGAACAGACCTCGCCTCGCTCCTTCCTTTGCCAGATGCTCCTTTGATCTGCCACGCCAGGGCCTGCCAATCTGTCATTCGACTTCTCACCCATCTGATCAGAGCTGCTTACGTGCTAGAGTTTTCTTCCAGCGGGGCTTTCGGAGGGCAGCATGAATCTCAGCTTTTGGTTGATGTTTGCATTGTGGTCGACTCTGGGATGGGGGCAGACCGCTCAAGAAGCCACTCCCCGATCACAGCAGGGGAGCGACAGGATTCCGCTCGTCACAAGTGCAATCACTGAAGTTGCGATGGACGCGCCGGTCCTGACCATCAAAGGCTTTTGTCCCGGGCGCAAGGCGCCCGCAGGAGCCGTAAGCGCGACGTGTGAGACGGTCATCACGCGAGCACAGTTTGAAAAGATCGCCGCCGCTATTCGTCCCGACATGACCGCGTCGGTGAAGCAGCAACTTGCCAATCTTTATCCGCACCTTTTGCTGATGTCGACACGAGCCGAGGAACTGGGGCTGGACAAACAATCGCCCTATGAGCAGATGATTGTCTTTTCGCGAATGCAGATTCTGACCCAGGGACTGACACACAAACTGCAAGAAGAAGCGTCCAAGATCTCAGACCAGGAGATCGCTGACTATTATCTGAAGAGCGGATTGGAATCCAAGGGTCAGAAAACCCTGGAGCAGGCTAGAACGGAGATTCGTGAAGCCTTGAAAAACCAGCGCGTGAACGAGGCGATGGCTAAAATCGAGAACTCGTATACTACCGAAACTAATCCAGCATATTTCGGCCCGCCGACGCCCAATCGAGGGCGGAAATAACTAAATTGTTCTATCCATAAGTCTTTATGTATCAATAGTATGGGAATATTAGCTGCCCGCCCAGATTAAGCTATGGAGTCTTTTGACACCAAGGCTTTTTTCCACTTGCAGTAACTTGCAATCTTCCGTAGGCTACACCTAACTTCGGCGGCGGACGCGGTCCGAAAAAGGTTGGACAGCGCTGGCCGATCCGGTTTGCGGATCGCTTTGAACCGTTTCTCCCCCCAACATTTTCTACGAAACGAGCGGCAGCTCGCTTGCCCCTCAACTTTGTGAGGGTGAGCGGGGAGGAGTTGTATTTTTGGGCAGCATCGCCGGTTTTTCGGGATCAGAGACTGTGACTGAGAGGGCGGAGCCGCGAGCGAGGGCCTTCGATTCGGAAAGTCCTCGATTGGTCGGCGATGAGGGGACCACCACCATGAGCTGGTACGCGGTTCAGACGCGTTCCCGGCACGAGAAGATGGTGGCGCGCCAGCTGGAGAGTCAGGGATTTACGACTTTCCTTCCGCTCACGACGCAGCTCAGACAATGGAGCGACCGCCGCAAGATGGTGGAGATTCCGCTGTTTCCGGGATACACCTTTCTGCGAATGGTCTACCAACCTCAGCATCGTCTTCGGGTGTTGAGCACGGAAGGAATCGTCAGTTTCGTTGGGGTGCAGGGTCAGGGAATGCCTATCCCGGATCGGCAAATCGAGCACATACAAAATTTGCTGACGTCTCAAGTGTCCTTTGAAAGTCATCCGTTCCTCAAGGTTGGACAGCGCGTGCGAATCCGCAGTGGATCATTAAGTGGTACCGAGGGCATCCTTGTTGGACAGGAAAGCGACCGGATGCTGGTGATGTCTGTGGAATTAATTCAACGTTCGGTATCTATCCGGCTCCAAGGCTATGAAGTGGAACCTGTATAGATCTAGTGGCAGTGCAGAGCCGATCCCATTAACTTCTCCCCAATTTTAAAACTTACGCAACGACAGAAGGTGAAAGGCCAGTTATGAATTCACATTTAAAAGAGACCATCGAATCGGAAGATCAGACCAAGGAGAGGACACAGACCCCTTCTGGCGCTGCCGCGGCTCTGCCGCAGTCCCATGCCCCCGCCGCACCATGGGCCGCTCTGAGATCACTGCGGGCTGAGACTGAGATCCACGCGATCAGCAGAGCCCTGGAAGAATCCGGCTGGAACCGTAAACATGCTGCGAAGCTGCTCAGCATCAGCTATCGTGGCTTGCTGTACAAGATCCGACAGTACAACATTACTCCGGTGTCGCGAGGCGCCGTGTCGCAAACTGCCCGACCTGAGATTTGAGAACAGGGAATTGGGCGAGGTTTCAACGCCGGTGGCGGTTTGACAACACAACGGTCTTCCCGGAGTCTTGTAACGGCCGAGAGATTTGGTTAGGGATTGCATTATGGATTGGAATGTAGCTGCCGGTTTATTCGGCCGGGGAAGATGCCGGGGGAACAAGGGAGAAGGTAATTCATGAGCCGTAACTTCGAACTACTGCAGAGAATTGGACGCGAGCAAGCGATCTACACTACGGCCACAGCTCCCGAGGGGGAGCCGGAGACTTTCGCGGAACAGCCGGCGGTATTTGCCGGGCCACCGGCCACTGCGTTAGCGATGTCTGGCGGAGAACTCGAGGAGTTCACCAAACTTGTGCAGCGGCTATTTATCATGCCGGGCAATGAAGCACCGCGTTCCGTAGTTTTCACGGCAACCGACCGGGGCAATGGATGCAGCTGGGTATGCGCTCATGCCGCGGAGGTCTTGGCCAGCCAGGTTTCCGGCTCTGTCTGCCTGGTAGACGCCAACCTGCGGCGCCCGGGGCTGCATTCGCAGTTCAGCGTGGAAAATCATTACGGGCTGTCCGACGCACTGATGAAGCCGGATCCGGTGCGGACTTTCGCGCGCAATCTGGGCCGTCCAAATCTGTGGATGGTGAGTTGCGGGTCAGGATCGGAAGATGCTCAGAACTTGCTAACCAGCGATCGCATGCGGCTGCGAATGTCGGAGTTGCGTGCTGAATTCGATTACGTCCTGCTGGATGCGGCAGCGCTAAGCGACGCCAATGATGCGGTTCTCCTCGGATGCGGCGCCGATGGGGTCGTGCTCGTGCTCAAAGCAAATACGTCGCGCCGTGAAAGTGCGCGCAAAGCAATGCATGATATTCAAGCAGCGAAGGCGCGAGTCTTGGGCGCGGTGTTGAACCACAGGACGTTCCCGATTCCTCAGTCGATTTACGACAAACTTTAGAGGATTCGGAAATAGCTTCATCGTAATTTTCATTTTTTCATGCTCCCGTTTTAAGGAAACTGTCGAATGAACATAGAAACTCATAGCGCGGTGCACGATCAGATCAGCGTACTTAGTATTGCGGAAAGTTTTTACGATTCCAGTGTGGCGACTGCTTTAAAAGAATTGGGCATCCTGGAGCGTCTTGGCCACGGTGAGAAGAGCCTGGAGGAACTGGCGGCCGAGGTTGGCGCGCGCAACGAAACGTTGGCGCGACTGCTGAACACGGGCGTTGCCCTCAACTTATTGGCAAGCAAGGATGGCGGCAAATACCGGAAAGGCTCAGTGAATGGTTCCGGACCGCTGCCTTCCGTAGGTGTGGACTATCCGATTGCGGAGGGGTTCTACCGCTCCAGCGTGATATTCGCGTTGCTCAAGCTGCGCGTCTTTGAACGAATTGGAGAAGGTGACGGCAAGACCCTGAAAGAACTGGCCGCGGAAGTAAGCGCCCGTCCGGACGCTTTGAGCCGCCTGTTGGATGCCGGAGTGTTACTCAAGCTGCTCGAAACCGACAACAAGGCGACTTATCGAGTAGCCCCGATGTGCCGTTCAGTATTGTTGCCTTCCGCGGGCGACAATTATCTCGGCGACTGGATTCGCAATCTGGATTTCTTTCGGCAGGCATTGTCCAAACTGGCTGAGTCGGTGGTGCAATCCAGCCCTCACATGAATCTCTCGGAGTATCTGAAAACGGATAAGGACGGCGGGCGCGATTTCGAACTGGCGATGCAGAACTACGCAGCGCTGCGCGGAAAAGAATTGGTCCGCCATTTAGATACCAGCAAATGCGAAAGCCTGCTCGACTTGGGCGCTGGGCCGGGAGTTTATGCGTTCCAACTGGGATTGCATAATCCGAAATTGAAACTTTTCCTGCAGGACATGCCGGAAGTACTAGCGGTGGCAAAGGAAGTCCAGAAAAAGTATCCGCTGAAAAACGAAGTCCAGTATCTGCCCTACGATGCGGTAAGCGGTGAGGTACCGGGCTCCTATGATATGGTTCTCGTCTCCAACATGCTGCACATGGTGGGCGAACAGGCCAGCCGGGCGTTGCTGAAAAAACTCTACAAGAATGTGAACCCTGGAGGTTCGGTAGTTGTGCAAGCCCAATTCTTGCGCGATGACCATAAAGGTGGCCGCTGGCCGGCGGTGATGGATCTGATTCTGCTTTGCACCACACCATCGGGAAGGAACCACTCGGTCGCAGAGGCCCGCACCTGGATGGAAGAAGCCGGCTTCACCAATATTGAATATCGTCCCATGGGACTGGCGAATACCAATAGTCTTTTGCGAGGTTACAAGGCGGCATAAGGTTCGTAGAAGTTAGTGCAAGTCATCACAACGAAATTGATTCGAGGGACGGGCCATGTTCGACAATTTGCGAGCTGACTTTCAAGCTGCCAGCACGCATCGTGCGCTGGAACGAGGATGGTGGCGGGTTTTGTTGCGGCAGGAAACTCCGGCGATTCTGCAATACCGTTTTGCGCACTGGGTGCTAAAACTGCGCATTCCGGTGGTCAAGCAGGTGCTGTTGGTCGTGTCGTTGATCTGGCAGCGGGTGAATCAGATCCTTATGGCTGGTGTACTGATTTCGCCGGATGCTGAAATTGGCCCGGGGATGATTTTGCACACAGCATATGGTCTCTCGATTGGCCCGGTAAAAATTGGTTCCAATTGCACTTTTAATTCCGGCGTGCTGATTGGGACGGCGGTGAAGAGCATTGGCGACAACTGTTATTTCGGAGGGCACGCCAAAGTCATCGGTCCAGTAACGATTGGAAATAACGTGTTGGTAGTGACGAACAGCGTGGTTCTTACGGACATTAAAGACAACACCACGGCCATGGGAGTGCCGGCGCGAATCCGGTTGCCGGGAGGGCGTCCGAAGAAAATGCCGTGGAAGACTCTGCAGGCTAATCAGTCCAAGCAGGAAACCCCGGAGGAGAAGCGGGTCGGGGCGTAAGACTTGTAAACAGGGGTGAACGACACTTGGATTTTTCGTGGAGTGAAGAGCAGGCAGCGTTTCGCAAGGAAGTAATACGGTTTGCCAAGCAGGAATTGAACGATGATGTCGCGAAGCGGGACCGCGAAGAAGAGTTTCCGGTTGAGTTCTGGAAAAAGTGCGGGGCCTTCGGAATTTTAGGCTTGCCGGTTCCGCAGGAGTATGGAGGCGGCGGAGCCGATACGCTGACTACGGTTTGTGCGCTGGAAGCCTTGGGTTACGGATGTAAGGACAACGGCTTTTTGTTCTCGCTGAATGCGCACATGTGGACGAGCGAGCTGCCGCTGATGGCCTTCGGTACGGAAGAGCAAAAGCGGCGCTACCTGCCGAAGTTGGCGAGCGGTGAGTGGATCGGGCTGCACTGCATGACCGAGCCAATGTCAGGCTCGGACGCCTACAGCATGCGGAGCCGGGCTGAACGCAAGGGCGACCGGTATGTGATCAACGGGAGCAAGACTTTCATTACGAACACGACGCACGGAGATTTATTCGTTGTGTTCGCGAATGTGGATCCGTCGAAGGGCGCAAACGGAGTTACAGGGTTTCTGGTGGAGAAGGGAACGCCCGGCCTGGTGCTGGGCAAGAAACTGCACAAAATGGGACTGCGTACTTCTCCGATGTCGGAAGTGGCGCTGGTGGATTGCGAGGTTCCGGCAGAGAACATTTTGGGCAAGGAAGGCAGTGGGCAGGCGATTTTTACCCACTCCATGGAATGGGAACGAACCTGCATCCTGGCCAGCCATTTAGGCATGATGCAACGGCTGATCGAAACTTGCGTCAAGTATGCGCGCGAGCGTCAGCAGTTCGGACAGCCCATCGGAAAATATTCGGCGATCGCGAACATGATTGCCGACATGGAAGTGCGGCTTGAAACCGGGCGGCTGCTGATTTACAAGGCCGCGTGGTTGAAGAGCCAGGGAAGGCACGCGCTGCGCGAGGCTGCGATCGCCAAGCTTTTTGTGAGCGAGGCCACGGTGCAAACGTGCCTGGATGCGATTCAGATTCACGGCGGTTACGGTTACATGGCCGAGTATGAAATGGAGCGCGATTTACGCGATGCGGTTTCGGGAAAGATTTACTCGGGAACATCCGAGATTCAGCGAGTGATTATTGCCGGGTTTCAAGGTCTCTGATTTAACTCCCCGACTACGAGAAGCGACAGAACGGACAAAGTTAGAACATGGCTTACATCCTGCAGCAACTTTTGCAAAAGAGCGCCGCACGCTATCCAGAAAAACTGGCCGTGTGGGCCCGCGGAAGCAGCCTGAGTTATCGGGAGCTCGAACAGCGCTCGAACCAACTGGCGCATCTGTTGCAGGAGCGCGGCGTGCGCAAGGGCGACCGCGTAGGAATCTATTTTCCCAAGTGTGTGGAGTCGGTGGTCGCGATGCTTGGGATCGTAAAAGCGGGCGGAGTATACGTTCCACTCGATCCGCAGGCGCCGGTCGATCGAATCGGCTACATCATTGGAAACTGCGGCATACGGGTTCTGATCACGCGCGAAGACAAGCGTCGCGGACTCGACAGTGCGACGCTTGAGTCTCTGGCATTTACGGTGCTGATCGACGAAGCGCCGAAGTCTCTGAACGGCGGCGCAGTGGTTCCGTGGAGGATGTTGGGGGAGTATCCGGCCGAGAGCGCTCCTCAGGTCGTGCTGACGGAAACAGATCTCGCCTACATTCTTTATACGTCGGGTTCTACGGGACGCCCGAAGGGCGTGATGCTGACGCATCAGAACGCGCTTACCTTTGTGGAATGGTGCGCCGATATTTTCAAGATCACCAGTGACGACCGTCTTTCGAACCACGCCCCGCTGCACTTCGATCTCTCGGTATTCGATGTTTACAACGCGCTCGAAGCCGGGGCGTCGCTGTACATGGTGACGGAAGATCTTGCGCTGTTTCCGGCTAAGCTGGCGAGTTTCATTGAGGCGCAGGGGATCACGATCTGGTACTCGGTACCGTCGGCGCTCACGCTATTACTTTTGCACGCCACGCTGAGTGCGGAAAAATTGAACCGCTTGCGCATTGTGCTATTTGCGGGTGAAGTTTTCCCGATGAAGTACTTGCAACAACTGGCGCAATTGCTGCCTCACGTGGACCTCTTTAATCTTTACGGTCCCACGGAAACGAATGTCTGCACTTATTACAAAGTGGAACGCGAACGGCTGGGCAGCATGGATAAGTTGCCGATCGGCATCGCCTGCGAGAACACCGAAGTGTTTGCAGTAAACGACCAAAATGAAATCGTCACCGAGGCGGGTGGCACGGGCGAACTTTACGTGCGCGGACCCTCCGTCACCCATGGTTATTGGGCCGATGCAGAAAAGACGAAGAAGATGGTTCTGCCCAATACGTTCCAGCCGAACTTCGAAGAGAAGATGTACCGCACGGGCGACCTGGTTCAGTTAGCCGAAGACGGAAATTATTATTTCCTGGGCCGGCGCGACAGCATGATTAAGAGCCGGGGTTACCGCATCGAGTTGGGTGAGATCGAAAGCGCGCTGCTGAGTCATGCGTCGGTAAAAGAGGCGGTGGCCATCGCAATTCCGGACGAGATCGTGGGCAGCCGGATCAAAGCAGTAGTGTCCTTTCACGACGGCGTGACGTTGACCGCTCCCGAATTGCAGCAGTATTGCGGCACGCGGATCCCGAGATACATGATCCCGGAAGCCATCGTTTTTCGAGGGCAATTGCCGAAGACTTCCACGGGCAAGGTAGATCGGGTGCAGTTGGCACAGGAAAGCATGCAGCCGGCTGCCACGCTGGTGGCGCCTTAGGCGGCAGCTTAGAATTTTTGAGATTGAAGATTAAATCATAATCAAGGAGGAGTGCTTCATCATGTCGGCAACGGAACAAACACCCGCAACCCAGTCCACACTGAAGGATCAGATCCGTGAGTTTATCCAGGTGCAGTTGGCTGAGCCCAAAGGCATTACAACATTCACGGACGAAGAGTCCCTTATGGAGACTGGTGTAATCGATTCCCTCGGTATCTTTCGTCTCGTTTCCTTTTTAGAGGAGGAGATGCGGGTCCGAGTGAGCGACGAAGAAATCAATGCGGAGACGCTGAAGAGCGTGAACACGATTGAAGAATTGGTAATTCGCAAACGGAAGTAATCAGGTGCTACATCGCTGTCTGCCGAAGGTTGGGATTTTACCGACCCGAGTTTTGGCAGTTCGGAAGCCTTTTACGTCCGAAGGAATATTTGGTAGCGTCTGATCTCCCCTGACTGACGCGTGACCGGGCCTGGCTAGTGGCCTGAAAGGACTCACGTGGAACCCGAAACCCGAGTGATCGACGACCCACAACTGAAGACCCCGCCAAAAACGTTTGGCGCAGCTTCTGTTCTTCAGTTGGTGGAGCAACGATCAAAGGCGAATCCGGAGTCTGTCGCAGTCATTTGCGGGACTTCGTCTCTCAGTTACGGCGAACTTGATCGTAAGGGGAACAGTCTGGCCCATCGCCTGCGCGACGTGGGTGTTGGACCTGAGTCTCTGGTCGGCATATATCTCGAGCGCTCTTCTGCTGCAGTAGTCGCAGCTTTGGCTACCTTCAAGGCAGGAGGGGCCTACCTTCCTCTGGATCCTTCTCTTCCTGAAGAACGGCTGGCTTTCATGCTAACCGACGCCCAGGTTACCGCTGTAGTCTCAAGTGCGGCGCTCAGTCAGCGATTGCCTAAGGGGCCGTGGGCTGTTGTGAATGCAGACGAGCGGGGTGGAGAGGCGCCAGTAGACGACTTTGACAAGCTTGCGGTCGAAAGTTCGCCGGACTCGCTGGCGTATGTCATCTACACTTCGGGTTCAACAGGAAAACCCAAGGGAGTTGAGATCAGCCACAGTAGTCTGATGAATCTTGTGGCGTGGCATGTGCGGACTTTCAATGTAAACACTGAAGACCGCGCGAGCCTGCAAGCGGCAGTAGGCTTTGACGCAGCAGTTTGGGAACTCTGGCCGTATCTGGCCTCTGGGGCGAGTGTTGCGATCCCCGAAGAAAGCGTACGAAACCATCCCGAAGCTTTGCGGGACTGGTTGGTAGCCAGCGGAATCACGATTACTTTTCTTCCCACGGCGATCGCCGAACGGATGATGCTGCTGCAGTGGCCTCGGAAGACTGCGTTGCGCATTTTGCTAACCGGAGCAGAGGCTTTGCGAAGGCATCCCGATCCAAGCCTCCCATTCGTTCTCATCAACAATTACGGTCCTACTGAGTGCACCGTAGTCGCGACCTCAGGCGCGGTTCCGACCGGGCATGCGACAAGCCTGCCTTCCATCGGAAAGCCGATTGACAATACAGAGATTTACATCCTCGACGAGGAAATGCGGCGCGTGCGGAATGGAGATTCAGGGGAGATTTACATCGGGGGCGCGGGACTGGCTCGCGGTTATCGCAATAATTCCGCAATTACGGCGGAACGTTTTGTGCGTAATCCGTTCGACAGCAGCAATGGCGGTCGCCTCTATCGCACGGGCGACCTGGCGCGTTTACTGCCCGATGGCGAGATCGAGTTTCTGGGCCGCCTGGATGAACAGATCAAGATCCGTGGCTTTCGCGTAGAGCCCGGCGAGATTGTTAGCGCACTGAATTCGTATCCTGGGATAAAGGCCAGTGCCGTGGCTCTCTTAGGGGGAGAAAACGGGGATAAGCGGCTGGCTGCTTATGTCGTGCTGGAGCCCGAGGCACGGGTGATCCTTCCAAGCTTGCGGCAGGCACTCTCGAAACGCTTACCGGAGTACATGGTCCCTACGCTGTTCGGGAGAGTGCAGTCGCTGCCGCTGACTCGGAACGGTAAAGTAGATTACAGTTCGTTGCCGGAACTGACAGAGCTGAATATGTTGCCGGAGTCTGAGTTTGTGGCTCCGCAAACTCTGGTCGAGCAACGACTGGCTGTAATTCTCGCGCCGTTGTTGCGGGTTGAACGCGTCAGCGCGAAAGATAACTTCTTTCTGCTGGGCGGACATTCGCTTCTGGGCACGCAGTTGATTACCAAAATCAAAGAAGCATTCGGTGTAGAGCTCAGCCTGCTGAGTCTCTTCGATCATCCGACGCTGGCGGAAATGTCGGTGGAAGTGGAGAACCTGATTCTTGTGAAGATCGGCGCCAGCAATGGCAACGGAAACGCAATCTCACACGCTACAGTGCAGGAGAGAAAGTAGTGCTGTCAGGCGCCGAGCCGCAATCCCGGGTCGAAGGCGCCGAATCCGCCCTTAGCCTTTACCATTTACTCGATCCAAAGATTCTCGCTAACCCCTATCCCTTATTCCGGCGTTTACGCGACGAGGATCCGGTTCATTGGGATCCTTTTCTGCACGCGTGGGTTGTAACCCGCTACGCCGACGTGCTTGAAGTATTGCACTCCTACTCCGCCGACCGCACACCCACGCCAGAACAGCTGGCATCAATGGGACTGGCGCATCTGAGCCCGATCGCCCAGCTCATGGTGCGGCAAATGTTGTTCATGGATGCGGAGCAGCACACGCGCCTGCGTGGTCTGGCTTCGCGAGCCTTCACACCCGCGCGGATCGAGGTCTTGCGCTCGCATATGGTGGAGATCGTCGACCGATTGCTCGACGATTTTGAGAAGCGCGGTTCTATGGATGCGATTGCGGATCTGGGTGAGCCGCTGCCGGCGATCATTACAGCGGAAATGCTGGGGGTGCCGGTTGAAGATCGTCACCGACTGAAGAAGTGGTCGGCAAACTTTGCGGAGATGCTGGGCAACTTCCAGCACAATCCTGAGCGCGCGCAGACTGTGCTTCGCACCGTGGAAGATATGACCGCATATTTTCGCGAAGCGGTCAGAGAAAACAAGAGGAATCCGCGGGAAGGCCTAATCCATTCGCTGCTCACGGCGGAAATTGGCGGAGACCGGTTGAACGAAGAAGAGATCGTCGCCAACGTGATTATCACGATGGTCGGCGGCCAGGAAACTACGACGAACTTGATTGGCAATGGAGTGCTCACGTTGCTGCGCCATCCCGATCAGATGGAACGATTGCGAGTCGATCTTTCGCTGATCCCTTCGGCGGTAGAAGAGATGCTGCGCTTTGAGAGTCCGAGCCAGCATACAGCGCGGCTGGCTCCGGAAGATCGTGAACTTGGCGGGAAAAAGATTGGCAAGCGGCAAGCAGTTATCGCGGTGATGGCGGCAGCGAATCGGGATCCCGCCCGCTTCCCAAATCCAGATCGCTTTGATATCACGCGGGCTGACAATCGCCACCTGGCATTTGGATATGCGGCTCATTTCTGTTTCGGTGCGCCGCTGGCGCGTCTGGAAGGCCAAGTGGTTTTCGAGTCACTTCTCCGCCGGTTTCCGGATTTCTACCTGGAGCCGCAGGAGTTGCAATGGCGCACGAATCTCGGATTGCGCGGGCTGACGTCTCTGAACATCGGATTGCATCGTTCGGGGCCCGCAGTTAAATCTTTGCAGAGCCAAAATGACGAGAACGAACGAAAACCCGAAAGACTCGATGTAGAGAAGGGAACGGAGGGTGCGTCGCCGGCAGCCCCTCGAACTGGGGCCTCTTGCATTCACGAATGGATCGAGGCGAGGGTGGCTGGAACTCCAGAGGCGATTGCGATTGAGGACGGGTCAATGCGTCTGACCTATGAGGAATTAAATTGCCGCGCCAACCAGTTAGCTTATCTACTCCGCCGAAAAGGTGTTGGACCTGAAGTCCCGGTAGCCATTTGCCTAAAGCGCTCGGCTGAGTTGCTGATCGCGCTACTGGGAGTATTGAAGGCTGGTGGAGCGTGTGTTCCGCTGGATCCCGATTATCCGAGCGAACGGCTCTCTCATATTTTGCAGGATTGCTGCGCTCCCTTGATCATTACGCGGCCAGAATTACTTTCGGTGGTCGGCAACACGAAAGCGGAAGTGATCTCAATTGAATTGTCCGCATCTTTGCTTGCCGTTGAGAGCGCTGAGAACTTGCAGGTTAAGACCGGCGCCGAAAATCTGGCGTATGTAATTTACACTTCGGGTTCGACGGGCAAGCCGCGGGGAGTTCAACTCACACACGGCGGGCTGGTCAATCACGGCCGGGCATCGATCGAATTGTACGGGCTGACAGCGTCCGACCGAGTGCTGCAGTTTGCCTCCATCAGTTTTGATATCGCCATTGAAGAGATTCTTCCTACGTGGTTTGCCGGCGGTTGCGTGATTCCTCGCGGCGAACAAACTCCGCTCATGGCCGCAGAATTTCTGCGCTGGGTGGGCGCTCAAGAAATAACCGTGCTGGACTTGCCTACCGCTTATTGGCACGAATTGGTGCATGAACTCGACAAAAGTGAACGGGCACTGCCGGAGAGTTTGCGGCTGGTAATTGTGGGAGGGGAAAAAGCTTCGTCTTCGGCATACGCAGCCTGGCTGAAGGCTGGAGGCGCGCGGGTGCGTTGGATCAATACATACGGTCCGACCGAAGCCAGCGTGATCGCGACAGCTTATGAGCCGGATCCCAAGAAGCCCTTTCCTGACAATCTTCCGATCGGGAAGGCGATTGCGAATGTCAGCCTGCATGTGCTCGACGCTGAATTGCATCCAGTGCCACCCGGAAGTCCGGGAGAGCTGCACATCGGTGGAGCTGGGCTGGCACGAGGGTATTTGAACCAGCCGGAGCTTACGGTGGCGAAGTTTATCCCGGACCCGTTTTCCGTTGAACCGGGCGCTCGCCTTTACAAGACTGGCGACATGGTGCGCTGTTTGCCGGATGGAAATCTGGAATTTATTGGGCGCATGGACTTCCAGGTGAAGATCCGCGGCTTCCGGGTTGAACTGGGCGAGATTGAAGCGGTATTGGAAAAACATTCGGCCGTAGCACAGGCGGTTGTGATTGCGCGCGAAACCAGCGGCGGGAAAACGTTGGCGGCCTATGTGATTGCAACGCTCGGCGGAGTTGCAGCGGCGGAGCTGCGCGATTATTCGAAAAAACAACTTCCTGAATACATGGTGCCGGCGGATTTTGTTTTTATGGAGAGCTTTCCATTCACCCCGAACGGCAAAATTGATCGCCGCGCACTACCCGAGCCGCGGCACACTGAATCTTTGTCGGCCGAAAACTTTGTCGCTCCACGAGACGAATGCGAAACAAAGATGGCGCGCCTGTGGGCACAGGTCTTGGGCAGGGAGACGGTGGGGTTGCGCGACAACTTCTTCGATCTTGGAGGACATTCTCTGCTGGCATTGCGTTTGACCTCCCGCATCGAGAAGGAGTGCGGTAAACAGTTCACGCTTACCGCTTTGATTCAGGCGCCCACCGTCGAAGAAATGGCGAGGCTGGTCCAGCAGGAAGAGGAGACCTCGTGGTCCCCTCTGGTCGTGCTGCAGTCCGCGGGAACGAAGCCGCCGCTTTTCTTTGTGCATGGTTTGGGTGGCACGGTCATGCGCTTTCAAGAATTAGCGCGCCGCATGGCTCCCGATCAACCGTTCTTGTGCTTTGAGGCCCAAGGCATGGATGGAAAGTTACCCGTGCTGAATCAAGTGCAGGACATGGCCGAACTCTACGTCAGACACTTGCGGAAAGCGCAGGCACACGGGCCCTATTACCTGGGTGGGTATTCGTTCGGAGGGCTGGTAGCTTTGGAAATGGCTCGGCGTTTGAGGGACGCAGGCGAAGAAATCGCGGTATTGGCGCTGGTGGACACTTATTTCGTAGGCCAGCAAACGGGTTCGTCACTGGTCGGCCGGTTTTTCTCGCTTTCATCCGAGCAGAAGTTGGCTTATGTGAAGAAGCGGGCGACGCGCTACCGGCGCGGCATCAAGCGCAGAATTGATGCCTTATCGCTGCCCCGCGCCGTGAAAGCTGTTCGCGAGGCTTGCGCGGTGGCGGAACAGAACTATCGTCCCTCGGCATATTCCGGGTCGGTGACCCTGTTTCGGGCGAGCGAAAAAGCACTTCGGGGGCTTGATGGCGCTGCGAGCGGTTGGAAACAATACGCGGCAGGCGGACTGGAAGTGCATGAGATCGATGGCGACCATGGCAACATTTTGAATGAACCCAACGTCCGACAACTGGCTGACGCCCTGCGCGCCAGGTTGGATTCGGCGAGGTCCGAACGTCTCGATGATGTCGGTGTTGGTTCGTTAAGCTGCGCTAGTCGTGCAGCAGCAGTTTTAGTTGAGCATCAAGCAGGGCAGGATTAGGAGAGTTTGGTGTCCCTAGGTTTGCAAGACGAAGCGAGTGCGGTGGCAGAAGTAAACGGAGCAGAACGCATTCCACTGCTCAGCCGCCGTTTCTTCAGCGAGAAGTTTTTTCCCTGGCTAACCAAGGGCGGGCTGGCGCTGCTCGACTTCGGACTCTACTCAGGAGCGAACTTCCTTCTTGGGATTTTGCTGGCGCGCTGGATGGCGCCCGAGCAGTATGGCGCGTACGCATTGGTCTTCAGCATTTTTATCCTGGTCACTTTCCTTTATCAGGCTCTGGTGCTGGAGCCGCTGTCGGTTTTCTCGGGCACAACGTACAGCAAGAATTTGCGGGGCTACCTGAAGTCCAATTTCTGGTTGCACTGGGGAGTCTCCGTCGTGATTTGCGTTGTCCTGGGAGCGACGGCGGTCGCGGCAAAAGTCTGGTGGCACTCGCCCGCATCAGCCATGGCTTTCGCGGGGGTAACGGCCGCCACTCCGTTCATCCTGATTCACGTTCTTGGACGTCGCAGCTTTTACCTCAAATTGTCGCCGGGTCCGGCGGCTTTCGGCTCTTCCTTTTATTGTGTACTGGTAGTCGCCGGCTCGTTTCTGGTTTACAAGCTGGGATGGCTCTCCGCTTTCAGTGCGTTTCTGGTGATGGGATTCGCGGCGCTGGTGGGCGGCATCGTAATGCTGTTTCAGCTGAATGCCAAACTGGAACCCGCTACAGCGGAAATGCATCTGAGTGAAACCTGGAAGAAGCACTGGGGGTACGGGAAGTGGGCGCTCGGTACGTGCATCGTGGGCTGGATTCCAACCTATGTTTATATTCCGCTCATAAGTAAGTTTGCCGGCCTGGGCGCCGCTGCGGAATTAAGGGCGCTGATGAATCTGGGCGGACCGGTATTGCAAACTTACGCAGCGCTTTCGATGCTGTTCCTACCTTATGCCGCGCGAGTACAGGGCGAGTCAGGGCGGCACGGCTCGACGGCATTGACGCGCAAGCTCACCGCACTATTTGTAGGGGGAGCAATCGTTTATTGGATCGTGCTTATCCCGTTGCGGCGTCCGCTGTTCGCATTGCTTTACGCCGGAAAATACATGGATGCCAGCGCGCTATTGCCGCTGTTTGCCGCTGAGACAATTATTTGGAGCGCTGCTCTCGGACCGGCCATCGTGCTACGCGCGATGGAGTATCCGCGGTCATTGTTTTTTGCGAATGCCGCTGCAAGCGTTGTCGCCATTATCTTCGGCATTCCGGCGACCCGATATTTCGGCCTCTCCGGAGTCATCTGGAGTATGGTGGTTGCGAATGTTCTGTACGTTGCGGTGGCGTTCATCCTGCTTGGCAAAAAGCTTGCCACGCTCAAGGCGGAACGAGGAGAGCTTACCGTTCCGTGCCCTGCGGAAGAGGGCGCATTCTAGAGAGCTTCATCGAGTAACTTTCCATGCGCCGCTTAAAAATTATTTCGGTCCACAACCGCTATCTGATGGCCGGCGGCGAAGACCAGGTATTCGAGTCTGAGGCGGCACTGCTGCGGGAGCACGGACACGAAATCACGCAGGTTGAGGAACAAAACGCGTATCCGGACAGTGTTTCAAAGAAAATTGGGATGGCCGTCGATTGCATGTGGTCGCGGAGTTGGAACCGGGAGTTCCGGTCCTTGTTGCAGAAGTCCCGGCCGGACGTGGTTCACGTTCACAATTTCTTTCCGCGTATCTCGCCGTCGATTTACTATGCCTGCCGCCGCGAGGACGTTCCGGTGGTGCAGACCTTACACAACTATCGCCTTCTTTGCGCGGGAGCCGAGTTGTACCGCGATGGCAAGGTATGCGAAGAATGCCTCGATCATGGAGTGCTCCGCGGTGTGCGGCATGGCTGCTACCAGGGTTCGAGACTCGGCACCGCGGTCCTGACGTTGATGGTGGCGGTTCATCGTCGCGCCCGCACGTGGTCGAACATGGTGGACTGCTACATCGCGCTCACTGAGTTCTCCCGCAACAAGCTGATCAGTGGCGGTCTTCCTGCGGATCGCATCCGGGTGAAGCCGAATTTTGTATTGCCGGATCCTGGCGCGAAAGCCGGCCCTGGGGAATACGCGATATTTGTTGGCCGGATGGTCAAGTCCAAAGGCGTGCCCATGATGTTGGAGGCATGGAGCGAATTGTCGCCTATACCTCTTCATATAGTAGGCGATGGCCCATGCCAGGAGCAGATCGAAATTGAGAAGAGCGTAGGTAAGCTCACCTCGGTGATTTATCGCGGACGGCTACCTCGCACTGAGACGCTAGCTGCGATAAAGAAGGCGCGGTTTCTGGTTTTTCCCAGCGAATGGTACGAGGGTTTTCCCGTGACCATTGCGGAAGCCTTTGCCTGCGGGGTCCCGGTTGTGAGCTCGCGTTTGGGCGCCATGCAGGAAATCATTACCGACAGCGTGACTGGTTTGCATTTCGAGGCGGGCAATGTTCAGGACCTCCGGCGGAAGGCGGAGTGGGCCTGGCAGCATCCCGAGGAGATGCAAGCGATGGGCCGCCGGGCGCGGCGAGAATTCGAGCAGAAATATACAGCCGCGCAAAACATCTTAATGCTCGAAGAGATTTATGAATTTGCCAGGGCTTCTCGCGGCAAACAAATATCGTTAGCGGAGCCAGAAAGCGTAACCGTTTAATTTCAGGTTGGCGTCTCGATAACGAAACGCGATCACCGGAATCCATGTCAGAAGTACTCACAGAGGCGCGGCGCAAGCAGTTGCTGGAAACCTATCTCCAGACTCGCCTGGAGACTCTCGAGCAGCCGCCCGAGATATCGCGTCGCGAACGCAAAGCGGAAATACCGCTGACATTTGCGCAGCAGCAACTCTGGCTGCACGCGCAACTCGCGCCCAACACTGCGCTCTACAACGAACCTTTCACGGTTCGACATCGCGGCCGTGTCGACGCTCGGGCTTTGGAACACGCCTTCAGCGAAATTGTGCGTCGCCACGAGGCCTGGCGCACAGTTTTCCCCGTCGTCGGCGTCGAACCGGTGCAGCGCGTTCGCCCGCCATTTCCCGTCGAACTTCCGGAAATCGATCTGCGTTCGCTCGCCCGCTCCGAGCGCGACGAGCAGGCGGTGCGCATTGCGACGGCCGACGCCCGTCTTGCTTTTGATCTGGGTGAGGGGCCTTTGTTCCGCGCAAAACTTGTGCGTCTCGACGAGGAAGAGTATCGCCTCTACGTCACGGTCCATCACCTTATCTTCGACGGTTTTAGCGGCTATCGCGTATTCCTGCCGGAGTTGGTCTCTCTATATGCTGCCTTCTCGCAAGGGCAGTCCTCACCGCTGCCCGACCTTCCATTCCAGTTTGGAGATTATGCATTCTGGCAACGCGAGCGAACGCGAGACTCGGCGCTCGAATCGCACATGGAGTATTGGCGCAAGCAAATAGGTGGACCTTTGCCATCATTGCAGTTGCCAATGTCTGGCCCTGCACCAGCGGTGCAGAGCTTCGGAGGCGCGATGCAGACTATATCGCTGCCTCCGGAATTGAGCGAGCGCTTACGCGAACTGTGCCGGCGAGAGGGCGTTACGTTGTTCATGGCTTTGCTGGCCGCGTTTAAGGTTCTGTTATACCGCTATACCGGAGTGGAAGACATTCTCGTCGGCAGCAATACAGCCGGCCGAGGCCTTCCGGGTAGCGAAAAATTGTTGGGATATTTTCTTAACACGGTGCCGCTGCGGACAGATCTTTCCGGTGATCCTACTTTCCTCGAAGTGCTCGATCGCGTACGCGGTGTCACTCTGGGCGCATTTTCACACGAGGAGGTGCCGCTTGATCGGCTCGTTGCCGAACTGCAACCCGAGCGTGATCCGAACCGCAATCCGCTGTTTCAGGTCTTGTTCTCGCTTGAGCCCCCGCCGTCACAAGTCAGCCCTGAGTGGGACTTGACCTGCATCGAGGTCGAAACCGGCGCCACGAAGTTCGAACTATGCATGGTGCTGGACGATCGTCCAGATGGCTTGCTCTGCCGCCTGATCTATAACACCGCGCTCTTCGATGCATCCGTGATACGGCGGATGGCGGGTCACTGGCAGACGCTGCTGGAGGCAGTCGCCGCGGATCCCGCGCGACAGGTCAGCGAATTTCCTATTCTGACTCCCCCAGAACGTCAGCAAATCCTGGTTGAGTGGAACGATACGGAATTGCCGTACCAGCCGGTTCCGGTGCATGTGATGTTCGAGGAGCAAGCTCGGGAGAAATCTCAAAGCATTGCACTCCGTTGTGGAGATCAGGAGTTGCTCTACGGAGAACTCGAACTGCGAGCCGCGCGGTTAGCCCACAGGCTACAGACCATGGGAGTTGGGCCGAATGTTCCCGTCGCGCTTTGCCTCAATCGATCCGTGGAAATGGTTGTCGGCATTTTGGCGGTTCTTAAGGCTGGAGGAGCCTATGTGCCGCTTGATCCCGCGAATCCCCGGCCGCGCCTGGAGCTGATTCTTGAAGACTGTCAGCCTAAAGTATTGCTCGCGCAAAGTAATTCTCTGGGCATGGCTTTGTCTGCGGAAATTCCAACTGTCTTCATGGACCGGGACCTCTCTGAGGTAAATGACGCGGCCTTGGCCCCTGGCCCGAAGAGCGCGGACATTGAGAACCTCGCTTACATTCTCTACACTTCGGGCTCCACCGGCGCCCCGAAGGGGGTCCAAGTCACACATCGCAACCTGGCGAATTCTACGCATGCCCGCCTGCACTACTACAAGGATTCTCCTGAAAACTTTCTTCTGCTTTCCTCTTACGCTTTCGATAGCTCGGTCGCGGGGATTTTTCACACATTAGGCACGGGAGGAACGTTGGTGATTCCCCCAGCTGAATTTCGCTGGGACAGGGACCAACTTAGAAATCTGATTTTTGAAAACAAAATCACCCATACACTTGCGGTTCCCAGTCTCTACGGAGAAATTCTGGGAGACGGGAGTGCGGATCGGCTGAGCTCGCTGCGATCTGTTGTGGTGGCCGGCGAAGCATGTCCCCGACAACTGGTGAATCTGCATTACGAAATCCTGCCGCACGCCTCTCTATTTAATGAATATGGGCCTACCGAGGCTACAGTATGGAGCACTGTTTTCGAATGCGAGCCAGGTGGGGGAGAGGGCGGCGTTCCCATCGGACGTCCGATCGCAAATACCCGCGCTTACGTCTTTGATCGTCACTTAGAGCCGGTACCTATGGGTGTTTCCGGGGAGCTCTACGTTGGCGGCGAAGGAATTGCGCGAGGGTATCTGAACCAGCTGACTCTGACTGAAAAGAGCTTTGTGCGAGACCACTTCTCGCTTGCAGAATCCAAGCTCTATCGCACCGGCGACTTGGCGCGATACCTCCCGAGCGGCGATCTGGAATTTCTCGGGCGTTCCGATCAGCAGGTGAAAATCAGGGGATTGCGCGTCGAATTGGACGAAATCGAAATGCTTTTGGGTCAGCACCCGGCGGTGCGAGAAGCGTGCGTGGTTTCGAGGAGCCAGCAATCCGGCGATTCCATGTTGGTCGCCTTTCTCGTGGCGCGCTCGCAGGAGTCGAGTTCCGCTAATGGGCTGCGCGCTTTTCTCAGGAATAGACTCCCCGCCTACATGGTTCCCGCAAAATTCCAGTTTGTCGATGCCTTCCCTCGAACGTCAAATGGCAAAATTGACCGGCAGCAACTTGCACTGATGGAGATCCCTTCTGCGGAACCAATGGCGGAGATTTGCGCACCGCGCAACGACTTCGAGCAAAGATTGCTGGTGATCTGGAAAGATGTTCTGAAAGTCACTAGCGACGATGTCAGCCAGGACTTTTTCGAACTGGGTGGACATTCACTGCTGGCAGCAAAACTTCTTATGCGGATCGAAGGGGAATTCCACAGCACGCTATCGCTGGCATTCGTCTTCCAGTCTCCGACGATCGCGCAGATGGCGGTTGCGCTGCGTGTCGGACGCCAAACTCTGCGGGACCGCGCTATTGTGCCGATTCAGCAGAAAGGACCTCTGCCTCCTTTGTTTTGGATTCGCGGCGGACCGCGCTTCCGATTGCTGGCTGAGAAGCTTGCTGGCGACCGGCCCTTCCTGGGAGTTGATTTGCCCTACTCCGACGGCGTACATCTTCCGATGCCATACCGGGTCGAAGACATTGCCGCGTATCTGATCAAAGCGATACGCGAGGTGCAACCGAAGGGACCGTATTATCTCGCAGGTCTGTGCGTAAACGCGGTGATTGCTTACGAAGTCGCTCAACAGCTGGTGCAACAGGGAGACAGCGTGGAGCTGTTAGCCATGCTCGATGCGCACAACCACGCTTATTATAAGAATCCTCTCAAGGATGGACGATACACGGCACGTATCAAATATCACGTGACGAATCTACTGCGTATGGATTCGAGTGAGACGTCCGTCTATCTGCGCGACCGGTTGGACGAAGCTCGCCGGAAGATTGAGCGCATCACGTGGCGATTGAACGCCGACCGAAAAGGGCACGCTGACGATCATTTCCGAAATACCGATTCCATTGTCCATCCGGCATTCAGCCTGTACGAACCAAAACCTTATCCCGGAAAACTTGTGTTGTTGCAGTCGAGTGAGTGGCCGAAGAGTCCCTATTTCGACTTCAAGCTGGGTTGGGAGGATCTGGCGGGAGAAATTGATTTTCATCGCATTGCCGGAGATCACGCTTACCTGTTCGACGAGCCTAATGTTGAGGCAGTGGCACGTACATTGGGTGCCTACCTCCTGCCTGCTCACTCATCTCGATTCTCAAAAGTCATGTAGCGCGTTTGCTGCTGACGATTGCACCCGACGCACTCACGGCCATTGCCTCCCGAGCCTTTGGGATTGCGCGAACCGCGCAAAAAATCGATTCTGCGAGCGGTTTTATGCTTTCGCATCGTAGCATTAACTCCTTATCTGTCTATGTATTATGCTGGTTTAGCGAACCTTAACTTAAGTCAGTAGAGGCTTTCGTCTCTAGGGCTTTTGACCACTTGCAAGAGTCTGCAAGCGTGGATATCTTTGGAACAACTGGGGCGACCATAATACCGCCCTTGCAGAAGCGCTTTAGAAGCTATCCCCCCAATAACTCAAGCAGTATCACGCGTAAAGAGCCGTTTTGCTCTGCGGTCGGACCGGTATTTTAGCCCTGTATTCCCCGAGTCACACAAAATGTGACTGAGAGGGCGAAGCTGCAAGCAAGGCTCTTAAACAGTGCGGGCGATGCAAGAACTGAAAGGCGTTCGGTTCGAAACTGTTTCGAGGACTACAATTGGCGTTCCAAACAGAACGATGCAGTCAGCATTTTGGAGGCGGTTCATGAACAGAGGCGTCGGTTTCGGGTTGGGGCTTTTCTTAATGTTGATGCCCTGTCTTTCGGCCCAAGAGGGAAACGTTCAGGCTGTCGCAAAGTTGTCGAGCGGGGCGGCTGTGGCTGACACTACTTCGCAGCCCAACACTCCGCAACTGCAGCAACGCGACAACCGGTATCACTTGGCGGCAGGCGATTCCTTTGATGTTTCTTTCGAGCTGAGTCCTGAATTTAATCAGACTGTGGCCATCCAGCCAGACGGTTTCGTAACTCTTAAAGCGGTTGGCGATGTGAAAGTCCTGGGCCAGACTCTTCCGGAATTGACGCAGACACTTCGTACGGCCTACAGCAAAATGCTGAACGACCCGCTCATTGTGGTCGTCCTCAAGGATTTCGAGAAGCCTTACTTCATTGCAGACGGTCAGGTTACCCACCCGGGCCGATATGACATGCGTGGGACGGTGACGTTGACAGAAGCCGTTGCAATCGCCGGTGGCTTCACGGAAAACGCCAAACACTCACAGGTGATTCTGTTCCGTCGCGTTAACGACCAGTGGCTCTCAGCCAAGATTTTCAACGTTAAGGAAATGCAAAGGCGTGGCGATCTGCATGAGGATCCGACTCTTAAGCCCGGCGATATGCTGATCGTACCCAAGAATTTGCTTTCGAAGATCAAGCCCTTCATCCCCAATGCGGGAATGGGCGCCTACAAGCAGATCCCGTAATCGAGCATCGTCCGATTTGTACTGCAGTACTGCAAAGGCAAATAACTGGAGACTGAAATGAAAGAACACGAATTTTCGACGGGGAACGCGAGCGAGTTCAGTTTTACTCTGCGTGATTTGCTCGCCGTTGGTTTCCGGCACAAGCGATCTTTTCTGCTCTGTTTCTGTGGAATCTTTGCCGGCAGCATCGTGGCTATGTTCCTCGTCCCACCGACTTACGAGTCGAAAAGCCAAATCCTGGTCAAGCGCGAGCGCGTGGATCCAGTGGTGAGCGCGGAAAAAAACAGTCCGTTGCAAATGAAAGAGGACGTCACGGAGGAAGAGATCAACTCCGAGGCCAATCTTATTACCAGTGAAGACGTGCTGCGCAAGACGGTGACGGATTCCGGTCTGCAGAATCAGAAGTCGACACTCTCATTTCTTAGCCTTGGGTCGAGCCCGGAGGCAAAGATCGGCAAGGCCATCGAGAAGCTGCGCGCGCATCTCGTCGTAGACCCGCTGAAAAAGACCAATATTATTCAGCTCACCTATTCGGCGCACGATCCTAAATTTGCCGCCCAGGTTTTGAGCAATCTGGTGAACGCCTACATCGACAAGCACGTTGCGATTCACCGTCCTGCCGGTCAGTTGGCATTTTTTGACGAAGAAACCAATCGCTATAAGCATGAACTCGATCAGGCAGAAGGACAGCTGAAGAGCTTTTCGCAGGAGCAGGGTGGAGTAGCTCCGCAAGTTTCGCGCGACATCACGCTGCAAAAGCTGAATGAATTCGCGGCGTCTCTGGAAACGACCCGAGCGGAAATGGCCGGAACGGAACAGAAAATAGCCAACCTAGAGAAGCAGGCAGGAACGACTCCGGACCGGCTGACCACTGCGGTTCGCGAAGCCGACGATGGCGCCGTTCAGCAGCAATTGAAGAGCACATTGCTAGCCTTGGAGCTGAAGCGCACCGAGCTGCTCACCAAGTATCAACCAGGTTACCGTCTGGTCCAGGAAGTGGACAAACAGATTGCTGACACGCGCGCGGCCATTGTTGCGGAAGACTCAATGCCGCTGCATGATAAAACTACCGACCGCAATCCGACCTATTCGTGGATCAATGCGGAACTGGCCAAAGCCAAGGCAGAGTACAGCTCTCTGCAGGCACGAGCGGTTGCAACCCAGGCTATCGTCGGTGTCTACCAGGGGAAGGCTCAAAAGCTCGAACAAAGCGGCTTGGTGCAACAGGATCTGCTACGCGAAGCCAAGGCCAACGAGGACAACTACCTCTTGTACTTGCACAAGCGCGAAGAAGCACGTATTGAGGAAGCGCTTGACCGCACCAGGATTCTCAACGTCGGCATGGTGGAACAGCCAACAGTTCCAATTGCTCCGGTGCGCTCGGCCATGATTTTCAGCCTGGTGGGATTATTGCTGGGACTTGTCATGAGCAGCGCCTTGGTATTCACCCAGGAGTATCTGGATTCTTCATTCCGAACTCCGGCGGAGGTCCTTTCGGAGTTGAAAATTCCGGTGCTTGCTTCCGTACCTTTCTATGCCAGTACAAATGGTAACGGAAACGGCAATGGAAACGGGAATGGTCATCACGGCGTAAACGGGAACGGCAACGGGAACGCTACCGGCAAGATCGCTGTACCTGCTGAACCTGACAGCGTCGGCTTTGACCAGTAAGAAAGATTGAGCCAGGCAAAAGAGAAGAGGACTCCGGGATGTTTTTAAGCTACTACGGATTACGGGAACAACCGTTTGGAGTTACTCCAGACCCGCGGTTTCTCTATCTTAGTCCGGCGCACCGGGAAGCTCTGGCCTCGATGGTCTATGGAATTGAGGCAGGTCGCGGCTTCATCGGTCTGATTGCGCCTCCGGGAATGGGCAAGAGCACGCTGCTATTCCATCTGCTCGAAAAATTCCGCTCGTCCGCCCGCACCGCGTTTCTGTTTCAGACTCAATGCAACTCGCGAGAATTCATGAGGTTCCTGCTCGCGGAACTGGGTTACGAATGCGATGATAACGACTTTGTGCGAATGCACGAAGAGTTCAACAAGCGCCTGTTGCAGGAAGCGCGTGCTGGGAACCGTTTCATCGTGGTCATCGACGAAGCCCAGAACCTGGAACCATCAGTGCTTGAAACAGTGCGCCTGCTTTCAGACTTTGAGACGCCGCGCGCAAAGCTGATGCAGATTATTCTCGCAGGTCAGCCGGAGCTGGCGGACAAGCTGGCTCGACCTGGCATGATCCAGTTGCGCCAGCGAGTTTCACTGATCACCGGCCTGAAACCTCTCTCCTTCGAAGAAACCAACAAATATATTCAGCACCGCCTCCGGGCCGCTGGCTATCAAGGCGGTCCGATCTTTTCGCCTGAGGCTCTGCAGCGCATCTTCGACTTTACGGCGGGCATTCCTCGCAACATCAACAACTTTTGCTTCAACTGCTTGTCTCTGGGATGCGCTTTGCAGCAACGAGTCATTGATACCGAAATTGTGGACGAAGTGATTGCCGATCTCGACATCGCGCAGCACGTTTCGCAAGCTCAGCATGGCTCGCCGGCGTACGGGCCGGGAGCTGCTCAGATTTTCGCCGGAGATACTGTTACGGTAACGGCCCCACTTCATGAGGCGGTGGAACAGATACCCGGCTCAAACGGAGGCGTCGGCGCATATCGGCGGAATGGGCATAAGACTCAGCAGCCTCTTAGTCCAACCGAGGCTCGAGCCTACATGCAGCAGATTGCCACGCAGTTGCAAGGTTTCAGCAGAGTAGTAAGTGATGTTGCCTCCGGACGCAAATCTCCGGGGAACGGCGTCGACAGTTAACTTTTTAGAATTCTCGCAATCATTTAAACCGTTGTTCACAGTTGTCCCCCCGCGATTTGTTTTCTTTCCCATCCAGCAGGCGTAATTCCCAGGAGGAGTCGCCCCGTGGGTCACTTTCGGCGGCAGGTGCTGTTGAACTCGATGAAGCTTTTCGACCTGGGCGCAGCCATGTTTGCATTTGCCTTGGCTGCGGTCGTGGTTTCACAAAAAGCCACCGTATCGCTGACGGAGTTTTTCGCGATGCGGGTGAAGATTCAGAATTTCATTCTGTTCGCGGTTCTGATGCTGATCTGGCATCAGATCTTCGTTCTGTTCGGCATGTATGCATCGCGTCGCCTGGCGGGCCGATGGGACGAAACGCTGGACGCGCTCAAAGCTACGACGCTTGGCACATTTGTGATTATGTGCACCCATCTCGTGGTGCGCATGGATCTGATGACTCCGGAATTCCTGATCGTATTCTGGCTGGCCGCCGTCAGCACGACGGCGAGTGGCCGGCTGATCATGCGAGTGGTACTTCGGAATGCGCGCCTGCGAGGCCGTAACCTGCGGGACATGCTGATCGTGGGCACGAATCCGCGGGCCGTGCAGTTTGCCTGCAAGATGCGCGACAACCAGTTCTTTGGCTATCGCGTGATTGGCTTCGTCGATCAGCAGTGGACAGGGTTGAGCGAATTTTCCCAGTCGGGATTCAGTCTGGCGTGCAATTTTGACGAACTGCTCGCCTACCTGCGAACCAATGTTGTGGATGAAGTTGTGGTTGCCTTGCCCATGCGTTCACTGCATTCGCGAGCTTCAGAAGTTGCCGCGATTTGCGAAGAGCAGGGCATCCTGGTTCGGTTCATCTCCAACTTGTTCGATGGAAAGATGTCCCGTCCGCGAGTGGTAATGATGGAGGGTGACTCCATCATTACCCATAACACTGTAAGGCTGGAAGGCTGGCCGGTTGTCATCAAGCGGCTGGTCGATATTGTGGTGGCAAGCGCAATGATCCTGCTGCTGCTGCCGGTCTTTCTTCTTACCGCTCTCCTTATCAAACTGACTTCGAGCGGGCCTGTATTTTTCGTTCAGAAACGCCTCGGGCTTAATAAGCGGCACTTCGGCATTTACAAATTTCGCACGATGGTCGTGGATGCCGAGAAGCGGATGAAGGAAATCGAGCATCTCAACGAAGTCAGCGGCCCGGTTTTCAAAATCAAAAACGATCCGCGCATTACTTCGATCGGAAAACTCCTGCGCAAGACCAGCATTGACGAACTGCCGCAACTCTTCAACGTGTTGATGGGCGATATGAGCCTGGTGGGACCGCGTCCTCTGCCGCTGCGCGACTACGAAGGTTTCAGCGAAGACTGGCAACGCCGTCGCTTTAGCGTTCGACCCGGGGTCACGTGCTTGTGGCAGATTGGCGGACGCAGTTCGATTTCGTTCGAGCAATGGATGGAGCTCGATCTCCAGTACATCGACAAATGGTCGTTGTTGCTGGACTTCAAAATCCTACTCAAGACTATTCCGGCGGTACTGAAAGGATCGGGAGCGGCCTGATGTCGTCGATTGCAAATCCGGTGAAAACAGTCGGGCCGCAGGACGCAAGGTTAGGACTTCGTCCGATCCTGCTAGCGCTTGTCTTGGCGCTATGCACTGCAGGGGCGCTCGTTGGTTTTTACGAACTTTCCTCGGATCAAGCGATTTCAATCCTAGCCGCGGGAGTCGTTTTCTTTGTGCTGATGTGGTTTGTGATTTCCTCCGCGCCCAGTGCTGAATTGCGCAGCCGGAATCTGGTTTTCGCCCTTTGGTGGGTATTGCTTGGATCGGAAGAAATTTTCTCGTACGTGACGGAAGATGCTGAGGGCGGACAGTTCTCCTCCGGAGCATATTCTGAGGCGATGTTGTGGTTTTTCATCGCGGTCGTTTTTCTTTTCTATACCTATCGCCACAGCCAGTATCTCCGCACTCTTTTCACGGGATCCTATAAGTGGGTTTCCTGGTTTGGAGTGATGTGCCTTGTTTCTTGCGCCTACGCAGAGAAGCCAGGATTTTCACTGGCCTGGATTGTCAAGTTGTTCTTGGCGATCCTGGTTCTGGCCGCATGCAATTATCAGATCAAGAATCGTGAGGACCTGAAATCGTTTCTCCGGTCCAGCCAGTGGGCGCTTGCGTTCATGGTCTCTGTTCCAATTCTTCGGTTGCTGTCCAATCTTGAAGTGCTGGCTACCGGGCGCCTGTATGACGTGGGAACTGCTCCGACCGTGCTTTCGGTCGATGCCGGGCTGTTGGTGCTCTATTCGTTGATGCTGTCGCAGCACAGAAAGACCGCGTCGCGGACTATCTTCGTGCTTCTTGGATTGGTTGTGATGCTGCTAGCGGGCGGCAAAACGGGAATTGTAGGCTGCATTTTCGCAGCAGTTATGTTCTTCATGCTGCAAGGCAAGTTTAGGGCAGCGGGGCGCTTCGTTCTGATTATGCTGATTGTGGGCGGCCTGCTACTGGCATTCAGCCCGCTTGGCTCGTACTTGAAGTTCTACGTGAGCAGCGGACAGGCGGCCAGCGTTACTGGCCGTTCTGACGTCTGGAGCGCCGGATGGCAGCTTATTAAAGCCAAACTAGTGTTGGGACGTGGTTTCATGTCGTCGCGGTTTCTGGCATACAAGATCAGCGTCGACTGGATGCCCAACCATTTGCACAATGGATTTCTCGAGGTAATGTACAACAACGGCCTCATCGGTCTTTTTGTAATCCTGATGATGATGGGAACCCTGGTGCGCAACCTGTTCGCCGTTATGCGGACAGTAGCTCAGGATCACCCGCTCCATCCATTGGCGGTTGGTTGTTTCGCCGTCTTTCTCGACATCTTTATTAATGGCATGGTGAGCCGCACTTTCGGAAGCCGGCCGGATGGAACGTTCATGCTGCTTTTCTCGCTGGTCTTTGTCAGCGACCGGCTGCTTGCGGCGGCACGGCAAAAGGCTCCGGTACGAGAAATGCCTGCGTGGCAACTTTCGTCGGCTCCCGCGCAATAATCCGAGATCCGCTGACTGTGAGATGGTTCCAGGTCGGAAAGCAAGTTCGCTAAAAGAGGACGGTAAGCAAAACATGTCGACCGCCGCTATCGCAGATTCGCAGCTTAGGATCCCGAGCTACCGGGTGCTAGACGTCCGCGTGGATGCGGTTCAAATTCCAGATGCGATTCAGATTCTGGAATCTTGGATCGCTGAAGGCAGTCCGGCACGATACGTGGCGGTGACCGGAATGCATGGGGTTTCGGTCTCGCGCGACGATGCGGAGTTCGGCAATATCCTGCAAAACGCCGGGCTGGTGGTCGCCGACGGGATGCCCTTGGTTTGGCTGGGACGGTTGCAGGGATTCAGCCACATGAAACGTCGCGTGTATGGTCCGGAGCTGATGGAAGCCTTCTGTAGCCAGACAGGCTCGAAGTATCGCCATTTTTTCTACGGCGGCGCGCCCGGCGTGGCAGATAATTTGGCTCAAGTGGAGCAGGAACGGCACGGCATTCAGATCGCTGGCACGTACTGTCCGCCTTTCCGAGAATTAAGCGACGAAGAGGAAAGGGAAGTGCGGTGCCTGATTGAAGAGGCGCGGCCTGACGTACTGTGGGTTGGTTTGAGCACGCCCAAACAGGAACGCTGGATGTACGAACACCGGAATACGCTGCATGTGCCGGTGATGTTAGGTGTGGGGGCAGCATTCGATTTGAATACCGGGCGCTTAAAACAGGCGCCGGCGTGGATGCGGGAACATGGATTGGAGTGGCTGTTTCGTCTATGTGCCGAGCCACGACGACTGTGGCAACGCTACATGGTTAACGGCTCAAGATTTTTGTGGGCCGTATGTGTCGAGCATTTGCTGCCACGAATTTTCTAAGAACCCCAGAACGCCCGCCAGCCCTCCCCTAAAGAATTGCTGACCACAACTGCAGGTTGTCGGAACTCTCATAAAAATTCAGGAGACCAGTCACATGACCAAGCAAAAGCGAATACTCGTAACCGGCGCGGGAGGTTTTATCGGCCACCACCTGGTTAAACGTCTCAAGAAGGACGGCCACTGGGTACGCGGCGCCGACATCAAGATGCCCGAGTATGAAACCAGCGCTGCCGACGAAATGGAAGTTCTCGACCTGCGCAAGATTGAAAACTGCCTGCTTGCCACGCGCGGTGGCATCGACGAGGTGTACAACCTGGCCGCTGACATGGGCGGCATTGGCTACATTACCGCCAATCATGCCGACATCAGCCGCAACAATATTCTGATTAACGCACACATGCTGGAAGCGAGCCGCCAGAACGGCGTGCAACGCTTCCTCTTTTCTTCTTCGGCTTGTGTCTACAACCAGTCGAAGCAGAAAGATCCTGAAGTGAAACCGCTGAAGGAAGAAGACGCTTTTCCCGCTGATCCCGAACCCGGCTACGGATGGGAGAAACTTTTCGCCGAAGAGCTTTGCCGCTACTACTACAAGGATTATGGTTTCGAGACGCGTATCGTTCGTTTTCACAACGTGTACGGCCCTCTTGGCACCTACGATGGCGGAAAAGAAAAGGCTCCCGCCGCGATTTCCCGGAAGATAGCGCTGGCCGACGATGGCGGCGAGATTGAAGTCTGGGGCGACGGGGAACAGACGCGTTCTTTTATGTATGTGGATGATTGCGTCGAAGGTCTGATCCGCCTCATGGCCTCCAATCATCGCGACGCTCTCAATCTAGGCACGGACGAGCTGATTTCCATCAATGGGCTGGTGGACCTGGTTGCGCGCATCGCCGGCAAGAAGATTGAAAAGCGGCATAACCTCACTGGCCCTCAAGGCGTGCGAGGCCGCAACAGCGACAACACACGGCTGCGCGAAGTGCTGGGCTGGGAGCCTGCGATCCTGCTTGCCGAAGGGCTGCGGAAAACCTACCCATGGATTCGGTCGCAAGTCACGTCTGACGCACTGGAACTGGCCGGCGTCAACGGAGACTAGAGCGAAAGCGGGTTCATCGCCCGCTCTCGCTGGCACCTCACCAGTTGGTGACAGAGACCAAGCGAATAATGACGAGCGAACCATCTTCGGGTCCCATTTTTGTAGTTGGTATCTGGCGTTCCGGGACATCTCTGCTTTACACGCTGATGAACCAGCATCCGCAGATCGCCCTCACCTATGAGAGCGATCTTTTTTT
>JAOAPI010000131.1 GCA_025462865.1 Candidatus Sulfotelmatobacter sp. | reverse complement strand
ATCGTAATCATGTGAATAGGAAACAAACGTGATGTCGATCACGTCTTAGTCGTGACTCATTCCGGAATGGGACTCCTTGAATCAATCGGCTCTGAACTAGCCCACCGCACGCCTTGCTTCGTAGGGTGCTGTGAACGGCTCTTCCGCAATAGCACCGCTCTTCCACTGCACTCTGCCGGATATTGTGGAAGAGCGGACGCTTCAGCGCCACGTAAATCTTCACGCAAACAAACGCGGCCCTGAAAGGGGCCGCTCTTCCACGTGCGTCCAAACACTGTGCTATCAAACTCCTTGTCATCCTGAGCGCAGTCAGACGTTCACAAAGTGAACGTCCGCAAGCCGAAGTTGAGGCGGTTAGCGGGCGTCTGAGCCCGCTGCCGAAATCCTGAGCGAAGTCGAACGGAACCCCTACCCTGTCCATGCATTTCCCCTCACATTGTCATTCCGAAACGGCGCAGCCGCAGAGAGCCTGCTCTGTTTTACCGAAGCCCCGAGCGCAGCCAAGGGGGGAAGCCGCTGAGTAATCTGCAGTGCCCGTGTAGCGCGGACGCCCTCGTCCGCGGCTTTTGCCTTTGCCTCCTCATCCTGACCGTAGTTGCTTCTCTCCCAGATATCTCGATGGAGTGACGGGCGTCCTCGCCCGTCCGCGAGTCTGCCTGCTTTCGCCCCTCGCCTTCCCGAGCGCAACCGTGGAAGCGCGGCGCTTCAGCGCCGCGTAAATCTCCCACACAAACAAAACGCGGCCCTGAAAGGGCCGCTCTTCCACGTTATCCAAAACTCTGTGCTATCAAACGCCTTGTCATTCTGAGCGCAGTCAGACGTTCACAAAGTGAACGTCTGCAAGTCGAAGTTGAGGCGGTTAGCGGGCGTCTGAGCCCGCTGCCGAAATCCTGAGCGAAGTCGAACGGAACCCCTACCCAGTCCAAACAGCCTCGCTCGTTTCCCTAGATATTGGGATTCCGAAGCAGCGCAGCCGCCGAATAATCTACTTTTGACGTGTGGCGCGGACGCCCTCGTCCGGGCTTTTGCCCTCGCTTTTCCTAAGCACCGGCCGGGACGTTGTACTCGTATAGGGCGAACACTCCTGTCCCGCTCAATAACGTGCGCAACGACGGTGGTCCCTTGCTTTTCTTGGTGATCCGTAGATAATGAATGCCAATCTCCCCAGCCAGGTTATTTAATTAGGGCATTGTGTCTCCATATGGTCCAAAGTGTGCAATATGTTCCTATAGATTCCAATGGGTGCGCATGGACAAGCCGGTATAACTCTTGGTACCATTAGTTACATGGGCAAAGGTGTAGATATGGGGGCTTGGTACACTGCAAGGGAAACGGCAGATCTCCTCGGAAACGAGGTTACCGAAGCTACCGTAAAGGAATACTGTAAAAACGGTACACTTAAGTCTAAGAAGGTCGGGCCAAAGAAACGGTGGATGATCCCGGGCTCGGCCATTGTAGGGTTACGCCGGAAATGGGGCCTCGACTAGTGCTATGCTAAGACTCTTGTTTAATGAAAAGGCAACCATGCCTGTAAAGAAAAAAAAATCCCATGTCGTTGTTTCTCGCTCACGGCCTGCCACTAAGGTGAGCTTCGCTGATCCGACTTTTCGTGCTCGCTTCGAAAAGGAGATGCGTCATTGGGAAGGCAAAGTCCGTCCCTTAAAAGAAGCTGCTCGTTCGTCTGAGCGGCTGACTGAGCGCGACTTCGCCATCCGCATTAACGCTCGTGGTTGATCCAGGCGGCACAGCTGACAACCGACAAAAGATCGATTTCCACTCCACCGGTGGAGTGTCCCTACTCGACATTCTAAAGCTACCCAACCCTAGGTTTGTCACTGCGGAGGAAGCGCAGAAGCAGCTTAGCTACATCGACGAGTATGTCCGCCGGGCTCCATTTGACTGCAAGACGATAGTAGTTGAGCAACATTACATTGACCGCGATTACATAGAAGACCACAGTGTCTTTTATTCGAAGAGTTTGTATCCATATCCCAATTTTTGTCGTCGAGTTCACTTCTTTTCTCTCGACAAAGAACAGTTGCACGAACAGATTCACCGGATTCGCGATTTGCGATCCAGTGGAGAGGAGACATTCCTCCGTCAATGCACGGAGTTTTCGCGAGTACACTACGTTGGCTTCGCGGTTATAAAACCGCTCCCTGGCTGTCCTGTCGGACGGACAGTCTTACGTTGTTTGCCGGAAGAATCTGGCAAGGGATACCTTCGGAAGTTTCATTGCTCGTGCAATTATGATCCGCATTTGCTAGGAGTACGTCTGACCATTAGTGGCCTCGCTTTTCAACAGCAGGACCTAGGGGTTAGTGCTTGCGCCACGACTGCACTATGGACCTCTCTCCAGCGAGCCCGACAATTGGAACAGAGCGGCATTGCCACGCCCGCGCAAATTACTATCCGAGCGTCCCAATATGCTCTTCCATTCGGTCGACCAATGCCCTCAGAGGGCCTATCCCTCGACCAGATGTGTCAGGCGGTACAATCTCTTGGTTACAGTCCAAGCCTGCACCGCGCAGAAGTTTTTGAGATAACCCGTGGGCTCCTCTTCAGTTCGATTTCTTCTGGAATTTCGCCTGTGCTGATAATGAACCTGCCCGGTAGCGACATTAACCATGCGGTAGCGGCAGCGGGCATGGGTGTGGCCAAATTATCACAGCCATCCACGACCTCTGAAATAAGACATCGCTCCAAAGACCTAGTCGCCATTTACGTTCATGACGACCGGGAAGGTCCCTATCTGAAAGCCACAATTCGCAAGCATCAAACGAAATTGTTTATTAATCTCAAGCTGCCTAGCGGCAAAGAAGAAACTTGGGAACTTACGCACATACTCATACCTCTCCATTCGAAAATTCGTTTGTCATTTGCCCAACTATACACAGCCGGGTTGGACCTAGTTTCCAACGTCCAATCTTTTGCGAGGCACAAGCTTCTGTGGCTTCATCAAGCGCGAAGGTAGTTACCACGATCTGGAGATCACGCATTTTTCGTTCAAGTGTTTATATCGAGTCGTTACTTCGCGAGGTGGGTAAGTCCGCAATCGTTGAGCAATTGTGCCATTCGGTCAATCTTTCGAGGTATATCGGCGTTATCCGTGTCGAAGCCCCAGGACTAGATGCTATCGACATTTTGTTGGATACAACGAGTACCGAAAGGAACCTCAATTGCTTAGCTGTCCTGCAGCTTGAGAAGAAACATTCCCATACTGCTGAATTGTGCCGGATCATGGTAGACCGATACGGCGGGCATCTGATCGCTTAACTCTGTCGGTGTAATCTTAGAGCCTCTTGCAGCCGCGGTGCATCGCTAATCTGGACCTCAGTTTCCAAGCCTCGGAAACGTTTTGCGAACCGATAGCGTTCGTCCTTAAAGGCATCGTTGGATAAATTTGCCGAGCTTCGTATCCTACGCCCTGTTCCCATACGATCATGGTCGGGATTGTCGAGGGCGTCATCGAATAAATACGTAAAATCCAGCTGTAATAGCTCCGCATCGGGTGGCCGATCGATCTCCGGGCGGAAATACAACGACGGAATTGTGTGGTCGGTGTGGTAGAAGCCTTTGTATTCGCAATAATCAAAAGTGTGAAGAGGGTACTGTAATTTTACCGGACACTCTGGTCGCTCCTGCTGAACCTTCATGGGTGCCACCAGGAAGGTTGCCTTTCCCGAAACCGCGTTGGACGCGTTATTTATCGTACTCATTGCCAACCCGAGTGCTTTCCCCAGTGAGGTGACATTGGCCGCTTTGTAATTTACAAAAGCTGTGCCCATTTTTTCATCCAGCTCCCGAAGAGCTGAGGCTAGCGCTCCCGATTTAACCATATGTCCAACTGAATTAGTCG
Organism: Candidatus Sulfotelmatobacter sp.; assembly: GCA_025462865.1. Lineage (GTDB taxonomy): Bacteria > Acidobacteriota > Terriglobia > Terriglobales > Acidobacteriaceae > Sulfotelmatobacter. The sequence continues at coordinate 1,012 of JAOAPI010000131.1, read as the reverse complement.
AGAAAGCGATTGCAGCAGGAAATCGATGATCCTGCCACCATCTTCCATCTCCTTGGGCCGAGAAATAATTTACACCTGCAAGCCACTCCCATGTGGCTTTCCGGGAAGCTGACTGTTCAAGCCAAAGCCTATCTAAGTAAATCTGGTCTTGATCAATCGGTTCCTGGAGATATAACGAACAGAGGCGGAGTGCAATCTGCTTCACATTCTCATCAGGCTTAGCGTAAGCAAGTTTGCTCGACAGTACCGCAATTATGAAATTGCTGCTTTTTCCTTCAAATCCGGCACAGGTCCATTCGAGTCGTGCTTTCTGGATGTGATTCTCTAGCTCGTCTTCGCTCCCTTGGAGCATGCGTTCCGAGATTAAGCAATATGTGATGGCCGACTCCTTGGCGGCAATTCGGCCAAATAGGCAGGGTTGCTGCTTGCGAATCCAAGCATCGAGTACGGCCTTTATCTCGTCTTCTGAACTATTTCCGAGCGTTACATCCATTGCGTTCAGCATTTCAGGGCTGAATCCGGTTATGTCGCGCCAAGCGTCCCTCTCCAGTCTATTCATCAGTGATGCAAGAGTTCCTGCCATAACATTCTCCGATGAGCACCAAAAAAGAGGCCACGGCGTAGCCGTGACCCCTCACAGTACGTTATTCACTTTTAGTTCGATCTCAACGGCTCACGCCTCTGAGATAGGTTCGGCCCTAATACTAGCTGCAGCCGCTCGTACTTCCGCAGCTCATGCATCTGTAGCAGCTTCCGTTTCTTGTCATGATCGATCCGCAGAAGCTGCAGCTGGGCGCGTCTCCCATATCCACGATGCTCGACAAGGCGTCGGCCGCATGCTGAGAACCGGCTCTAGGCTCCAGGCTTCGGGCGTCAGGACCAGAGGAACGATCGGACGCATCGCCCAAATCGCCAAGGCTCGGCTGCGTCTGCGCTCCCGAACGGATTCGCAGATTCTCAAACAGCATCTGCTGCTGTCCGGTTAAGAAGCGCAACTGCAGCCAGCGGAAGA
>JAOAPI010000107.1 GCA_025462865.1 Candidatus Sulfotelmatobacter sp. | reverse complement strand
CACTTGTGCACAAGCCCGTCGGGTGGGCGGGCATAGTCGCTCCTGCCATGCAGAAGCAACGCCCAGGGTGGGAAGACGGGCGGAATGATGTGAGGAGTATCCATCTTCATGCGCTCCGCAGGAATGTTCCCATCGTGCTCTGTCCAAGTCGAACTCAGTCCAAGGCGCTTCGATCAGTTCGCTGGTGCGAGGAAAGCAGTAGGCCAGAAGCAACTAATAACCTCCCCATGTTTGGGGAGGTTCGGGGAAGTGCGAGAAAGTCCAGCCAGCTCGAGTTTTGGTTGCCCCCCAGGGATTCACTACCTCTGAAAAATCAACAAGATATACCGGCAATAGGCGATGTTCCCCACAATGTTCCCCACACAAGAAAATATTCTTGTGTCCAGCGCACTTCGTCGGACTTTTTGGGGCCGCTTGGGATAGATCTGTATCTTCACCCTCTCCCTCCCCTCCAACCACTGAACATGGTGCATTTCGTTACGTAGAGTTTGGTGGACATTGCCAGATGTTGCAAAGCGAGGGTTCGTCATTGCGGACATTTCCGACGCGCGGGTCTACTTCATGTGCCGTCATCTCGGCAGCTTCGTAAGGGCGAAGCAGGTCAACCGGAGGACGTTCAGCGTCGGTTCGGTTTAGCCATCGGTCGTAGTCGGATGGTTTCAAGATCACCGGCATTCGGTCGTGAACCGTCGCTGTGAGTTCGTTCGGTGCGGTGGTGATGATGCTGAAGCTCTGGAGCCAATCTTCGGTCGCGGGATCTTTCCACGCGTCCCATACTCCGCCGAAGGCGAATGGCTCTTCTTTGCGAATACAGACAACCAAAGGCTCGTGCATCACAGGTTGAATGCAGTAACCATCTGGTAGCACCGGAAGGGTCACGAGCGCAGCGTCCAATTCAGCCGCTCGCAAGCGTTTGATTACGTCCTCCGTGTCGCCGTTCTCAGGATGAATGCTGCCCTTCGGAAACAGGTCCCGGTAGGCGTCGCACACCGTCGAAATCGATGAATGGGGTGAAACCGAGTCGGAACGGGCGCAGCGTCGCCTGGTGGATCGCCTGCACCGCTTTGACGACATCTATCCGGGTTTGGAGCAATTCGCGCGCGAAGCGGAGCAGGGATTCGCCCGCGGCAGTGAGGTTCATTCCGCCGCGATCCCGTTCAAAGATTTGGATGTGAAGGGCGTCTTCTAGATCGTTGATTAGCCGGCTAAGAGCGGATTGAGCGAGCGGAAGGCGTGTGGCAGCGGCAGTAATTGTGCCCTCTTCCGCGATTGCGACAGTGCTCTTGAGGTGTTTGAACTCAAGGTGATCGTAGACACTCATGGACATGCCCCCCTAACTCAACTGAGCGGTGGTGCTGCCGTAACGGGAGTTTCTGTCCCGGAACTTCTTTCACTTCAATTAGTACCAGATTGGTTAACAAAAGTTGCGTGATCCAAGGCAACCCGGCGAACGCGCAATAGTGAGACGCAGCAATCCCCATCTCGTTTAAGCATGGCTGTCCATCGCAATAAAGTATTGGACGGCGGCATATCGGACGGGCACTATCACCGAAGGTTGTCATTCGTGCCCCAGGAGGTCCGCTTTCTCTCCGACCATAATCTCCCGCCCAAGAAGCCATCAGATAGCGTGCGAACGGACGGTCGCCCTTCTGTTGCATCAGGTGCATTTCGTCCAGAACCCCTCCTCGATACCGATGAGGCCGCAGCAATAATGAAAATCCATCCGAAGACACTTCAGAAGTTTGCCCGGCTAGGCCGCATCCGGGGGGTCCATATTGGAAAGCTCTGGAGATTCCGCGCCTCCGAAATTGACGACTGGATTGATCGGCAAGTCGCCGGTTAACTTCTCCTCTCGACCTCTGCCCCGCGTAGCGGTACTCTTGTAACAGAGCCATCCGTTGCGCCTACACAGGAGAAATCATGTCTAGGCGAACACGGTATCAGCAAGGAAGCGTGCAGCGCGAAAAGCGGCGGAAGGGACCCGATATTTGGATCTTCCGTTGGTGGGAGACGGGACCGGACGGGACGAGCAAGTATCGCAAAGCCCAGGTCGGAAGTGTTCTCTCCTACGCAACGGAGGCATCGGCCCTCAAAGCAGCTCAAGCTCTGCGCATTGACGCTAACCAACAAACCCCGCAAGCGGAAGGCGGGCCGAGTACGATTGCAGAACTTATCGCGCACTACCGGCTGAAAGAACTGGCTGGGGACGATCAGGGACGCAAAGCGTTCTCAACGCGAGCCGCTTACGAATGCTATTTGAAGACCTGGATCATTCCTCGCTGGGGCGATCATAGGTTGATCAAGTCAAACCGGTTGCAGTTGAGGAGTGGCTTGGCGGCATCAAGCGGGCGAAGGGAACAAAAGCGAAGATTCGGAACCTCATGAGTGCTCTCTTTCATCACGCGATGCGTTACGAGTGGGTTGACCGCAACCCGATCAAGCTCGTTCGTCAAAGCGCGAAGCGAGAGAAAGTTCCTGACATTCTCGAATTGAGCGAACTCCAATTGCTCTTGAGCAAGCTGGCCGTCAGAGAGCGCACCTTGGCATTGCTCGACGCGGCAACCGGCCTGCGAGTCAGCGAACTTCTGGCACTCCGCTGGGATGACATTGACTTTGAGAATTTGGAAATTCGAGTCACTGAGGCCATCTGGCATCAGGTAGTAGGAGACTGCAAAACGGAGGCATCGTTGAAAAGAGAGTTCTGTGTTCGCATTACCCTCTTGCATCTCAATGATCATCGGCTAACTCTCCTGTAGCCCTGAGAATAGAGTCGGTGCGATATCCGCTGGCTCGACATCCCACATGACGGAATATTTGCGCAACAGCGACGTTACTTCATCCAAAGATCCATCCATCAGCACCACCAGGTCGGAAACTGGAATGTCCAGTTTCTTGCGCTTCCTATAACTAATGTGAAAGAACGGCGCATAAATCGGATTTAGAATGTACTCGGTATCCTCGGGAGCGAACTTGCCTTTTGTTTTTGTCTCCTTCTCTTCGAAGAGGACAGACCACTTAACAGCCTCTTCCAGAAAGCTTACGTTGATCTGAGTGAGTTGCTCCACAGCTCGACTGATACTGAAGTGGCTTTGCTCAGCCTCGCTCAACGACGGACGTTGCTGAGCGCACTTGAACAAAGTGCCCAGTCGCAACACAAACGTGTGAAGCTTTGCGCCACTGTTTCCAAAGCTCTTCACCTCACGCAGGAAAGCCGCACTGGCATCACTTGCCGCCTCAGCCTGTTCTTGCTGAGACAAAGGCCACTGAATAGAACCCAACTCCGCGCTCGAGTGCGCAATAGACTTGTGTATCAGCTCGATGAAATGTCTCAAATTTCTGCGAGATAGTAAACAGAACGTTCGGAAGCCGGCGTAGAACGGGCATGCGCGAGCAAAAGGCTCATACAGCTGCAATAAAGCTCCAACAAAATTATTGTGTACCCAATCATCAAATTTGCTGGCATTTCC
>JAOAPI010000100.1 GCA_025462865.1 Candidatus Sulfotelmatobacter sp. | reverse complement strand
GCTTCCTCCATTGGTTTAGCCTTTTCGAGACTGGCTGTCCTGATCAGATTGCCACTCTCCCCGGCTGTTCCAGAGGACGATAACATCTCGGGACCCTTCAGCTCGACGGTAATCTTTCGCGTCTCAGCAATGAACGAACTCGGCTGAGCATCTTCTTCCACTAGAAAACTGGTTGCGGAAGGCCTGCCGAATTTCAAGAACACATCCACGGGCTGTTCGACACCCCGGTTTTCTCCATTACTTACCAATAGAAGGTTCACTTGATGCCCTCGCGTCGTGGTGATCAGCAGGTTCGTTTGAGCTGCTTCACTATTTACGGGCTTCACCGTGACCATCTCGGGCTCGTGCTCGGAGTGTTCGGCCAGGAAATTCTCGGGATCTCCGAGGACAACCGAGTTCACGGGCTCCGGCATCCGGATTGATGTTGCCATTTTTGGAACGAGTCGCAGGGTAATTACCTTCTCTTCGAGCGCGGCGCGATTCAAAACGACTGGATTGACATTCATCCGGTTTACGGACGAATGGAAACTTGGGACCAAACCCTCGCCTGCAGTTCTCGACGCTCTCGAAGGGGCTGACTCCTGGCCGGAGGCAACGCCCACGACGCAGAAAACACAAACGCATGCTCTGTAATGAGGCACGTTATCTCCTTGCTTTGCGCCGCAGTTCGGCGCGGTACTGGCCGGCGACGCGCTGGACATAGCTGTAGACTTCCGGCGACGAATACGCGAGTCCGCGGGCGCGAATCGGTTGTTCGCCGACGGCATAAGCGGCCATTACGAGGCGTAAATCTCCATGGAAGAGCGAATTCAATTGGGCCAGGTACGCTACGCCGCCGCGAACATTCTCGTGGATCCAGAATGGATGCGACACGCCGAACTGTTGTGCGGTTCCCGGCATTAACTGCATCAGCCCCATGGCCCCTTTGGGCGAAACGATTCATGGCTGCCAGCCCGACTCCACCTGGATCACGGCCCTGACGAGCTCTGGCGAGATCCCGTACTCGCGGGCGTAGTAGTTGGCACACCGCTCGGAATATTCATGAGCGCTCAGCGTCTGACCGATCAGGGCTGGATTGGTGACCAGAGCCAAACTCAATAACGTGCGCGCGCCGCGCATAGCTGCTCCTCGCTCTGGGTTCCGGTATCCTGAACTCCCTGGGAGTAATGCTTCACGTCCTGCATCAAGCTTTGAAAGCCGTCTCGCAGCAACAGTCGCTTTCGATCTGGCTCCGTTTTGGCGATGAGCGGCAACAAGACATCCCGCAGGTCCGCGGTAATCTCGCGGACACCCAATATCCGCAGGGCTTCCGCGAAATCCAACATTTCAGCGATCGATGGCGGCTTCTCCAGGCTGTATCCTCGAAGCGCCCTACCGAAGCCCGCGATTTGAGCGCGAATTTCCGGGTGGCTCTCCGCTGTCCGCAGTTCGAGAATCCGGGTTTCTCGTTCCACGGTCGGATGTTCGAAACGGAGATATAAGCTGCGGCGACGAAGAGGATCGCCGATTCGGCGAACCTCGTTGGATGTGAGGACGACAAAAGGTTTGCTTTTGGCCTGGATCGTTCCGATCTTCGGAATGGAGATCTGCCACTCGCTCAGAATCTCGAGCAGTTCCGCTTCGAACTCCTCGTTCACTTTGTCGATCTCATCGATCAGCAGGACGCAAGGTTTCTCGCTGAGCAAAGCGCGAAGTAGCGGTCCTTCCACAAAAAAGTTCAGCGTGTGCAGGTCGCGCCGGATTTCGCTCCAGTCGCCTTTCCACGAAGCGCCCTGGGTCGTCAGAAAGAGCCTTTGCAGAGACTCATCAAACTTGCCGATGGCCTTTTCCTCGTTGACGCCTTCGTAGCACTGCAGCCGTTCAATGTTGGTATTGGCGGCGAGAGCAACTACCCGGGCCAATTCTGTTTTTCCAGAGCCGGGCGGCCCCTCGATCAAGAGGGGCTTCTGCATCCGTGATGCGAGGAAGATGACCTTCAGTGTGATCGGGTCGATGACGTACTTGGCCGATTCCAGCCGATCAGACAATTCCTGGATTGAAGAGAACACGCGCCGCTTTCCTTCTGACCTCGAATTAATACTAACGGCAGGTGCCGGTTCTTGCTTCCACGAGACAGCGCTCACCTTGGGGCAAACTCTTTAAATACGGGCCGGTATGTGCCGCGTGATATGCCTTCACGAAATAGCTAAAACGGGAGAGAATGTCCAAAGTGCAAGAAAAACGGGCTTTTCGAATTCGACAGAAACATCGAGCCAATTATTTTGGCCGGGAACCAATTTCCCCCATAGATTCCGGTCTGGGCTGTCCTCGAGTTCGCAACGTGAACTTTTCTACGTGGAAACCGTTTTTCCCCATAGCTTCTGAATCGCCATCTTCACTCGGATCCGTTTCCATGAATTTTCTAAGTGAGAACCAATTTCCCCCGTAGATCCCTGCTTGTCTGCACTCGAAAACGCTGCCCTTAGAAATTTTCTCGATGGGAACCGTTTTCCCCCATAGCTCGGCTCGGAGCACCCTGAAATCGAAAGGCAGCGGAGTCTATTCGCCCGAGGCCGCATTTGAGATCAAAAACTGAAACTCCGGCAGTACCGCAAACGGGCGCGCCGCCCCGGACGGGCGATCCCCAAGTTGCCTGATCCGTTTCAGCTCCTGGTTGCCAAGAAATCTGCTGGCCTCGGCGATGTGCTTGATGCGGGCTGGCTCAAACCCCATCAGTCTTGCGCAGGTCGCGTCCGCAGCCACTGGATCATCGGCGAGGACAATTCTATTGAGTTGCCGTAGGCATCCCTGCAACGGCCCATTGCCTTCCATCGCCTCAATGCCATCTGCGATGACAAAGTGAATGGGAACAGTCGCACAGATATCTAAGATGCTCTCGTGAATGCCATGCCAATGGAGGAGATTTTTCGGCCATCCGTATTTGATTCCCGGCACAACACCGAACATGTTTTTCAAGCTCAACGTCACACCGGCCCAGTGATGGGTTTTTATCTTCGGCATTGACACAATGAAGTCGGAATCGAGCACAGTCCTCGGGAGCCACAACTCGCGAAGTCCGCTGTAATCTGCCTTCAGTCTCACCTTTCTGACTTCATCCCGGTTCAGGTCGATGAACTCGATGGCGTGATCCGCGAGCGGTGGCTCCAGACCGGAGGCATGCACTACGAGTTCGGTGTCCCTCTGATGACCCGGTCCCTCGCCGACAACAACGCGGCGGGCGCCCATGCGGAGAAAGCATCTCGACGCCGCACCTATGAGAACCGGGTTGGTGCTGACCGGCCCGGGAAAGTCTTCGACCAGGTTCGGTTTCAGAAGAATGGACTTTCCGGAAACACTCAATCGAAAGAGATTTAGACCCTCAAAGAGTTGCTGTTCGAGACGGCCAGAGTACGCCTCTGCGGTCAACACCGCCACTGAAGAATGCGCTTTGCGCCAGTCCGTCGAGTATCGCGGGCGAAACCATTCTGCGGCCACACCCGAAGTAGCGGCAGTCGCCGCCGTTGTCCCGAGAAATCTGCGTCTGTTCAGATTCATCGCAGCATCGCGAAAGGGTGGATCATCTCCCCGCACCTCAGGGCAAGGAGCGCCGTCGCCAACGTTGCGTTATTACGGATATGGCTCCCGTTCCCAACAATCGCGGCCAAACGGCTTTTCAGATCCTCAATTCGTTCCTGGTAGACGAACAGCGTAAGGATGCACCAGGCGAGGCTTTCCGCGGAATCAATGCTCGCTGATTCTTTTCTTAGCCATGTCAGACAAGCCTGAACTGTAGAAGTGCGTTCTTCGTCTTGCAGCGCCAACAGTGCAATCGCGGTCGCGTCGACATGCGGACGAAGCGGAACTCCGTAAACGACGCTGTTTCCTTCGTTCCAGCCGCCACCGGGGCAGGCGCGATCCAGGATCATTTCGACGCCCAGCCGAAGCCGCGCCTTCGACGCTTCAGATTGATTGCAGACGGTAAACTGCTTCAAGCCAATGACGCTGAAGCCGGTGGGAATGATCCAGCTATTGGCGCCCGGCGTCCAGGGCCAGCCGTATCGGTCTGCATTGAATTGGACCTTGCGATCAGCGCTCTTAAACTTCCAGCGCCAAAACCAGTGTCCTTCCCGGCCACGCTGTTCGAGCAGCCATTTGTACGCCTTTTCTCTCGCATCCGATGGATCGTTCACCGCGTTGAGACAGCACAGAGCGAGCGCGGTCGTCCACGATCCTTCGAGATCCCCTTCAAACGATGGCCAGTCGCCGGCATGTAATTGGGAGTTCAACAAGAATCCGATACCTCTGCTTGCGCTCCCCAGGCATTCAGCTGCTAAAGCAAGGCTGCTCAAGCACGAAACCTCGATGCTCGCCTGCTCGGACCCGAAGAAACTCCAGCCCCCACTGCGCAACTGACGACGACACAGAACTTCTGAAAGGAATGCCTGGCTCACGAAGCAGTTGTACCGGAAGATCGCATCTTACTCAAACAAACCGCACGGCCTGAAGATGAATCATCATGCCTACAGTTCCGTGCTGATTCAGCTTGTTTGACAGGTCTCTTGATCTGCATTAAAAACGTGACAGTCGGTATCGGACAGATTTCACGAATGGAGACGCCCATGAGTACCTCCCCCGTAAGTTCCCTGCGGCTTTATACAGTTCAAGAGGCCGCGGATACTCTTCAACTTCCCAAAAGCTGGATTTACGAACGAACCCGGAAAAAGGCAATACCCTTCCATCGGCTCGGCAAGTACGTCCGTTTTACGACGGATGATTTAGCGCAGATCATCGCTGCGAAGTCCCCGGCGACCGCTGATCCTCAAGCTTAAAAAAGGAGGAAATGCGATGCCCAGCGGAAGACAGCGAGGCGCTATCATCAGGCGCGGCGAACGGTACTCAATCAAGTACCGAATGGACTCCGGCAAACAGAAATGGGAGAGTGGCTTCGCGACAAAGGCCCTGGCTCAAGCTCGCCTGAATGAGGTGCTGTCCGAACTGGGAGAGGGCGACTACATTGAGCCCAAAAGCACGACTTTCGAGGAGTTTGCGGAACAATGGCTGGGAAGCCGCGTCAGTATCCGAGGTTCGACACTTTCTGCATACCGGTCGCTCGGTCGCCAATGGCTGGTCCCTTTTTTCGGCAAACAAAAGGTTTCAGACATTCAATTGAGCGACGTCCAGAATCTGGTGACCGATTTGAGCGGGAAGGTCGCCTCCAAAACCCTCAAGAATTGCCTGACGCTGTTGCGCGTGATGCTGGTTGGCAAGAAAGGCGCGAGTGCTCTCAAGTGCGGTTTCATCCGTAGCGACCCGACGCGGGGCGTGGAACTGCCATCAAAGAATTCAAAGCTGATTGTTCCGCTGTCGCCAGAGAAGGTTTGGCAGCTGATCGATGCTGCCGCGGAAATCGGGGAGCTCGGTTACAATCTCGTATACATGGATGCCTTCACAGGTTTAAGGCGCAACGAAATCCTGGCCTTACAATTCCAGGACATCGATTGGCTGAATCGGGAAGTGTCGATCACCAAGGCCGTTTCGAAACGCCCGGCGCAAGACGGCGTTCACAAGTGGGAGTGGGTGATCGGGCCACCGAAGTCCCCGAAATCCATTCGCCGGGTGGCTTTGCCGGAAACCGTTCTGCAAATGCTTTCTGCCCGGCGGCGAACTCGCCCCGATCAAGAGGCATTCGTATTTTCAAAGTCGGATGCAGGTTTCCTTGACCCGGATTATTTCAACGCCTACTTATTTTCTCCAGTCGCAAAGCGCGCCCAATTTGCGGAGGTGCGGTTTCACGATTTGCGTCATTTCTTCGCGTCCATGCTTATCGCGCAAGGGGAAAGCCCGAAGTACATCTGCGATCAGCTGGGCCACTCCAGCGTTCAGGTCACCTTCGATACCTACGGCCATCTTTTTCCGCAGGCAAGGGAAGAGGCGGCGGCCAAGTTCCAGAAGGCCATGCTCGCAGGGAGGAAAAAAGCGTTTGGTAGCAGTTTGGTAGCAAAACCGGCCGAAACGGCAAATCACAAGGTTCGCAAGGATCGAACAAATTGACCGTAACGCTTTTATTTTTATCGGTGTGGGAGGAAACGGCGGTTGGTTGCGGGGGAAGGATTTGAACCTTCGACCTTTGGGTTATGAGCCCAACGAGCTACCAGACTGCTCCACCCCGCACAACTATCCTATCGCCATTGCCCCGGCCCGTCAATGCCTGCCTTCCCCG
>JAOAPI010000044.1 GCA_025462865.1 Candidatus Sulfotelmatobacter sp. | reverse complement strand
ACCCATTCAATTTGGTGGAGGCTATTCAGGAAGCTTTCGATGGCTTCCGGCGTAATATCGCGGCCCATGTAGTCTTTGAAATGTTCCAGAATCTTGGGGTAGCGGTATTCGAACTTGCTATTAGTATGGCTGCCACGGTGGTCCCACCAGTACTGCGCCAAATCCAAAAAAGAGGCTTTCTCGAAGCGCCGGTTGGGGAAGTAACGGCCCTCGGCTATCTCGGTCTTCCTTTGGCGAAGGTGCTCAACAGCGAGTTGGACGCTCCTTTGGCCGGTGCTTTCCCATACGACAGATCCGCTCTTTTTTCCGGGTACCGCATACCGGATGTATGCAATGCCGCTACGCAGGAACACGCCGCGATACTTCGTCTTGACGTACTTCTTTGCCATGATCTTCACCTCGGCTCCTCGAAGTCTGCGACGGCTTGACCGTATGCCGCTCGACCCATCGTTTTAGTTGAGCGCGCGAGAAACGCAGGGGGGCCCTTTCACCGCGTTGCGGCAATCGTATATAGGGAACTTGGCCTTCCGAAACGTACCGTTCGAGAGTGCGCAAACTGATCCCAAGAATTGCGGCCGCATCCTTGCCATTGATGAGAGTCTCATCACTCAGATCGGATACCATGATGGAACCTTTCGCACTTTGAAAATGCCTTCAGATACATGCATCGTTTTTAAGACAAGTTGAACAATTGGTCAAACAGAGACGCCTCAAGTCGTGGCTAGAGGGCCTGCGTCGGATTGTTGTTGACCTTTGAGTCGGGGAGAAAGGAGGTGGCCACTGACGCATTTTGGTCGCCTGTGCTTGAATCTGCCGGACCTCCGGATCTCTATGCACGTCCTTTTCGGGCAAACGTTGAGTATGCGGTTGATCCGGTTTTACCGCATCAAAAAAGGCGGCGATGCGCGTCCATCACAGTAAAGACCGAATCTGTGGGGGAATACGGACAACTCGAAGGAATACGCCCGGTCCTATCGACGATCTCTCCCGTGGAGCTGGATATCTGGCGTGGCGAGGCACCTTCGATTTCGCCGGTACCGTATTCCACGAAGCGCGCCAGAGCGTGTCACGGAAAACCATCGGCCTGGATGGATCCTGTAAAAACCTTTCCCGAACGCGGGACTGTTTGATCTAACGTCATACGTCTTGTATGAAGAGGACGTGACGGATCAACGGCTTGAAAGCAGAGTATCCCGCGAACTGTGTAGACGCAAATTGCCCGACGGCGGATGGAGTTTCTTCGGCTCAACACAAGTCAGCATCGAAGTGACTTGCCTGGCGTCGATGGCGATGAATTCTTTCGCGATAGACGCAGTCATCCGCAGCATCGCTGCGTTGCTTAGATCCCAAACGCCGGAAGGAAGTTGGCCTGCATTCGTGGGCGACACAGAAGGATCCTGGGTAACGGCGCTTGCCATTTCGACATTGAACATTCAAAACGACCCATCCGATGCCAGAGAAAGGGCCTTCCGCTGGATGTTGGAGACCCGGGGGCGCGAGGGCCACTGGTTATGGAAGTGGAAATTCAAAACTGCTGACCGGCAGGTCAACTTTGATCCCGAGAAGTACGGCTGGCCCTGGACGCCCGGCGCGAACAGCTGGGTAATCCCGACCGCGTTCGCGATCATTGCGCTCAAGCAGTTCACCGTATGCGATAGGACGGCGGCATCCGAGAAGCGAGTCCGCAGGGCTGTCGGTATGCTGCTCGACCGAGCTTGCCGCGGCGGCGGCTGGAACGCGGGAAACAGCATAGTATACGGAGTTCCGCTGGTACCCCATATTGAGCCAACTGCACTTTCTTTGATGGCACTTCAGGATGAACCGAAGACGCCGTTTATCCAGAGCAGTGTCGAATGGCTGAAAGTGAGCAGTTCAGGCTGCGACTCGATAGAAAGCCTGTCATGGTCAATTCTGGCACTTTTTATTTTTCAGGAAGCGATAGCAGAACTACAAACCCGGCTCGCTCTATTGATGGCCAGTCCCGCTTCGATTGCGAACAACGCAACGCTTGCACTTGGCCTGCTCGCACTCAGGTGTGGCAAGATGATCCATCCTTTCGAGGTATTACGATGACAATCGGCCGGAGGAGATTCCTGAGTGTCGGGGCCGGGTTGGCGGTCAGCACGACCATAACAGCACCCTTCCTCGTGCCCAAGCACTACGTCTCTTACCGTAGGGCGCTGTCGCGAGTGGCAGTGCTGGAGGCGAAAGAATACTCCGACGACCTCGAACAATTGCTGTTCGACGGACTAACTCTGTTCAGATTGCAAATACGAGGAAAGTCGGTCCTGCTCAAACCGAATCTGGTGGAAAATCTTCCAGGTCCGGTCAATACAAACGCCGTACTCGTCGGCGGCGCAGCACGAGCTTTTCTGCGGCTCGGTGCAGCGCAGGTGACGATAGGCGAAGGGTCTGGTCACCAGCGGGATACCGAGTTGATTGTGAACTCAGCCGGCTTGGAGGAGCAGATCCGTGAGCGGCGCACGGGCTTCGTCGACCTTAACCGCGATGAAGTCGTCAATGTCAGGCTCAAGGCAAACTACAGCGGGCTCGGCAGCTTATGGCTGCCTTGCACGGTGCTCAAATCCGACTTTATTGTTTCTATGCCCAAAATCAAAACGCATCACTGGGCTGGCGTCACATTGAGTCTGAAGAACATGTTCGGGGTGGCTCCTGGCGTGAAATACGGATGGCCGAAAAATCTTCTTCATTGGCACGGTATTCCCGAGAGCATCCTCGACATCTGCGCCACGGTGCCCGTGAATTTTGTCATCGCGGATGGAATCATTGCGATGGAGGGAAATGGCCCATTGCACGGGACGCCGCGGAAGGTCAACAGAGTGGTCTTGTCGGATGATCCAGTCGCAGCAGACGCGATCTGTTCAAGGCTTATGGGTATTGACCCGACCCGCGTTGATTATCTGAATCAGGCAAGCTCATTCTTGGGCAATATCGATCAGCAGAAAATCTCGGTGTTGAACGGCAACGTTGGAGCTGAGCCGACACCGTTTTCGGTACTTCCTGCATTTCGAGGGATTCTGCTCTGAGAAACAATTCTCGCCAAGAATTCAATCTGTGGGGGAAAGTGATCCCGCGCTTGAATGCGAGAAATGTCCGACTGCGCGGGTGACGATCTCGGTCCCAGTTTATTTGTGGAAATGGGTTCCCATCTTTCCGCTCGCGCTAACAGCCGTTGTGGGGGAATTCAGTCCCGGCTCTCAGCGTCTAAGAGGCTTCGGAGTTGTGGGGGAAATTCACTCCACATTTTCGGAACAACTGGATCGTTCGAAACCTCACGTTTTTGGAGGGTTGTGGAAATTGTTTCCGATATTCGGTCCGGACGCCACCGAGATCCCACGACGTTGGCTCGAGCGGCTGTCTCGTGCTGTGGGGGAAATCAGTTCACCTTTTCTGGTTTCGGAACTCCCCCGATTATCAGCTCCGTGGGAAGAAGTTTAGCCAGGTTTTCGCTCACTAGTCGCTCACAAGAATCGTCTGTTCTGCTTATCATCACCATTTAAAGGAGCGAGACATTCTCGTGTTCTCGTCGATCGAAGATCTTTCCGAAAAACTTGAGGCAGCCAAGTACGTCATCGACCCGATCACGCTCAAGGTCATCTTCCTGGCGTCACAGATGCAAAAACCGCTTTTGATCGAGGGGCCTCCGGGTTCGGGCAAAACAGAATTAGCCCGGGTAGTTGCCCTCGCCGCCAACACCAACGTTGAACGGCTGCAGTGCTATGAAGGTGTCAACGAAGAGAAGGCTATCGGCAAGTTTGATGAATCGCTGCAAAGGCTCTTTCTCACCACCCAGGGCGCCTCGTGGAAAGGCGACTGGGGCGAAATCCGGCGCGATCTGCACACGCTGAACTTCTTCGTGGAGGGGCCGCTGCTCCGTGCGTTGCTTAGCGAAAAACCCTGCGTTCTGCTGATAGACGAGATCGACAAAGTAAATGAGGAGTTCGAAGCGGAACTGCTCGAGATCCTGAGCGAGTGGCAGATCACAATTCCCAAGGTCGGCACGATCCAGGCCAGGAGCAAACCTTTTGTGGTCCTGACATCGAACGAGGTCCGCCGCATTGGCGATCCTCTTCGCCGCCGCAGCCTCTATCTCCGTTTCGAACATCCGACCGTGGAAAGGGAAACCCGGATTCTAGAACTGCGGACAGCGGAGAGTCACCCGGAAATTCGCGCTCAAATCGCGGGTTTCGGGAGGGCGCTTCGAGGATACAGCCTGGAGAAGCCGCCATCGATCGCTGAAATGCTGGACCTCGCGGAAGCCCTGCGGATACTGGGCGTCCGCGACATCACCACGGATCTGCGGGATGTCTTGTTGCCGCTTATCGCCAAAACGGAACCTGATCGAAAGCGACTGTTGCTGCGCGACGGCTTTCAAAGCTTGATGCAGGACGTGAAGTACTATTCCCAGGGGGTCCATGAGATCGAAACCGGGAGCGAGGAGCAGCTATGCGCACCGCGCGCACGCTATTGAGTTTAGCTTTTGTCACCAATCCAGCCCTGATCGGCCAAAGGCTGAGCGCTCATGAATATTCCGAGCGGTGTGCCAACTCCTATGACCGCGAATACGGGATCTCGCCAGAGCTCGTCAGGGCCGTGATCCAGGTGTAGTCGGGATGGCAGCCGGGAATCGTTTCGCCCAAAGGGGCCATGGGGCTGATGCAGTTAATGCCGGGAACCGCACAACAGTTCGGCGTGTCGCATCCGTTCTGGATCCATGAGAATGTTCGCGGCGGCGTAGCGTACCTGGCCCAATTGAATTCACTCTTCCAT
>JAOAPI010000037.1 GCA_025462865.1 Candidatus Sulfotelmatobacter sp. | reverse complement strand
ATCGCAGTCGCCCTCGGCTTCATGCTCACGCCGTGGATTCAGCAAAGGCGCCAAGCTCGGCGCCCGAGCGGGCAGAAAGTAGCGCTGGCATCGTCACCATCGCAGGCCGACGGTTCTAGGTCGGACTCGCCACTCGGTTTCGCCGAGATCGAGCAACTTCGTGAACTGGCGAAACGCAGGAATCCAGCCGCCGAAAATGCTATGGGTCTTCTCTACGCCCACGGCGATGAAAGGCATGCAATTAAGCAGGATCAGAACGAGGCGGTCGGTTGGTTTACCAGAGCAGCTGAGGATGGCAGCCTACCTGCCCAATATAAGATGAGCCTACTTTACTGGGGCGGTCATGGTGTAACTAAGGATGCCGATAAAGCTTACTTCTGGGCAGTGCTGGCCTGCGCTGGAGGCCAAGAAGGCAGCAAAGATCTCGTCAAAGTGTTGGCTAACGGTATGACTCCCGCCAAGGCTGCGGCAATCGAACAACGAGCAAAGATTTGGTCCCGACACCGCCGCGCTCAGGCCCAGCATCCGCAGTCACGCTAGAAAAAATCGTTCGGTTCTTGGAATAAGACCCCTTAGTGGACACTCAGGCGGTCCGCTTTTTCAGATCGGTGCCTAGAGTATTTGTCGCCTCCGCCCCAGAGCTGAAAAGCAGCGGTGCTAACGCTTGCCGGAAGCGGTCAGTGAAGTGTTCCCTCAAAAAGACTGCTTTTACCCTCGCCGAAGCGGCGCGTCCTAACTCTGCCGCGTGGCGACTGCTTCCCAAGACGGGAATTGCAGCTTCGGCGATGCTCTCCCTTGAAAGATCTTTGGCTATCACAGCACCGGTGCCCGTAGGAAATAGCTCTTCCGTTACGGTGCCAGCTAGTCCCAACAAAGGTACGCCGAAGCTGGCCGCTTCCACTCCGGCCAACCCGAATCCTTCCTGCTTCGAAGGATAAAAAAGCAGACGACAGGAGCGATACATTTGATTCCGCTGTGCGTCGTCGACTCGCCCGCAAAATTCGACGCCTGCCAATTGCTCCGTTTTCACTCTCTTTTGCAAGCGGTCCTTATCGTTCCCACCGCCCACAATCATCAGCTTCGCGTCGGGGATGGTGGACTTGATTAGCGGCCATGCATCCATGACGGCGTCATGGCCTTTGAGCCGCTCAGAATCGGCCATGCGACCGACAATCAGGCCTGTTGGAGCGGCAGCTCGGACGTCCGCGACTTCATTCTGGTTTTCGACACCAAGCCAAGTAACTTTCGCCTTCGGCAGCCACGGATTAAAAATTCGGGCTTCGGCTGCCGTCGTCGCCGAATTCACCAGTAAAACATTTGCGCCCAAAAGTGCTTCCCTTCGTCGACCGACTAAGGGCTTCCAAACTTCTATGCCATGCAAAAAAACGGCATAAGGAATTTCTCGAAGACGGGGTATGACGGCATGCAAAATGGCGAGATCGACGTGGTCGTACAGAACAAAATCGGGAGTCTTCAGGCTGCCTAGGAATGCCCGGCCTACAGCTACCGGAATTCGTGCAAAGCGAGGCCAAAAGGCATGGTGTTCCCACACCGTTATACGAGAATGTCCTTCCAATGCCGATACGATCAGGCCGGCAACAACCCCAATGCCGCCGTGTTTGGTACCTATGCCGGAAGTGACTAGAGCAATTCGAGGACGCAACTGACCCTTTGGAATACGAAAATATTAGTACCATTTTGCGGCGACAAAGTGAAGGAGCTTTTGTAAGATATCGACAGTCCCTACAGTCCCAAGCAGCCTTCATGAAAGTATTGCATGTGGTGCCCTCGTTCCACCCCGCATTTATTTATGGCGGCCCAATTCGTTCCACATTCGAACTGTGCCGGAACCTGGTGAAATTAGGCTGCGAGGTGCGTGTCCTCACCACGGATGCAAACGGACCAAATGAAACATTAGCCGTGGAAAAGGACGAGGAAGTAGAACTACCCGAAGGATTTCGCGTTCGCTACTGTTCGCGCCGGTACCGGCATTCCGTTTCGCCAACACTCACGCGCCTGTTGCCTTCGTACATGCAGTGGGCCGATATTGTTCATCTCACCGGAGTTTACAACTTCCCCACATTCCCAACGATTTGGCGAAGCCGCTCCTATCGAAAGCCGCTGATCTGGTCACCCCGCGGCGCTCTCCAGCGTTGGGAAGGCTCCTTGCGCACAGGCCCAAAGGAGATTTGGGATTTCCTGTGGTATCACACGGCGAATCGCGCAGATTTGACGATGCATGTCACATCGGAACACGAACTCCGCGAGACTTTAGCCCGGTTCCCGAAGGTACGAATGGCGATGATTCCTAACGGAGTGGATGTCCCCGCCGATCTGAATCGAATTGGGAGACGAGAAGAACTTCGATTGCTTTTCATCGGTCGCCTGGACCCAAAGAAGGGAATCGAGGCTTTGCTGAAAGCTTGCAGCCTTATCGATTCGCAACCACTATGGCGTCTGGCGATCGCGGGGCGGGGTTCACCGGACTACATTTCGCAGCTGAAGAAGCAAATTCACGTGCTTGGAGTGGAGGGACGTGTCGAGATGATGGGAGAAGTCTTGGCGGAAGCCAAGAAGAGACTCTTCGAGAGTTCTGACGTCACCATTGTTCCTTCACATACCGAGAATTTTGCCATCGTCGTAGCCGAGTCTCTTGCCCATGGCGTTCCAGTAATTGCCAGCAAGGGAACGCCTTGGGGTCGACTGGAAAATATGAAATGTGGCTTTTGGGTCCACAATAATCCGGAAAGCCTCGCGGATGCGATTCGCAGCATCAGTATCATGCCGCTCCAGGACATGGGCTTGAGAGGTCGAGAGTGGATGCAAAAGGAGTTTTCTTGGCGCTCGGTTGCTGAGCAGATGTTGGACTTGTACCGACGATGCGCCGCACAGTCATCTCCGAAGATAATGATGATCGAAAAATATTGATTTCGAGGATTTATTCCATGTGTGGAATTGCCGGAATTGTCGGTTCACTCTCATCTGACCAGGTGAATGGGGCCATTCGAGCCATGCTGGATGCTCAATTGCACCGTGGTCCCGATGACGGAGGTTCGACCGTGATTTCCGTTGGCGCCGGGACAGTTGGGTTGGGAAACCGTCGTTTAGCCATTCAGGACTTGTCCCTATTAGGACATCAACCCATGGTGAACGAAGCTGCCGGAGATATCCTGGTCTACAACGGCGAGATTTATAACGCCCCTGCGCTGCGTGATTGGTTGAAAACCGATGGCGTTCAATTCCGCGGTCACAGCGATACAGAAGTCCTATTGCGTGCTTATGAGCGCTGGGGAATCGAATGTTTGAGTCGCCTGCGAGGTATGTTCGCCTTCGCACTATGGGATGCTCGCCGCTCACGCCTGGTGATTGCCCGTGATCCCATGGGAATCAAACCCTTGTACTATGCAGAAAAAAAAGACCAGTGGTTTGTCTGTGCTTCGGAGGTGCGCGCGCTACTCCAAAGCAAGCTGCTGGATTCTCGCATTGATCGTCGATCATTAGCTGGCTATTTGGCATATGGCGCAGTTCAGGAACCACTCTCGATTTACGAGGGCATATTTTCGCTGCCTCGCGGCAGCTGGCAAGAGCGGGACGTGAACGGCAATGTCGTGGCCGGAGGAACATACTGGCAATTTCCTCTTCCAGAGCAGTCTCAACGGAATCGTCCTCTCAGAGATGTCGTTGACGAGGGCCGTGGAGTCTTGCTCGAGTCGGTTCGTCGTCACCTGCTCAGCGATGTTCGAGTCGGCCTCTTCTTGAGTTCGGGACTGGATTCCATTGCCTTGCTTGGGCTTACCCCCAAGAAGAGTAACCTCGAAGCGTTTACGGTGTCGTTTCCCGACCACCCTGAGTACAACGAGACGCTGGCAGCCAGCGTCGCAGCGACACACTTCGAAGTGCCGTACCACGATTGCCCAGTCTCTGACAGTACCGCTCTCGATTGGATCGGTAATGCATTGGACAGCATGGATCAGCCGTCCATGGACGGCTTCAACTCCTACATTGTTTCCCGGGCGGTCCGCGAAAAGGGGATCGTAGTTGGCCTGTCAGGCTTGGGTGGGGATGAGGTTTTCGGAGGCTACAATCTATTTCGCCGTGTTCCCCGAAACTATCACGCCATGACATGGATCAGTCCGTTGCCAGAATCGGCGCGGACGGCGGCGGCTTGGTTTGCCACGATATTCCGTAACGACATCGTCAGACAGAAAGCGTACGAAATCGCCAAAGTCAATCCAGGATTGATCGGGCTGTACTTTCGGCATCGTCGATTGATCGCCGATTCCGGCCTTGAGGCATTTGGCCTTCGTGCCACTGACCTCAATCTTTCAGATGACTTTCAAGTGCCGGAGCTGCAGTACCAGGGGTGCTACGTGCCAGGTGATTTGTGGTCCTCGGTGGCCAGACTGGATGCAGCGTTCTACCTGCAGAACATATTGTTGCGAGATAGTGACGTCTTCGGAATGGCCAACGCGTTGGAAATCCGCGTTCCTTTTCTGGATAGCGACTTGATGGAATGGGCATTTCGGTTGCCTGGCGATGTCTTGCTTCCAAAGAGAGCACCACTGAAGTATCTCTTGCGACAAATCTGCTCCGATGTATACGCAAGAGTGCCAATTGCATCCTCTAAACGCGGGTTTGTGATTCCGATTTCCGAGTGGCTGCGAGGACCCCTGCGCGCGGTTGCGGAAGAAAGCCTCAGTTCTCTGCGCGATTCCGGATTGCTCGACCCGAGTGGGATCGATGAAGTCCAGGAGCTTTTTCGTCGAGAGCCCGACAGCCCGGCGTGGTCACGGTTGTGGGCTCTGGTCACGCTCGGTTTCTGGCTCGGGAAACGGCGTTCTGCCCCGCCAGCGGAGCTCGCTGCGGGAGTAGATGTGCATGGATTATAAGATTGCAGGAATGTCTTTTAAAAAATGTCTAAGCTCGTTCTGCCTTTGCGCGTGCCTTATAATGTGCGCAGCCAACTGCTTTGCACGGAATCAGAATTACACCTTGCCACGTCGATCTTGCTCTTTGAATAAAACTGGACATGCAAAATATTCCAGACATGCGGACATCGTCCTCGCACAAGGCAAAGTCCGAATCCATTGCTGTCACAGTCGTTATTCCGACGCGAAATGAGGCGCGCCACCTTGCGCGTTGCCTGGGTGCGGTAAAGCGCTTTTCCGAAGTCTATGTGGTGGATTCGCAGAGTACGGATTCGACGGTCGAAGTAGCGCGTGCTTTTGGTGCAAAGGTGATGCAGTTTCACTACCATGGGGGTTGGCCGAAAAAGCGGCAGTGGGCGCTTGATTCGCTGCCATTCGAAAACGATTGGGTGTTGCTGTTGGATGCTGACGAGGTTTTGACTTCAGATTTGGCTGATGAGATTGAAGGAGCCATACGCGACGGCAATCGTCTAGGGTTCTGGATTTTTCTCCGGATCAGTTTTCTTGGGAAGGAGCTACGCTTTGGAGGCAACGGTTTCTGGAAACTGTCTCTTTTCCGCAGGGGCAAAGGACATTTCGAGTGCCGCCTGAAGGAGCAAGATCACTCAATGAGCGACATAGAAGTCCATGAGCACATAGTCCTGAATGGCCCTGCAGGAAAGCTCCGGCATCCTCTCCCTCACCACAATGTTGAGTCCCTTGCGCGATATTTGACCAAACACAATGAATATTCAAACTGGGAAGCAAAGGTTCTTCTGCAGGCGACAGGGCAGAACGATGAATTGCCTCCCGCACTGTTTGGGAATCAGGCGCAGCGGAGAAGGTGGTTAAAGAAGCGTTTTTTGGGGCTGCCGGGTTCACCGATATTGTTCTTCGTGTACAAGTACGTCTTACGTCTGGGCTTTTTGGATGGGGCGCCTGGGTTGATTTATTGTGCTCTCCAATCAACACACTTTTTCCACATCAAAGCGAAAATGTATGAACTGAAATATAGCGACCGATCTGCAAAGTAGCGTTGGCGATATTTTTTCGACAATAATCCATGTGAAAATCGATAGTGCTGTTGGAGCTCCTGTGCATCGGAGAGGGAGTGACTCGTACGACCGCTATCGCTTCTCGAGAGAGTTTCGGAGATATGGGGCAGATGGAAGAGAAATGAAAATTCTTGGACTTAACGCTTTCCACGGCGATGCTTCAGCGGCGTTGTTGCGCGACGGACAGCTTGTAGCCGCGTTCGAGGAGGAAAGGCTGAATCGCATCAAGCACTGGGCGGGATTACCGGTCGGGGCAGCAAAAGTATGCCTGGAAGGCACGCAACCGGACCATATTGCCATTTCACGGAATCCGAAAGCTCATTTGAAAGACAAACTGGTGCGAGCTGCGTTGCGGCCACATCGGTGGTTGAGTCTGAGCTCCCGGGCCGTCAATAGTGTTCGGATCGCGCAGGTAGGCGAATTACTTGCAGCAGAAGGGATTGTGACGAAGCAGCAACGGCCGGTGCACTTCGTGGAGCATCATCGGGCGCACTTGGCCAGTGCTTTTTTTGCATCGCCCTTCGAGGAGGCTGCCGTCATCTCGATTGACGGCTTCGGTGATTTCAGCAGTGTGATGTGGGGACTGGGGAAGGGAAATCAGATAGAAGTCCAAGGTTCGGTTTCGTTCCCTCATTCGCTGGGGATTTTCTATACCGCCTTCACACAGTTTCTAGGTTTCCCCAAATACGGCGATGAGTACAAGATGATGGGACTATCCGCCTATGGTGAACCCCGGTTCGCGGAACAGGTGCGACGGGTGGTCCGTACCGAGGCCGGTCAATGTCGTCTAAATTTGGATTTTTTTACTCATCACAGCAAGGGTGTGGAAATGACTTGGTACGCGGGAGAACCGGTGTTGGGCCCAGTGTTTTCGCACAGAATGGTGGAGGAGTTCGGCGACACACGCCCTCCTGGTTCCGACATACGGCAGCAAGATATGGACCTGGCAGCTTCGGTGCAGTTGGTACTGGAGGAGAATTATTTCGCGCTCTTGAATTTCGTTCAGAAACAGACTGGTGCCGACGCGGTATGCCTAGCGGGCGGCGTAGCTTTGAACTGCGTTGCCAACGGCATGATCTTTGAACGTACCGACTTCCGTGACGTATACGTCCAGCCTGCGGCGCACGACGCAGGAACTTCAATTGGCGCGGCACTTTATGTGCAGCATCAAGAGCTGAAGCTACCTCGATGCTTTGAAATGCGACACGTTTACTATGGGCCGGAGTATTCGGATGTCGAGATCCTCCACGACTTGGAGGTCGCGGGATGCGACTACCATAAGCTTGCAGAAGACCATTTGATTGGGCAAACAGTGGAAGCGATTGCCCAAGGGAAAATCGTAGGTTGGTTTCAGGGCCGAATGGAGTTTGGACCACGTGCTTTAGGAAACAGAAGCATTCTTGCGGACCCGCGCCGCAAGGATATGAAGGAGATTCTCAACAGTCGTATTAAATACCGTGAGCCATTCCGGCCATTCTGCCCCTCAATCCTAGCGGAGAAGGTGGGGGAGTATTTCGAAACGGACTACCCGTCGCCTTTTATGGTAATGGCATACAAGATTAAGCCAACAAAACGCGAGCAGATTCCAGCAGTGACGCACGGCGACGGAACTGGGAGGCTGCAAACTGTAGATTGTGAAGTGAATCCTCGATACTGGAAGTTGATTCACAAGTTCGAGGAAGTAACTGGGGTGCCAGTGCTGCTGAACACGTCCTTCAATGAGAATGAACCCATTGTCCAAACGCCAGCAGAGGCCATCGACTGCTTCCTGCGAACGAGGATGGATGTGTTGTCGATTGGTGGGTTCGTTTTGCACAAAGAAGAAAATCTCCATCTCAGCGAGAATCGCTCAGCTTTTGCGGAGTTGCAGAGAGGCTAGGTGTTGCATGTCTATGGTCATCACTGCTCAGTTCCCGCAATAGCCGCCGAAAATGCTTTGCACCTTCAACCATGAGAGACACACAGCCTTCCAAAATAAAGAGCGAAAGGGTCGAGGGTTTACTACAGCCGAGGATATCAGCCTGCCAGCGCAATATAAGTTGAGACCGCTTACTGGGACGGCCAGATCCCGAAATATGAAGATTTTGATTTTAAACCAAGCGTTTTATCCCGATGTTGTTTCGACCGCTCAGCATGCCAGCGACTTGGCAAAAGCTTTAACTGAGGCTGGACATGAGGTCACCGTTATATGTAGTGCCCGGGGCTATGACGACCCGAGCACCCGGTTTCCTGAGCGCGAAGTGTGGAACTCCGTCGACATTATTCGCGTACGCTCGACTGGGCTCGGTAAACGATCGAAGTGGCATCGTGCC
>JAOAPI010000179.1 GCA_025462865.1 Candidatus Sulfotelmatobacter sp. | reverse complement strand
CGTGGGCTGCCATTGGTAAGAACGAGGGCCCGTGCGCACGCCGCCGATGGGACGCGCTCCGCGAGGCCAAGCTTCGCGATGGTGTACTCCACACTGCCCTTGGTGTCCCAGACTTCCACATCCTGCGGGAACGAACCCATGGGGAGCTGGTAGGAGAACGGACGATGGATGCGGGCGACCATCAGGTGCCGGCCATCCGGAGATGGCTGCGCTGTCTGGTAGATGGCCGGTTTGGCGACGGGCGTCACCTTTCCCGTCGCGGTATCGAGCCAGGCGAGCTGCGCGGTGGAGTAGTATTCGAACAGATCCTCATCATGCGGCGTCTGCAGCATGTCTTCGTAAGTGGGAACGGGACCGGCATGGCCGAGGCTCTCCAGGATGTGCGGACCCTTCGGGACGGTGGATTCGGCGGGCGGCGCTCCGCGCTCCGACGGAACCAGGCGGACCAGCACGGTGCGGCTATCGCCCAGCCACTGGATGGTTCCATCGCCTTCGGCGCGGCCGCCGCGCGCTGCCGGTCCGCCGCCGAAGCCGCCGTGTACGCCATTGATGTGGACGCCTGCGATCTGACGGGTCTGGCCGGTTGCCGTCGTGCCGATCCACAACTCGATGGCGTGCTCGTTGGTGTTCGTGAACGCGAACTGCTTGCCATCGGGACTCCATACCGGCGCGCCGAGTTTCCGGTTGGCGGGCAGCTTGAGCGCGATATCGACGCCATCGGACAGGCGCTTCAGCTCGAAGCCGTTGTGGTTCGGGGCGAGGTGCATGCCGTTGGTGTTGGAATCGATGCGAATGCCTGCGAGGCGCAACATGGGCTGCGCGACCTCGGCAATCGACGGATAGCGGTCGGATCGCATGAGGATGGCGTAGTCGCGCGTGGGACTGACCGACATTACCGGCGTCATCGGCGCGTTCATCACGTCGAGCACCTCTTTTGACGGTTTCATGTAGGGCGTATCGGCGGGAAGCGCCACCGAAGCCGCGGCCAGGAACAGGACAGGGCGCAAAAGCATATCTCGCGATTCTACCCTCTTTCCTAGCCGCCGATTCACGCGGATGGACGCCGATGGGACAAGTCAGGACCGGGGGTCCTCCGGCTTGGGTTCTGAACCCTGAGAATCGGGTAATTTCGGGGGATTCGCGGGTAAATCGGGCGGGAGCGCGGGTATTGGCGGGTTGGTTATTTCGGCTAAGTGGTTTTGTTTGGCGTCATCGGTGGGTTCCAAGCGACTTTCTGACTTAAGCCTGGCGGCCCGGTCTTTGTGGAAGCGATTCAGTGCGCGGTGGAACTGGCGGTCGTAGCGCATTTCCTGCTGGTTGAAGAAGGCGTTGGTATGAGTGTCGGCGCGCATGGCTCTGGCGTTGGGGAGGGTGGGGTCGTAGTGGGCGAGGCCGGAACCGCAGGTGATGGCGGGCCTTTGCCCGCGGGATGCGGAATCGACGATGGCCTTTTCGAGACTCCAAAGGCGCGTTTTGCGCCACTGAGCGGCGATCATCGTCTGGACGAGCAGGTGCTCGATGGCGGTTTGGGGCTGGAGTTCGGCGTGAATACCGGAGACGAGCTCGTTGAAGTGCCCGCGGGATTCGGCTTCGAGGACAATGGAGCGGGTGAAGAGGCCGTGGGTGAGGCGGTTGCGGGCGGCGCGGCGGCCCTCCTCGGTGATGGGGCCGCGGGATTTGGCACCGTTGGCACGGGATGCGGCGATTTGTTTGTCGGTTCGCATTGGTTTGCGATTTTAGTTTGCGGTAGGAGAAACGGGGAATTTGGTGGGCGGGTGGGGTAAGTGGTTTGGAATGAATGAGAGATAAATCTGGAATGGTGTCACTGGCCTGAACGGATAGGCTTGATTGAATTAGTATTCGCCGGCCCGGTCCATGAGGAAGGACATAATCGCACTTATCCCGGCTGATAGTGATAGGGTGTCGCTCGGTGTTGCCTGATTAAGTTGACCGACCTTGAAAACCGTCATAGTTGCAGTCGTAGTTGAAGGAGTACCGCGAGTCCGAATCTCACCCTGGCCATCATGCAACAGCCGGGTTATTAGGATGCCCTCCCGTACCTGGAGCGCCGTCCGGGTACTAGTACCCGGACGGATGACTTTTTACCTTATCTACTGAAAGTCAGTTGTAAACTTTGGTAGGCTGAAACAGGAAGGGATAATTGTGTTTTATACCGATTAAGAGGATTTATAGGAGCGCAGACACTGGACGCTTCCGTTCGGAAGAAATCACGCGTCACGCAAAGACGACTTTCATCGAAATTTTCAAGACCTAAAAAGAAGAGATAGGCTCGACGCGGCTTGTTCGGTGGCAAACGCCCGAAGGTGACTCCCCACCTCCTGTAACCAAGAACAAACAATTAACATAGCTCGCCAACTCCGGTGCGCGGGCTGGCGAGCGGTTCACTAACTAGAGGGCGCTAAGCATCGCGGCATGTTGCAGCCACCGAGATGGCAGAAGCACTTAGTTTGCTCAATGGGTATGCCACGCTTCGGGCCGGTGAGCAGCCGCAGCGCGTTGTACCACCGTATGCTAACGAGACGCTAGGCAAGAAGACTTGGAATAGTAAATGCCGCAAAGTTCGATAATAGACCTAAACGATGCGGCCATTGACTGCACCAAAAAGTTCCAAATCCTCTCGCTCGATGGCGGGGGTATCAAAGGCATCTTCTCGGCCGCCATTCTCACGGCCTTGGAGCAGGATCTCGGCGTAAGGGTGGTCGATCATTTCGACCTGATAGCAGGAACCTCAACCGGAGGCATCATCGCTATTGGCCTCGGGCTTGGGCTGTCACCGAGGCAGATCGTCCAGTTCTACATGGAGCATGGCCCGTCCATCTTTCCTGGCTCAAGCAGCCTGTGGCGCTGTTCACTCCACTGGCTCAGGCGAAAGTATTCTGCTGATCCGCTGGAGGCAGCGCTCAAGCGTTGTTTCGGTGATCGGCTATTCGGAGAGAGCAAGAAGCGTTTGGTGGTGCCTTCGTATAACCTCGGCGAAGATGATGTGTATATCTTTCGCACGCCGCACCACGCCCGTCTCAACCGCGACCTCAGGGTTCCAGCCTGGAAGGTTGCTCGCGCCACTACCGCAGCACCCACGTATTTTCCGAGCTTTCGCGGTATTGACAGCCAAAGGCTCATCGATGGTGGTGTCTGGGCAAACAACCCAACCATGGTGGCTCTGGTGGAGTCCTACGGCACTCTCGCGGTACCGCTGGCCGATACCCACATCCTGAGCATTGGCACCACGGACCCGGTGAACTCCAGGCACAGTCGCCTAGATGCTAGCGGAATGCTTGGGTGGTCGAAGGCGGCTATCGACGTTGTGATGCGCGGACAAACCATAGCGGCGCGGAACCAGGCCCGCTTCCTTGTGGGCGAACATAACTATTTCAGGCTCGATCCAGTCGTTCCATCATCTGAATTTTGCCTCGACGGAATTGATCGCTCTGAAGATTTGATCGCGAAGGCTGCCCACCACAGCAGGGTTTTCGCGCCAATCTTTGGCCGCAGTTTTGCCCAGCATACCGCCGAACCATTCATCCCAAACACTAACCCGGAGACCCGCACGTGAATCTCTTCATAAGGCCGAACATCTCGACCCTGCTCGAAAGCATTGCTGAAGAGCTCGACATTTCACCTGAGCTTCACCAAGAGGCGGTCCTCAGGTACGAAGACGTCGGTGACTGGCTCGGCGCGCCCGAATCGCCGCTGGAAAGGTACGCACCCGAGATCTATCCGCAAGGTTCCTTTCGGCTCGGGACCGTAGTGCGGCCGATGAAAGACGACGGCGAGTTCGACATCGACTTAGTTTGCCGAATCTCGAGGGAGAAAGACCAGACGACGCAAGATGGCCTCAAGCAACTTGTAGGCGACCGCTTGAAGAGCCGCGGCGACCTGAACAAGGCACTCAAGGAATCGCGCCGCTGCTGGAGGCTCAACTTCGAATCCGACTTTCACATGGACGTGCTGCCGTGCCTACCGAACCCCCCGCGTTTGCCCAACGGGCTGCTCTTGACCGATAAAGATCTCTTACGTTGGCAGAAGAGCAATCCAATTGACTACGCCTCGTGGTTCTACGGGCGCATGCAAATTGCGTTCGACCTCAAGCGGCAACACCTTGCCGAATCGCTTTCTGCCTCAGTTCAGGATGTACCGGAATGGCAAGTTCGGACCCCGTTGCAGCGCGTCATCCAGGTACTGAAGCGTCATCGTGACCTGTATTTTGACGTTGACGACCCAAACACACCGACTTCGATCATCATCACAACGCTCGCTGCCCGCGCCTACCAAAACCAACTCGACGTGCAAGAAGCACTTCACGCGATTCTCAGCAACATGGCGGACTACATCAGTTATCAGAACGGGCGATGGGTGATCATGAACCCTGTTGAGCCAGACGAGAACTTTGCCGACAAATGGAACGAAAAGCCCGCGCGCCGAGAGGCATTTATTCAGTGGCTCGAGCGTGCAAAGTTGGATTTCGGTGCAGTGGCTGAGAACAAATCGCTGACCGAATCCGTTGACTTGCTTCGGAAAAGTCTGGGGGCGGCTGAGGTAAATCGCGCTGTGAGTCGCCTGACGGTACAGGGTGGCAAGCTGGTTGCTGCACCAGTCATTGTCGAACTGCTTCAAGCACCGCCATTAGGACCCACGGCGCACATCCAAACACCGCCGTGGCGGCAGGATCTTACGCACAAGGTCAAGATCGTCGCGAATACCTACAGTGCAAACAAGAAAAAGAAAATTGCACCGCTCGGTAGCTATGCGCTGACAAAGCAGACTATGCTCCGTTTTACGGCGAAGACGAACGTGAAAGGGACTTTCGTGGTCAAGTGGCAGGTGGTCAACACCGGCGAGGAAGCAACGGCGAAACAGCAGCTTCGCGGAGATTTTTACGATAGCGAAGGTCAGAATTATCGCTGGGAGCATGCAGGCTATGCTGGCACCCACTGGGTCGAGGCCTTTGTAATCAAAGAAGATGTCTGCGTCGCACGCTCAGGGCGCACGCACGTGAAAGTGCGGTCCTAACTCGAGCGGGCCGCGCGGAGCCATTTCGCATTCCGCTGAGCATAACGCAACCCTAAACCACTTGCCCGCCGATCCGTTTTGTTTGGCCTTGCGATACTTTGCCGCGCACCTCGGCTGGCTTGCCGGAATACAGAGCTTTACCCGCTCAGTTGGCACTGATGCACTGACGGCGCGGTGCCAGGAAAAACAGCGGGCATAAGTGGGAAGGGCTCGGGGGGTTCTCCGACAAAGTCAGACGCGCGTGGCAACTGATTGTTGACCATTACACCGCGGACGATGCCGGTCTAACTCTCAAGAAATGTAGTTAGGCGAGGTGCGCCTCCTAGGACTAGTCCCGATGAGCCGATTTCGCAACGGGAATCCCTCGGAGAACCCTCCACATCCCGCCCGGGGAAGCCACTTCGAAGCCAAGCCGGCGGTTTGAGCGTTATTCATCCACTTGACGCCAAAATAGCCCAGATACCAGATCGCGTCGGCAGTTTCAATAGAAAAGTTGCGGGGTCAAATTAGCTTGCCGGCCAGGGCACTCAGGTTGAGACCGATCACTGCCGCACGGGTTCCGGGCGCGCCCTTGGGAGTAAATTTCAGAAAGGTTCCCACATGTGTAATCCGCCCGCGGAGAGGTGAGGCCTTGTCGGCTTTCTGGAAAAGTGCCAGTTTGTCCTTCAGCGTCGCCACCGAGCCGCCGCTACGATGGCTTAGATAATTTCGGAACGCGATCGTCAGATCGATGAACTTGCGATCCACTGCGGGCAGTGAGAATTTTTTTGAAGCAGGCGCAGGAAGGAGGTTGCCAGTCAATGCAGCCAGGGAATCACCCGAATCTGCCGTGATGTTCCAGCCCTTCGGATCCACCATCTCCTCGATATGCACGCGGGTCAATGGAGATGGAATGGTATACGTGATCCAAGCCAGAAAGAGTGCGTTCTTCGACTTGGTTATTGCGTCTCCCACCTTCTTCTTGTGGTGGTCAACGCAAACTGTGGGGCTTTGCTCTATGTAGGAGACGATCAGGTCATGCAGAAACGCCTCCCACTGCACTGCAATCCCTAGAACGCACTGCTCGGCGAGCATGCTTTCGAGCGTCTTCTTTTGTGGACTCGGCGCGACAGCGGCGAACAACTGGTCGTAGAGATTCAAGGTTGATGCAACCTGGTTCTGGAAAGCGGTGACCACTTGTGCAGGTGTCGGCATTGACAGCGCTCAAAGATGCTTCTGGAGGATGTCTCGAAGAATTTCCATTCGGCGTTTACGCTTGGCGATCTTGTTGCCGCCTTCGATGATCGTCGTGTAATATTCTTGCGTTTCCCCCGTGAGCGTATCGGCAGACGCTTTCATTTCCTTATCGAGCCTGACCAGGTCTTTGCGGGCAGCGACTAAATCTAAAGACTTGTTGGCGGGAATCTTCAATTCATTGACGGCTGCGAACAGGCCATAGAAATCAGATTTGTTCCGGAGCCTAGTCTCTCTTATGGTGTCTTTGATCGTTCTCAGCGAAGAGATGATCTGCTTGAAGCGCGCAATGGCCTTCCCCTTTTGCGGGAAGATCACGTCGTAGTCGGAATAGAACCTGCTCAGAGTTTTCTGTTGGTCTTGGATGCCGTCCATCACGATGACGAAAAGCTCGCTTACAAACTCCGCGTCCTTCATGCGTCTGGAATCGCGCCGCGTGAAGAGGGTGAAGTCGTCCCAGAATTGCTCCTTCGTGAGGGTCTCCACCGCGTCGGCGAACTCGCCGAAATATTGCGAATGTCGCAATTCCTGATCGTTCAGCGACTCGACCACATAATTGAGCCTTCGGAAAAGCCCTTGAATTTCCTGCTGGTCCTGTCCGCGCAATTCTTGAACGGCGATCGGATAGTCCCAAATGACGTTCTGTAGCGCGTCGGGGAGCCCCGAATAGAACTTGCCGATGTACTTCTTATAGAGGTCGGAAACCGGATAGGATTTAGCTGTCGTGGCAACGAACTGATATTGGTTGTTGAGGAATTCAAGGATTGCCCTCAACCGTTGCTGCCCATCCACCACCTCATAAATTGTTTTCTTCTCCTTACCAAGACCCACGGTGATGATGTTGATGTAGACCTGCGGGATCGGGCATCCCGAGATCAGACTGTCGATCAAGAAGCACTTCTGTCCGATCGACCAAATTGCGTTGCGCTGGTACTTAGGGGAAATGATGAGCGTGCCCTTTTGCTGTTCTCCATAGAACCAGCTCACAGCGAGCGAATTGGGCTTGGGCGTATCTGCCATAGGTAGACTGAGCTTGAAATGGAGCGCAGTTTATAACTGTAAGCTTTCAAGGCATTTAAAGCAACTTTGATCAGAGATCGCCGTAAATCGCAACGGTAATCTTCTTGGAGTAACAGACCCTCCGCCAGTCCGGAAGCAATCCACGTGAGCGAGAAGTCGCCGTGCCGGATTAGGAACGATAAGTTGGTTTGTCCACGGATCCGGACACCAATTTCTGAATTCGCTCGCCGCACATCCCGCGGTTTGGGCGTTACGAGGGACAAGTGCGTGGCGCGCGCCGCTTTAGGCGCGATCCGAACTCACCGAACTGACGGCAGCCAGTGGTAGACTCTGCATTCAGGTTTTTCACTAAATTTTTGGGGTTAAGACGAATGGAAACGCGCTTCGGCGAGGTAGCAATTGCGTACAGTGCCCGTGGGATTCCGACCTTCACCTTCGAGGTGTTCCACGAAGGATTGCACAAACACGCGTTCCTTAGGGCGATGGACGAGAGGGTCCTTCATAACAAGGCACAAATGCAAGCTGCGCTGTGGAATGATCTTTGGCAGAAGCAACTGCTTGCCGAAACCCGTGTCAAGGGCGCCCATGAGGCTAAGGAGGCCCGGCGGCTCCACCTCGAAAACCAGAAAGCGAAGGCGCTTCAGAGAACCGCAGAGGCTCAAGACGGTTTGGAGGCCCTCCGTAGTACTCTGGTCCGCGGGATCGTGCCAGACCCGACGCTGGATTGGGAGGCGATCAAGATCCGAACACCATTCCCAAAGAAGGCGCCAATCACGCGGAGTCTTCCGGAAGAGCCATTGCCGCCCCCCTTTCCTTTAGAGCCTCTGCCAAAGTCAGCCCCCACCGAGCCCATGCCATCGGACTTCAAATATCAGGTTCGACTGTCGGTGATTGACCGTCTGATACGGTCCCGAAAGTACTCTAAGCACGCCGAGGTCAATAACCTATTCGAGGTGGATATCCGCCACTGGCGTGATTCTTGCGCAATGCAGGCCGCCGAGCATCAAGCTAACCTTACCGCGTGGCGAGCCCGCTGCGCGAGGGTTGCCGAAGAGCACGAAACGGCAGTTGAGGCAGTTCGGAAGGAGCGCAATAGACTGCAGGAGCAGCACGAACGCGCGATAGCAGGGTGGCAGACAGAGCGAAAGCATTTCGAAGAAGAACAGGCGAAGCAACACGAAGCGATCGATGATCTGCGACAGCGGTATGAGTTGAAGTCTCCAGACGCCGTGACCGAATACTGCGAGCGTGTGCTCTCGGGCTCGGATTATCCACCGTGTATCCCTCGGGAATTTGATTTCGACCTGTACCCGGAAACAAACATGTTGCTGTTGAACTGCCGACTACCTCCACCCGGTGATCTTCCGACATTATCGGAAGTCAAGTACGTGCAGATGGCGGACACCCTGCGGGAGATTTTCCTATCCGAGAGCCAGCTAGCCAAGCTGTATGACGACGTCGTCTATCAAATCACCTTGCGAACCATTCACGAGTTGTTCCAGAGCGATTCCGTCGGTGCAATCTCAACGATCGTCTTCAATGGAATCGTGACGTCGACTGATAAGAGTACGGGAAACGAGGTGACCGCGTGCATCATTTCCGTCCAAGCTTCTCGCGAACCCTTTCTGGCAATTAATCTGGCAAAGGTCGACCCGAAAGCCTGCTTCCGACAACTGAAAGGGGTCGGGAGTTCCAAGATCCACAGCGTCACACCGGTTGCGCCTATCGTAGAGTTGAAACGTGACGATCGACGATTCGTCCCTTCATACGCTGTAGCCCAACGATTGAACGATGGCTACAACCTCGCGACGATGGATTGGGAGGACTTTGAACATCTTATCCGCGAGATCTTCGGGAAGGAGTTTTCGTCTGGTGGCGGCGAGGTAAAAGTGACTCAGGCCAGCCGCGATGGGGGGGTCGATGCCGTGGCTTTCGATCCGGATCCAATCCGCGGCGGCAAAATCGTAATTCAGGCGAAAAGGTATGCGTATACGGTTGGCGTTTCTGCGGTGCGAGACCTGTACGGAACCGTTATGAATGAGGGCGCAAGCAAAGGTATCCTGGTGACAACATCGGATTACGGTCCCGATGCATACCAATTCGCGAATGGAAAGCCCCTAACGCTCCTTAGCGGGTCGAATCTGTTGCACTTATTGGCAAAACATGGTGTCGGTGCGCATATCGATCTCAATGAGGCTCGCAAGGCCGCGCAGGAGCGGTCAACAAGAGTGGAGAATTAACAGGCACTTGGTCGTGTAGTCGGCTGCTATCCGGAGATCGATTTAGGCGCGAGCTGGTCGTCCAGTTCCTAATAAGTAGAAGCCTTGCCGGCTGCTTCGTGTAGGGTGGTCCTCAATCCGACGTGTGGAGTCCCGGCCCGGAACGCTGCGCGGATGTCCGGGAGCTAGCTACTCGTCAGCACTGGCTGTAAGGCCGAGTTCAGACGGTCACTTATTAATTCAGAATCATCACGAATGCCCTTCGGCTGTCGCGTATTTACTCCTTCGAGCAGGATGGATTCGACTGCTCATCGGGCCGGATTAGTGGACATAGCCAATTTGGACCTCGGCCGGCCGCTCCAGTATTCACTGTACAGAGACAGCTAAATCGTTCTAACTCTCGAAACTTCAGCGCTCTCGGCATAAAGGTTCAAATATAGCGACCGAAATCGAACATAATCATTGACTTCACGTCTGACGTGTGTGAGATTTACTACAGTTAACTCAGTGCCAATATGACCCAATCATGCGACCGGATCCATTTGACTGTGCCCATAACGCTGCTGAGTACGATGCTTTTGTTCTCGAGCGGCTGCTCAGCCCGACGGTTTTCTCTTGCCGCCCCAGCGCCTCCGGCAATTCCGGCATCGGCAGATTTTTTTTTCTTAGGGGCCTATAAGGAGCAGGTGGCTGCCTATAAAACCGTCGCGCCGGACGCAACATCACCTAACCTCGATACGGCTAAGTACATCCGCAATGACATCGCGAGAAGGTACATGGGAGATATAAACTATGTCTATTATCAGTACAATGGACTGCTATTTACTGGAAAGAGTACTGAAGCGTTCATAGCCGAAGCAGAGCAACTTGGCCTGACGGCGGCTGCCACAATCGTATTGCAGGCGAGGACAAAGACGATACTGAGTGCCTTAGCATCCGGAGTGACCGGAGTTAATCTGTCTGTTGAAAAGAATTTCTTCCAACAACAAACGTTCAGCGCCCTCGCAATAGCTATGCAGGCTAGAAGGGACAAAGCAAAGATAACCATTTTGGCGAATCTGGAGCTGAGTGTGACTGACTACCCTTTGTCTGCGGTCAGAGATGATCTCGTATCCTATTTTTACGCAGGCACACTTCCGGGCGCGATTCAAGAGATTCAGGAAGAAGCAGCAGTAGCGTCCGAGGCGGCGGGAAAGAAGGGCCTAAATTCCAAAGTTTCGGCGCGGAGCCTGCATTAAGAATGCGTCTTATACGACCCGTCTCAACCCTTTCCTTCCCTAAACCTGCGAATACGGGAGCGGGCGCAGGACGAGGCTGGTGACGTTCGAGACTGTCGGCGGGTCCAGCTTGAACCGCGGATCGTTGGAGAGTTTC